>CAZJKJ010000027.1:0-18129 GCA_964546435.1 uncultured Cellvibrionaceae bacterium
GTAGCTCCTTACGGGTTGCAAGCTTCCCGCCGGGCGGTGAAGCAAGGAGAAGCCAGAATCAAGGTTTGATTTTGGCGGTTTAAGGGCGGCGGATTTTAGTGAGTTAATCCCGCAAAAGCAAGGTAAACATCCCGGCGCAAATCGCGAGCGGGCCGGCGGCGCGCGGCGCGTTCCTCTGCTATCCTCCCCCCACTTGCAAAAGCCGGGAGTCCTGCATGTTCCACTGGTTCCAAAAACAGCTTATTTCCGATGCGGCCGCTGACTGGATCGACGAGTGCGCGGTGTTCGTTCTGCAACAGGGGGGGCCTCAGGCGTTCTGGCAGCACACTCGCCTCATCGTGCCGGACGTCCAGGACTTTCCCCGGAAAGTCTCGGGACCCGAGCCCATGGCGCACTACATCCTGGGACGAGTGACCGAGCTGGCCGGTATCGCGCACTGGCCCTGGCTGCTGGTGGATGCCCGTCTCGCCCCTGCAGAGCCACCCCAACGCCTCGGCCTGATCCCCAGCGAGCGTTTTCGCGAGGATCAGCCGGCGATCGTGGCCACGGCGGCCACCACGGCCCTGCAGGTTCCCTACATCCGCGACCAGCTTCTCAAGCCTCAGGACCTGGTGGCGTCGATTGCGCATACCTGCGCCCAGCACATGCTCTGGCAAAGCCAGCAAACGCCGCCGGGCGGTCTTGAACATTTCGAACAGGCCGCCGAAGTGCTGGCCACTTTTCTCGGCTTCGGCATCATGCTGACCAACTCCGCCTATACCTACCGCGGCAGCTGCGCCAGCTGCTACAACCCCCGGGCCAATCGCCAGGCGAGCCTGTCGGAAAGCGAATCCATCTATGCGCTGGCGCTTTTTTGCCATATCCGTCAGGAGCCGGTGGGGACCGTATTCAAGTACCTCAAACCGCACCTGAAAGGCAGTTTCAAAGTCGCCCTCAAACAGATCCGAGCCCGCACGCCGGCGTTTCCGGAAAAACGTCTGGCGGCGGCGGAGTAACCAGAGGAGCGTCCCGCGACGGCGGCAAAGAAAAACCGCAAGCCCGGTCTGCAACCGGGCTCTGGCAGATCAGTACTGGGTGATGCCGGCTGAGGTACAGCTGGCCCAGTTGCCGATACAGATACTGCCGGCATTGCGCAAACGGCTGTTGGTGATACGGGCAACGCTGGCGCTGCTGTCGGTGCGGAAAATGCCTTCCTTCATGTTGCTGATGTCGCAGCGATCAAGCAGAACATCAATCCGGTAGGTCGTCCCGCCGTTCTGGCGCAGCGTTTTGCCGGCCCCGTTGATCACGCAGTTTTCCACCTGCAGGGTTGCGGCGGCGTTGACCTGGAAGAATTTGTCTTCCCCGTCGCGACCGGTAATGTTGCGCACCACAACGTGGCCTTCACTCTTGACGGTGAGCGCGTCTTCACCCACGTTCTGCCAGGTGACGTTCTGGATCACGGCATCGCCATAGGTATGGATGCCGTCGGCACCGTTATTGCCGATGATCACATTGTGCAGGGAGCCACCCTGCTCCACCCGGAAGACCGGCTTCTGTGATTCATTCTGACTGCCATCGCCGAGAGCAGACGTCGGGTTGAATGTCTGGCATTTGCCGTCGTAGGACTGACCGGCCTCGACCACAATGGTTTGACTCACGCTGACATTGCCGGTGGAGCTGCAGGTCGCACCGGTGATGGCGCCACCGCTACTGGATGAAGCACTGCTGCTCGAGGAGCTTGAGGAACTGGAAGAACTGGAAGAACTGCCACTGTCCGGCAGTACCGTGCCATAGGCTTCAAACTCACTGATCATCGGTGGAAAACTGGCGCTGTTGATCATCAGGTTGAGTTTCGACACCAGGGTCTGCTCAAACGTGATCACCGCCTCATTGCCAAGAAAATCACCCGCTGCCAACACCTCACCACTGTCGTGATGGACGAGAGTCCAGCCGGTGACGGTGCTCGTCGGCTCGCGGATTACGACGGCGCTGGCGATCACCCTACTGGGGAATTTGATGGAGATGCGCTCGCTGTTGGTGCCATAGGGCATCCAGTAAGTGGACGTATCGCCATCGGTCACACTGGCAAAGCTGGTCCCCTCCGCTTTCGTCGTGCCATCGGCAGCGCTTTCGAGACGGGCGCCGGCCGGGAATTCGGGATTGTAGTCGCCGGAACTGCTGCTCGAGGAACTGCTGCTCGAGGAACTGCTGCTTGAGGAACTGCTACTGGAGGAACTGCTACTGGTAGAACCGCCGGGGCTGGTGCCACTGGAGGTCGAGGAACTTGACGAGCCGGAATCGCCCGGCACCTCGGTATCGAGATTGCCACCGCAGGCAACCAGCAGCGCGCTGGCGGCCAACATCAAAGGAAGACGCACGTTCATGAAGAAGCCCTTGTTTCAAGGTTGGTCACGCAACCCATTGTTATGAATCCCGGATCCGGTCCGAACAGCGCCCCGGGGCAGGACACGAAGACCTTATGGTTTTTCTGACATACAGATACGGCTCAGGCTAACACAGCGACGCGGGGTGCCGGATGACAGAGGTCTCACCCCGGGCGGACGCTGGTGCCGATTTCACGATTCATCCCCAGGATGGCGGCGGGCGGTGGTGCAGGTGACGGTCAAATGAACAGGTTAAGTTGGCAACAGCTTAAGTTGACAGGTGGCGCTCAGCAGTCAGGGCGCCAGCAACTGGCACACCTGCTCGAGGCGGTCGGGCGTGCCCACATCCACCCACAGTCCGCCGAAGTGCTCCCCGGTGACCCGCTCCTCGCCCATAGCCCACAGGAGCACTTCAAGAAGGGGAAAGCGCGCCCGCAACCGGGGATAGGCGTGCAGCATCGCCGGCTGCACCACACTGAGACCGCTGAAGGTATAAGCAGGTGCGCCCCCCCTGGGCGTGACCGCTCCGGTGTCGGACAAGGAAAAATCGCCAGCAGGATGATGGGCCGGGTTATCCACCAGGACAAGATGCGCGCCGCGTTCCGGCGGGCAGACCAGCCGCAGCGCCTGCAGGGGATAATCGGTCCAGACATCCCCGTTGACCAGCAGGAACGGTCGGCTTCCCAACCACGGCAGCGCCCTGGCCACCCCGCCGGCCGTTTCCAGAGGTTCGGCTTCCCGGGAGATGTGAAGGGTCACCCCGAAGGCGCTGCCATCGCCCAGCGCCTGCTCGATCTGGTGCCCCAGATAAGAGACATTCACCACGATCTCGGTATAGCCCGCGTCCCGCAGTTTGATGATGTGTCGCTCAATCAGCGGAATGCCGGCCACCGGCAGCAGCGGCTTGGGAACATGATCGGTGAGAGGACGCATGCGGCGACCTTCCCCCGCAGCGAGAATCATCGCTTTCACAGGGGATTCACCCGGTGCCAGGCACTTGCATGAATCGCTGGTTGCAGCGCCCGGTCGAACCATTCGACAAAGTTCGCCAGCTCAGGGTAACCCCGGGCCACCTCGACGGTGTAACGCACCACTAATGGCAGGTCGTTCAAGTAGCTGTGTTTGTTGTCCCGCAGAGACAAGCGGGCAAAGATGCCCAGCACCTTGATATGCCGCTGCAACCCCATGAGATCGAACCAGCGCAGAAACTGCCGGTCATCGAACCCGGTCGCCAGCCCGGCAGCCCGTAACCGGTGGGCATAGTCCAGAGCCCAACCCTGCACCTGCTCACGGGGCCAGGCGATGTAGCAGTCCCGCAGCAGGGAAACCAGATCGTAGGTGACCGGGCCGATGACCGCATCCTGGAAGTCGATGACGCCGGGAGGCTGGTGGGGGCGATGGATCAGGTTGCGCGAATGATAGTCCCGATGCACCACCACCTGGGGCTGTTGCAGCGCGGATTCTTCCAGCAACCGGAACACATCCTCCAGCAGGCTCTGTTCGGCGGGACTGGTAGCGACACCCAGCAGCTTGCCAACAAACCATTCCGGGAAGAGATTCATTTCAGTTCGCAGGCGGTCGCGATCGTACAGCGGGAAAATCTGCGGGTCGGGCGGACAGTGCTGCAATTGCTGCAAGGCAGACAGGGCGCCGCCGTAGAGTTCATCCGCATTGTCTTCGTCAAGGACATCCAGCAGCAACTGGCTGCCCAGATCTTCAATCAGCAGATATCCGTGTTCAAGATCATGGGCGGCAATCGCCGGAGTCATGACGCCGCCCCTGCGCAAATGATGTGCGATTTTCATGAAACTGCCAGTGTCTTCCGTGGCGACGGGCGCGTATACCGCCAGCAACGGCGGCTCACTGGCGAGCCGGAAATAACGCCGAAAGCCCGCATCCCCAGACAGGGCCTGCCACTCGGGCGCCACATCGCCAACCGTATGGAACGCCGGATTCAGGGAAAATTCCTGCAACTGCAGATTTGGCCAGACGGCATTGACCCAGTGACGCAAACCGGCACCTGCTTCATTCATATCCTGTTCCCGCATAACCCGTGGAGTGTCGCAAAGTCAAAACGGTGAACAGGTTAGAACATTCCGCGCAGCCGGAGCAACGCGAAAATCGCCACCATCACCGGCAGGAGCAAGCCCCGCGTCCCTGCCCGGAGCGGTCCCGGACTCGGCCAGAGGTTTCCTAGTAATCTGCTGGCGACACCTTTACAATCGCCCTGCTCCAACTTCGGCTACATTCACTCAGGTGCAGATTTCTTCAGCAATGCTCAAACGCCTTGTCCGGACGCTACCCATTTTCCTGTGTACCCTTTCCGGCTACGCGTTTTCCGCAACGCCAGAGACCGCGACGCCTGATGTGCCTGCGGAGCTGCTGACGCAGCGTTATGACTGGGTTCCGGCCGAGCAGCTTACCCGGTTGCAGCGGTCGTTTCTGGGGCCCGCCTGTCGCGGTACGTATCTCGACCCAATGGGGCCGGACATCGCCGAACTGCAGGACCCCGGAAGCGCACCCATTTATGTAGAAGCCGACTCCACCCATAAAGAAGGCCCCCAGATACAACTGCTGGGCGATGTGGAGATTTCCCAGGGGTTCCGGCAACTGCGTGCCGACAGCATGTCATATGATCAGACGGTCGAAACCGCAGAACTCGAAGGCAATGTAGAAATCCGCCAGCCCGGGCTGCTGGTGCGCGGCGCCGGCGCCAAGGTCAATATGGCGGGCAATGAGGCCCGCTTTGACGGCGGTGAATTCGTGCTGCACCAGAGCCATCTGCGCGGCAGTGCCGAAAGCATCGAGCAATTGTCCAACGGCGTCATCACCCTTGAACAGGGCCGCATTACCAGCTGTGAACCCTATAAAGAAACCTGGCTCATCAAGGGCGACAAACTGTCCATCAACCCCAATACCATGCAGGGTTACGGGCGCAATGTCTGGGTGACCATCGGCAAGATACCGGTTCTCTACACCCCCATCATTACCTTCCCGGTCGGCACCGAACGCCAGTCTGGTTTGCTCTTCCCCACCTTCAGAACCAACGACGGGCACCCGGACATCACCGTGCCTTTCTACTGGAACATCGCGCCCAACTACGATGCGACCATCGCGCCCCGCTACGCCGGCGGCCACGGATTCATGCTGGAGACCGAATTCCGTCATCTGGGTGACTACGCGTCCAATACCATCAACCTCGGCTGGCTCCCCAAAGACGACGGCGGCGCCGACCCGGATCTGGACCGGCTGCAGGAAAGCGGCCTGAGCGAAGCTACCCTGCGGCCTTTCAAGGGCGAACAGCGCTGGCTCGCCAATTATCTCCATCACGGGGAAGCCGATGGCCGCTGGTACTCGGACGTCGAGTTCACCAAAGTCAGTGACATCGATTATTTCCGCGATCTGTCCGCAGCCAGCTTCGATGTAACCAACAATACCTATCTGACCCAGCGTGCGGTGCTCGGCCTGCGGCTGCCCAACTGGCATTTCAGTGCGCGGGCCCAGGCGTACCAGAACCTGCTGGCGGACCTGGCGCCGGCCTACCGGCAATTACCCAAAATTCAGGCCCAGGGGCGCTACCGCTGGAACTCCTGGAACCTGACTCTGGACCATGAACTCGCCCACTTCACCAATAAAGACGACACCTTTATTACCGGCAGTCGCGGCTATATGGACTACGCCCTGAGCTGGAGCCAGGAGCGCCCCTGGGGATTCATACGCCCCAAGATGGGCGTGCAGGCGCTGGGCTACCAGCTGGATGATGACAATCTCCGCGACGGCGTCGACGCCGATCCGGCCCTGGCCACCAATTACGCCAGTATCGACAGCGGCTTGGTGTTTGAGCGGGACGAGGGTCGCCAGATTCTGCAGCCGCGCTTCTATTACCTGTACCGCCGCTACACCGATCACAGCGATCTGTACAACCTGACCGACGCGGCCGACGGGCCGGTGCGGGACATCAATTTTGATACCACCCCGCTGACGTTCAGTTATCACCAGCTGTTTCGGGATCGTCGCTTCATCGGGCGGGACCGTCTCGATGATGCCAACCAGCTGACGGTGGGCGTCGATGCCCAGTGGTTCGATGAAGAGCGCCTGGAGCCCGTCATGGGTGCGAGCCTGGGGCAGGTTTTTTATTTTCAGGACCGGCGGGTGACCCTGGGAGATGAAAGCCAGAGCCAGACCTTGCAGGAATCCGATCTGGCCGCACGGTTTTTCGGTCGTATCAATGAACGCTGGACCCTTCACAACGACTGGCTGTTCAACCCCAAAAGCAGCCGCATCATGCGGGCCAGCACCGGTCTCGAATATCGCGACGCCAAAAAGCGCTACGCAAGCCTCGGCTATCGCTATGTTCGCGAAGACCCTTTGGCGACCACCTGGGTACCCGTAGACCAGCTCGATACACTGTTTACTTTCCCCATCAAGGAACAGTGGCAGATCGTCGGCCGGGTTTTCTATGACCTGGATGCCCAGCGGGAACTCGATGCGTTCATCGGGTTCGAATACGACGATTGCTGTTACCGGCTGCGCATATTGGCGCGGCGCTGGCTGGACAGTAAACTGGCGGACCTCGTCAATGACGAAGACCGCCATTACGACAATGGCATCTTCTTCGAAATCGATCTCAAGGGGCTGACCAGCTCGGGAGAGCGGGTGCGGCAATTGCTGGAAGAGAACATTCCGATTTTCAGAGAGCGAAACGAACCGATTCCCTGACCCGGCGCGCCTGCCCCGTGTCAGTCTGTGTTCCGATCGCCTCTATAACCGACTGGATTCTATGAAACGATATACCCAATGGCTGGCAAGCGCCGCCTTTTCGCTCCTCTCTGGTACCGCTCTGGCGGTTGCCGTACCGCTCGACAAGGTCGTCGCGGTGGTCGACAAGAACGTGGTCCTGCAATCGGAAGTGGACGAGCGGATTGTGCAGGTCGCCCAGCGCGCCGCCGCGCAGCGGATGTCTCTGCCGGACGTGGACGTGTTGCGGCAGCAGGTCATCGATCACCTGCTCAGTGAACAGCTGCAATTGCAGGTGGCCAGCCGCGTCGGCTTTACGGTGACGGACGAACAGGTCAACCAGGCGGTAAACAATATCCGCATGTCGAACAACATGAGCCCCGAGCAGTTCCGGCAACAGTTGCAGCAGGAAGGCATGAGTCTGGAGGCGCTGCGGGACACCGTGCGCCGGGACATGACCATTCAACAGATCCAGCAGGGTATGGTGCAGCAGCGCATCCAGATCTCGCCGCTGGAGATCGAAAACTTCCTCAGCTCCGCCGACGCCCAGTTCTGGATCTCGCCGGAATACCGCCTTTCCCACATCCTCATCAGCCTGCCTCAGTCCCCCACCGCCGATCAGATCGCGGCCGCTGAACGCAAAGCCGGGGAACTGGCGAAACGCATCCGCCGCGGCGCCAACTTCGCCGACGTGGCGATTGCCGAGTCCAACGGCCCGGACGCCCTTGAAGGGGGCGATCTGGGGTGGCGCAAAAGCAGTGACCTGCCCAGCCTGTTTGCCGAGATCGCGCCGACCCTGGAAAAAGGTGATGTTTCCGAACCCGCCCGCAGCGCCGCCGGCTTTCATATCCTGCAACTGATGGACAAGCGCGACGACTCCCAGCAAGTCCAGCAGCAGGCCAAGGTGCGCCACATTCTGGTGAAACCCTCGGCGATTCTGAGCAATGAAGAAGCGGAAGCGAAACTTAAGAAAGTTCGCGAGCAGATCTTGAAGGGTGAAGATTTCGCCGCGCTGGCGAAAGAGCACTCGGAAGATATCGGCTCGATGTTATCGGGCGGCGAACTCGGCTGGAGCCGACCGGGGATGTTCGTCCCTGAATTCGAAAAAGCCCTGGCTGGCACCGCCACCGGCGAGATCAGCGAACCCTTCCGGAGCCGTTTCGGCTGGCACATTCTAAAAGTGGACGAGCGCCGGCAGGAAGACATCTCGAAAGAAGTCCTGCGGGAAAAGGCCGCCCGCATTCTCACCAGTCGCCGCTACGAAGATGAGCTGCAACTGTGGCTGCGGGAGCTGCGGGACAACGCCTACATCGATATCAAAGACGCTGAAGATATCAAAGACACCAAAGACGCTAAAAACTGATGCAACGTCTAGCGGTAACGCCGGGGGAACCGGCGGGCATTGGCCCGGAATTGCTGGTGCGTTATGTCCAGCAGCCGCTGGCAGACTGTGAACTGGTGGCAGTGGCGGACCCGGCGCTTTTGCGGGCCACCGCCCAGGCGCTGCAGCTGCCGCTGCAACTGACGCCCTTCGATCCCGCCCGCCCACACCGTGCCGGCAACGGTTCGCTGTCCTTTCTGGCGGTGCCACTGGCCGCTTCGGTGACACCCGGCATTTTGCGGGCGGACAACGCCAGCTACGTTCTGGCGACCCTGCATCAGGCCGCACACCTCTGCGTCAACGGGGCGGTGCAGGGGCTGGTCACCGGGCCGGTGCACAAGGGCATCATCAATGACGCCGGCATGCATTTCACCGGACATACTGAATTTTTTGCGGAACATGCCGGCGTAGAGCGCGTCGTGATGATGCTGGCCACACCGGGATTGCGGGTCGCCCTCGCCACCACCCACCTGCCCCTCAAAGACGTGTCCGCCGCCATCAGCACGGCGAGCCTGACGGAGATTCTCGATATCCTCCATACCGGTCTGGTACACCAGTTCGGCATAGCCGCTCCCCGCATTCTGGTCTGTGGGCTGAACCCCCATGCCGGCGAAGGAGGTCATCTGGGGATGGAAGAGATCGACGTCATCGATCCGGTGCTGGCGCAGTTGCGCACCCGAGGCATGAACCTGACCGGCCCTCTGCCGGCGGATACGCTGTTTACCCCCCGGCATCTGGAACATGCGGACGCCGTGCTCGCCATGTACCACGATCAGGGATTGCCCGTGCTGAAGTTCAAAGGCTTCGGCAAGGCCGTCAACATTACCCTGGGGCTTCCCTACATCCGCACCTCCGTCGACCATGGCACCGCCCTGGATCTGGCCGGCAAGGGTAGCGCGAGTTTTACCAGCCTCGCCTATGCCATCGAGGTGGCCCTGGATATGACAAGAGCCAGTTCCGGCCCGGCGGCACACTCATGACGGACGGATTCTCCCACCGCGCCCGCAAACGGTTCGGACAGAATTTTCTGACCGACGAGTCGATCATTCATCACCTGCTCCGGCAGATACATGCCCAGCCGGGGCAGCGGCTTGTGGAAATCGGCCCAGGGCGCGGAGCCCTCACTGGCGGCCTGCTGGCAAGCGGCGCGGACCTTGACGTGATCGAGCTGGACCGGGATCTCATCCCCATTCTGCGGGGGCGCTTCGAGGCGGAGTATCCCGCGCTGAAAATCCATCAGGCCGATGTCCTGCAATTCGATTTCAACCCGCTTGCAAGCCCGGACAACCCCCTGCGGATTGTCGGCAACCTGCCCTACAACATTTCCACGCCCCTGATTTTCCATCTGCTGGAATTCCGCGCACATATCCGCGACATGCATTTCATGCTGCAAAAGGAAGTGGTGGACCGGATGACCGCCAGCCCCGGCGAAAAAGACTGGGGCCGACTGGGCATCATGACGCAGTATCACTGTCAGGCGCAGATGCTGTTCGAGGTGCCGCCCGAGAGTTTTGATCCTGTTCCCAAGGTGGACTCAGCCATTGTCCGCCTCATTCCGCACCCGCAGTTGCCCCATCCGGCCACCGACGCAGCGACCCTGGATCAGGTGGTAAAACTCGCCTTCCAGCAGCGCCGCAAAACCTTGCGCAATGCGTTGCGCGCCCTGTTCGACGCACAAACCCTCACGATGCTGGGCATTAATCCGGGTCTGCGACCCGAAAATCTGTCGCTGGCCGATTATGTTATGCTCGCCAACTTTTTGCACCGGCAGCAGATCCAGTCGCCACCGCCCAGTCCAACCCCATAAAGGATATTCGCAGCCCCTTGTCTGACTCTATTGCCATCGACATCAAAACCCGCTTTCTCGAGGAGCAGTCCGAACCTCAGGCTGAGCGTTATGTGTTCGGTTATACGATCACGGTGACAAATCGCAGCGACGTCGACGTCCAGCTGCTCAGCCGTCACTGGATCATCACCGACAATAAGAATACCGTGCAGGAGGTCAAGGGCCTGGGGGTGGTGGGCGAGCAACCGGTCATCGGTCCGGGTCGCAGCTACCGCTATTCCAGCGGCGTCATTCTGGCCACCGAGACCGGCACCATGACCGGCACCTATCACATGCGCAGCGCCGCCGGCGACGAATTCGACGCGCCCATCCCGGCGTTCGCACTGGTTCCACCGCACCGGTTGCATTAGGTCTGACCGGCAGGCACTCGGCATCAACGGCAGATTCAATCGAAAGTTTAATGACAGAAGATTATGGCTACCTATGCAGTTGGAGACATTCAGGGATGCGCCGGGCCGCTCAAGACATTGCTCGACACGGTGCAGTTCAGCCCCGGCCGGGATCGTCTCTGGCTGGTCGGTGACCTGATCAATCGCGGTCCCGACAATCTCGAGGTTTTACGCACCGTCAAGAATCTCGGCGAACATGCCGTGACCGTGCTGGGCAATCATGACCTGCATCTGTTGGGGGTTGCTTATGGTGTCCGCGATTTCAACCGCAAGGATACCTGCCAGGATGTACTGGCGGCGCCCGATGCGGACGAGCTGATCCAGTGGTTGCGCCGCCAGCCGTTGCTGCACCGCGAAGGTGACTGGGTGATGACCCATGCGGGCATCCCCCATATCTGGACCATCGATCAGGCGGAAGGCTATGCGCGGGAAGTGGAAGCGGTGTTGCGCAGCGATGACATCGAGTATTTCCTTGCGCGCCTGTTCCGCAAACAGCCCCTGTGCTGGGACGAGGCGCTGGCAGGAACTCGCCGCTGGCGCACCGTCGTCAACTACCTTACGCGGATGCGCTTTGTAGCCGCCGACGGCACTCTGGATTTTGACGCCAAAGGCGGACCGGAAGACTCACCCGCGGGCATGCAGCCCTGGTATGACCATGAACGCCAGGTCGCGGACCGGGGTTCCCGATTGCTCTTCGGGCACTGGGCAGCGCTGGAGGGGCGCACCGGCGTGGCCAGTCATATCGCCCTGGATACCGGGTGCGTCTGGGGTAACTGTCTCACCCTGTACCGCCTGGATGACGCCCGGTATTTCCGCGCAGGCTGTTCCAACTTTGGTTAATTACTGGCCGCCGAGCTTTCAAAGGGACGACTGCCGCCCTACAATACCCGACCACCTCGACCCATAGACAGCCTATCCGAGTATGTTTGACGAGATTCCTCTGACGCGACCCCACACGCCTTTACTGGACACCATTGAAGGTGGGGCCGATCTGCGCCTGCTTGAGCGCAAGCAGCTGCCGCAACTCGCCGAAGAGTTGAGAGAATTCATGCTGTACAGCGTGGGGCAGAGCGGAGGGCATTTCGGTGCGGGGCTGGGCGTGGTCGAGTTGACCATCGCGCTGCATTACGTTTTCGATACGCCCCACGACCTTCTGATCTGGGATGTGGGTCATCAGACCTATCCCCACAAGATCCTCACCGGCCGGCGCGAGCAGATGCACACCATTCGCACCCAGGACGGCCTGTCCGGTTTCCCGAAACGCAGCGAAAGCCCTTATGACACCTTCGGTGTCGGCCATTCCAGCACGTCCATCAGCGCGGCGCTGGGAATGGCGCTGGCCAGTTCCGAGCGCAATATCGGTCGGGAAACCGTGGCCATCATTGGCGACGGCGCCATGACAGCGGGCATGGCCTTTGAAGCCCTCAACCACGCCGCCCATACCGGGGCCAACCTGCTGGTTGTGCTCAACGACAACAACATGTCGATCTCCCCCAATGTCGGCGGGCTGGCCACCTACTTTTCCAAGATCTGGGCGAGCAAGTTTTATCGGGTTCTGCGCGAAGGCAGCAAGAAAATGCTGGAAAACCTGCCCAACGCCCGAGAGCTGGCCCGCAAAGCCGAAGAGCACATGAAGGGCATGGTCTCCCCGAGCACCCTGTTTGAGGAGCTGGGCTTTTACTATATCGGGCCAATCGACGGCCACGACCTGAACCGCTTGACCAATGATCTGAAGAACCTGAGCGAATTCAAGGGCCCCAAGCTGCTCCACGTCATCACCACCAAAGGCAAGGGGTTTGCGCCCGCCGAGCGCGATCCGGTGGGATACCACGCCCTCAACAAGATCGAACCCAAGGAAACCTTTAGCCCCCCGCCCCTGCCGCGCCTGAAATACCAGCAGGTGTTCGGTCAGTGGCTATGTGACCAGGCCGCGCGGGACCCGTTACTGGTGGGTATTACCCCCGCCATGTGTGAAGGCTCCGGCATGGTGGAATTCCGGGAACGATTTCCGGCCCGCTTTTACGATGTTGCCATCGCCGAACAGCACGCCGTAACCCTGGCCGCCGGCATGGCCTGTGAAGGACTCAAGCCGGTGGTCGCCGTGTATTCGACCTTCCTGCAACGGGCCTATGATCAGGTGGTGCACGATGTGGCCCTGCAAAAGCTGGACGTCACCTTCGCCATTGACCGGGCCGGTCTGGTCGGTGAAGACGGCCCCACTCACTCGGGCGCCTTCGACCTCGCCTATCTGCGCTGCATTCCCGATCTGGTGATTGGCACGCCCAGTGATGAAAATGAATGCTATCAGCTGCTCAATTCCGCTTACCTGTATAACGGGCCGGCCGCAATCCGCTACCCTCGTGGCACCGGTCCGGGCGCGCCCATCGTTTTGAAATCCGATCCGCCACCGGTCGGCAAAGGCCGGCTGCTGGCACAGGGCAGTCGCGTCTGCATTCTGAACTTCGGCGTGTTGCTCGCGGATGCGCAGGACATCGCACGCCGCCACAAATTTACCCTCTGCGACATGCGCTGGCTGAAACCGCTGGATACCGCCCTGATCAACCAGGCCATTGCCGGCTGTGAGCTGGTGGTCACGCTGGAGGAAGGGTGCACCGCCGGGGGCGCGGGTTCGGCAGTCACCGAATATCTGGCGGCCATGGGAATAGTGAAACCGACACTGTTGCTGGGCTTGCCGGACAAGTTCATCGAGCACGCCGTGCGGCGCAAACAGCTAGCGTCGGTGCAGCTGGATCTGGCGGGCATGGAGCAGCGAATTCTGGAGCGGCTCGATCAGACCACCGGCTCGCGCCAGGCGCAAATATGCGCCGGCTGAGCGGCGCCACTCTTTCAGCGTGAACGGATGACCCGCCGTCTGCGCAATTCATCGCGCGGGCTGCGGCCCCTTATGAGTCGTCAAACAGATGGCCCAGCTTGCCCTTTTTGGTCGCCAGATACTTCAGATTGTGGGGATTGCGACCGGTATCATGGACCAGCCGTTCCACGACTTCCACGCCGATTTCTGCCAGCGCCTGTAGCTTGCGGGGGTTATTGGTCATCAGGCGCACCCGGTTGATGCGCAGGTGCTCGAACATGGGCCTGAGAATGCTGTAATCACGCATGTCGGCACCGAATCCCAACTGCTCATTGGCTTCCACGGTATCGGCGCCTTTGTCCTGAAGATGGTAGGCGCGAATCTTGTTGATCAGCCCGATCCCGCGTCCTTCCTGGCGCAGATAGAAAATGGCGCCGCGCCCTTCGGTGGCGACCTTGTACATCGCCGCCTGTAACTGCGCCCCGCAGTCACACCGCAGACTGAACAGCGCGTCCCCGGTCAGGCACTCCGAATGCAGGCGCACCAGCACCGGCTCACCGTCATCCACACGCCCCATGGTCAGGACGACATGCTCCTTGTCAGTACCGGGTTCACTGAACCCGTGCATTTCGAACATCCCCCAGGGAGTGGGGAGTTTGGAAGACTCTACATAATTGACTGTCAACGGAAAAACCCTTTGCGGTTCTTGATTACATCTCGCGACAGGTCCAGACCTGCCGGAGCCCGGACCTGTCTGATCCTTACTTCTGATCCATACTTCTGACACATTGACCGGCACGCTGACCGGCGTTTCTACCGGCCCTTCATCCGGCATCAAATCTGTAACAGCCCATACTCCAGGCCTTCGAGGCAGGCGATGGTGAACAGAGCGGCCACGACATCATCCAGCATGATCCCGATGCCGCCGTGGACGCGCCGGTCGAGCCAGGAAATCGGCCAGGGTTTGAGCATGTCGAACAGGCGGAAAATCAGGAACCCGACCACTACCCAGGGCCATTCAAACGGGATGAATGCCAGTGCCAGCCACAACCCCACGAATTCGTCCCAGACAATTCCGCCGTGATCGTGGACGCCCAGGCGCTCGGATGCCTTGTTGCAAAGCACGATGCCCACAACAAAGGCCAGCACAATAACGCCCAGAAACCACGGCTGCGGCAGCGGCCGTAACAGCAGAAAAAACGGGATACCCGCGAGGGTGCCAAATGTACCGGGGACCACCGGCGCCAGCCCCGAGCCAAATCCGAAGGCCAACAGGCTCGGCGGGTGCTGGAACAACTCTTTAAAGGTCGGGTTTTTACTGTTCAAAATGATTGAACCCCCGTTTTTTCAAGGAATAGGCCCGGCCCTCCCGGGCGAATATGATGCCGGGTTTGCTCACGATCTTGCCGATCGCGGTCGCCTCCAGTTTACCCGCCTTGTTCCACTGCTCGATCTGGCCCACGAACCGGCGCGGCACGGTGAAACACAGTTCATAGTCGTCACCGCCACTGAGCGCCCACTCGTAGCGCTGATCCTCGACCACATAGTCTTTCCAGGTGGCCGACACCGGCACCCGATCGATATCGACCACCGCACCGACGCCGCTGGCGTCACAGATATGCCCGAGATCCGCGCAAAGACCGTCGGAGATGTCGATAACGCTGGACGCCAAGCCCACCAGCATCGCCCCTTCGGGCAAGCGGGGGGTGGGCGTATAGAAACGCTTCAGCAAGTAATCGTAGCTGGACGGGCAAACGGTCAGCTTTTTCTTCAACAACGCCAGAGCAGCGGCGCCGTCACCCAGCGAGCCGGTGACATACACCACGTCGTCCGGATTGGCCCCGTCGCGCCGCAGGGCAGCGCCCTGGGCCACGCTGCCATGCACCTGCACGGTGACACACAAAGGACCGCGAGTGGTGTCGCCGCCAACAAGGCAGCAACCGAAGTTGTTGGCCACCTCGAGCATGCCGTCACTAAATTCACTGAGCCAGGTGCCATCGGCGCTCGGCAGGGTCAGCGCCAGCGTGAACCAGTGGGGCTGGGCCCCCATGGCGGCAAGGTCACTGAGCGCAGCACTGAGGGCGCGTGCGCCGATTTTTCCGGGTGGCGTCGCTTCCGGAAAGTGAACCCCGCTGACCATCGTATCCATGGACACTGCCAGATCACGCCCGGCCGGCGGCCGCAGAATGGCACAGTCATCACCGATGCCGGTCATGACGTCCTCACTGGCGCCGCCCCGGGCAAAATACTGTCGGATCAGTTCGAATTCACCCATGCGGCTCAACCTTGTCTGTTATTTCTCCACCCGCGCCTCGGTCGCCCGCAACCTTCCGGCGACGCGATCCAGCACGCCATTCAGAAATTTGTAACTGTCAGTAGCGCCGAATTTTTTGGACAGGCGCAATGCCTCGTTGATCACAACCTTATACGGCACATCCAGCCGATAACGTAATTCATAGCCGGACATTCGCAGCAGAGCCAGCGTTATCGGATCAATCTGCTCCAGCGACAGGTCGGTCACGAACGGCAGAAAGTCGGTTTCGATCTCCGCCAGATGCTTCGGCACCTCATGCACCAGTTCATGAAAATACTGCAGATCCACCTTGGACATATCGTTGTCCGCATGAAACTCGGCCTCGATAACATTCAGCGGATTGCGGGTAATTTGCCATTGATACAGGGCCTGCATCGCAAAATGGCGCGCTTTGGAGCGGTGAGAGGGCGTGATGTCCATGGTAAATACTTCTCTTGAATCTGAATAAACATTGCGGATCGCTGCGACTGGGCAGAGATCAGATCTTGCCGATCAGCGAAACCATTTCCAGCGCTGTCACGGCGGCTTCGGCGCCTTTGTTGCCCGCCTTGGTACCCGCCCGCTCGATGGCCTGCTCGATGGTATCCACTGTAAGGACGCCGAATGTCACCGGTATGCCGCTCTCCATGGACGCCTGGGCCAGCCCTTTGGTGCACTCGCCGGCGACGTATTCGAAGTGCGCTGTGCCGCCGCGAATAATCGCGCCCAGGGCAATCACCGCCGCATGCTCACCTTTGGCGGTGACCTTTTTGGCAACCAGCGGCAGTTCAAAGGAACCGGGTACGTAATAGACATCGATACTGTCATCGTCCACGCCGTGACGACGCAGGGCATCGATCGCCCCTTCTTTCAGACGTTCAACGACAAAACTGTTCCAGCGGCTGACCAGCAGCGCGTAGCGTCCAGCGGGTTGTTTGAAATCACCTTCAATTATTCGCATGAGTTTTTCCAGTGTGGGTAGTTGCGGCAGAGCGGAAACAGCGACTGGCAGCCATCATGACCGACCGCCATCACGACCAGCCAGCGTCTGGCGTTTCCGGTCAGCATGCATCGTTCTGCAGATATTCCACCACTTCCAGATTGAATCCGGAAATGGCCTTGAATCGATAGGGAGCGCTCAGCAGGCGCATTTTCTGAACCCCCAGATCCTGCAGGATCTGGGAGCCCGTGCCGACTTCCTTGTACACCAGCTTTTTGCGCGGCCGGGCCTGCTTGCCGGTCAGCAGCCAGTCTATGCTTTCTTCTATTTCTTCCGAAGTTTCACTGTGGCCAATCAGCACCAGCACTCCACAGCCTTCCTGGGCGATGCGCTCCATGGCGCCGCGAAAGGTCCAGGGTTTGAGATCATCCGCCTCACGCGGCAGCAGACCCAGAACATCGCGGGCGGTGCTGCCGACGTGCACCCGCACCAGCGTCGGTTCGTCGGGGCTGACCGTGCCTTTCACCATGGCGAAGTGATATTCACCGTGCACACTGTCCAGATACGTCTTGAGGAGAAATTCACCGTAGTAGGTCTGCACCTTGCGTTCGTTTATGCAGGAGACGGTTTTCTCGTGGACGGTCCGGTACTGGATCAGGTCGGCGATGGTGCCGATCTTGAGGTTGTGCTGTCGGGCGAAGGTCTCCAGATCCGGCCGCCGTGCCATGGTGCCATCGTCATTCATGATTTCCACAATCACCGCCGCCGGCTCGAACCCCGCCAGCCGGCCGAGATCACAACCGGCCTCGGTGTGCCCGGCGCGGTTCAGCACGCCCCCAGGCTGCGCCATGATGGGAAAAATATGGCCCGGCTGCACGATATCCCGCGGCGTCGCCTGCGCATTCACGGCAACCTGCACCGTGCGCGCCCGGTCGGCTGCGCTGATCCCCGTGGTGACGCCTTCGGCGGCCTCGATGGACACCGTGAAGTTGGTGCCGTGGGGCGTCAGGTTCTCCAGTGTCATCAGCGGCAGCCCCAGCTGCTTGCAGCGGGCCTCGGTGAGTGTCAGGCAGATCAGGCCCCGGGCGTGGCGCGCCATGAAGTTGATGTGGTGCGGCTGCACCTGCTGCGCCGCCATGACCAGATCACCTTCGTTTTCCCGATCTTCATCATCCATCAGGATGACCATGCGGCCCTGACGGATTTCTTCGATCAGCTCTTCAGTGGTGTTGAGCTCCACAGGGTTTACCTCATGAATCCGTGTTCTGCCAGGAATGCAGGGGTCAGTGACGGGATCTGGCTGGCGTTGCTGCTGCTAATCAGCCGCTCCAGATAGCGCGCAATCAGATCCACTTCCAGGTTGAC
>CAZJKJ010000027.1:18229-41944 GCA_964546435.1 uncultured Cellvibrionaceae bacterium
TGCTGCTAATCAGCCGCTCCAGATAGCGCGCAATCAGATCCACTTCCAGGTTGACACGGGTGCCGGTCTGGTAAGCACCCATAATCGTGTGGGACAGGGTATGGGGCACAATATTGACGGTAAAGGCATCCTGAGTGACCGCATTGACCGTCAGACTGATGCCGTCCACCGTGATCGACCCCTTGGGCGCCACATAACGGGCGAGCTCAGCGGGCATGCGGAGGGTGAAGCGTTCGGAGCGCGCATCGCTGTGTCGCTCGATCACTTCCCCCAGACCATCGACGTGACCACTGACGATGTGTCCCCCCAGGCGAGAGGCCGGTGTCAGCGCCTGTTCGATATTGACCGGCTGGTTCACCCCCCAGCTACCGATGGTGGTGTGCTCCAGAGTTTCCACCGAAACATCCGCCACAAACCCGTTGCCCGGATTCTGGATCACCGTCAGACAGACGCCGTTGGTGGCGATGGAGTCACCCAGCTTGACCAGGCTCCAGTCGAGCTCGGCCTGCACCTGTACGCGCAGATCACGACCGAGGGGCGTTACCCGGACGACGCGACCGACCGTTTCTATGATTCCCGTAAACATTTCAGCCTCCGGCCGCCTGCGGGCGAGCCACTATGCGCAGGTCGGGACCGATGGCGGTGACCGACCGGATGTCCAGCGCCAGCGCCGCACCCATCTGCTCCACCGACCAGTCGAACAGCGGCCGCGCCGTGCTTCCCATCAATTTGGGTGCAATATAAATGACCATCTCGTCCACCAGAGCTTCCCGCAAAAATGCGCCGGCAAGACCGGGGCCCGTTTCCACCAGCAGTTCGTTGACGCCCTCCGCGCCGAGGCGCCGCAAGAGTTCTGTCAGGGACAGGTGCTTACCCTGTTGCGGCACACTCCAGTGTTCGACCTGGGCCACGGACTGATCCGCCAAATCCCCAGGGGCTGGAGCCGGTGCCTGCTCTGCCGCCGCGCCCCGCGCCCAGATGACGCGGCCGGGAATGCGGAACACGGCGGCGTCGGGTTGAATCCGGTTGCGGGAATCCACCAGTACCCGCCAGGGCTGGCGTTGCGTAAACGCCAGCTCCGGCAGCCGCACATTGAGCTGCGGATTGTCTGCGAGGACCGAGTCCGCACCGGTCACTATGGCGCAGGAGCGCGCCCGCCAGTGCTGTACATCGATGCGGGCCGCGTCCGCCGTAATCCATTGACTCTCACCACTGGCCATGGCGGTGCGTCCGTCCAGGCTCATGGCCATTTTTATCCGTACCCAGGGAAGTCCGCTGCGCATCCGTTTGCTGAACCCGGGATTCAAGGCCGCGCATGCTTCCGGCAACACAGGTCCTGTAACCGCCACACCCGCTGCCCGCAACAGCGCCAGACCGCGCCCGGCCACCAGCGGATTGGCGTCTTCCATACCGTAGACCACCCGAGCGACACCCGCAGCGACCAGTGCCGCCGCGCAAGGCCCGGTTCGGCCCTGATGGGCGCAGGGTTCCAGCGTCACATAGGCCGTGGCACCGCGGGCGGCGTCTCCGGCCTGCGCCAGGGCAACCACTTCTGCGTGCGCCTGACCCGCCCGCTCATGAAATCCTTCGCCTATGACCTGTCCGGCGGGGTCCACCAGCACACACCCCACCCGGGGATTGGGCATGGTGGTATACAGGCCCTGCTCTGCCAGCGTCACGGCCCTCGCCATAAACGCAGTCGCAGTTGCCTCCGCGGTGACCTCGACTTCACTCATTGGCGTTATCCATTGGCTTCATCCCTCGGCGGCTGGTCAGGCATCCGGTTCCTGCTCGAAATGATCCACCGCCTGCCGGAACTCGCTGATGTCCTGAAAACTCCGGTAGACCGATGCAAACCGGACGTAAGCCACGCCATCCAGCTGACGCAGGGCCGTCATGACTTTCTCGCCGACATACAGGGATTTTATTTCCCGCTCGCCGGTCGCCTGGATCTGCTGCTTGATGTGGTTGACGGTGGTTTCAATCTGTTCGACGCTGACCGGCCGTTTTTCCAGAGCCCGCAGCAGGCCATTGCGCAATTTCTGTTCATCGAAGGGTTCGCGGGTACCGTCCTGCTTCACCACTTTTGGCATGAGCAACTCGGCCACCTCGAAGGTGGTGAAGCGCTCATGGCAACTCAGACACTCACGCCGGCGCCGCACCTGGCCGCCGTCGGCGACCAGACGCGAATCGATAACCTTGGTGTCGGCCGCGCTGCAAAAGGGGCAATGCACGTGGGTGTCTCAGTACACCGGGAAGCGTTTGCAGATCTCGAGAACCCTGGCCTTAACGGCGGGAATTACATCCGCCGATGTGCCCGCATCGAGACTGTCGAGAAGATCGCACATCCAGTGAGTCAACTGCACACATTCCGCTTCGCGGAAGCCACGGGTGGTGACGGCGGGGGTACCGACACGCAGGCCACTGGTGACAAACGGCGAGCGCGGATCGTTGGGTACGGCGTTCTTGTTGACTGTGATGTTGGCCTGACCCAGCGCTTCGTCGGCGTCTTTGCCCGTGTATTCCCGACCGATCAGATCGACCAGCATCAGGTGATTTTTTGTGCCACCAGAGACGATCTTGATACCGCGTTCAATAAAGGTGCCGGCCATCGCCTGGGCGTTTTTCACGACCTGCTGCTGGTAGGTTCGGAACTCATCGCTCATGGCTTCCTTAAAGCAGATGGCTTTGGCCGCGATCACGTGCATGAGCGGACCACCCTGCCCGCCCGGGAAGACGGCCGAGTTCAGCTTCTTCTCCAGCGCCTCGTTGGCCTTCGCCAGAATGATGCCGCCCCGGGGGCCGCGCAGAGTCTTGTGGGTGGTGGACGTCGTCACGTCCGCGATCTTCACCGGTGACGGGTATTCACCAGCCGCCACCAGCCCGGCGACATGGGCCATGTCCACCAGCAGGCAAGCACCGACTTCATCGGCGATTTCACGGAATTTCTGCCAGTCCAGAATCTGGCTGTAGGCGGAAAAGCCTGCCACCACCATCTTCGGCCGGTGTTCGCGGGCGAGGGCAGCAATTTCGTCATAGTCCACTTCGCCAGTATCGGGGTTGATGCCGTACTGGACCGCGTTGTACATCTTGCCGGAGAAGTTTGCCTTGGCGCCGTGGGTCAAATGGCCGCCGTGGGCCAGGCTCATACCCAGAACGGTGTCTCCGGGATTGAGGAGTGCCTGATAGACCGCAGAGTTTGCCTGGGAACCGGAGTGCGGCTGGACGTTTGCATAGTCGGCACCAAACAACTGCTTGACCCGTTCGATGGCCAGTGCTTCGGCCTGATCGACGTACTCGCAGCCGCCGTAATAGCGCTTGGACGGATAGCCTTCAGCGTACTTGTTGGTGAGCTTGCTGCCCTGGGCGGTCATCACCAGCGGGCTGGCGTAGTTTTCCGAGGCAATGAGTTCAATGTGCTCTTCCTGACGCACCCCTTCTTTCTGAATGGCCTGCCAGATTTCCGGGTCGAAGTCGGCGATAGTCAATGATCTGTCAAACATCGTAATCCTCAAGCGTGACTGCGGTCGTTAAAGGCCGGCATTGTACACCAAAGCGGCTGCAAAACGACTGACGGCGGCGGCTAATCCGCCGCGGGCAAACACCCCCCGGCAATTGAATTCCGTATCTGGAGTGTTTACTCTGCGCCCGGTCAATCTGATTGAGGTCAAAGGCTCATGGCGCAATACGTGTACACGATGAATCGGGTAGGCAAGATCGTGCCGCCCAAGCGCGAAATTCTGAAAGACATTTCCCTGTCCTTTTTTCCCGGCGCCAAAATTGGCGTGCTCGGTCTCAATGGCGCCGGCAAATCCACCCTCTTGCGAATTATGGCGGGCGTCGACCAGGATTTTCAGGGCGAAGCTCGTCCCATGCCCGGCATCAAGGTGGGCTATCTGCCCCAGGAGCCGCAGCTTAACCCCGACAAGGATGTGCGCGGCAACGTCGTTGAAGGGATGCAGGAGGCGGTCGATGCCCTGGCGGGGCTCGATCAGGTGTATGCCGCCTATGCGGAACCGGACGCGGATTTCGATGCTTTGGCCAAACGTCAGGGGCAACTCGAAGACATTATCCAGACCTGGGATGCCCACAATCTCGAGCATACCCTGGAAGTGGCCGCCGATGCCCTGAGACTGCCGCCCTGGGATGCCAGCGTCGCCCAGCTTTCCGGCGGCGAGAAGCGCCGGGTGGCCTTGTGCCGCCTGCTGCTGTCCCGGCCCGACATGCTGCTGATCGACGAGCCCACCAACCACCTGGATGCCGAATCGGTGTACTGGCTCGAGCAGTTTCTGGTGAATTTCCCCGGCACCGTGGTTGCCATTACCCACGACCGCTATTTTCTGGACAATGCCGCCGGCTGGATTCTGGAACTGGATCGCGGCCGCGGCATTCCGTACGAAGGCAATTATTCCACCTGGCTGGAGGCGAAGCAGAAACGTCTGGAGCAGGAATCACGCACTGAAGCGGCCCAGCAGAAGGCCCTCAAGTCCGAGCTGGAATGGGTTCGGCAGAATCCGAAAGGTCGTCACGCCAAGAGCAAGGCTCGCCTGGCGCGCTTTGAAGAGATGCAGTCCCAGGAATTCCAGAAACGCAACGAAACCAACGAGATTTACATTCCCCCCGGCGAGCGTCTCGGGGACAAGGTGATCGAATTTCACGGGGTTTCCAAAGCATATGGCGACCGGTTGCTCATCGATAACCTGACCTTTTCGGTACCCAAAGGCGCGATTATCGGCATCGTCGGCGGCAATGGCGCGGGCAAGTCAACACTGTTCCGGATGATTACCGGCACCGAAAAGCCGGACCGCGGGGACATTGTCCTCGGCGAGACCGTGCAGATCGCCTACGTGGAACAGGGACGGGAAAACCTCGACGATAACGCGACGGTGTGGGAATCAGTCTCCGGTGGTCAGGACATACTGCGTATCGGCCAGTATGAAACCAATTCCCGCTCCTACGTGGGCCGCTTCAACTTCAAGGGTACAGATCAGCAAAAGCGGGTCGGTGAATTGTCCGGCGGGGAGCGCGGGCGCCTGCACCTGGCCAACACCCTCAAGCAGGGCGCCAACGTGCTGCTGCTCGATGAGCCGTCCAACGACCTGGATGTGGAAACCATGCGGGCACTGGAAGACGCCCTGCTCGCCTTCCCGGGGTCGGCATTGATCATTTCCCACGACCGCTGGTTTCTGGACCGGGTCGCCACCCACATTCTGGCCTATGAGGGCGAGAGTGAAGTGGTGTTCTTCGAGGGGAATTTCAGCGACTACCATGAGGATTTTATTGCCCGCAAAGGCGCCAATGCCCAGCCAAAACGGATGAAATACAAGCCGCTGAAGGCCTGATCGGACACGCCGGGGCGCGCAATCGCCCCGGCCTTGCACTCTCCACGCTCGCCGGACACTCAGCCCGTTCATCCGTTCATCCGTTCATCCGTTCATCAACACAGCAAATTCTGCGCTCGCCCCCCGATTTGTCCTGTCCTCTGAGAAGTGGCGCACATCTGTGTGCTGACTACACTGAAAAGAGCAGCACCGCACCACCCCAAAGACTCGAGCGTCCCGTAAGTATCCGACGGCGGGTTTTCACCCTTCGGTCCCCATCTCTTTAACAGGTGAGACGATGCATAGCCAAATCCGTGAAGACCGACGCCTGTTCAGCCGCATCAACTTTGGCGCGGACGCCTGTATCTCTCAGGGAAACGGGAAAATCCCCTGCCATCTGGTAGACATCTCCCTGAACGGGGTACTCATTGAAGCCCACAGTGACCTCCAGATTGATCCCGGTCAGCCCTGCACCCTGCTGATCTGTCTGAGCGATGAAGCCACGATCACCATGCACCTCCAGCTCATTCACACCAGCCGCAAGCTGCTGGGGTTCCAGTGCTCGACCATCGACATGGAAAGCATCGGCCACCTGCGCCGCCTGATTGAACTGAACATCCCCGGCGCGGAAGCGTCCCAGCGGGTGCTGGCGGAGCTTCTCAATCGGCAGCCGCTATAGGCCCGGTCCAGCCGGTCTTCAGTTAGCCGTTCTATCGCGGCTGATCGTTTGCGGGTTATGAAACGGCTTCTATGCCATCTCCGCGAAGGAAATCAGAAAAAGGCGAGGGCTTCTTCGAGCTTTTTGACCGGAGTGACCTCCAGGGATGCAAATTTTTCCTTGCCCACATTGGCAACGGGCACAATTGCCCGTCGAAAACCGTGTTTGGCCGCTTCCCGCAAACGCTCCTGACCGCTCGGCACCGGACGGATCTCGCCAGCCAGCCCCACTTCGCCGAAGACCACCAGGTCTTTGGGTAAGGGCTGATTGCGAAAGCTGGAAACCAGGGCAAACAGCAGTGCCAGATCGGCACTGGTTTCCATGATCTTCACTCCGCCCACTACGTTCACGAACACATCCTGATCCGTGAGCATCACACCGCCATGGCGGTGCAGCACCGCCAGCAGCATGGACAGGCGGTTCTGCTCCAGTCCTACGGCCACCCGCCGTGGCTGCCCGCCGTGCCCCGCATCCACCAGCGCCTGGATTTCCACCAGCAGCGGTCGCGTGCCCTCCCAAACCACCATGACCACCGAGCCGGCGGCAACTTCGTCGGGGCGCTGCAAAAAAATGGCCGAGGGGTTGGTCACCTCGCGCATCCCCAGCTCAGTCATCGCAAACACCCCCAGTTCGTTGACGGCACCAAAGCGGTTCTTGTGTCCCCGCAGGGTACGGAAGCGCGAGTCGTGGCCCCCTTCGAGCATGATGGAGCAGTCGATGATATGTTCCAGCACTTTGGGGCCGGCGAGACTGCCATCCTTGGTCACATGCCCCACCAGAATCAGCACGGTACCGCTTTGCTTGGCAAACCGCGTTAGCGCGGCAGCACTTTCGCGCACCTGCGACACACTGCCCGGCGCGGAGCTGATATCGGCCAGATGCATGACCTGCACCGAATCAACCACCAGGATTTTCGGGTCGACCCGGCGCCCCGCGTCGATGACTTTCTCCACATTGGTTTCGGCCAGCACCTGCAGGTTGTCGATGGGCAGGCCGAGACGGCGGGCACGCAGCGCCACCTGTTGCAGGGACTCCTCACCAGTGACATACAGGGCTGTGTGGGTCTGCGCCAGAGCGCACAATGTCTGCAACAGCAGCGTCGATTTGCCCGCGCCGGGGTGTCCGCCCAGGAGTACAACAGATCCCGGCACGAAACCGCCGCCGAGGACCCGGTCGAATTCTTCCATGGTTGAGGAAAAGCGCGGCAGATCCTCCAGGGATATATCCTTCAGGCTCTGTACCTGACCGCTCACCGCGCCGGCATATCCCTGCTCGCCGCTGCGGGCCGACCCCATCCGTACTTCACTCAGACTGTTCCAGACACCGCATTCGGTGCACTGCCCCTGCCACTTGCGGTAATCCGCCCCGCAATCGTTGCAGACATATGCTGATTTGGTCTTGGTCAATTTGGCTCCTTGTCGTGAGGATCGCTGTCTTGAAAGTCGCTTGTCTTGATGTTCGTTTGTCCCGCTGACTGATCGCCAGCCGCGCCGCAGTATGTGCAGGGACTGGAAAAACGTCCAGCAGTTCAAGAAGCCGGGGCGGCTCTTGCCAAAATTTGTCGCGGCTTCTACTTTATTTTCCGTGCACCTGTGCTACCGTGAATGGCCTTGCTGACACAAGCGCCGCTGACCCTCCCGGTTGACCGGCCACCCTAAAGAAACAATGTCGTATCGAAACGGTAACAATCCGCTAATCCCGGAAAATCCAGTTCTGGTCTATCCTTCATTGGCTGCAACCATTGGTCTGGAAGAGTCCGTTATGCTGTCCGTTCTCACGGGATACGCGCGCCAAGGCGCCGGGGTTAACAGCCACGGCCACGCGTGGTATCTCCTCGACAGTGCCCAGGCGCAACGGCTCATGCCCTTCTGGCGCCCCCTCGACATCCAGCGTGTTTCCACCAGTCTGCGTGAGCAGGGTTTGCTTCTGCTGGCGTCTGCACCCTATTCCCAAAGCCTGCAGCTGAAATTCGCGATTAACGAACGTGTGCAGGATTCCGCCCGGGCGCCTGCGCCGGCGAGTACGCACTATGCAGCGGCCGCCAGCAAAAACCTGATCGCCCCCGGCTGGCAACCCGACCGGGAAACCCTTGCCCGCCTGGCGCAACAGAGCGTGCCGGCCGAGTTCGCTCAGGCGACGGTTCCGGAATTTGTCAATTATTGGCGCGAAAGGGGCGAACCTGCCTACAGTTGGGGCACCAAATTCATGCAGCATGTTCTGCGACTGTGGCGCGAACATGAAGCCCAACAGAACGCTCGCAGCCGCGATGCGCTCATGCCGAAGAACTGGAAACCCAGTATCGAAGCCATGGAAATCCTCACCATCCACGCCGGTATCAGCCGCTCCTTCATTGAAGACGCGATTCCTGAATTCGAACTGTACTGGCGCGAAAGGGGTGAAAAATCAGATAACTGGAACAAAAAATTTCGGGATCATGTGCAACGTCAATGGCTGCGCTACCAGTCCGCGCTGGAGCATGATCCCCAGCCAAAACGCATACCGGATAACTGGCGCCCGTCGCCGGATGTTTTTGAAGTCCTGCAACTGGCCAATATTGACCTCGCCTTTGCACGTTCCTTGCTACCTGAATTTGTCATCTATTGGCGAGATAGTAATCAGGTGCATACTTCTTGGAACACCAAGTTCCTCCAATTTGTCAAACACAGGTGGGCGCAGCGAAGTGCCGTGCCGCACCCATCTCAAAAATCAACCAGGGAGCTAAGTCTTGTCGAACAACTCACCGACCGTAGCTGGGCATTGTAAGAGCCCGGATACACGAAAGCTGGAAATGGTCGACGCCATCAATCAGGTGTTTACCCTGTTCCGGCTGAATTATCACAATCAGTACCTGAAAGCGTTTGGCAACACGCTTGAACTGAACGAGGTCAAGCGGCTCTGGCTCGAGATGCTGCACCGCTTTGATGCCCGCACCATATTGAGTGCTGCAAAGACCGTGATCGAGACCTCAGAGTTCTTGCCCACCTTGCACACCATGATTCATTACTGCGAGCGGGCTTCAAGCCGCTTCAATATGCCCGATGCCCACAGCGCCTATCGGGAAGCTTGCCGGGCACCGTCACCCAAAGCGTCATATCAATGGTCTCATCCGGCAATTTATTACGCCGGCAAGGCATGTGACTGGCATTTCCTCCAGTCCAGTTCGGAGCATGTCGCCTTCCCGATTTTTCGGGAGAAGTGGGAAGATATCTGCGCGGATATCCGCAACGGGAAGGAATTCAAACAACCGCAGGCGCCCAGTCTGGAGGAAATTCCCGCCGCTCCCCTGGATCGGCAAACCAATCAGGAGCGACTGAAGACACTGAAGGATTCTTTGAATCTTTGAGTTGTTAAATGGTTGAATCGGGGGTCTCTTGCCCCCGCGAACAAACAGTGCGTGGGTACTTCCCGCGCGCAACGGCAGATCAGGAGAAGGTTAACCCGAGACCTTCGCGGGCCACTCGTACCACTCGCACCGGTAGGGCATCCGGGAAATCGTCCGGAGTTTCCAGACAGGCCTGCAATTCATCCCCGATGTGAAAAGTTTGCAAAAGCAGTTCATCGCTGCCCATGGGGGCGTGAACGAAAAACCCGGACGAACTGACATCCTGAGTCACGACTTCAAACTCGCCAATCCGTTGATCTACCAGCGTCAAGCTGCGTTGTACGGACGTGCGTTCGTGTTTGCGGAACATAAAGCCTCCTTAATTGGGCAAGGGGAACACTGCTTTACCAAACCTGTTTCAGGTAATTGAGCATAGGTTCAGCAATAGCCGAGCCACATCCTCTGGCCTGCTGACGCGCGGTCAACAAACCCGCGGCATCCCTCTGGTTCTCTTCCAGAAGGGCAGTATTCCCGATGGCTGCTGCCGCTGGCAAAAAGCCGGTCCGGCAGAAATCGGCGCGATCCTAAAGATTCCCGCCCCCCATCACCATCACTCCGTTGTATTACGCGCCACCGATCTTCCAGGAGGCGATTCCGCGCACAGCCACTTTGGGATATTTTCCCAAGAGTGACCATTTGCGGCGGCGTTTTCAGTGCAGTCTTCTCCGTCGCCCTAGCGCCAATTGATCATTTTACGCTCACTCGGTTATTCGACGTCTACCCTGTCCACTTTCTGAAATCCGCGCGGCAGTTTGTGGCCCCGGCGACCACGTTCACCGAGATAATGCTGCATATCCTTGAGCTTCAGGGCCAAGTGGCGTTTGCCCGACCAGATCCTGATCGTGTTCCGGGAATTAATGAGAGCCAGTGCCGCCACGAACTCGTCGCGGGCCTGCACCCGGGCGCTGGCGATCCCGATTATCTTGTTGCCTTTGCCGCGACTGAGGACGGGTAGCTCTGACAAAGGGAACACCAGCATCCGGCCATCATTGGCGACGGCCACCACGTGCAGCGGTTCCTCTGACATTACCGGAACCGGCGGCAGCACCCGGGCACCTGCAGGCACGGAAAGCAGGGTTTTGCCGGCGCGGTTGCGGGTGGACATGTCCGCCAGAGTGGCCACAAATCCATAGCCGGCATCGGAGGCGAGCAACACCTGCTGGCGGTCATCCCCCATCAGGAGTCCGGCGAAGGTCGCCCCGCTGGGCGGATTGAGACGGCTGGACACCGGTTCCCCCTGTCCCCGTGCCGAAGGCAACTGATGGGCGGCCACGGCATAGCTTCTGCCGGTGGAATCCAGCAGGTAAGCAAATTGATTGCTTTTGCCTCTTGCCGCAAAGCTGAACTGGTCTCCTGCCTTGTAACTGAGGGCGACCGGGTCCACATCGTGGCCTTTGGCAGCCCGGATCCAGCCTTTTTCAGACAGCACCACGGTCACCGGGTCACTGGCCAGAAGTTCGGTTTCGCTGAATGCCTGGGCTTCAGCCCGTTCCACCAGCGGGCTGCGGCGCTCGTCACCAAACTCGTCAGCTGCCGCCAGTAATTCCTTTTTCACCAGATTTTTAAGCTTGCGCTCGGAGGCCAGAATAGCCTCCAGATCACGCTTTTCCCTGGCCAGTTTGGCCTGTTCGTCCCGGATCTTCATTTCCTCCAGGCGCGCCAGCTGACGCAGACGGGTGTCGAGGATGTAATTTGCCTGGTCTTCGCTGAGCTTGAAGCGGCGAATCAACTCTTCTTTGGGATGCTCCTCGGTGCGGATGACATGAATGACTTCATCGAGATTGAGGTAGGCAGTCAACATGCCGTCCAGCAGGTGCAGCCGTCGATCAACCCACTCGAGGCGGTGCTGAAGGCGGCGACGGACAGTTTCAAGCCGAAATACCAGCCATTCGGCCAGCAACTCCCGCAGCGATTTCACGCCGGGGCGTCCGTCATTGCCGATCAGGTTGAGATTGACCCGATAGGTGCGTTCGAGATCCGTGGTCGCGAACAGATGGTTCATCACGCCTTCCAGTTCGACGCGGTTGGAACGGGGCACAATAATCAGCCGGGTCGGGCTTTCGTGGTCCGATTCGTCCCGCAGATCGGCCACCATGGGCAATTTTTTCGCCTGCATCTGGGCGGCGATCTGCTCCAGTATCTTGGCACCGCTCACCTGATGGGGCAGTGCCGTCACCACGATGGCGCCATCTTCGGTGACCCAGCGGGCCCGCATGCGCAGGCTGCCACGTCCGGTCGCATACATCCTGAGTAGATCGGCGCGGGGCGTAATCAGCTCCGCATCGGTGGGCATGTCCGGGCCGAGAATGTGTTCACACAGCTCTTCGGTCGTGGCCTGCGGGTTTTCCAGCAGCAGCACGGTGGCGTTGACGACTTCGCGCAGATTGTGAGGCGGGATATCCGTGGCCATTCCCACGGCGATACCGGTGGTTCCGTTCAGCAGCACCGCCGGCACCCGCGCCGGCAGCACTTTGGGCTCGTCGAGGGTACCGTCGAAATTCGATTGCCACTCTACCGTGCCCTGAGACAACTCGCTGAGCAGCACATCGGCAAAACCGGTCAGTTTGGCTTCGGTATACCGCATGGCGGCGAAGGATTTCGGGTCGTCCTGGGAACCCCAGTTACCCTGCCCGTCCACCAGCGGATACCGGAAGGAAAACGGCTGCGCCATAAGCACCATGGCTTCGTAGGCAGCGGAATCGCCGTGGGGGTGGAATTTGCCGATTACATCGCCGACGGTTCGCGCTGATTTCTTGTACTTGGCGCCGGCTTTCAGGCCGAGCTCGCTCATCGCGTAGATGATGCGCCGCTGAACCGGCTTCAGTCCGTCGCCCACATGGGGAAGTGCGCGGTCGAGGATGACGTACATCGAATAGTCGAGGTAGGCTTTTTCGGTGAAAACTCTCAGGGGAATAGACTCGTCCGCAGACGGTGCAGCAATATCAGTCATAAAGAAACTTAAAAAATGATCAAGGGTTTGGGGAGGATTGCGCAGTCGGTGGCGCAGGTGTATCAAGCTGCCGAAGTTGTGCGGGCATCAGTGTGCCGAAAAAATGTTTAAAGGTGGTGGTCTCGGCATCCAGCCGGCCATTGTATGCCAGATTCATCCGGACGCTCTGGTTGTGATCGCTGGCGACATCAAAAGAAGCCTGAAGCGCGCGTCCCTTGTCCCGGGCGGTGTCCATCTTCAGGCCGGTGATCTGCCAGCGTGACTCAACTTCAAGCACACCGTTCTCGGCCGAGAGCACGGTTGCCGTGTCCAGCACCGCTTCCTGAACCCGCGCGCCGACCTCGCTATCCGAGTACGCCGAAATGCCGGAAACATTGACGTCCTGCATATTCACGTTGAGGTTGAATTTCTGCGGCTCCGCACTGAAAAACACCACCCCGTCAACGGCGACCGAACCTTTATCGCCATGCCTGGCCTTCAGGCTGACCGGTGTCGACACGGCTGGCGCCGCCGTACCGATTTTTCCCGCTTCCAACTGAATGTGTGAAAAATTGGCCAGGGCAGTGGGCGTGACCGATTTGTCATACCAGGCGAGGGCGCCCCCATTGAGACGCAGGGATTCGACGCTGACTTCCACCTCATCCCAGCGCTCTGCCAGTTCTTCAATTTCAGGAAACCACTGTCGCATCCGCTGGGGCAGCATGAGCTTGCCCTCGGCGCCCCGGTGCAGTGACTGCCGCACACTTTCACCCACCACATCACCCAGCCGCAATGCCGGTGTGTCACCTCCGGTGTATTCGAACTGGCTGAACGTCAGACCACCAATCTGGGTCTGGAACGGCGTATCCAGCTGTTCACCCATGAATGCCGACTCGACCATATGGAGATTGCTGAACGTGACCTTTTTCAGATTGAAATGGTCGCGGGACAGAGTGCCCTCTGCAATATTCAAATCACCGAGAAAAAATATGGCGTTGCCGCTGGTCTGGTCCCGCAAAAAGCCCTTGCTGATCGTGGCGGGCAGTTTATGCCGCAATACCCAGCGACCGTCTTCGGTCTTCCAGGTAGCGCGGCCAAGCGCTGCCTTTTCTGCATACAGGCATTGCTGCTGTGTGGTGCGGCAAATTTCCAGATTGGTGAACTGCGCGTGCCGCACCTGGTGGACCCAGGGGGAACGCTCGGCAAACAGGGCGTTATCGAGACGGTCGGGCAACAACACCGACCGCACCTCTGCCACCAGATTGAGATCGGCATGGAGATCCTCGACCTTCAGTTCCGACAATTGCAGCTGCTTGCGGAACAGCGCCAGCAGATGCAAATCCGCCTCTGCATTCAGTACAGTGATTTTTTCCTGTCGCTCGTTGGAAATCTCCACCCCGGCGATGACTGCCTGACCAAAAATATAATCGAGACTCACCTTTTTGATGACGACATCCAGCCCGGCTTCCTCCAGAGATTTCTGAATGTGCCACTTCAGGGCAATGGGGCTTAGGCTGAGAATGACCCCCAGCAGAATGACCAGCGTTAACAGCGTTTTAATCAGGCGCATAAAAGTCTCATCCTTCGGCTGGCGGCACCAGTGATCAAGTGACCGTATACGGGTAGCACGGGCACCAGATACTGAAATAACGCGTGAACGGCGCACATGTTACGTCGCGACGATCCGGCTCACGCTGGCCGCTGACGGCTGCGGCACTGGTTAAACGGCTTCTGGTTGTTGATTATTGCGTTATTGAACCGTGCGTGGTGCTGCTGAAGATCGGGATTCCACGGACAGTGGGATAGCGCCGCTTTCGCGAATGGTCAACCGGCGGGCGAAACCCTCGACGTCGATCGTCGCCTTGAGATTATAGTCAATGGGCTTCTCGACGTTATTTCTCAGAAAATCATTGACGAAGCGCAGTGCGCTGATCAGGTTGGTGCCCGCTTCCAGGGTCAGGGGCGTCTCGGTGTATGGCGCCAGGCGACCCACGGATGCGCTGACACCGTCCACCACTTCAATACCATTCAGGGCGAGACTGTAACTGAGACCGCGCACGGGAAGAGATACCGGATTGGGATTGGTCACATTCAGACCGATACGGAACCGTTGTGAAAGTCCTTCACTGGGTAGCATGTTCACCGATACCAGCTTTATCTTGGGTGCCTGCAGACCCACGCCCAGATTTGCACAGGACAGCATCAGCCCGCACGCGATGATCATCGCCAGCGCTTTTATCAGTCTCATAAATATTCCCCGGTTATTGACTCGAAGCCGTTGCATGGCTCGCTGACAATCGGCCGCTGCACCGATACCCATGCCACGACGTTTCCACCGCATGGTAATTCATGCCGGTGCACCTGAACAGTCAGCGGCGGTGTTATAAATCAGTGCAAGTTTTCGGCGAAAATGAAATCCGGTGACGTTTTTCCACAGCTGCGACGGCGGGTGCGCTAGAATTTCGCCCGTTGCAGCTGGCCTGCGAGCTGCAGCACATTCATTGCAATGATTCCAATAACGAAATCCAAATGGATGGAAGCGCATGAGCTCATCTCGAACACTCATCTATACGGATCTGGATGGCACGTTGCTGGATCACGACACTTATGAATGGCATGCGGCCGTTCCGGCGCTGGAACGCGCCCGGCAACTGGATGTCCCCATAGTGCCGTGCACCAGTAAAACCCTCGACGAGTGCCTGAATGTACAAAGACAGATACCTTTGCCGGGGCCGGCGATATTTGAAAACGGCGCTGGGATTGCCTTGCCGAAAACGTTATTCCGACGGCCCCCGGACCATCTCGCAGAAGAAAGTGACACCCATTGGATCTGTGCCTTTGGCCTGAGCTATGCGCATCTGCGCGACGCGGTCAGTCAGGTCAAACGCTACCGCCATTACCAGTTCACCAGTTTCGGGGAAATGTCGGTTGCCGACGTACAGCGCCTGACCGGTCTGGAAGAATTCGAGGCCGGGCTCGCCCGGCAAAGACGTCACAGTGAGCCCTTGCTGTGGCAGGACACCGAGGCGCGATACGACGAGTTTCAGCAGGATCTGGCCGAGCGGAATCTGACCGTGCGCCGGGGGGGACGCTTTGTCCACATCATGGGGGAGACAAGCAAGGGCGCCGCAGTCAACTGGGTGACGATGCTGTATGAGTTCAAATGGTCAACCCGACCGAGAATTATCGCGCTGGGTGACAGCGAAAATGATATCCCGATGCTCCAGGAAGCCGACACCGCTGTCGTTGTCCGCAATCGCGCTCGCGGCCCGCTGGCGTATACCCCGCGCGGCGCGCAGAACGTCTGCACCACCCATGAGTTTGGTCCGCTGGGCTGGAATAAGGCGGTGCTTCAGCTGTTGAATCCGGAACGAACATCACCGTCGATCTGATCGAAACCTGCAACCGTGTGTCTGCCTGTCCGATAACCTGTATGGGCTGACTCTCAAAACCGCACCATCGCATCCTTGATCCCGATTTTTGGAACTGACCTTATGAATCACCAACCCCCTGTCGTTATTGATCCCGCCTCGGAGGCAACTCACGCCATCATCTGGCTCCACGGCCTGGGCGCCGACGGTTTCGACTTTGTACCCATTGCCAGGGAGCTGGAATTTGCCCGCAAGGGTTCCACCCGGTTTGTATTTCCCCACGCCCTGCACATCCCCGTCACCATTAACAACGGTCACGTCATGCCCGCCTGGTTCGACATTGTGGAAATCCGGATTGACCGCGAGGTGGATCACGAGCAGCTGGAGAAATCGAGCCGTTATATCCGCACGCTGATCGATGATCAGATCCGCCGGGGGGTACCCGCCGAGCACATTCTGCTGGCCGGATTTTCCCAGGGCGGCGCGGTCGCCATTGATGCTGCCCTCACCTTTGCGGAACCCCTGGCCGGCCTGCTGGTGCTGTCGAGCTATTTCGCCACAGCCAAACGAATCAGCACCGCACCGGCCAACCGGAAGATTCCGGTCCTGATCCAGCACGGCACCGACGACCCCATAGTGCCCGCCTCCCTGGGCCAGATGAGCCATCAAATACTCACCGAACAGGGATACCCAGCGACCTATCAGACATTTCCAATGGGCCACAGCGTCAGCCCGTCGCAGATCTTCGCCATCAGCCAATGGCTGGATCAGGTGTTATAAAGTCGCCACTGGATCGACACTCACCGCTCAGGCCACGGCCGCGGTGAGTGCCAGATTTTCCAGCGCCTGCTGCACGTATTCCTGCAATACTCGCGGCGGCCTTTCCAGCAGCACATCCAGATCCCGCTTGCCCAGAGGGGCATCGCTGGAGTCCCAGATATAGCTGCGCGCGGCGCTTTCGAGCAGGGGCGCCAGCAGGATCGGTTGTTCAAAGCGTACGTCCGGATGCTGTTCGCAATACAGGATGAATCCATAGATGGCTTCGATCACGGCACATTTGTAATAGGTCGGATGCAGCTGCTGTAACAGGTGGTCGACATGGGCGGCAAAACTCACCTCACCAGCCGTCATGGAGGAGCGCACCAGTTCGCTGTCGAGGCGAAACTCCTGATTGCTGCGATCCCCGAACACCAGCGCCGGCACCTGTCCCAGGGCGCCCCACAATGCCTGCAGGAACTTGTCATCCAGCCGCATGATGGAACCGCGCGCGCCGCGCCATTCGAACCAGTCAGTATCCACCACGTCGGCCACCCCGGTTTCCGGTACGTCGGGGATAAAGTTGGTGCTGATCCCGCGGGTGTAGATCCGGTGCTGCGATTCGAGGATATTGTGCACGGTGGTAAAAAGCTGAGCCGGCGACATGGCGCCGAGGCTCAGGGTCACGTCCAGATCGGTGGCATCTTCCGTCGCGTCCGCACAGAGCATCATGAGATTCTGCATCTGAATTGACCGCAAGCCGTCGAACAGGCGCGGGCTGGTCCGCATGATATTACCGATCACTGACAGCAGTTCCTGCACGATGGTGCGCTCCAGCGCGGAGCCCGTCGTTCGCGACACCCCTTCCAGCAGATCCGCATTGGATTGCACCGAGTCGATCACATAGGAATTGCCTTTGCTCTTGCCCACCACGACACGCAGGTGCCGCACCGTCAGCATCGTCAGACCGTCCGCCAGATCGGCGTAATGCCTGCCCAGTGCAGCGAAGCAGTAGCGTGCCACCAGCCAGTACCCCTGATGCTGAGCGACCACATAGGCATGTTGCAGAAGTTCTTCAACGGTGCAGCTGCCGTCGCCACTGCCCAGCCTCTCCGCCAGCCGCCGCCGCCCCACGAATACTTCCAGCGTGCGCCAGCAGGTCAAATCGGTTTCCACGGTCAGACATTCCAGAATTGACTGGATTTCGGGGCTGAGTTCCTCCGGTTTCTGGAAGCGCGAATCCAGCTGCCCTTTGCGCAGTGACATACGGCGGGAAAGCACGCAGATTCCCGGCACGCTGATCTGATTGACCCGGGATGCGCGATACGCAAAATTCGCAGCGGCAAAACCCACGTGATCGCCATGGCTCACCTGCAAACTGCGCAAGGTCTCGAAGAGCACGTCCGCCTTGTGGGTATGACAGAAATCTTCGTCAACCATCCAGGTGAATACGGCCACTGCCGGGCTGAGCCAGTTGGAATATATGTGGTTTATTTCCTTGCGAATGTTCTGCGCCAGATATTCCGCATCGAAGACGCGGTAATCCTCATCGTCATTCTGCAACCAGGACAGACACAAGTACTGCTTGCCATTGATCTCGTAGGTTTGCGAAGTCGCGAGACTCTGCAGGCGCCGATGGGGACGCCCGCTCAAGCCCAGGGTTGGATTGGCGCCCACATGATGGTAGATATCCACCAGCGCCTGCGCGGACATGGGGTTGATGGGCTGGATGTCCGGCAAGGTCTCGGCCATGATGCCCCGCTGGGCCAGTAGGGTTTTCACCTTGTCGTTTTCCGCGAGCACCACGAGGGCAATATGGGTCTTGTTGTGCTGACGCGAGCGCCGCCGCATAAACAGCGGGTCAATATCGTCGCGGCTCAGCAGCCCCTCATCCAGCATGTAGCCCACCCAGTAGAGGCTCTGGGCCCAGACCAGCGGAACATTGGTATTGGGAACCCTCGGCTGTGACCGGGGTTGCTGTTTCTCCCGCTCAATGCCTTCCTCCGGGACGTAGTAAAGCTCCGGCAATAACTGGAGGCCCTCGTCGGTGACCATCAGGGATTCGAGCTTGCTCCGGTAATGTTTGGCCGTGGACTCGTTGCCGTCGAAGAGTGCATGAATATAAAGGAAGCAGAAAAACAATGGCCATTCCGATTCAATATTCTCGAAATTGGCCAGTTCGGAATGTTCGTAATAGGGTCGCGATGCTTCTTCCAGCACCGTTTGGTGCCCGTCCCACAAGAACCGCTTGAGTCCGTAGTTGCCGCCGAGCTTGGCAAGAATGTCGTCGCGGGTGCGGGTAACAAGTCGTTTGTCACCCACCGCAAACGCAGGAAAGCCGATAACGCTCAACAGGGCGCTGTCGGTTTCCTTGGACAGGGATTCTCTGGGTAGCAGCGATGACAAGGTACTGCGGGCCAGCGCGATACTGTCGGCGACGGAATGAATGACCGCACGGGGATTGCCATCCCGCCCGAACAGGTTAAAGCCGTCGAGGGCCTGGAGTGCGGCCTTGGCCATACCAACGGAGCTGGCATTGATCTCGGTCTTGCCATTATTGATCTTGTTGCCGCGCTCCCAGATTCCGAAATCCTGGGTACGGTAGGCACTGGCCACGTAATAGACCAGATTCTGAACGAAATCGACTTCATCGAATGTGGTAATGATCCGCAGTCCCGACGCGCTCATCTGCGCCAGCATCAGCAGGTATAAAGAGGTGGCGTCAAGCTGCAGGTGACCCCAGGCATCATCCGCCACCACTTCCAGACCGGTCGCGGTGTCGTATTTGGCGTGGAGTGCGTCCTGCTTGTCCAAGGTATGTTTGAACTTTTCAACCTTGGGCGCCTGCCGCATCATGGACATCAGCAGTCCACGCATCAACTTGATGGTGGATTGATTGAGCTGATCGCATCTGTCCGTATCCCCGAAGCGCCGAAAGGCGGTCCCCAGGCACCAGACGCACATGACGGAATAGACGTTGTCGCGAACCCAGGCGTCGGTATAGTTGCCGTGAGTGTTGACGCTGGTGCTGGCGGGCAACAGTCCGGTGACGGGATGCTGTCGACGCAGCACCACCGCCTCGATCTCCTGAAACAAACGGTCAAGGTGGATCTTGCGCTTCATAACTTTCCTTCAATGAACTCTGGCTCGATTTCCGGACGAGGCGACAGCAGGTTTGCGGAGCGCACCAAAAAGGCGCCCGGTGCAACACCGAGCGCCTTTCTGCGACCATCAAACGCCGGCGACTATGTCGTTCAACGTATTGCTGGGACGCATGGCTTCACTGACCAGACGCTTGTCCGGATGATAGTAGCCGCCGATCTCGACCGGCTGACCCGCACCCTGCGCCAGCTCCTGCAAAATTCGCGCTTCTCCGGCTTCCAGCGCTGCGGCGACGGGGGCAAACCGGTTTTGCAGGGCCGTGTCTTGCGTTTGTGCCGCCAGGGCTTCGGCCCAGTAACGCGCCAGGTAATAGTGGCTGCCGCGATTATCCAGTTCCCCGGCGCGCCGTGATGGCGATTTGTCCTTTTCCAGGAATTTTGCCGTGGCCGCATCCAGCGAGTGCGCGAGTATCCGGGCCCGCTCATTGCCGGTCACCTCTGCCAGGTGCTCCAGCGACGCGGCCAGCGCCATAAACTCTCCCAGCGAATCCCAGCGCAGATGATTTTCCTCGACGAACTGCTGCACATGCTTGGGCGCTGAACCACCCGCACCGGTTTCGAACAGACCGCCACCGTTCATAAGAGGCACGATGGACAACATTTTCGCACTGGTGCCCAATTCAAGGATGGGGAACAGATCCGTCAGATAATCCCGCAGGACGTTGCCGGTGACGGAAATGGTGTCCTTCCCCGCACGGATACGCTCCAGGGAAAACCGGGTCGCTTCCACGGGCGACAAAATGTGGATTTCCAGCCCGGTGGTATCGTGCTGCTGCAAATATTGCTCAACTTTCGCAATCAGTTGCGCGTCGTGCGCCCGCGCCCGGTCGAGCCAGAACACCGCCGGCACCCCGGTGGCCCGGGCGCGCTGGACCGCGAGTTTCACCCAGTCCTGGATCGGGGCGTCTTTAGTCTGGCACATTCTCCAGATATCACCCTGCCGCACCTGGTGCTCCATCAGCACCTGGCCGGCCTGATCCACCACCTGCACCACCCCGTCGGCGGCAATTTCAAACGTCTTGTCGTGGGAACCGTATTCCTCGGCTTTCTGGGCCATCAATCCGACATTGGGCACGCTGCCCATGGTGCGCGGATTGAAGGCGCCGAACTTCTTGCAGTTCTCGATCGTCTCCTGGTAAACGCCGGCGTAACAGCGGTCCGGGATGATGGCCTTGGTGTCTTTGAGCTTGCCATCCGGTCCCCACATCTGCCCCGAAGAGCGGATGGCCGCCGGCATGGATGCATCGATGATAACGTCGCTGGGGACATGCAGATTGGTAATTCCCTTGTCGGAATTCACCATTGCCAGGGCCGGGCGCCGGGCGTAACACGCATCGATATCCGCCTGGATTTGCGCCCGCTGGGCTTCGGGCAGGTTCTGGAGCTTGCCGGCGAGGTCGCCGAAGCCGTTGTTCACATCCACGCCGAACTCGGCCAGAACCTCGGCGTGCTTTTCAAAGACATCCGCGAAAAACACTTTCACCGCATGCCCGAAAATAATCGGGTCAGACACTTTCATCATGGTGGCTTTCAGATGCAGCGACAGCAAAACATCCTGCGAACGGGCGTTTTCAATTTCCTCCGCGAGAAAACTGCGCAGCTCTGCGCAGCTCAGGACAGCGGCATCGATGATTTCATCGGCCAGCACGGCAACAGGACCGCGCAGTTCCGTCACCTTGCCTTCTGCGTCGCGCAGGTTCAGGCTGACTGAACCGGCGGATTTCAAAGTGACCGACTGTTCACTGCCGTAGAAATCCCCCTGGGTCATGGAGGCCACATGCGAGCGCGAGTCCGGACTCCAGCTTCCCATGGAATGCGGATTCTGGCGGGCGTACTGTTTTACCGAACCGGGCGCCCGGCGATCGGAATTGCCTTCCCGCAGGACCGGGTTAACGGCGCTTCCCTTGATCTTGTCATACCGGGCACGGGCCTGTTTCTCGGCATCGGTTTTCGCCTCGTCCGGATAATCCGGCAGCGCATAGCCTTGACTCTGCAGCTCTTTGATAGCCGCCTTCATTTGCGGAATGGATGCACTGATATTGGGCAGCTTGATAATGTTGGCGCCCGGTGTTTTCGCCAGTTCTCCCAATTGGGTCAAGGCGTCGTCCTGGCGCTGCGGCGCCGACAGGCTTTCCGGAAAGGCGGCGATTATGCGCCCGGCAAGAGAAATATCGCGGGTTTCAACATGGATATCCGACGCTTTCGCAAAAGCCTGGATGATGGGCAGCAACGAGTAAGTGGCCAATGCCGGGGCTTCGTCAGTTTCGGTATAAATGATGGTGGGCTTCTCGGTCGACATTCTTTCAGATACCTGTGACAGTTGCGGTAAAAAGGCCTGGAGCCTTCGATTGAATCCGGATGGTTGCTGCGCGGAACCCGACACTCTGTCCGGCGAACCGGCGTGGCGCTACCCGACAGGCCGTCAGCGTGCCTTCACGGCACCGCTCGCAGGAGCTTTGACAACCCTCGGCCGTGCGGGCTTTCCCGGACGTTCCCTCAAAGCAGCGGTTGTGCGCAGTTGAGATGACTTGAGGTTTCAAGGGGGAGGCATTATATACTCAATGCCACCGTATTTCAGGAGCCCGGCATTTCACGGATGACGGGCCAGCCGATACGGTATTTTTAACCGGACGCCTTCCCGTCACCCGCGGGTCCGGCAAGGTGAACCCGCTGATGAGATCGGCAGCATGAATGCAACGTTGGGAACGGTCTGGACGGTTTTTGCCCTGGTATTGCTGGTCGCCGCATTCTGGCATCACAGCCGGCTCAATCAAGTGGCCTTGCGCGCCGCGATTCAGCACGCTGAACAGCAGGGTCTGCAGCTGCTCGACCAGAGCGTGATATTGCAGCGCCTGCGATTAAAGCGCGACCGGCTGGGCGCATTGCGACTGGAGAGGCGTTACCGGTTTGAATTTTCCCTGCAGGGCGATCGCCGCTTCCGAGGCTGGATCACCCTGCTAGGCAGACATGTTGCTCGAGTGGAATCGGAACCATTTCCCGAACCGGGAACATCACCGCCCCCAATCGACGGTCCACCCCACATGCATTAAGCTCGCATTCACTTCCGCCGCAGCAGAATTACGGCCAGTAACGTTTTCATTGTTACTATCCTGTTGCAAATATTTCTGAAAATTCTGCCGCAGAGGACGTTTCTCCAATTCCTCTCGCACTGTGTACGCCCCGAAATCTGTGCTCAAGCGCAAAGTACTGCAACAAAGTGGGTCGTTTGTAGCAGCCTGGCTTTTGAATAAAAGTTAATGGCGTACACTTTGCAGTCGGGTATTTGGCAACAGACCATGTCTACCCATTATGAAGTGAAGGGAGAAAAACCATATGAAGCGAACGCTTGCTCTGCTGACAATGTTGGCAATCGGAGGGCTATCCGCACCGACTTACGCGGATAGCAACCGCGTTAGCAATTTCTTTAAAGTTTGGGGCTGTAATTTCTTTGATTGTGGCACGTCGCACTGGAAATACAGTCACAACCACCAGCCCAAACCCAAACCCGGCCATCCCCACCACCATCATGACCATAAGCCGAAGCCTGGAGCGCCTGCACCAGCGCCTAAACCCAGTGTTGCCTCAGCGCCGGAAATCGACGCCGGACAAGCTGGCCTGGCCTTGGCACTTTTGGGCTCTATCGTTGCGATAACTCGCGAGAAATATCGCCCGCGCAGCCGTTGATCTAAAATCCGATTGTCGCCCGCGGCAATCGGTATTCCCGCAGTACCCTCCCACATTTTTCAACACCCACCTCGCCTTCACTATCCGGACACCCACCATAGTTCACTACCAAGACACCCACCCGTTCACCACTACTAAGACACCCACTCCGTTTACTACCCGGACACCCACCATAGCGCCTCCTTGCAGGGTTACATGAGTGGTTGTCCGGGTAATTCGGTTGGGTAATTCGGTTTCCGGAGAGGTGGGTGTCTCGGTAGTAAATATGCGTCTCCGCGTGCGGGGGTGGTGGATCCTGCGACTGCGCGCAGGATGACAGGTGAGGTTTGAGCGGATTACAGGAGTGGGTGTCTTGGTAATTCTTGGTAATTCCAAGTGGGTGTCTTGGTAGTG
>CAZJKJ010000028.1:0-7081 GCA_964546435.1 uncultured Cellvibrionaceae bacterium
GCCTGTTTTTAACGCAGCATCACCGAGCGCAGGCACTTTTCGTACAGAGCCTAGAATTCTGCCTCAGAACCCGTCTGGGTTTCTTCCGCATCTTCAATGTAATCTTTTTGGTCTGCGGCGGCACCGCCGGGTTTGTAGTCGCCCTCAAAACGCGCCAGCTTGTCGTTTTCGAAAAACAATGTGAACCGCTTGTCGCGCAACGTTTCTTCGCCACGACGCAGCTGATAGACATAATCCCAACGATCTTCATGGAATACGTCACTCGACAGCGGCGATCCCATCACATACCGCACCTGTCGCTTGGTCATCCCCACGCTCAACTGGTTCACCTTTTTCTGGTCGATAATATTCCCCTGCTGTACCGGAATGCGGTAAACGCCGGGGAAACGCAGCGTAGAGCATCCGGTGGTGCCTACGGCAAGCGGCAAGCCAAAGATCAGGTAGATGGCGAGCATCCGCGTGATATTTTTCATTTGGGGGTTCCAGAAGTGCATGTCGGCGGGGATAATACCCGATCTAAATGGCTTGGCAAGTAGCGCAGACCGGTCACGAACGGGTTTGATCGCGCGTGCCTTTTTTGGTTCCAATGGATACTTTTTTTGTTCCGGTGGATAAAGGTAACCCGACGCGCTACCCTTCTCCCTCCACGGGACCCCGGTTGCTGCTGCACCGGGTGCCGCCATTCAAACAGATGATAGACAGGTATTGCTTCGATGTCGGAAAACCAGGAGCTGCGGAAGGCGGGGCTGAAAGTGACCCTCCCACGGATCAAGATTCTCCAGATTCTCGCGCAATCCCATGACCACCACATGAGTGCCGAAGATGTATACAAGGCACTGCTGGAGGCTGGGGATGATGTCGGTCTGGCGACTGTGTACCGCGTACTTACCCAGTTTGAACAGGCCGGCCTCGTCGAGCGGCACAACTTCGACGGCGGTCATTCCGTATTTGAGATTGATAATGGGGAACACCATGACCACCTCGTCTGCACCGCCACGGGAAAAGTCATTGAATTCCACGATGACCAGATTGAACAACTGCAGGAAATAATCGCTGACAAGCTGGGGTTTGAACTCACCGGACACAGCCTTGTGCTTTACGGAAAACCAAAGAAGTAGGTTCGCTTCAGACGAAGCGGCACCTTGAACAGGAACGCATCAGGGCGTTTCACGGGTGCATCGGACTGGCTGACGGTCAGGGCCTTCTGGCTTGACCGTCAACCCTCTTCTATCATCTCCCGGGCATGCGCCAGAGATTGAGCCGAATCCGCCACACCCCCCATCATGCGGGCAATTTCCTTGACCTTCTGCTCGCCCGCCAGCTCGGTTATTTCAGTGGCCGCGCTCGATTTACTGAACATTTTTTCGACTTTCAGATGGTGGTGGGCCTTGCTCGCGACTTGCGCGAGGTGCGTCACGCACAACACCTGGGTTGCTCCCCCCAGCTCCCGCAGCAACCGTCCGACCACGTCACCGGTGGTGCCGCCGATGCCCACGTCCACCTCGTCGAAGATCATGGTGGGTGTCACGGAGGTTTTGGCGGCAACGACCACAATGGCCAGACTCACCCGTGACAACTCCCCTCCTGACGCAATCCGGATCAAAGGTTTGGGCGGCTGTCCCGGAATCGTGCTGATCAGAAATTCCACCTGTTCAGCACCAAATCGCGACGGCGCCTCCAGCGGCGTGAGCCGGACTTCAAACTGTGCCTGGGGCATGGCGAGCTTTTTCAGCTGCTGGTTTACCCGTTTTGCCAGCGCCAATGCCGCCTTCCTGCGGCGCTGGCCCAGTTGCGTCGCTGCTCGCTGCCAGGCGTCGCGCGCATCCAGAAGCGCGGCCTGCAGTTTTTCCCGCAGGGCATCGCCGCTCTGCAAGCTGCTGAGCTCGGCCGTCAGTTGCTGATGAAAACTGGCCAGCTCAGCCGGCGCAATCCGGTGTTTGCGCGCCAGTTCGTAGATGGCAGACAACCGCTTTTCGATCTCCGGCAACTCGTAAACGTCATCGGCGGCGCCCTGATCCTCACGTTGCAACTCGCGCCCCGCTTCCTCCACCTGAATGAGCGCAGATTGCAGCATCGCTTCCGCCTCCTTCAAAGATTCAGTCTTGCCCGGCAAGTCCGCCAGCAAACTGAGCGCCCGCTGCAGCCGCTGCTCGATGGAGCCTTCCTCACCTGAACAGATTTCATGGACCTGATTGCGACTGCGCTGCAACTGCTCGAAATTGGCCAGGGTTTGCTGGCGCTCCTCCAGAGATTGCAGCTCCTCATCGCCCAAAGCCAGGCGGTCCAGCTCATCGACCTGGTAACTCAACAGTTGGTGGCGCGCATTGAGCGCTTCACTACTGGCGAGCGCCGCTTCGAGTTCCACCGCAATCCGGTGCCATTCCCCGAAGGCGCGTGCGACGCCTTGACTGCAGCTGGCGTTATCACCAAAATCATCCAGCAGCACCCGATGGTTCGCCACTCGCAGCAACGACTGGTGCTCGTGCTGACTGTGGATGTCCACCAGCAAATCGCCGAGAGCTCGCAGCTGCGTCAACGTGACGGGCGTACCGTTGATAAATGCTCGTGACCGCCCTTCCGCAGTCAGCATGCGCCGAACCACACATTCTTCGTCACCCAGAGACTGCTCCCGCAACCAGTCGACAACCGCCAGCTGGCGACTGATATCGAAGCTCGCGCTGACTTCCGCCCGCTCGCATCCCGCCCGTACCTTATCGGCCTCGGCCTTGTCCCCCAGGGCAATTGCCACCGCATCCAGCAGAATGGATTTACCGGCGCCGGTCTCGCCAGTCAGCACGGTCAGCCCCTCGCGCAGAACGAGTTCCCGATCTTCCATCAAGGTGAAGTTGCGAATATGCAGGTGAGTCAGCATGGTCAGCCCTCGTCAGATTTGGTGTCTATTTATACAGTAGTCGACAATCAAGCGCCAGACCCCCGGTGCGGCCGTAAATCCTGAACCGGATCGCGGCGCCGGGTGATTTACTTTTCGCACTTGAATGTCGTGACCGCGTCCCCATATTCAAGCCGATCGAAAAGCAGAGATCGGAGAATTCCAACGTGAGTCATGACCCCAAAGAGCTGGACGATTTACAGGACGATCACGTCGAACTGAGCAAATCGTCACGCGACAGCAAATTTGAAGATGAAAACCAGGCAACAGCGCCCGGATCGCAGGACATGTCGGCCGATGAGCAGACTTTGCTGGCAGAAATCGAAACGCTGAAGAACGAAGTGCAGGAGAGCAAGGAGCAGTTCCTTCGCGCTCAGGCCGAGATGCACAATATCCGTCGGCGCGCGCAACAGGATGTTGAAAAGGCCCACAAGTTCGGCCTGGAGAAATTTGTGAATGACATGTTGCCCGTCGCCGATAACCTCGAGCGGGCAATTGCCGCTGCCAGCGAGCAGTCCGGCAGTTTTGAAGCAATCACCGAAGGGGTCGAACTGACCTTGAAGAGCCTGCTGGACGCGCTCAAACGCCATCAGGTCGAGCGGGTCGATCCGCTGGGCGAACCTTTCAATCCGGAGCTGCATCAGGCCATGACCGCGATCCCCAATCCGGATATGGAGCCCAATACCGTGATGGACGTCTTTCAGCGAGGCTATACCCTCAACGGTCGCCTGGTTCGTCCGGCCATGGTCGTGGTCGCAAAATCCCCCGGTTAAACGGGGTTGAATTTCAACCCTTTGCGCCAATATTGGAAGCAAATCGGAATGGCCATGCGCACGCTGGTTTCCGAGTATCAGCGCGAAGCAGGTATTCACGTATTAGTTGAACTCAGTAACTGGGCCCACCCCCAGTACAACCCGGCTGCACGCCGCGAGGAGATAGAACATGGGTAAAATTATTGGTATTGACTTGGGTACCACCAACTCGTGCGTAAGCGTGATGGAAGGAAACAAGCCCAAAGTCATTGAAAATTCTGAGGGTGATCGCACCACGCCGTCTATTGTCGCATTCACTGATGATGGTGAAATTCTGGTCGGTCAGAGCGCCAAACGCCAGGCCGTGACCAACCCCACCAACACGTTGTTTGCGGTCAAGCGCTTGATCGGCCGCAAGTTCCAGGATGATGTCGTACAGAAAGACATCTCCATGGTCCCCTACAAGATTGCCAAAGCCGACAACGGCGATGCCTGGGTTGAAGTCAAAGGCGACAAGAAAGCGCCGCCGCAAATCTCGGCGGAAGTTTTGAAGAAAATGAAAAAGACTGCGGAAGACTATCTCGGCGAAAAAATCACCGAAGCAGTCATCACGGTCCCCGCCTATTTCAACGACTCACAACGTCAGGCAACCAAAGACGCCGGCCGGATTGCGGGTCTGGACGTCAAGCGCATCATCAATGAGCCCACGGCCGCCGCACTGGCCTATGGCATGGACAAGGCCCAAGGGGATCGAACCATTGCGGTTTACGATCTGGGTGGTGGTACGTTCGACATCTCGATTATCGAAATCGCAGACGTGGACGGCGAACATCAGTTTGAAGTGCTCTCCACCAACGGCGATACCTTTCTCGGTGGTGAAGACTTCGACATGCGCCTGATCGAATTCCTGGCCGAAGAGTTCAAGAAATCCAACGGTATCGACCTGCACAATGATCCCCTGGCCCTGCAACGGCTGAAGGAAGCCGCAGAGAAGGCCAAGATCGAGCTGTCGTCGAGCCAGCAGACCGAGGTCAACCTGCCGTACATTACGGCCGACCAGACCGGTCCGAAGCACCTGGTGATCAAATTGACCCGCGCCAAGCTGGAGTCACTGGTGGAAGAACTCGTGAAGCGCTCCATGGAACCGGTCCGCATTGCGCTGGATGATGCCGGACTGAAAGTCGGTGATATCAACGACGTCATTCTGGTGGGCGGCCAGACCCGTATGCCACTGGTGCAGAAGTATGTCGCTGACTTTTTCGGCAAAGAGCCGCGTAAGGACGTTAACCCGGATGAGGCCGTGGCCGTGGGTGCCGCCATTCAGGGCGCCGTACTTTCTGGAGATGTGAAAGACGTCCTGTTGCTCGACGTAACGCCTTTGACGCTGGGCATTGAAACCATGGGGGGTGTTGCGACGCCGCTGATCGAAAAGAATACAACCATCCCGACCAAAAAATCCCAGGTGTTTTCGACGGCGGAAGACAACCAGACCGCCGTGACAATTCACGTGGTCCAGGGCGAGCGCAAGCAGGCTTCCCAGAACAAATCCCTGGGCAGATTCGACCTTGCCGACATTCCGCCGGCGCCGCGGGGCATGCCTCAGGTCGAAGTAACGTTCGATATCGATGCCAACGGTATTTTGAACGTATCGGCGAAAGACAAGGCAACGGGCAAGCAGCAGTCGATTGTTATCAAGGCCTCTTCCGGCCTGAACGACGACGAAATCGAAAAAATGGTCAAGGATGCAGAAGCCAACGCTGAAGCCGACCGTAAATTCGAAGAACTGGTCACTGCCCGCAATACTCTGGAAGGATTGATTCATGCGACCCGCAAAACGCTTGAAGAAGCAGGTGACAAGGCGTCTGCGGATGAGAAGAGTGCAATCCAGGCTGCCGTTAAAGACGCCGAAGAGGTCGTCAAGGGTAACGATAAAGAAAAAATTGAAGAAGCTACGAAGAGGCTGAGCGAGGCATCCAGCAATCTGGCCCAGAAACTTTACGCGGAACAGCAGTCCGGCGCCGACAGTGGCCAGACTGAATCCGGACGCACAGGATCCGGCCAGAAAGCGGAAGACGGCGTCGTGGACGCCGAGTTTGAAGAAGTCAAAGAGGACAAGTGAGCCACGTGACAATGGCTAACAAGAGGACTCGCAGGTCCTCCGGCATCAAGCAGGGCAATGCCCTGCTTTGCCGTGTCAACAGGTTGTAGATAACAGGAATCGTGGCATCGCATGGCAAAGAAAGATTATTACGAAGTATTGGGGGTGGCCCGGAACGCGACCGAACAGGACCTGAAAAAGGCCTATCGGCGCGTCGCCATGAAGTTTCATCCCGATCGGAATCCCGGCAACAAGGAAGCCGAAGATAAATTCAAGGAAGCCAGCGAAGCGTACGAAATTCTGTCCGACAAGAACAAGCGTGCCGCCTACGACCAGTTCGGCCATGCCGGGGTGGAAGGTGCCGGCATGGGCGGCGGCGCGGGCGGTTTCGGTAATTTCAGTGATATTTTCGGCGATGTATTCGGGGATATCTTTGGCGGTGGTGCCGGCGGCCGAGGCGGCCCCAGTCGCGGCGCTGATCTGCGGTACACCCTGGAACTGAGCCTTGAAGAAGTGGTGCGGGGCACCTCGGTCAAAATCAAGGTGCCCACTCTGGTATCGTGCAAAACCTGTAGCGGCTCCGGTGCCAAACCCGGCACCAAACCCACCAACTGCTCCACCTGCGGTGGCCATGGACAGGTGCGCATGCAGCAGGGGTTCTTTTCCGTGCAGCAAACTTGCCCGACCTGTCGCGGCAAAGGCAAAATGATCTCCGACCCCTGTACCGATTGTAGCGGGCACGGGCGTATCGAAGAGACCAAGACACTCAATGTCAAAGTCCCGGCCGGGGTTGATTCCGGTGACCGCATCCGCCTCGCCGGAGAAGGCGAAGCCGGTGGCGACGGTGGCCCCCATGGCGACCTGTATGTGCAGATCGCCGTGCGCGACCACGAATTCTTCCAGCGCGACGGGCGCGATCTGTATTGCGAAGTGCCTATCGGCATTGTCGAGGCCTGCCTGGGTGGCGAACTCGAAGTCCCGACACTTGATGGTCGCGTCAAGCTGAAAGTCCCGGAAGGCACTCAAACCGGCAAACTCTTCCGGCTGCGGGGCAAAGGGGTAACTTCGGTACGCGGTGGACCCCCGGGCGATCTGCTTTGCCGAGTAGTAGTCGAAACCCCCGTCCACCTGACCAGCAGGCAGAAAGAACTGTTACGGGAACTGCAAGCCAGCATGACCGGCACCAAGCACTCTCCCAAACAGACCAGCTGGTTTGAAGGGATGAAAAATTTTTTCGGTGACATGAAACTCTGACTCGCCGTTGAAAAACGCTAGCGAGGCAGTCAATGCAAGGCGAAAACCGGCGAAAAAGCGGAGTTTACATGGCGTAAATGAGCATTT
>CAZJKJ010000028.1:7181-41743 GCA_964546435.1 uncultured Cellvibrionaceae bacterium
TGCAAGGCGAAAACCGGCGAAAAAGCGGAGTTTACATGGCGTAAATGAGCATTTTGAGCCGGTTTTTAACGCCGCAGTGGCAACGCAGATAGTTTTTCAACAGCCTGCTAGAATGCTCCGCAGGATCGCGCCCCTCGCGATGCCCACAACGGGGTCCGCGCCATGAAATCTCTCGCCAACATATTTTTCACCGGATTGCTTTTCACTCTGCCCCTGGTTTTTACCTTCGGACTTTTGTACTGGCTGTTTCTCACTGCCGAAGATGTGCTCAAGGTCCCGCTGCAATGGCTGCTCCCCGAAGGTTGGTATGTCACCGGCATGGGCGTTATCTCCGCTGTACTGATCATTTTTTCCATGGGAATTCTGGTACAAACCTACTTCACGAAATATCTGTTTTCCGCGATGGATCGGAGTATCGAACGTATTCCCGTCGTCAAAACGTTGTACACCAGCGCCAAGGAATTGCTGATGTTTTTCGCGGGCGGCCAGCAGCAGAAAAACCTCAGTCGAGTGGTCAGTGTACAAATCGCAGATGACATGCACATGATCGGTTTTGTGACCAATGAAGAAGCGAGTCTCGGGGACGTGGACAACCTGATCGCTGTGTATTTACCCTTGAGCTACCAGATTGGCGGATTTCTGATTTACATGCCGAAATCCCGATGTACCGTCCTGGATATTCCGGTCAACAAAGCCATGCAACAGGTCTTGACGGCCAATGTAAAACGGTCCGTTGGCGGCGACAACGGAGGCGGTCCCACTTGAGCGGGTTGGGTTGCGGGCAGAGGCTTCTGCAAAAATTCCTGGAGCACTCTGCACTGAATATTGATTTAACAATTTTCCTTAACAACCACTTTTTTCCTTAACAGCCATTTTTACCCTTAACAGCAACTACTACGGAATTGTCCTCTCATGTCCACCAGAATTGCGATCGCCGGTGCCAACGGCCGAATGGGCAAGGCCCTGCTGCTTGCCACTTCATTGAACTCCGCCGCCCGGGTAACCGCCGCAACGGTACGACCCGGCAGTTCACTCCTGGGTACCGATGCGGGAGAGCTGGCGGGATTGGGCAAAACGGGAATCACCATCCGGGACAATCTCGCCGATGTGCTGGATAGTTTTGATGTACTCATCGACTTCACGACTCCGGAGGCAACGCTCCAGCATGCCCGGCTGTGCGCGACTCACGGCAAGGCCGGTGTGGTTATCGGCACAACGGGTTTTACCGAAGCGCAGAAACAGCAACTGACCGACATCCAGAAAAGCATCCCGTTGTGTATCGCTGCCAACTTCAGCACCGGCGTCAATCTCTGCCTGAAGTTGCTGGAAACCGCAGCCCGGATCCTCGGTCCTCATGCAGATATTGAAATCGTCGAAGCGCATCACCGTCATAAGGTGGACTCCCCTTCCGGCACGGCTTTGCGAATGGGCGAAGTGGTTGCCGATACGTTGGGCAGAAATCTGCAGGAGGTTGCCGTATACGGTCGCGAAGGCCAGATCGGCGCCCGGGACAGAGACCGCATCGGCTTTGCGACGGTTCGTGGCGGAGATGTCGTCGGCGATCACACCGTGATGTTCCTGGCGGATGGTGAACGGGTTGAAATCACCCACAAGGCATCGAGTCGGGGCGCTTTTGCTGCCGGGGCAGTGCGGGCTGCCGTGTGGCTGCAAACACAAGAACCCGGCTGTTACGACATGCAGGATGTGCTCGCTCTGCGTTAAACGAGCGGGCGAATACCGACGGTATCACGGGGCGGCCGACCGGCGATAAAGGGCCGGACGAGATCGGCCATTAGTGGTTTGCTGTAGAAAAAGCCCTGCACATAATCGCAACCCTCCTCCCCTAGACGCTCATACTGACCCGGCGTTTCGACGCCTTCGGCAAGCACTTTCATATTCATGCTGTGCCCGAGCCCAATCACACTGCGCACGATCGCCGCGTTCACCCGGTCGGTCTCCAGCCCTTGCACAAATGACTGATCAATCTTGATTTTGGAAACCGGAAACCGCTTCAGGTAACTGAGGGAAGAATGCCCCACTCCAAAATCGTCCAGTGCAATCCGGAACCCTCTGGAGGCCAGTTTGCGCATGGTAACCAGGGAGCTGTCGATGTTGCGCATCAGTGCTGTTTCTGTGATTTCAAACTCGATATCTTCCGGACGGAGAGCATGGCTTTCGACGATAGTGGCCAATGATTCCGCCAGATTTGGCTGAAACAGCTGCACCGCCGACAGATTCACAGCCAGCGGCGTGGTCATGCTGGCGCGTTTCCACGCCGCCGCTTGCCGGCAGGCTGCATGAACGACCCAGGTGCCGAGGCTGGGCATGATCCCCATGTTTTCGGCGATGGGAACGAAAACGCTCGGCGACAGCGGGACTTCATCAAATGCGTTCCAGCGGATCAAGGCTTCCAGCCCCACCACCGCGTGGCTGTGCAGGCACACTTGTGGCTGGTAGTGCAGATCGAATGCATCGCTGTGCATGGCGTCACGCAGCTTTTCGGCGACGCGGTGCTGCCAGCGCAATTTGTTATGCATGGCACGAGAGTAAAAGTGATACCCATTACGCCCGCTTTCCTTGGCCGCGTAGAGCGCCAGGTCCACATGTTTGATCAGCTCGTCCAGCCGTATGTCGTCGTCGGGGAACACAGTAATGCCGATACTGGTGCGCACGCGGATTTCATGACCGCATACTTCGAAAGGTTTGTTCGTCAGGGTCGCAATAATCCGCTCCGCTACCATCGACGCTTCTTCGGGGTGAGTGATCCGCTCCAGCAGAATGACAAATTCGTCACCGCCGAAGCGGGCCAGGGTGTCGGTCGACTTAAGGCAGGTTGTCAGGCGCTGGCCGGTCTGTACAAGGAGCTGATCACCGACCGGGTGACCATGCGCATCGTTGATCATCTTGAAATGATCCAGATCCAGCAGCAACAAAGCGCCGCGGTGCTCGTTCCGCTTTGAATCCGTCAGGGCATAATTGAGCCGGTCCCGCAGAAGCGCCCGATTGGCAAGCCCGGTCAGTTCATCGTGGGTGGCCATATGTTCCAGCCCCCGCTGTGCGGTGACCTGTTCGGTGACGTCCAGACCGATGCCCCAGTTTGCCCAGCCTTCGATGGGGAATTGCCGGGAGATGTTGTACCACGCGATCTGCTTTTCATTGCGGGCCTTGCACCGTAGCGGGCGTATCCGATGGGAATAATCCGCACCGCCCGAGTAACATTCCGCGAGCAGCTGTTCGCAGTACTCGGCATCGTTAAACATTTCGGACAAAATCTGATTTTTACCGATCACCTCCTCGCGACCATAACCGGTCACGGCTTCCGCGTGGCGGTTCCACGCGAGGGGCCGCCCCTCGCTGTCATAGGCGTGAAGAATAACAGGCATGTTCTCCACCAGATCGCGCATGTTCCGGCGACTCTGCTCAAGCTTCTCCCTCTGATCCGCCTGTATCACGACGTAAAACAGCATGCCCCACAGAGCGGGTTGCAGGATCTGCAGATAATCGCCCCAGTTTTCATAAACATCCGCCTGTACGCCTACCCCTTTCCAGGTCCAGAAATTGAAAATGTGAACAATTGCAGCAATGAAACTGACGCAACACAAAACTGTCCTGACGGAAGTTCGTAACTGAACCCGCCGGGATATCAGCAGGAAAGCAAAGGTGACCATGTAGAGCGCAGCCGACACGGCCGCCAGCAGACTAATCACGAATCCGGCTCTCCTGACGAGTTGCCATCAGCACGCACCAGGAAAAAAATAGCAGACTGTTGATCAGGTAACCGAAGTGCTCAAGCGCGTTGAATATTGACGGGTAAAAAAAGTGTTCTAGATTCGTCGCCAGCCAGGCGCACCACAAGGCGATAAACGACGCCTGCAATATCGGAAAATACGCCAGACTTCGGAACATCTTTGTGTAGAACAAACCGACTGCCATCACAAAGGTGGAAAAAATCAGGACAAGTATTTCATTCTCATACATGAAGATTTACCGGTTTGAAATGTCGTCAGGATTCAGCGCGAAATTTACTGCACTCGTTAGATCCGTAAAACTCGAACGGACAAGCCGTCCGCGAATCTATATAGATTCTAGTTCAGCAAAGATTCTCCAATTGACCGAAACCACCAATTAAACGGAAAAATACAATCCTGGGCGCCAGAATGCGACAGATAGCAGCGCCCAGCGGGGCCGACTGCCCGGCGTGATCCGACGGCACTGGCCTTTATCAGCATTCCCGATAATTACGTGCCGCCTCATTCCGATAAATATTTATATGGCTTCTGCTCACTTGTGCCTCTCACCCGCCATCCGGTCTTTTGGCCGCATCTTCATGATTTCCTGCCCCGAGTGCGGGCGCCCTGCGCGCTATACCTTGCATCAGGTTACAAATCTGTAACTTTACTCCCCCCTGGATAAGCTCTAATTTGTATTCATACGAACCGGCACGCCTGAACCTTCAAAGCGACTTGCGGCTGGTACATCACCGAATCAAGGCAGAGCAAACAGAGGTCCACATGATGGCATTGCAGAAGTTGAAGAGTCCGTTGGTCATGTTGAGTATTGGACTCACCGCCTTGTCGTTTAGCGCAGCCGCTGCCGACCTCCCCAAAAATCTGGTCGTTTTCGAGGGCACTTGCGACGCATCCGGCGCGATCCCATTGAGCGACTCACGGTTCATGGTCGCCGATGACGAAAACAATACGCTGCGTATTTACGACGCCCGCGTCGGTGGCAAACCGGTGGAATCATTTTCTCTTGCCGATACGGCGAGATCTTTTGCCCGCGATTCCAAAAACAAGTCTGCCGTTCTGGGCGTTGAGGCGGAACTGGACCTGGAAGCGGCTACCGAAATCAAAGGCGTATCCTACTGGCTGACCTCCCACGCCCGCAATAAAAAAGGTCGCCAGAAGGCGGAGCGTTATTACTTTTTTGCGTTGACTTACGATGCAGACAAAAACCTGGTGCAATTGGAAGGTCAGCCGTATGACGGCTTGCTTGACGCCATGATCGCGCACCCGGATTTTCGATCCTACAAGCTCGACAAGGCGGCGACTCGCGCGGCCGAAGATAATTATGCAGTCAATATTGAAGGCATGACTGCGCGCCGTGAGGGCGGAGTTTTTATCGGTTTTAGAAATCCCGTCCCGGATGGCAAGGCCCTGATTGTCCCTTTGGATAATCCCCATGAAGTAGTAAATGGGCAACCCCCGAAGTTCAGCAAACCGATGGAAGTTGATCTCGAAGGACTGGGGATCAGAGGTCTGAGTTCCTGGAAAGGTCAGTACATTATTGCAGCCGGCGACTCGGGCGATGATGACGAACGTTCGATTCTTTTCAGCTGGCAGGGCGGCGCGGATCGCCCGGAAAAAATTGCGACCAATCTTCCCGAGGGATTCAATCCGGAAGCGTTTTTCACACCTGAAAGTACCGACCGGTTCATGATCCTGAGTGACGATGGCGGGTTTTCGATAAAGGGCACCAAGTGCAAGAAACTGAAGAATGCAGATCAACGCGAATTCCGGGGCCTTTGGCTGGATGCCTTCGCAAGCCACTGACTGGCGCCCGCAGCGCCAGGTCGGCGAATTCCCGGAGGGATTTTACCGATCCGGATACTGCTCCACGACAACACGACAACACGACAACACGACAACACGACAACACCACACGACAACGAGGTAATTATTATGTTTAAATCCATCGCACAGACAGCAACCATAATTTTGGCAGCCAGCGCATTTACCCTTCCGGCTTTCGCCGGTTCAAAGGTGGCAGAGAAGCTTGAGAATGCCAAGATCACGTTACAGCAGGCTATCGACCTTGCAGAAAAGGAAACGGGCGGACGCGCTTATGAAGCAGAGATGGAAAAAAACAGCTTTAACATCGAGTATGAAGTTGATGTGTATGTCGTCGCCGACAACAAGCGTTTTGAAGTTTCCGTCGATGCGAAAACTGGCGAAGTACTTTCCGTACGGGAAGACCGGTAGTTCTCACGGGAACCCCCGGTTCGTCGCCATCCCGTGAAAATACTTCTGCTGGAAGATGATGACAGCCTGGCCAGCTACCTGAGCAGAAAGCTCGGGGAGCTGGCCTCTCACGTCAGCCATGCCTGCGATCTGGCAACCGCCACCCGCGTCGCGGAGACGGAATCATTCGAATTGTATATTGTCGACCGCATGCTCCCCGACGGTGACGGTGAAAGCTGGCTGCGGCACCGCCGTGAAGCCAATGACGAAACCCCCGCCCTGTTCTTGACGGCTCTAGGCTCAGTTGCCGACAAAGTCGGCGGCTTGCGCTATGCCGATGATTATCTGGTCAAGCCCTTCGAATTTGATGAACTGTGGGCGCGCGTGCAATCCCTACTGCGCCGCTCTTCGAAAACCCAATTGCCGGCGCGCCTGGATGCCCGATGGATTTCCATCGACCGAATGGAACGGCGCGTTTTCAAGGACGAAGAAGAGTTGACCTTGAAACCCATGGAGTATCGGCTTCTCGAATATCTGGCGTCCCAGGCCGGCCAGACGGTTACGCGAAAAATGTTGTTACAGGAAGTCTGGGGTTTCTCCTTTGACCCCTCGACCAATATTGTCGAAACCTACATCAGTCGGGTCCGGTCCCAAATTGACAAGCCAGGCGAAGCTTCGATGATTGAAACTGTTCGTGGCGAAGGGTACCGGCTTGCACTTCAGTAAAACCCTGCTTAGATCCATCTGGTTTCGCGTCGCACTTTTCTATGTGGTGATTTTCTCGCTGTCGTTAATGTGCGTGCTGGCGCTGATCATGTTTATCGGCAGAAATTATATGGAGCAGCAGATCCGTGCGCGCATCACCACAGAAATGCAGTTTTTGCTGTACGAATATCAGGACGAAGGCCTGGCGGAAGTTCTGGAAGAAACCGAAGAGCGTGTAGACCGGCGCACGTCTGCCAACATGCTGCTGTATGTGGTGGAAAATGCCGAGGGCCAGACCATTTTCGATGCGTTCCCCGCCCCTTCGGGTCTCCCCGGCTGGCATCTGTTCGAAAGCCAGGACAGCGAGGCACAGCGTTACCTGTTCCTGTATCGTCAGCTGGATAACGGTTACTTGCTGGGCATCGGTTCGAACTTGTCGACTATTGACGATTTTCGTTCGGCAGTCCAGCGCGCCGTATTCTGGACCGTGGGAATCGCCCTGCTGATCGGCGCCGTCTTTGGAATTCTTTTTGGCGTATTTTTCTCGTCGCGTCTGCGGGCCATTATTGAGGCAGTGCAGGCGGTTGCCCAAGGTAAACTGTATACGCGGCTGTCACGACGTGACGGCAGTTTTGAGTTCGAACTGCTCACCCGGGAACTCAACGGGATGTTCCAGAAAGTCGAGATGCTCGTGGCCAACCTCAAGCATGTCAGCAGCGGCCTTGCTCACGATTTGCGAACGCCGCTGTGCATTCTGAAAAATCATCTGGAAGATGCCGGCGAACCCGACGCGTCTTCGGAGCAAGTGTCCCGATCTCTGGCGAAGGCAGATGCGGAACTGAATAACCTGCTGCGCCATTTCGATTCGGCGCTGCTGATTGTGGAGCTAGAGTCGGGCGAACTGGCGCAGCGGTTTGAACCGGTCGAACTGGGTTCGCTGATCGACAGCATGGTGGAAAATTACCGCCCCCTGCTGGAAGATGCCGATATTGAGGTCTCGACAAACATTGCCCGACCACTTGCTGTCACCGGCATGCCGAGCCTGCTGCAACGCCTGTTATCCAACATCCTGGACAATGTGCTTCTTCACGGTGCCAAACCCGGCGCAATCTCGGTTGAATGCACGCTCACCAACAGCAGAAAGGAAATTGCGGTGCACATTTCCTCAACCGTGGCTCCGGTGAATGAAGGCGTAACTGTCGCTACCCGTCCCGATCTGCAGCGGATTCACAACGGCTCCGGGAAAAAAATCATTGAGGCCATTGTGGCACTGCATGGTGGCCGGATGACCATTGACGCAACCGAGGGTCATTACGTGTACGAGATCCATTTCCCCACGGCCATTTCATAGAGGCCGAACGCGGCCGGAACATAGTCATACGCTGCCGCTGCCGTCGACATCAAGACACCCTTACAAGATGCAAAGGAACCCCCTTCTGGGCAAACGCATTGATGTTGGCCAGGGTGGTCTCGGAAATGGTGCTCAAGGCCTCGTGGGTAAAAAATGCTTGATGGCCCGTGATCAGCACATTCGGGAAGGTTAGCAGTCGCGCAAACGTATCGTCGGAAATGGCAGAGTCGGAGAGATCTTCGAAAAACAGATTTTCTTCTTCTTCGTAAACATCCAGAGCGAGACTGCCGATGTGCCCGCTCTTCAGCCCGTCAATCACGGCCCGTGTATCAATAACCGCGCCGCGACAGGTGTTGATCAACATCGCGCCGGGTTTCATTTTGGCAATGGCCGCGGCATCTATCAGGTGCCGGGTTTGCGGGGTCAGTGGACAATGAAGGGAGATGATATCGGCTACCGCAAGGAGGCTTGCAAGATCCACGTATTGGACGCCCAACGCCTCACAGGCGGGATTGCGCGCAATATCATAGGCGTAGAGACTGCAATCGAACCCCGAAAGCATTTTTGCCAGCACCGCACCGGTGTTGCCGGTACCAATAATACCCACGCTCTTACCGGTCACGTTGAAACCCAGTAGCCCATCGAGCGCGAAGTTGCCTTCCCGTACCCGGTTATAGGCGCGATGAATCTTCCGGTTCAGCGTCAACATTAACGCCAGCGTGTGTTCGGCCACCGCATGGGGCGAGTAGGCAGGCACCCGCGCGACGGCTATGCCCAACTCGGCGGCTGCCGCCAGATCAATGTTACTGAAACCGGCGCAACGCAAAGCAATCAATTTAACGCCGGCCGTGGCCAGCAGCGTCAACACGTCCGCGCTGCCCTGATCATTCACAAAAAGGCAAACGCATTCACTGCCATTGGCGAGTGGCGCAGTTTCGAGGGAAAGTCGTGCGTTTATAAAAATCAGATCGTGACCGGCACCCTGATTGGCGGCTTCCAGGTACTGGCGATCGTAGGATTTGGCACTGAAGACTGTAATTTTCATTCTGATTTCCTGAAAGATCTACGGATACCCTTCGCGACGCTGATCGGCAATAAGCTGAATCAGTTCATTTTCAAGAATGGTCGAGCTCGCCCGGGCATTCTCGATGTCGATCAGCAGCCGGTTGCGCTCTTCTTCCAGCTCGCGGATGGTTGCCAGATCCGAGCTGCGTGAATCCGGCGTGGATGCCGCCGACACAATCCGGTGCTCATGCAGGGCCGCATCGCTGTCGAGGTCGTCGATTCTCTTGGTGATGCGATTAATGTGGCGCTGCAACTCGTCCAGCTCCGTGCGCACCTCGTAGCGGAACTTGCCCGCTTCGAAAGCCTGAAGGAATTCCCCTTCCGCCAGGCCGCGACAGATGCCGTTATATTGGCCGCCGCCATCTCCCAGGCGAAAGCCGTTGGCCAGAGTACAGTAGCTGACGCGGCCCTTATCGTGGCCGCGCTCGTAGCTTGCGAGGTCGGGCGTCACATTGATCTTCGCGCAGGATTTGCGATGGGCGCCGATGGTCTCCAGACTGCGACCGGCGCTTCCGTCTTCCAGCCCGATCATGAACCAGTCCGCATTGAGGCACTCCTGTTTGCTGAGGCTGGAACACCCCGTCACCGTCAATATCACCAGAACCGCTACCGTCCACCACGGGCGCCCACCCGCCGTCACCCGCATCCTTAACCATTCGCACATTTACGCCTTTCTCCCGTCCCCTGTCTGAAAATTTCGGTGTCTGTTCACTTGCAGCGCTCATCCTGACCGCTCACCGCTTACAGGTAAAGATGACTTTTACCTGTTGGCCTGCTAGCATGCCGGCGCGGACCATGCATCAGCATGGCTCCTGTCTGTCAAGACTGCAGGTCCATAACCTGCAATCACCCGCCGCGCTCCGGACTTGGTCAGAATTCCCCTGGAACGCGATCTGTATTCGAAGGTAAACATTTCTATGTTATTCACGTCTCTCGGCCTGGCCGAACCGCTGCTTCGTGCCGTGGAAGAGAAAGGCTATACCGAACCATCCCCCATTCAGGCACAGGCAATCCCAGCGATACTCGAAGGCCGGGACGTCATGGGCGCTGCCCAGACCGGGACCGGCAAAACCGCCGGCTTCACCCTGCCCTTGCTCCAGCGCCTGTCCGTCGGCACACCGGTCAAACCCAATTGTGTCCGCGCGCTGGTCCTGGCGCCCACCCGGGAATTGGCCGCGCAGGTCAGCGAAAGCGTCGACACCTACGGCAAATACATGAATCTGAAGTCCGTGGTCGTATACGGCGGCGTCAAGATCAATCCACAAATGCAGAACCTGCGCAAAGGTGCCGACATCCTCGTCGCCACACCGGGTCGCTTGCTGGATCTGTACCAGCAGAACGCGATCAAGTTTAACGATCTGGAAATTCTGGTTCTGGATGAAGCCGACAAGATGCTCGACATGGGATTCATTCGCGATATTCAGCGAATTCTGAGCCTGCTCCCGAAAAACCGGCAAAACCTGTTGTTCTCTGCGACCTTCTCCGGCGATATCCGCGGCCTCGCCAAAAGCCTCATGACGCAGCCGCCCCTGGAAATCAATGTCAGCCCCAAGGATACGACGGCGACTACCGTACAGCAGTGGCTGCACCCTGTCGACAAGGCCCGCAAGGCGGAGCTGCTCAGCCACCTCATTCGCACCCGCGACTGGCGCCAGGTGCTGGTCTTCACCAAGACCAAACATGGTGCCAATAAACTGGTCACCGTGCTGGCCCGGGACGGTATCCGGTCGGCGGCCATTCATGGCAATAAAAGCCAAAGTGCCCGCATGAAGGCGCTGGACGATTTCAAACGCGGACGGGTCAGCATTCTGATTGCCACCGACATTGCAGCACGCGGCATTGACATCGTCGAACTGCCCCTTGTGGTCAATTACGATCTACCCAACGTGCCGGAAGATTATGTTCACCGGATCGGACGCACGGGTCGCGCCGGCGCCAAGGGTAAAGCGATCTCGCTGGTAAGCGCGGATGAGTTCAAGCAGCTGTGGGATATTGAACGACTCATCAAGCGCAAGCTGACCCGGGATGAGATCAACGATTTTGAACCAGAACATCGGCTCCCGGATTCAAAATCTCTCAATGCACCTATCAAACAGGCTAAAAAACCCAAAATCAAAAAGCCGGCGAATACCGCCGCGCCAGCCAGTCCGAAAGCGCCCCGGAGTCCGCGTAGCGCACAACCTGATGCCCGGCGTGAAGGCGGCGGTCAGCGCGGCACAGCGCGAACCGGCTCCCCCCGACCTGCCACCGACAAACCGGCCGGAAGCAGAAAGCCCCAACGTCCACGCACGTTAGGCAACCGCTGATCTGCCCGAGCGCGGATCCATCGGCATTGCGGCAATCAGCGGGTGTGATCGCCAGATTGTATGGCCAGTACGCGCCCACCGGAATGGATCGAGCGCGGCATTTTCGCCGCGCCACCGCCCGCGTTTGCCAACCAGTCTGCAATGATGGGCTCAATCTGCTCGCCAAACAAACGCATGCCAGCGGCACTGGGATGCAGGAAATCTCCCATCAGGCTCGGAACAATATTGTTTCTCTGATCGAGAAATAACTCGCCCCAATCCCGATACACAACATCCTGACCATCAGCCAGATTTTGCAAAAGCTGGTTGGTGGCCTGCACCAGCGCCCGACTCGGGCTCGCCGCCGACTGGTTATAGGGGAAAATGCCGTTGACCAGTATTTTCGCGTTGGGGTAATTGATTTTTGATTGCGCGACCACCGCCTTCACCCCGGCAAACACCTCCTCCGCTGAATGCCCGCCGAGATTGAAATTGTTTACACCAATCAGAATGACCACGACTTTCGGATCCAGCTTGCCCACCAGTCCGTGACGCAAACGCCATAACAGGTTCTGGGTCTGGTCTCCACCAATACCGAAATTCGCGGTGCGATACCGTCCGAAAATTTCCTGGAATACCTGGTCGTGGCCATCGCTCCAGTCCCAGCTTTCGGTAATGGAATCGCCGATAAACAGAACATCGGCGGTACCCGTCCGGGCGACTTCAACATCATCGGCATGCATCCGGTACCACTGGGCGATGGACATCCACTCATATTCGGTGACCCGGGGAGAAGCCGTCTCCGCGTCAATCTGTGCTGGAGAGGTCATAATAACTTCGGATTCAGTCCCACCGGTAAAGGCGCATCCGGTCAAGCAGAGGCTCCATAAAAGAGAAAAAAGCGGGGCCGTGCGAAAAGTCATGAACATGCTCCTGGATAGAATGAAGCCCGGTGGTGCGGGCAAGAAGATCAGAAATTGAAGCGGCCGCCGACACTCAGTGCGGTCACGTCCAGATTCCCCATGTTGTAGCCATTGAATTCGGCAAAGGCGCTGATGTTGGACTGCACCCTGTAGCTGCCGCCGAATCCGTAACTCAAATCGATACCATCATCGATCTTGCCCATGGAGCCTGCGTCGACTTCCCACAGGAACAGCCCCAACCGGCCATACAGGTCGATCTGCGGATTCAAGGGAATGACCGCTTTGAGCGCGAGATTGTACCCGCCCAGCTCCAGCGAACTGCCATCCGGAAATTTATTGTATTTGCCCAGATCCACGTAGTCGAAATCAGCCGCCAGGTTGGGCGCAAAAAATCCGCCCACATTGATGTTAAGCGTGGTCGCGGCCTCACCATTCAGGGAATAGTCGGAGCGCCCCAATGCGATACCCGCATACATCTGCGCACTGACCGCACCGGACAGCAGAAGCAGAACAACGCCCAGCATACCGTTGGCATATACATTTCTCATCGGATTCATCTCCTGATCCTTCAATGACGGAACTGTGAATGGTGTCTGGTCAGCAAAGACTGTAGAAGTTCCAGCGTTAATGCGAACTGAATATGCGTGGTGATCTCCCCCGTTCACACATTACCCGACGCTCTAATGCGATCCCAGCTCCACCGATGGCACCTGCTCTGACTCCCGAGCCTGAGTCTTCTCCGGTTGACCCGCTGCCGTGGCGGCATTTTTCATTCCGACTGTCTGCAACAGCGCATAGGCTTGCTGACGTCGTCGACCGATATGTTCCCACTGTAGTACTCGCCGCAGAAATTTTTCTGCGCGGGGTGGTTCGGCCGTTACAAAATAGTTGCCGATCTCGAAATTAAGTCCCACATCCGTGGGTCTTGTACGATACGCAAGCAGCATGGTGTCAGTTGCCTTTAAAACCTCACCCAGTTGCAGCTCGGCCCGCCACCGAAAACGCATGGCATCCAGATCGCGAGCGTCCAGCGCCAGCGCGCGCTGCGCCAATTCCTGGATCTGCAACGCCAGGCGATTTGCAGAATTCTGGTCCTCTGCAGGTAAAGCAATCAAGGCATTCCACAGCACCTGGGCGGCGTTACGGAAAACCACTGGCTCATCCGCGCCTTTGCTCAACGCGGTTTTCAGATAATGGTGTGCGAGTGGCTGCTGACCCTCCTGGCTTGCAATCACGGCGCGCAAGGCCAGCGCGCTGGCAACCGAATCCTTGTCGGCCTCGACCTGCTTCAGGTAATCCCGTGCGAGACTCTTCTGCGCCGTCAGATACGCCAGTTCGCCCAGCGTGTAGGCCGTTTCATTTTTAGCCAGCGGCCGGGATTTGATTGCCAGATCCGGCAAATCATTACCCATCCGTATCGGCGTCCATTTCTGGGTATCCAGATACGCGCCCAATTTGCCGTCCATGGCACGCGGATGCATGCCAAATGCGCGCTCGAATGCCTCCAGAGGATCCAGGCCGACCCGCCATAGCGCCAGGTAGCGGCCCGTCTCTTCCAGATAGGCCTTTTCACCGGACTGTTGCCCCAGATTGAGAAAGTGTATGAACAGCCAGGACGTCGCCCGGTAAGCATCCCAGTATTCCGGATCTGTCCTTCCCATATCGGGACGCAGCAGCTGTTGAAGGGGCAGATATTTTGCCGGCAGCAAAGTCAGGAGCGACGGGTGCGCTCCGCCGATAACCACCGCATTCGCGTCCAGCTGCGTACTCGCCAGCAATTCGGCCCAACCCTCGTCGTACCAGAGCGGCATCTGGTCGGCGCGCTTTTGTCGCAGCAGGTGGTGAACATAATCGTGAAGAAGCAGCGCATCCGTGCCGACCAGGCGCGCGTCTGGCCCCATCGCAATGCGTGGCCCGGTGGAGGAATCCTGATAGAAGCCCGCAACCCGCTCGCCGGATACGAATTTCCGGAAATCAAGTTCGTTTGCGAAGGCGTAGATTCTGGCCATTTCGTCGTGGGGCGCCGGCTTCACCTCCATCAGGGATACTGCCATTTGCCGGAATCGTTCGAATTCTTCGATCAGACCCTGCACTTGCCCCGGTTTGCGGTCCGTGTAAACGATCACATTTTCCGAGCGGTATTCCATCCATTGCTGGCACCAGGCCGTAGAAGTAAAACCGAAAATGGATAAAATCGTGGCGACACGAAAAAGTGCATGTAGTTTGATGGCTGAACTTCCTTCGGTGAGCATATCTGACTTCGGTGAGCATATCTGAACACCCTCGTAGCGCAGGTAAATCATTCAGAGGGCGTGAATCGACCACCGGATTCTAAAGAGCAATTCCCTATAAACCAAGTGGTTTCTCAGGTTTTTGCCACGGTCGATAGCGCGGTTGCATACCGGTCCGCCGGCATGTGAGTCTGCGCACGTTTGGGCGCCACTGACTCAGGGCGGCGTTTCGACCGACAGGACTTCGATGCACGGGTCCTGCCCCGCCTCCTCGGGCCGCCAGGTCCAGCGCACATTCACATCGCTGATATTGATTCCGTATACCCGGCCGGCGCTGTCATGGAAGGCGGGCCGGGGATCCTGCTCCAGAGTCTGCTGCAACAACACCCGCCAATGCCGCTCTCCGCGCTGCGCCCGCTCCTGCAGAAATACCTCCGCCGCCGCGCCGAACCGGACGGGCAAACGCGACGGCGGCGCAGACGCCAGCGGGCAGACGGCGTGGGGGAGACAGTCGGCGTAGGGAACGTAGGGCTTGATATCCAGCACCGGCGTGCCCTCCACCAGATCCAGCCCGGAGACATGCAAAACAGCCTCCTCCCGACCGAAATGGATACCTTCAAGGGCAAGCACCGACAAGCCGATGGGGTTGGGACGTTTGGGGGATCGGGACGCGAACACGCTCAAGCTGCGATTACCGCCGAACCGGGGCGCCTTGATGCGCGGCTTCCAGGCCCGGCCTTTTTGCAGATGGAAGACGAACTGCACCCATATGTGAGAGCAGCCGTCCAGATCGCCGAGGGCATCGTGGGTATGAAACGGCGGAACAAGACAGATCGAGCCGCGAGCTTCTGGCACCAGTCCCGCTTGCCGCGGCGCGCCGAACTTCTCCTTATAGCAGGATCCCACCGTGCCGATGGCCGTGAAAGTAAATGATTGCACTGTTACCTGTTCGCGTACTCAGACATCCTTGCGGCTGTGCTTTTCGCGAGTCTCCTGTTTTTTGCGATCACTTTTTTTCATCAGCACGTAGGTCGCACCGTAGCCACCGTGGTGCCTTTGCGCCGAGTGATACGCCAGCACTTCATGCAGCTGGGTCAGCCAGTGTGCCACATGGCTCTTGAGGATGGCCGGCTGTTCCCTGCCCTCAGCTTTGCCGTGGGTAACCAGAGCGACCCGCACGTCGCTGGCCATGCAGTCCTTGATGAACTGATAAACCTCGTGGCGTGCGCGGTCTGCCGAGAGTCCGTGTAGATCCAGCCGGGCATCGACCGGGTATTTACCCAGCCGCAGATTCCGGAACACACCGTTCTGCACGCCCGGTCGCTTGAAACTCATCAGATCAAGCGGGCCCAGCAGGGTGGGAGGTGCACCGGCCAGCGGGTCATCCACAACGGGGGGTTCGGCGGCCGCCGCCAGACGCCGCTCTTCAAGCGTGCGGGGATCCGCCTTGAGCGGCTGAATGAATACCCGGGGTTCCGCTTTCACTGGCGTGATCTTTTCTCCCCCGATCAGCTCGTCGAAGGAATCTTCGTCTGCCATGACGCTAGCTCACGATCCGGTAGCAGGGGACATATTCCTTGCTGGGAATTTTCATGCGTTTCTGATCGATAAAGGCGCGGAGCAAATCACTCAGCGGCTCCGCAATATCTGCTGAACCGCTGATTTCATACGGACCTTTTTCCGCCACCGCTTTCACTCCGTGTTCCTTGACATTGCCATCCACAATGCCGGAAAAGGCACGGCGCAGATTTGCGGCCAGTTCGTGGGGCGCCTGATTGCGGTGCAGATTTAACTGACGCATGTTCTCGTGAGTAGGCCGAAACGGCCGCTGGAAATTGTCGGCGATTTTCAACAGCCAGTTGAAATAGAACGCATCGTGAGTCTGCCGCCGGTGATCCTGCACCTTGCGCATCTCCGCACGCATGTAACGGGCAACTTCGGCCGGATCGTCGATGATGATCCGGTAAAGCTTCTGCGCCTCCGGCCCGATGGTGATGCCAATAAAATCGTGTATTTGCTGAAAATAAGCGGCGGATGATCGCGGACCGGTAAAGACCAGCGGGAACTTCAATTTCTGGTTCTCCGGATTGAGGAGGATTCCCAGCAGGTACAGTATTTCTTCGGCCGTCCCCACACCGCCCGGGAAGACCACGATACCGTGGCCCATCCGCACGAAGGCTTCCAGGCGCTTTTCAATATCCGGCAATATCACCAGCTGGTTGACAATGGGGTTCGGCGATTCGGCCGCGATGATCCCCGGCTCGGTGATGCCGATATAGCGCCCCTGCCGGCGTTGCTTGGCGTGGGCGATGGTGGCTCCTTTCATCGGGCCTTTCATGGCGCCCGGCCCGCAACCGGTACAAATATCCATACCCCGCAGGCCCAACTGATAGCCGACCTTTTTAGTGTATTTGTATTCTGCATCGCCAATGCTGTGGCCGCCCCAGCAAACCACGAGATTGCTTTCGTTGTTGCTTTTGAGGGCGCCGGAGTTGCGCAGGATATGGAACACCGCGTTGGTGATACCGGTCGACGTATTAAAGTCGATATCGCGGTTTTCCTTCAGTTCTTCATTGATGTAAATGAGATCGCGCAAAACTGCAAACAGATGCTCTTTGATCCCCCTGATCATCTCGCCATCCACAAAGGCAACGGCGGGTGCATTCTGCATTTCCAGCTTTATGCCGCGCTCCTGCTGTATGACCTGGATATCGAAGTCTTCATAGAGCTCCATGACTTCCTGAGCACTGTCGGTATCTTCTCCGGTATTCAGCACAGCGAGTGCGCACTGACGGAAGGTTTCGTACATGTTACTGCCACTGGTATTCGCCAGACGCGAAATCTCCAGTTGCGATAAAACGTTCAGACTGAGTTCCGGAGATATACGGGCTGAATCGATTTTTTTCACGCTGTATCCTTTTTAATTATGTTATCAACGACGGCCGATCCTGCGGCGCTTGCAGATCCTGTGTTCGGGTCGTCCGCGCGCTTACTGGTTCTTCCGGTTGGCAATCAGTTCATCAACCACCGAAGGATCGGCCAGGGTTGAGGTGTCGCCAAGTGAATCAATTTCATTGCACGCAATTTTCCGCAGGATCCGCCGCATGATCTTGCCGGACCGGGTGCGTGGCAATACCGGCGCCCACTGGATGATGTCCGGTTTGGCAATGGGTCCGATTTCTTCTACGCACAACTGCACCAGTCGCTGCTGCAATTCGTCGCTGGGCGCCGAGCCGCTCATCAAGGTTACAAATGCGTAAACACCCTGCCCCTTGATGTCGTGGGGAAATCCCACCACAGCCGCTTCGGCAATATCCGGATGGATGACCAGCGCGCTTTCGATTTCCGCTGTGCCCAGCCGGTGCCCGCTGACATTGAGAACATCATCGACCCGCCCGGTGATCCAGTAGTAGCCATCGGCATCCCGGCGCGCCCCGTCTCCGGAAAAATAGTAACCCGGATAAAGCGAATAATAGGTGTCGATCAGCCGCTGATGGTCTCCAAAGACGGTGCGGATCTGGCCGGGCCAGGGTGATTTCATCACCAGCACGCCTTCACCGGGACCCTCAAGTTCGCGTCCCTCATTATCCAGAATAGCGGGTTCTATCCCGAAAAAAGGCAAAGTAGCAGATCCGGGTTTCAACTCTGTGGCACCGGGCAGCGGCGTGATCATGTGAGCGCCGGTTTCGGTCTGCCACCAGGTGTCGATGACCGGACAGCGGCCTTCGCCGACCACGCGATGGTACCACTCCCAGACTTCGGGGTTGATGGGCTCGCCGACACTGCCCAGCAGTCGCAGGGATCCACGGTTACTGTTGCGCACATGGACATCGCCCTTGCCCATCAGCGTACGTATCACGGTCGGGGCGGTGTAGAAAATATTGACTTGATGCTTGTCGACGATTTCCCAGAACCGGTCCGGCGTCGGAAACGTGTGCACGCCTTCGAACATAAGTGTGGTGGCGCCGTTGGTCAGGGGGCCATAGAGGATATAGGAGTGACCGGTCACCCAGCCGACATCGGCGGTACACCAGTAGACTTCCCCGTCCTTGTAATCAAAGACGTATTTGTGCGTCATGGCGGCCTGAAGCAGATAGCCGCCGGTGGTGTGCAGAACGCCTTTGGGTTTGCCGGTGGAACCGGAGGTGTACAGGATGAACAGCGGGTCTTCTGCATCCACGGGTTCGGCCGGGCAATCGCTCGCAACCTCGTCCACGGCATCGTGGTACCAGACATCCCGGCCGGCCTGCCAGTCGATTCTGGCCCCCGTGCGCTTGACGACCAGGACTGTGTGAACGCCCGGACACTGGGTCAGGGCGGTGTCCATGTTTTTCTTCAGGGGAACGCTCTTGCCGCCGCGCACGCCTTCATCGGCGGTAATGACCACTCCGCAGTCACTGTCGCTGATCCGGTCTTTGAGCGCTTCGGGGGAAAAGCCTCCGAAGATCACCGAGTGGACCGCGCCGATTCTGGCGCATGCCAGCATGGCGTAGGCTGCTTCCGGGATCATGGGCATGTAGATGCACACCCGGTCTCCCTTTTTCACACCCTTTGCTTTGAGCACATTGGCGAGGCGGCATACGTGTTCGTACAGCTGCCGGTAGGTGATGAGCGAATCATCCGTGGGATTGTCTCCCTCCCAGATGATGGCAACCTGGTCGCCCCGGAGGGCGAGATGCCGGTCGATGCAGTTGGTGCTTACATTGAGCTTGCCACCGGCAAACCAGCTCACTTCACCTTTGGGGAAGTCATGGTGCCGCACCTGCTGCCAGGGGGCATCCCAACTCAGGAACTGCGTGGCCTGTTCGGACCAAAAGCCTTCTGGATCTTCAACGGACTGACGGTACATCGACTGATATTGCTCAGCGTTCACATGGGCGTTTTTGGCCACCGAAGGGATCACCGAGTATACGTGCTGTTCGGACATACACCGCTCCTGTTCTTATTTTTTAAACCTGTTCTAGTTTTGAGCGTTCTTGTTCAGGACGTTTTCGGTCAGAATGCTTTTGCTGACGATGCCCCTGTTAAAGAAAGCTTCATGGTGGATCGACCGGAGTCGAACTGCGACAGACGCACTGCTGCCGCCGGACGGCAGTCAGTGATGCGTCGGTCATTGAAAAAGAGGCCATCAATCAAGAGGCCATCTATAAAGAAACAGCGCAAAGCAGAAAAGACAACGTCACCTACCTAGCCCCGGGTCTGGACCGCAATGGTGTTGGCCGTACGCTGTACCGTGTTGTTGTCGCCGAGATAGACCAGCCGGGGCCGGAACTGCTCTGCCTCCGCCTCATCGAAACGGGCATAGGTGGCAATAATCACCCGATCGCCCACCTGTACCTTGCGCGCCGCAGCGCCGTTCATCGAGATGGTTCCCGATCCGGCCTCCGCGAGGATTATGTAAGTCGAGAAACGCTCGCCGTTATCGACGTTGTAAATCTCGATCTGCTCGAACTCCCGCATGCCCGCCAGGGCGACCAGGTCGCTGTCGATGGCGCATGACCCGTCATACCAAAGTTCAGCCTGGGTCACCTGGGCCAGATGCAGCTTGCCTTTCATAAGTGTAATTTGCATTGAAACTCTCTCATGGGACCCGCAGGTCGCCCGTTTACTTCAAGTTATGCCGCACTCCAGACGACCTGACTTTGCTCTCCCTGGGTGACCGGCACATTGTCGATCAGGCGGGCTGCCTGACAGTACATCGCACCCAGCACGATGATTTCCTGATCATCGTGGGCGGCCGGATTCAGGGTCCGGCTTTCACACACAGAAATGTAATCCGGCCGGAAACCCGCCCGCTTGATCTGCATCCGGGCGGCCTGTTCCAGATTGGTAAAGTCCCGCTTTCCCCCTTCAATCTGTTCGCGCACCCAGTTCAGGCTCCGATTGAGCTGAATCGCCTGCGGCCTTTCCTCCGGCGTGATGAAGCGGTTGCGGGAACTCATCGCCAGCCCGTCCGCTTCCCGCACGATGGGGCCGTCCACCAACCGCACCGGTATGCACAGATCCTGTACCATGCGCCGGATAATGGCCAGCTGCTGATAGTCCTTCAGCCCGAACACGGCCAGATCCGGCTGCACGATATTGAACAGCTTGGACACCACCGTGGTGACGCCGTCAAAATGCCCCGGCCGGCTGGCGCCGCACAGGATGCCGGACATGGACGGCACCACGACCCGGGCCTGCTGGTCCATGCCGTTTGGATACATTTCGCTTTCGTCCGGGCAGAAAAGGTAATCGCACTGCGCTTCGCGCAGCTTGTAACCGTCTTCAGTCAGGGTGCGGGGATACTTGTCCCAGTCTTCGTTCAGGCCAAATTGCAGGCGATTGACAAAAATACTCGCCACCGTGATGTCGGCCTGGGCTTTCGCAAGGGCGATGAGCTCCAGATGACCCCGATGAAGATTGCCCATGGTCGGCACAAACCCCAGGGTTTGCCCCTGCTGGCGGTGCTCCGCCAATGCGTCGCGCAAGCTGTTGATGTGATGGAAAATCTGCATGGAACCTCCGCCGCTGACCACTAGTGTTGCTGCATATATTCCGGCGCCAGATTCTCGAAGCGTGTGTACTTGCCGACAAATGCGGCACGACAGGTTCCGATTTCGCCGTTGCGCTGTTTGCCGAGAATCAACTCGGCGACGCCCTTGTCCGGGCTCTCCTCGTTATAGTATTCGTCGCGGTAAATAAACAGGATGACGTCGGCGTCCTGCTCGATCGCTCCCGATTCCCGCAAATCCGAATTCATCGGCCGCTTGTTGGGCCGGGATTCCACTCCCCGGTTCAGCTGCGACAGGCAGATTACCGGGCACTCGTACTCTTTTGCCAATGCTTTCATTGACCGCGAAATTTCCGAAATCTCCTGGGTTCTGCCTTCTGTGCTGCCGGCGACATGCATCAACTGCAGATAATCCAGCATGATCAACCCCGGTTTGCCGTGCTCCCGGGTCAGTTTGCGCACCCGGGCCCGCACTTCGTTGGGGGTCAGCCCGGCAGTATCGTCTATAAAAAGGTGCTTGTCCTTGAGCTTGCGTGCGGCCGCTTCGAGCTTGGGCCAGTCGTCTTCGGTCAGCCGACCGGTGCGGATATTGCCCTGGTCGATACGTCCCACCGAGGACAGCATCCGCATGATCAGCGAGTCCGCCGGCATTTCCAGGCTGAATACCAGTACCGGCTTGGGCTGGGTAAACAGCGCCGCTTCGACAAAATTCAACGCGAGGGCGGTTTTGCCCATGGATGGCCGGGCTGCCAGAATGATCAGTTCACCCGGCTGCCAGCCGGACGTTTTCTCATTCAGCTCGCTCAGGCCGGTAGAGACGCCCGTGAGATCGGTATCCGAGCGAAACAGCAGGTCGATGCGCTGTACGGCCGTGCGCAACAGGGCATTGACGTCGCTGAAACCGCCCTCCTTGGGACGATCTTCGGATATTTCCAGCAATTTGCGTTCGGCCAGCTGCAGCAGGTCATCAGTGCCAAGGGCACCGGGGTTATAGCTTGCCTTGGCGATTTCGGTGGTGACGCTGATGAGCTGTCGCAGGGTGGCACGTTCGCGCACGATGCGGGCATAAGCCGGCAGGTTGGTGCTGCCGGCGACGTTGGAAGCCAGTTCGGTCAGATAGCCGAGCCCTCCCACCGCTTTCAGTTCGCCGCGCCGGTTCAGTTCTTCGGCAACCGTGATCACATCGATGGGCTGCTCGGCTTCCACCAGATCCTGCATGACGGCAAAAATCTGCCGGTGGGTCGCCTTGTAGAAATCCTGATTGCCCAGCACTTCGGTGACGCCGTCGAAGTGACTGGCATCCAGCATCAATCCACCCAGAACGGACTGCTCGGCCTCGATGGAATGGGGCAGTACCGGTTCGCTTTCGATATCCGGCACCGGTTCATCGTATTCGCCATAGGATGCTGAGCTGAAATCGTTCATAGGGCGGCAGTCTTGAATAAAAAAGGCACGCGACGGGATGTCAGCGTGCCTCATTGTACCCATGCCGGTTCCGGGGGAACAGGCCGGGTTTCGGTTCGAGCCGTAAGCCGTCGTTACTGCTGGGCTTCGACGACGACTTTCACAGTTTGAACGACATCAACGTGCAGCTGCAGGTCGATGTCGTACTCGCCCACTTCACGCAGGGTGCCCTGGGGCAGCTTCACTTCGGATTTGTCTACGTCTACGCCTGCCGCAGTGATGGCTTCGGCGATATCACGGGCACCAATAGAACCGAACAGACGACCTTCATCGCCGGCATTGGCACCGATGGTGACGACGATTTCAGCCAGCTTCGCAGAGCGCGTTTCGGCGTTCTGGCGCTTTTCATTGGCGGTTGACTCAAGCTCGGCACGACGCTCTTCGAATCGGGCAACGTTATCAGGCGTGGCAGAGATTGCCTTGCCCTGTGGCAGCAAATAGTTGCGCCCGTAACCGGATCTGACCCGGACCCGATCTCCGACGGTGCCCAGACGGCCTACTTTTTCAAGCAATATGACTTCCATCTGTGACCCCTTATTCGTGGCTGTCTGAGTAAGGCAGCAAAGCGATATAACGTGCGCGTTTTATCGCTGTGGACAGCTGCCGCTGGTATCTTGCCTTGGTGCCGGTGATGCGGCTTGGAACAATCTTGCCGGTTTCGGAAACGTAGGCTTTCAGGGTTTCCAGATCTTTGTAATCGATCTGCTTGACGCCTTCAGCGGTGAAGCGGCAAAACTTTCTTCTACGGAAAAAACGGGCCATGCTTATTCCTCCTCGCTCTCGGCTTCAGCTTCAGCGTCATCGGTTTCATCTTCATCGTTGCTCGCCACTTCTTCAGTGCGGACGGATTCTTCCTGACGACGTTCAGCGCGCTGTTTGCGCTCACGGTTTTCATTCTCGGACTTCATGATGTGCGACTCGTCGGTCACGGCCTCGTCCATGCGAACAACCAGGTTGCGCAGGATCGCGTCGTTGTAGCGGAAGTTGGTGGTCAACTCTCCAAGCGCCGCTTCGGTACATTCCACGTTCATCAGAACGTAGTGTGCCTTGTGGATCTTGTTGATGCTGAAGGCCAGCTGGCGACGGCCCCAGTCCTCCAGACGATGAACCTGACCACCATCGCCAGTCACGGCGGTGCGGTAGCGTTCAATCATGCCAGGGACCTGTTCGGACTGATCCGGATGGACCAGGAACACGATTTCGTAATGACGCATTGTAGCTCCTTACGGGTTGCAAGCTTCCCGCCGGGCGGTGAAGCAAGGAGAAGCCAAGATTTAACTTTGGCGGTTTAGGGGCGGCGGATTTTAGTGATTTAATCCTCCAAAAGCAAGGCAAACGTCAGGAGTTGAGATGCTACCCGCGTATTTCCATCGGGATCGAGAGGAAGAAACCATGCCGGCGTGGCAGGAGCGCGGCCATAACCGGGGAATCGCGACCGAGCCGACGGCAAGCGGACCAGTCCTCTGCTATCCTGCAGCCACTTACCTGTCCACCTATGGAAGCCGGAGTCCTGAATGTTCCACTGGTTACAAAAACAGCTTATTTCCGATGCAGCCGCGGACTGGATTGACGAATGCGCGGTGTTTGTCATGCAGCAGTCCGGTACCCAGGCATTCTGGCAGCACGCCCGCCTGATCCGGCCGGACATTCAAGACTTCCCCCAGAAGGTCTCCGGTCCCGAACCCATGGCGCAATACATTCTGGGTAGAGTGACGGAACTGGCAGGAGTCGCGCACTGGCCCTGGTTGCTGGTGGATGCCCACCTCGCTCTCGCTGAGCCGCCGCAACGTCTCGGTCTGATCCCCAGCGAGCGCTTTTGCAAGGATCAACCAGCGATCGTCGCCACGGCGGCGACTTCGGCCCTGCAGGTTCCCTATGTCCCCGACCAGCTTCTCAAACCCCAGGATCTGGTGGCATCGATTGCCCATACCTGCGCCCAGCATATGCTCTGGCAAAGCCAGCAAACACCGCCCGGGGGCATAGAGCATTTTGAACAGGCGGCCGAAGTGCTGGCGACCTTTCTCGGCTTCGGCATCATGCTGACCAACTCGGCCTATACCTATCGCGGCAGCTGTGCGAGCTGCTACAACCCCCGGGCAAACCGCCAGGCAAGCCTTTCGGAAAGCGAGTCAATCTATGCGCTGGCGCTCTTCTGTCATATCCGTCAGGAACAGGTTGCCACCGTATTCAAATACCTGAAGCCGCACCTCAAAGGCAGCTTCAAGGTCGCGCTGAAGCAGATTCGTGCACGGACGCCTAAATTCCCACAATGCAATCTGCAGCCCGCAGATTAAGATTAACAGCTCCCTGCGACGTGCCGGTTGTAATCAACGATAGTGAAAGAGGAAGAAAAAGATTTTAGATGCTGCCTGGGAACTTCTGATCAAGTCCGGACTGCGTCTGCGCGAGCTAAAACGTTCCGCCCGCAAGGCGCTTTTCGCAACTAAAGGCCCTCCTTTCGCAAGAAGAGCAAGGCGGCGGATGGGCGTTTGGGCCGCGCCTAGCTGGCCGCACCCCACGGGGTTTGATCAGAGGCTCCCTATTTAGTAAAACGGTACTCACAATCAAAACCAAAGGAATGTGCGGTTTAAATCCATCACACTTAAAACGCTCGTAATTCGGATTGCATTACCGGCTATTTAAAATGAACCCATTCGGATATGGTATAGATTGACTTGACCCGCCAATGCGGGTCAGACCGCTGGTAATAACGACTTCATTTAAATGGGCTATCTCGAGCCCAAACTTTCAGAATTAGTCATAACTTGAATTTCAACCCGACGATTTTCCTGCCGCCCCTGAACGTTATCATTTGATGCGACGGGTTGCTCTTCCCCTGGCGCCTCCACATCCCAGTTTTTTACATCAACATCATATTCGGCAAAATGTTGCTTGACTGCTTCTGCACGCCGCTCGGCTAAGTCCTTATTGTATTCTTCTGGCCCCGTGGCGTCCGTATAACCTGCGAGACCCACTACCAATGACTGATCGCCGCTTTGAAGTTGATTAACCAAGGGCTGAAGATTTTCTTTAGCCTTGTCGGTTAACTCAGAAGAATCAAATTCGAAGTGCACAACGTGAGCCTCACTCGAGTCCACCTGCCCGGAATCCGCTGTACCAAAATTAGACGCGTCCTTCCGCTCCTCCTCAAAGACGGGAGATCGCTCTTGAGTTGTGGTATCGGCAGTGGGAACCGAGCGGCTTTCCGATTCCGTTAATTTACCGTTGGAGCGATTTTTACTCTCTTCTTGTAAAAATTCGTCGTTTATTATCATGTCCTTGCCTGAGTCGCGCTCTGCGGCCGCATAAGCGAAGGACCCGTAGGCGGAAAAAGCGAGAACCAGAGCAAATTGAGATAGTTTTGGTGAAATCATAGCAAGCCTCCTTAGATTTAGAATTAACTTCGATAGACCGTCTGCTAGTTCTGTGCCAACGGTGATAGGATTCACGAAAGGCTACTGTAGATAGAGGCAATGTCTGCGAAAACTACACATTGGCACTATCTTTGAAATATCTCAATGGGAGTACATGGCACAAATATTGACTTTGGTAAAGTCGGGGATATACGATATAGACCGGCCAAGGATGGACACCAACACAGGGAGAGGTCAACCTCATTCACAGCTCTCCGTCATCCTTCTCCATTAATACCTTCAATTCCCACACCGGCTTGGGATGTTTGCATCAGTGTTATTAACGACGGATTGATCTATGAAGCTAAGACTGGGTATTACGATTTCTTTATTAACGATAGCCAACTTCGGATCGGCGAGCCCCTATCGAACCGAGGTGACTGGCGGGTTTCAAGAATTCCAAAGTGACTTTTATCCTGATATACATATACGTAGCATCTCTGCTAACTGGTATTTCGAAGAAGTTGACACGGGCTCCCACCCATTAGCAGAAGCGGCCTTTTTGGAAAGAAAAAGTAGCATTAATCTTGAATTTTCCAATGTTGACTCGCTCACTGGAGTCGTCGGAGTGGATCCTGAAACCGGCGTTTCGTCCTTTTGGCAAGAACTGCATACACACCACTTTTTATCTGGCAGCATTGACTACTACGTACCTAACACGATTTTATATTTGGGTGCAACCTACAAATACAATCGACTAGGTTCCGACCAAGATCACTTTAGCAATACGTGGGGCGCCATTGTGGGTGTGACTCCACTCGAGGGCTTATTAATATCAACTGAATATTGGGAGAAGGCTGGTTATACGGCTAATATTCAGGCGCAATATGTTAAACCGCTTGCAGGAGAAAACGCCATTCGTTTGGAAGGTTCTTATTATGACGGAGACGGGGATGAAGACACGCTCGAAGTAGGCGCTGACTTTTACTTCGATCGAAGCTGGAGTGCCGGGGTGGTGGCAGTGGATTATTCGGACACCAGCGTTGGCCTGCGCACCCGCAAATTCTTTACGGAGAGCTTAAGTGTCGCAGTGGAATACTTTGATATTGAACGCCTTTACAAGTACCAATTAAGCGCATCATTTCGCTTTTAACGGACCTCCCCTACTCCTCGCGTGCCAAGAAAATGCCAAACGTCTAAAGTCTGATCTAACCAGATTTTAGACGCACCATCCCAAGCAAAGTCAGTTTACGTTCGAACAGTAGGACCGTACAAAATCTTCATGAACAGGCATCCGCTCTACGGTCCTCGAGATATTGGTGCTCAACTCCGTTAAAAACCTTTTTAATTCATGCTCAGACATCGTATCAACTATCGGGTGATAACATTCGGGTAAAAGCCCCTGCCCCAACATCACCTGAATCCACGAATCAAGACGAAATAATTCGCCCTCGGATTGATAAAATTTGGCAGCTTGTTTAAACAAACGGATCCTGTGAGACAAATCGTCCGATATTTCCATTTCACGACAATCGCGCCAGAACGCACTATCCTCACGTTCAATTAATTTGTAATGAAGAATGATAAAATCCCGAATCTTTTCAATCTCGGAATCAACCTGACGATTATATTCATCCACCACGCTCGACTGTATTTCCTTCTGCGGAAACATCTGCAACAACCGAGTAATCGCGGTCATGACCAAATGGATACTGGTCGACTCCAGTGGTTCCAAAAATCCGGATGAAAGCCCTATTGCAATGCAGTTTTTGCTCCAGGCTTTGCGTCGCTTACCCGCTCGAAACGGAATTGTTCTTGGCTCAATAATTGTCTTTCCCTCTACGTCGGCAAGGAGCTTGTGGGTTGCTTCGTCTTCCGACATATAACTACTGCAAAAAACAATTCCATTTCCGACCCGATTCTGCAGAGGAATTTTCCAACGCCAACCGGCATGATGCGCGATTGATTGGGTGAACGGTACCGCTGGCTCGATCGATTCGGTCTGGACCGCAACTGCTCGATCGCACGGAAGCCACTTGCTCCAGTCGTCAAACCCTGCCTTGAGCGTTTGCTCGATCAATAGTGCACGCATACCCGTGCAATCAATGAATAAGTCGCCTGATACTTCCAGGCCTGATGCCAACTGCAAGCTAGTGATATTCCCTGACGAGGGATCTTGCCTGACCTCAGAAATTTTTCCCTCGATCCGCTTTGCTCCGCCAGCCTCTGCCATAGCCTTTAAAAAAACGGCATAGCGTCCTGAGTCAAGATGGTAGGCATAGTTTACTTTTTCCCCCGCCTGAGTATTGAATCGTCCTCGAATTGCAGCACAAAACTCCACACAGTATGCACCGAAATCTTCTGCAATCCCCAGCTTTCGCCCTCTCATCCAAAAATGAATAAAATCAGTAATGAGGGTTTCTCTACCAGTACGACCAAACGAATGAAAGTACTTATGACCAACAGATTTCCAGTTTTCAAACTGAATTCCCAATTTGAAAGTAGCGTTAGTGGCGCGCATGAACTGCTGCTCATCGATACGAAGCAATCGATGAAAAGTACGCATAGGAGGTATGGTAGCCTCACCCACACCGATTGTGCCTATTTCGGCAGATTCCACCAGAGTAATGTCGAGAGCTGGACCCATTTGTTGGGCTAATGCTGCAGCCGTCAGCCAACCGGACGTACCTCCTCCCGCGATCACTACTTTTGTTTTCCCAGTATCAGATTGCATAATTACCTATCGATTCAATTTATTGATTAGGAGGGCTCGGAGTTTACGAGCCTGATTATCATCCAGTGGCTTAAGCAGGCCCTGCGCCTCTTCGGGAATATTCTGAACTGCCGGCGATGAACCGTTAAAAACGTAGTGGTCGAATAACTGTTTCCAGCCTTCACGCTCGTGCTCGGGCTTGTCTCTGATGCCCAAAAGAGCTGCATATAGCGCATTCATACCTGAAGTAAGGTATTGGGGCGCCTCACTCCACCAGTAATTTACTAACAAGTTAAACGGAGCCAATCCTTCGACGTGATGCCACCACATACTTGGAAGATATAGAGCATCACCGGGTTCGAGCTCGGCAATAAGCGCATTCTTTAAAGCTTCGTCGAAGCGCGGGAAAACAGTGAAATCCGGGTTACGAAAATCGACCAAACTTATCACCTGGCCGCCGGGCGTGGGCTCCAGCGGGCCAGGGTAAAGATTGTGGACCTGATCAGGCGGAAACAGCGTAAATCGACGACGCCCTGCGACACAGCATGCTATGTTATCCAATGCATCGTAATGGCAAGTCGCGGTTGTAGCGGTACCAATCCAAATGCTTACCGTTTCCTGGCTGACGGGAGGGTCTGGCACACGCGGCAGCTTGAGATCATTTTCAGACCGGAAGCCGGGTAAGTGGGTATCGATGATATTTGAGGCTATATAGTATCCGGGGGGATCTTGTTCACCCAAACCAATTGCTATGGCATCCAGTGTCTCATCAATGCGACCCTTATAGCTCAAGTACTCGAGCTCGGTTAATTTGGCATTGTAGAACAAACGTCCGGCGGCTTTCGGCTCCATTTTGCAAACGACTGTAGCACGACCGTTATAGAAAGACTTGACGTAATCCATCGCCTCCTGATCACCCTTGGCCGCCATCCGCACCGCCGGCCATCCCTTGACGAGCTGCTTTAATAATAGGGGCGTACGAGAACCAAGGATCTCTTGAGGGATATCATCTTTATCTATTCCTTCAATACACGGAACAACAGCTCTCTCCTCGACCATATCCGAATCTACTCCACGACTTTTATAGCCCGCAGCTTAATCAGACTCGCGAAGCCTGCGATTTTTTAGACCTACCAGCCTTTGAATATTCGCTAGTGAGGCAACGACGAAGTATGCCGCCTGCAGGAAGCCTGCACGACTAAGCTCTTCCAACGCCTCACCCTTTAAATTTTGAAGTCTGTCCGAATTTATGGTCTGGAATCCGTCGATCTTGTATTTATCCCCGTTATCCAGACTAATATCGATCGAAACGTCTTCAATGATTTCATGACGGAGATATGCATCAAACATATGCTTGTTCAGCTGCATACCATCGCGGATTAGATTTAATGTGTTAGATATCCGATTGAGGTACGGTGAATTTCCCCCGTGCTCAAGAAAAACATTCACTCCTCCTTCAGCTGAGACCTTTGGATGGTCCATATCGACATGAACAAGCGGAACAATCTTTTCTTCATTGTTCTCCTGCTGCCTTTGTAATCCGATTGAGAATGGTCCACGCGCAACTACTGCTGGAATGTATGCGGCGTTCCACCCAGCGTTAGTTTGCCCACTCGTGGCTGTGTCGACTAAAAACAGATTTTCATCCTTTTGAATTCCAAATAATACGATCGCTTGGTATTCGCCATTCTCAGGGGTCTTTCGGAATAAAATCGGATATTCCTTCTGTACTTCAGAAAATTCGGTAATAAATGTGACAGTGCTAGCGATATTGTCTCCAACAGCGACGGAGAAACTGTTTACAACTTTTAAATCTTTGTGATTGATGTTATCCAATAATTCAATGCGAGGCATATGGATCTCGAGATGAATGGCATGCCGGCATGTCAGCCGCGCCAATTTATAAATTCGAAGCGGCTGCGCAGGACGGCAGCAACTTACGACTCCGAAAAATAAAAAGAGCCACTCAAGAGTGGCCCTTCAACTTTCTTCAGGCGCTAATACTAGAAAGTATAGCGGGCACCGATCTGCCAGCGAGCCCCCAGATCTTCCAGACCCCACAGCATCGATTTGTTTCGAGCAAATTCGCGTCTGTCTTCGCCCGTGACGTTAATACCTTCAAGCGACACTGCGAAATTGTCTGTAAGATCGTACGACACGTTCATATCTATCTGCGAGTATTCTTCTACGAATCCCGGGTTATTAAACGGACCCACGTTGGTTCGAGACAAAAACTCATCCCGCCAGTTGTATGCAAGTCGAGCCGAGACACCATAGTTTTCATACATCAAAACCAGGTTCGCCGTATCGCTCAATCCAACCAATGCGAATTGTTGCTCGTCAGGAGAGGCCATGACATCGAAACCGACATCTCCCTTGACCATCGTGTAGTTCGCCATCACACCAAATCCGGACTCGCCGAAGAAGTGCTGGACGGCCAATTCCACCCCGTGAATCTTGGCTTCTTCAGTGTTGATAGGCCCAGTGACCTGAAACTCCAACGGTGGGTCTCCTGCCTGCGGACCAAAGTCGTAACGTCCACCAGCTTCTTCGTTAAGACCAGAAACTCTATCCGGTCTGAAATATGCGGCTCCCTCAGGAAACTCCTGCGGGTCTCTCAAAATAACCATCATGGCGTGGAGATTACCGTTTGAAAGGTCATGCCCCCCGGCTGCAAGAGCAGCGGCTGCCTCAAGCGCCAACGGACCCGCCGTTGGATCTTGCACCCCTTCGAATGTTCGAGTCTCTGAAGCATTCCCGACGAAGTTGATTACGCGTTTTTCAAAGAAGCCAACCGACACATAACTCGTGTCTGCAAAGTAGTACTCGAGCGACAGGTCATAGTTAGTCGACTCTAGGGGTACGAGAGCTGGATTACCCCCGTTAGCGGTGGCTATCTCACCTAGTAGGGTCGAACCGTCGAGGTTATAGCCAGTTGTCGCAGCATTCAAACTGCCCAATCCAGGACGGGCGATAGTCTTACTGAAGGACATGCGGCCGATTAGGTCTTCGGAGAAATTCAGGCTGAAGTCCAGATTCGGAAGTAACGCATCATAGGAACTGCCTATCACAGTAGGTGTACCAGTTGCATGGAGTACTGCAGCAAAGTCATCATCCGACTGCCATTCCATTGAAGCCAATGGCGGAGTTGATGAAGTAGATGTGACGTCGGTATGCTCATAACGAAGACCAGTGAGCACATTAAACTCCAAGCCCGCCAATTCACCTTCAAGGCCAACCTGGAAGTAGACACCGGTGGTATCTTCTTCGATCAGGTTATTGCTGCGCGAGTTACGTAAAGTCACACTTCCGTCGGCATTCGTAAAAGGACTCATGTAGCCGATATAGGGCGCGAACTGCTGGTAATGCGGTGCATCCACCAAATGCTGAGCGAGCGCGCGAGCATCCGCTCTGAATCCAATACCCGGAGATCCGCCAGTATTAAAATCATCAAATTCACCCGCTAAGTTAAACGGCTGAATCATCCCTTCCGGGAATTCGCCAGGATTGTCTGCACCCCACCCACCCAATACCTGTTCAGTAGATGCGTTGTAGTCGACGGTATCGGACGATTGTTCGCTTCTGTCAATCCCGAATTCGAACCGACCATCGTCGAACTCCCACTTTCCATCCAGGCGATATTGATTAACCTCACTTTCCTGCTGCGCAGTCCACATTCTCATCACAGCAGAGCTGTTGTCGGCGGCGTCGATTACATTGTTACAATTGGTAACAAAATCTTTACCAGGATTTCGGTCGCTATGCGCACAATCATTAATATACGTGCCACCGCCTGGGGCGTTGTAATCCCAAGTCGGTAGATCCCCGCCGAAATACAGAGTTTTACCTTGCTTGACCTGCGCGCCCAGGCCTACATCGATTTCACCAACACCACCCGGCCCTTTAGGAAGGCTGGCCATCTTGGAACTGTGAGCATCGAATGCCAGGGTCAGTTCATCGTTAATATCCCAATTAAGATTTAGACCGAGTGATCTTAGTGTGTCCGTCTGGTTTCTGTACTGCTGAGCAAATCCGATGTCGCGGGTTCCATTCGGATCAGTCGTCGGATTGGAATATTCTTCCCGGATCAGCACAGGAGTGGCTATAGCTGAATCATCGAAACGCACTTCCCGGAGAAATTCGTTGTTCTGTACCCAGTTCGTAACCTCACCCCGGAACTCTTCGCGCTTGTTCTGCGCGAATGTGTAGTCTACGGTAGCGACGAGATCTTCCCGAGGAGCAAACTGAAGGGTTAGCTGTGCATTTGTGCGCTGACGTGATCGGTCAGAAAATGCATAGCGAATATCGTTCGGTCGGGCAAACATCTGACCTGGATCGGGCGCATTTTGAAATACATCATCCGTAGGGTCAGCATTCGTCATGGTTGCCGCAGCAGCCGGCCCGTATATTGTAGTATCGGCACCCCAGTAACCGATATTCCAGCCATTGACTGTCGCACCGATATACCCGGAATCCCGCTCTTGATAGCTAGCGCTTAAAGCGACGCCAAATCGCTCATTATCGTCAGTCCAGCTAACCAGGCCCGACATTTCTGGCGTGACATCGTCACCTTCGCGATTAGTTGTATCATGTACCGCTTTCGCACCGAAAGATGCATTAAAGCCGGGGTTCTCCAAAGGCTTTGCAGTGCGAACATTTACAGTGGCGCCGATACCACCAGCGGCAATATTGGCTTTACCAGTTTTGTAAACTTCTACACCGGCAACTGCCTCCGATGCCAAATTTGCAAAGTCAAATGCGCGAGCGTTACCGCCACGGGTTGAATCATCCGCCCCGGAACTGCCACCATAGGCACTACCGCCCGGCATGGTTCGGCCATTCAGAGTCACCATATTAAAATCGGGACCGAACCCCCGTACCGTAATTCTGGACCCCTCGCCATTCGACCTGTCGATGGATACACCAGTAATTCGCTGGAGGGATTCTGCAAGGTTAGTATCAGGGAATTTACCCATGTCCTCAGCAGATATAGCGTCGACCACACCCGATGCATCTCGCTTCACATCCATCGCGGCTTCCAGACTCGCGCGAATACCAGTAACCAGCACTTCTTCAACGATCCCAGAATCTGCTTGATCCTGCGCGAACGCATGATTTTGCGCTGCCACTGAAGCAACTACTGTCACGATAGCTGCAGAAAGTTTGTTTCTATTAAACATAGTTATCATTCCCAAATGGTCGAGGATTATTGTTTTAGTGAAAAACCAGCCCGCATTGCACTCAAATTGGCCTCCTTACATAGCTTTCAGGCAGTGTCTGAACGCGTTCGACCTTGATAGAATTCAAAGCTGAACGAATATTTGGTAATGCTGTCTTAAACGTTACCACTGATGGTACGGCTTAAGACCGAATTACGCATTGCTTCTATCTCTTTATTTTAAATGTGCACAATGCGTTAACTGCACATCCGATTATTAAATCTCGTTGCCCAGTTCGGGCCGGATTAACACTGTTCCTCAGTGGTACGAAATTACGGGCCTCCTACGAAGTTCTTCCGAACCTTTCCAGTAAGCGCCAGGAAAGACTGGAATCTCTCGTCCCGACTTACTTGGCGTCAACCCCCGCCTTTCCTCCAGCCTCAACGGCCGCTAAGCCCATCCCGTCGCTTTAGACTGAATAATGATCTGCCGTGACCAAAAATTTGAAACGCCGAGCTTACCTTCTCGCAAGACGGACTGTCAACACCGACGAAGTGGGGCACATTATCACGTCCATCACATGGTAAATACTGAATTTAGTGAATCTGGCCCCCAATCCAACAGGCACCGCCATATACGCTACCGTTTATCTCTCAAAGTTTGTTTGTGGCTGGCGGTACCGATCATTCCACCACTATCGCTTGTTCCGCGTACCGTAATTGCAGGAGAGGGCATCGATCCACCCATCCAATGGCTCGTTTTGAAGAAGTCCAGCCAGATCGTACCTATCCGACCCGGTCGCCTCGTCAGGCCAATGGCGACCGGGCCTTCTGGTCAATACTGGGTGATTCCGCTCGAAG
>CAZJKJ010000029.1:0-9630 GCA_964546435.1 uncultured Cellvibrionaceae bacterium
ATTTCAACATATTTGGTAACAACTAGGCCTTGGTGGTAGGAGTTACAGCTTGTCATTGGGTAATTGTCGGTGGAGAATCGGGATTCGACGCACACCCAGTGAAAGGAGAGTGGGCGCTGCGTATTAAAAATCAATGCTTAAAAGCAGAGGCGGATTGCTTCTTCAAACAGTGGAGAGCTTGGGTTCCGATGGTGTTCATCGAAATAAGAAAGCTAACGGTCGCCTGCCTTTAAGTAGCTTGGCTGCTACAGAGCCACACGTGTGCAGGGCGATAGCGGTTATCGGAATCGAGGTGAAATTAGCGGACATCTGGAAGGAAATTGGATGCAAGTAGCGGCGTCTGAAAATGATGAGGTCATTGATCTTGAATGTGAGGTCATCCTCACGATGAAGGGATCGACATTTGTCGTTAAACGGAACGGTTTGCGTGAAATTAAGGGTGTATTTGAGGTCGATTCCGTTGTAAATCCAGAATCAATAGACTCGAATGATCTGATCGGCGCTGACGCAGGAACAATTTTCAGATCGCTGTGTCTGGTAAATGAGATGTGCTTTGAGTTCTGTGCTGCTGATGAGCGCATGCCGAGGCCAGAGAGCTTTGAGCCAAAAGTGGGGCACACAATTCGTTGCTATGAGCGCGTACTGGGTTAAAGGGCGTTCGGGATCACGATCGGCGCACAGCTTTGGCCAAGCGCTTGACGCGATTGAATATTCAGCAACCGGGAGCAATCCGAAATGACAGCATTTTCCATACTCGAGCTGGTCCGCGTTACCGAAGAGACGGACGCGGGTGCAGCCCTTAACAATGCACGCGACATGGCCACCCATGCGGAGCGCTGGGGCTACCAGCGCGTATGGGTGGCTGAGCATCACAACATGGAAGGCATTGCCAGCGCTGCAACCTCCATTGTTATCGCCCACATCGCTGGCGGCACCAAGACGATCCGGGTCGGGGCTGGCGGCATCATGTTGCCCAATCACGCGCCCTACGTCATCGCCGAACAATTCGGCACTCTGGAGCGACTCTATCCCGGGCGCATCGACCTGGGACTCGGCCGCGCGCCGGGCACCGACCAGGTGGCGGTGCGGGCTATGCGCCGCGCCGCCAACGCATCGGACCATTTCCCGCAAGATGTTCAGGAGCTTCAGGCGTTTCTTGGTCCGGCCACGCCCGACCAGCGCATCCTCGCGGTGCCGGGCACTGGCACCAACGTGCCATTGTGGATACTGGGGTCCAGTAATTTCGGGGCGATGCTGGCGGCGGAGCTTGGCTTGCCTTATGCCTTCGCGTCGCACTTTGCACCGGACATGCTAATGCCCGCTCTGGAGATTTACCGCAGCCGCTTCAAACCGTCCAAACAGCTTTCCCAGCCCTATGCGGTCGCCGGCATCAACGTCATTGCTGCCGATACAGACGCCGAAGCCAAGCGGCTTGCAACCACGCAACAGATGTCTTTTGCGGATTTGTTGGGCGGGCGGCGTGGGCTGAGCAAACCGCCTATCGACGATATCGATACCTATTGGTCAGCGGGCGAAAAGACTCAGGCGATGCATATGTTGAAGTACTTGGTCTTCGGCTCAGTCGATACCGTGCGAACCGGGCTGCGTTCTTTTATTGCGGGCACCGGTGTAGACGAAGTAATGATCGTCTCCGACGTTTACGAGCATCAGGCACGCCTTCGCTCGCTTGAATTGATCGCCGAGGCGATGAAGCCTTCACCACTTTAATACGACTCAAACCGAGGAGACTGTGATGAGAAAACGTACTCTGGGCCGGTCCGCCATTAATATCGCCCCCCTTGTTTTTGGCGGCAACGTCTTCGGCTGGACCGCCGATCAGGCTCGCTCCTTCGAGCTGCTGGATCGGTTCGTCGAGCGGGGCTTCAATACGATCGATACGGCCGATAGCTATGCGAGCTGGGCGCCAGGCCTCAGCGGCGGGGAATCCGAAACGGTACTTGGCCAATGGTTGGCCCGGCGGGGGCGACGCGACGATATCGTGTTGATGACCAAAGTGGGCATGTTGGAGCAGCGCAAAGGCCTGTCCGCAGCCAATATCGAGGCCGCGGTCGAAGACTCCTTGAAGCGTCTCGGCACCGATTATATCGATGTCTATTTTGCGCACGTTGATGATGAAACGGTGCCGCTGGACGAAACCCTCACCGCCTTCGATAAGTTGGTCAAGGCAGGCAAGGTGCGGGCGCTGGGTGCATCCAATTATTCCGGAGAACGTTTGCGTGAGGCGCTTGAAGTGTCAAAGGCGCAGGGATTAGCCCGTTATGAAGTCGTGCAGCCGTTGTACAACCTGCACGACCGGGAAGAATTCGAGTCTGGCCTTGCGGCTCTGGTGCAGGAGCAAGAGGTTGGTGCGGTCACATATTTTTCCCTTGCCAGTGGCTTTCTGACTGGCAAGTATCGCAGCGTGGAAGATCTGCAAGGGAGTGCCCGAGCCGACTTCATGCAGCACTATTTCAGCGAGCGTGGCCAGAGAATATTACAAGAGCTGCTGGCCGTGTCCGATGAAGTGGCCGCTCCTCCTGCTCAAGTGGCACTGGCCTGGTTGCTGAGCCGTCCCGGTGTGACTGCCCCCATTGCCAGCGCAACCAGTCTGACCCAACTCGACGAGATTCTCGATGCGGTAACACTATCTTTACCGGATCCGCTACTGCTCAGGTTGGATGAAGCGAGCGGGAGTTAGCAGGCTGTTGAAAAACTGTTTGTGGAGTCAGCTTTACGTATTCTCCCCCAACTCCGGTAACCCCAATGCCCAAACGCAATATCTACTACAAAGGACCCCCTGCCGACAACTTCGACGGAGTCCGATTTTTTAATCTCGATGGACCTGCGACTGATCGGGGTTTGTGGGATTTGTTGCGGTGGCGGGCGACGGCCAGACGGGTTGAGTGGCCGAGTGAAGTTGTTGTAGAGCAGGTCAGGCCGGATGCGGAGGTGTCGGGGTTGCGGGCCACTATGGTAGGGCATGCGACGGTGCTGGTGCAGATGGGTGGCATTAATGTTCTGACTGATCCGTTATGGTCGGAGCGTGCGAGTCCTTTGAGCTTTGCGGGCGCCAAGCGCATTACTGTGCCGGGTATCGCGTTTGAGGCGTTACCGCGAATTGATCTGGTGGTGCTGTCCCACAATCATTACGACCATCTGGACGTGCACACCCTGCGCCGGCTCCATGAACGCTTCGCCATGCCCATCGTAACGCCCCTCGGAAATGACACCATCGTGCGCCGGCATATACCGGGTGCCGAGATTTTCGCCGGGAACTGGGGCGACAGTTTTCAGGTGGCGGGCGCCGAGGTGCATCTGGTGCCGGCGCATCACTGGTCTGCCCGGACTCTCAGCGATCGGCGGATGGCGTTGTGGAGCGGGTTCATGATCCGCAATGGGGCCGGGTTGGTGTATTTTGCGGGCGATACCGGGTATGGCGACGGCAATATTTTCCGTGCAATGCACCACCAGTTTGGATCGCCGGATCTAGCATTGATCCCGATTGGTGCCTATGAGCCGCGCTGGTTCATGGCGGCGCAACATATTAATCCGGAGGAAGCCGTGAGGGTCATGATAGATCTGGAGGCCCGGTATGCCATGGGTATCCACTGGGGTACGTTCAAACTTACCGACGAGGGTCGCGACGAGCCTGCGGAACATCTTCAAAAGTCATTGATCCGCCACGGCGTTCCGGAAAACCGGTTTATCGCGGCCTCTCCGGGTGGTGTGCGGGATTGCCCTGTGGAAAAGGACGGGTAATGTCTCGCGACTGGTGAGAATAAAGAGGCCGAATCCAGAAGGTTGAGCCTCCAGACGTCTATCAGATCATTTAACCGGATTGATCTCCCATTTCAACTCTGACAGCTACAACTGGAACAGGCCCTGGATCAACGATTCTCTGGTATCAGCCGGCGTGACTTGATGAGCGCCTGAGGCAGCGCAGGAATCGTGGCAGGCATCTGTCAGCCGTTAACGCATCAACATCAAGGGGACCTGTGACTTGCCCAGAAGCTTCAACGTTGTGCTGCCAAACAGCATTTCACGCATGCGGCTATGGCTGAAGGCGCCCATGACCATAATGTCGATAGAGTGAGTGTCCTGATACTGGCACAAAGCCTGGCCGGCATCACCTTGAAGGCAGGCGGTGGTGACCGTCGATTTGACGTCGCCCAGTAGGGTTACAGCCTCGTCGAGAAGAGATTTGGCTGCCGCCGGGTCGTTATTAACCTGAACAATATGGCAATGCATGCCGACATTCAGTGGGCTGTGGCTGATCCAGGCAAGAGCCTTGCGAGCAGCCTCACCGCCGTCATAGGCGAGCATGAGTCGCTGCGGGGGGTGCTGAAATGGGCGATTAACTACCAGAACTGGGCGGTGGATCGCGCGGATGATGGTCTCCAGTTGATTGCCGAGCTGGTGATCCTGAAGTTCGTGGTCTTCGCCACGAATGCCCACGACAAGCAAACCGATTTCATCTTCCAGATCAACCAGCGAGTCGGTCAATGGGCCATGGCGCTGCAAGATGGCAGGTTCAAAGGCGTTCTGCGACAGGGCACGCTCCCGCGCCTGTTGCAGCATCCGGTTGCCTTGTTCAAGAAGCGAGCGGCTGGATTGCTCGTCAAGCTCGACGAGTTCCTTCAGAATATTTTCCCGCGCACCGAGTCCGATATTACCGCTTAGATTCGGCGATGGTGTGGTGCGTCGATCCAGGTTGTGCAGGAGTTTGAGTGGTTTGTGCATGGTGCGCGACAGCCAGGCCGCGTAGTCAACGACCGCTTCGCTAAACGTTGAACCATCGATACACGCGAGCACAATTTTTCCAGCATCGTTCATTAGTGACCCCCAAGAACTTTCTCGATTTCTTCCGGCTTATCGTGGACGCCGAAGCGATCAACAATGGTGGCACTGGCTTCATTAAGCCCGATCAGAGTCACCTCGGTGCCTTCCCGACGGAATTTGACGACGACCTTGTCCAGCGCGGCGACTGCGGATATGTCCCAAAAATGTGCACGCGACACATCGACTACGACTTTCGGCACGGCTTCGCGGAAATCAAACTGGTCGGTGAACTTCTCGGCGGAGTTGAAAAATACCTGACCAACCACCCGGTAGGTGCGGCAGGCACCGGCTTCATCCAGCGCAGATGCAACGTACATGAAGTGGCTGACCTTATTGGCGAAGAAGAGCGCGGCGAGCAGAACGCCAACGAGAACACCATACGCCAGATTGTGCGTCATCACCACGACCACCACTGTGCTGACCATCACGACATTCGTGGAAAGCGGATGCTTTTTCAGGTTCACGATGGAAGACCAGCTGAACGTACCGATAGATACCATGATCATCACCGCCACCAGCGCTGCCATGGGAATCAAGGAGAGCCAGGGTCCAAGAAATACCACCATGATTATCAATACGACGCCGGCTGTCAGCGTGGAAAGTCGGCCCCGACCTCCGGATTTTACGTTGATCATGGACTGACCAATCATGGCGCAGCCAGCCATTCCGCCGAGCAGCGCAGAACCGATGTTGGCAATTCCCTGGCCTTTACACTCGCGGTTTCGATCGCTGTCAGTATCGGTAAGATCGTCGACAATGGTTGCGGTCATCATCGATTCCAGCAGACCGACGGCCGCCAGAGACAGGGAGTAGGGCAGAATGATCATCAGCGTGTCCAGGTTCCAGGGCACATCCGGCAGCAAGAATACGGGAAGCGTTGTGGGCAGTTCACCCATATCGCCAACGGTTCGTATATCGATCCCGAACGTCACCGCCACCGCAGTCAGCAATATGATGCACAGCAGGGGTGAGGGCAGCATCTGGCCGAGCCTGGGCACGTAGGGAAACAAGTAGATGATGGCGAGACCTGCTGCGGTCATCGCATATACCGCCCAGGGAACGCCGATGAGTTCGGGCAATTGGGCCATAAAGATCAATATGGCAAGCGCGTTGACAAAGCCCGTGACCACCGAACGCGACACGAAGCTCATCAGATTGCCAAGTTTCAGATAACCTGCACCGATTTGAACAACGCCAGCCAGGAGGCTTGCTGCAAACAGATAATCGAGACCATGCTCTTTGACGAGGCTCACCATCAGCAATGCCATGGCACCCGTTGCCGCCGAAATCATGCCCGGCCGTCCGCCTACGATGGAAATAATTACCGCGATACTGAAAGACGCATACAGACCTACACGGGGGTCGACGCCCGCGATAATTGAAAAAGCGATGGCCTCGGGAATTAGCGCAAGCGCGACGACCAATCCGGATAAAAGGTCACCGCGAACGTTGCCGAACCAATCGTGTCTGGTTGATTTAAATAACATGACGAAATATCCGCGATAAAGAATGGCACGCGACGAAAACCGGGCGCGTAAAAATGAGACAGGCAGTTGTGGCCCGAGGATTCGCACAGTCGAACTGTGTCCGGGGGTGTATCAGGGTGGAAGGATCGTCAAGAGAGAGCCGTATGCGTGGGTTGGAAAAAACGCTTTCCGGCCGGCGAAAGCGGGAGAGCCGTCTGCTGGTGACTGGCGCATTATACCTGCCGAGGTGTTTGACGCAAGCGCGAGAAGAACAAAGGCAGGCGTATAATGTTTCATCTTGATCCTGACAAATGCGGGTGGAGAGCGTCATAATGCCATCCGTCAAGCAGACCAGCAGGTCTATATGTCTGGTGGTGCCCGGAGCTTTCATTGTTCTGGAACGCTGATGAGAAACCGATTGGACCGGCAGATTCGAAGTCGTAACGTGTCTGTGAATCGTGCATAAGAATAAATTTGGTCCATGCTGTATGGAAGTGACCTTATGTGAATTGCCTTACGCTTTGCAATACGAATAATCACGCACCGTCGTTGTATGGCTGCTTGAATTGTCTGCCAACCCACTTATCATTTCGGAATTAATTCAATGTCCGCATTCATTCCTCGACTTACTCTGTGGCTGATTCCTCTGTTGGCTCTGATCAGCGCTCCCGCCTTCGCCTCCACCGGGCCGTTGAACCTTACAATGACGGGCGTCGGTTATTTCGCGCTGGCGATTTTTATTGTGGCCTATCTGTTAGTGATGGCCGAAGAAAAGCTGCATTTGCGCAAATCGAAACCGGTATTGGTGGCTGCGGGTATTATCTGGATTGCAATCGGGTGGGTCTACACCGATGCGGGCATGGCGGAGGCATCCAACGAAGCATTCCGGCACACGCTTCTTGAATTTTCGGAGCTGTTGTTATTCCTTCTGGTTGCGATGACTTATATCAATGCCATGGAAGAGCGCCAGGTGTTCGATGCGCTGCGGGCCTGGATGGTGCGCAAAGGGTTCAACTACCGGACCCTGTTCTGGCTGACCGGGTTTCTTGCTTTTTTTATCTCTCCGATTGCCGACAACCTGACGACGGCGCTGCTGATGTCTGCCGTGATAATCAAGGTGGCGGGTGACGACGCCCGGTTTGTGAATCTTTGCTGCATCAATATTGTACTGGCCGCCAATGCCGGCGGTGCGTTCAGTCCCTTTGGTGACATTACCACCTTGATGGTCTGGCAGGCCGGTGTTGTTCCTTTCCAGGATTTTTTCAGTCTGTTTCTTCCGTCCGTGGTTAACTTTGCCATACCCGCGGTGATCATGAATTTCTTTATCGAGAATCGCAAGCCGGCGGCAATTCAAGAAACAACACTCTTGAAAAGAGGAGCGAGGCGCATAGTCGCATTGTTCCTGGTTACCATTATTACGGCTGTTGTCTGCCACACATTTTTCCATTTGCCGCCGGTGCTGGGAATGATGACTGGCCTGGGTTACCTGCAGTTCTTCGGCTACTATCTCCGCAAAACCTTGCCGAAGTCGCTGGAACGCAAACGCGCCATTGCCGAGAAGACAGGTGATCAGAATTCAATCAGTTACCTCGGCACCGTAGTGCCCTTTGATGTGTTCAGTCGCGTCGCGCGGGCGGAGTGGGACACCCTGTTGTTCTTCTACGGGGTGGTTGTTTGCGTGGGAGGGCTCGGGTTTATGGGTTACCTGGCGCTGATGTCGGAGACCTTGTATAGCGGCAGCGCCACCCAGGCCAACATTATTCTGGGTCTGATCTCTGCCGTGATCGACAACATACCCGTCATGTTTGCGGTTCTGACGATGAATCCCGACATGTCCCTGGGCAACTGGCTGCTGATCACCCTTACCGCTGGTGTTGGTGGCAGTCTGCTTTCAATAGGGTCGGCTGCCGGTGTGGCGCTGATGGGCCAGGCGCGAGGTATGTATACATTCATGAGTCATTTGAAGTGGACGCCGGTGATTGCCCTGGGATATTTCGGCAGTATCTGGGTGCATATCTGGCTGAACGCGGCCCAATTCGAAATGCCCGTTGGATAACGGGCGCCGGCGGCTTTAACCTGCCTCAAATACGGCGGCGAAACCGCCGCCGGGGGTACGGAAGTTGGTGGTTTGTCCTTGATACAGGCGAGCCGCGAACATCTGGATGCGTCCGGCATAGGTGTAAGCGCGAATATCCATTTTGTGCAGCAACGGTTCATCGTTGACCGTCAATGCGCGTTCGCCAGGGGGAATTTTTTGCTGGGCGATATAATCACCCCGTTTTATTTCTTCCCAGGTCTTGCGCGTGAGTTTGTCGCCCCGGTAGGCGGCGCGCCCCCCAAACCCTGATGCGGGTTTGAAAAAATATTCACGGCGCTTTTCCCAGAATTCATCGGCCCGCGCAGGCGTCAGATGGGTCGTCGCTGGAATCAAGGTAATGAGGGTGGCGATGGTGGCGTCGTCGATTCCCCAGCTGCGCAGCAAATCCGCGTCGGTCAACAGTGTCAGATTGCGCTTGTTGGCGTAGATCGCGTGGAGATACGGGTTGGGAGTCACCACGGCGGAATCTTGCAGCCAGGCTTGCCGCAGCGCCGCGTGACGCGGTTCCGACAGACTGAAGTCCGTCAGCCGGTTGTAGACCAGATCAACGGGGGTGCTCTGGTGCAGCAGCTGGCCGTTCTGCCAGTGCAGCTCTGCGGCATCCACAATGATTGCCGCGTACCCCTGTCGGCGGAACCAGCGTTCAGCGAGCTGGAACTCGGGGAACAGGTATTGCGCGGAGGGACCGTCATCGACAATGGCAATCGTACGCAGCCGCTCCTTGCCGCGCTGCAAGTGCCACTCGGATTCGAACATCTGCATGAATTGCCGGTTGAGGTGGAGCGTCTGCTGGCTCATCTGATCCGTCACGTCGGCACAGCAGGCGATTTGTGCGCGCAGAAGCGCCACATTCAGAAAAGCGCCGCCGGCATTGGTGTTGATTTCGATGAGGCGCGGCCCTTGCTCTCCCAGATGGAAATCGAACCCCATGAAAGCGCCAGCCGTAGGGGGGACAAAATCCGGCAGCGGTGACCACTCACCCAGAGTTCGCCGGTATTCCGGATGGGCAACAACCGCCTCGACCGCGCGAACCAACGCCTGCATCTGCTGCGCCTGTTCCGGGCTGATGAATACCGATGTACTGGAAAACAGATGTGGTCGGGATTCCAGAGTCTGCAGGTACAGATCCGCATCCTCCTGATCATCCAGCAGTTCTTGTTTCAACCGGGCTTCGTCCAGCGTCCGGCAGTAGCAACCCCGATTCAGCTGGTCGGCGAGTGTGGTCAT
>CAZJKJ010000029.1:9730-41240 GCA_964546435.1 uncultured Cellvibrionaceae bacterium
CGTCCAGCGTCCGGCAGTAGCAACCCCGATTCAGCTGGTCGGCGAGTGTGGTCATGCGGTCGGTTTCCTATTTGTTGTCCGGGGCAACCCCGTTTTTTTCCGGAGCCACCCCATTATTTTCCGGAGCTACATAGCCTTCTGCCTGGTCGTATTCATTGCCGCTGAAGAAGCGGTCCATCTGCTCTGTGAGGTACTGCCGAGCCTGACGGTCCACCAGGTTGAGCTTCTTCTCGTTGATCAGCATGGTCTGGTGACTGAGCCACTCCTGCCAGGCTTTAGCGGACACATGCTGATAAATGTCTTCGCCTTTGGGGCCCGGAAAGGGGGGGGCCGCCAGGCCGTCGAGTTCTTGCTGATATTTTTTGCAATACACGGTGCGAGTCATAGAGACAGTGTTTCCTGTACAGAAGTTTCAGAATTCAAACGCGACAGCAGGGCTTTCACCGGCGCGGCCAGACCGAGATCGACCGGGCGATCCGGGTGATACCACACATGCATCGCCTCCTCGATCAGGTGAGGGTGGCGCATCAGGCGCAAATGCACTGGCTGGATATCCAGATGGAAATGGGTAAAGGTGTGGCGAAAACCGGGCCAGACACTACGGGCCTGAATCTCACCAAAGCGGCCAGCAACATGCGCATCCGCGTCGGCATCGACGCTCAGCTCCGGCAGGCTCCACAGGCCGCCCCAGATTCCCGTTGCGGGCCGCTGATGTAACAAAATGCCGCCAAGGGGGCTCTCGATCACCAGCATCAGCGCCTGTTTTACCGGTTTGATTTTCTTCGGTCGCGCGCCGGGAATGGACATGACCAGATTCTGCGCCAGTGCCTGGCAATCTCCGGCGAGGGGGCAGTCGCCACAGGTCGGACGGGAACGGGTACAGACAAGCGCACCCAGATCCATCATGGCTTGAGTGTATTCCCGGCACCGCAGCGCCGGCATATGATCCTGTGCCACTTCCCAGAGCTGACGACTGACTTGCGTTTCCCCAGTCCAGCCCACGATGGCGGCGTGGCGGGCCAGAAGCCGCTTGACATTGCCATCCAGGATTGCCTCGGGCTGATTGAAGGCGATGCTGCTGATGGCGGCGGCAGTGGAGCGTCCGATACCGGGCAAACTGGCGAGCACGGCGGCGTCGGCGGGAAACTGTCCGTTGTAGCGCTCCACAATAAGCTGCGCGCATTTGTGCAGATTGCGACCGCGGGCGTAGTAACCGAGGCCGGTCCACAGATGCAGGACTTCATCCAGGGCAGCAGCGGCCAGCGCAGTGACGTCGGGAAAGCGCTCCATAAATCGCCGAAAATACGGGATGACCGTACTCACCTGGGTCTGCTGCAGCATGATTTCGGAAACCCACACACCATAGGGCGTAATCGGGTTCTGCCAGGGCAGCTGTTTGCGACCGTACTGGTCGTACCACGTCAGGACGCGCTGGCTAAAAGATTCATGCATAGTGGGGTTACGGGTTGGGGGCTGATTGATCCGGTTTGTTTTTGATTTTTTTGAGCAGGTCCCGAACGGAGTCTTCGGTCGCCTTGCTTTTTTCCTCGCCCAGCTTTTCGCGTAGCAGTTGCTGGGATTTGTCTTTGAGATCCTTTTCAACCTCATCCTTTTTCTGTTCCACCTTCTGGTTTATTTCTGCCTTTTTCTCTTGCAGTTTGGCGTTGGCCTCATCCTTGAGCCGGCCTTTGGCGATGTCGGTCAGAAGTTTCACATCGGGCAGACAGGTCTTGGCTCCGAACTCTTCCAGAGTGCCTTTACAGCGAATAGGAAGCGCGCGGTCCCGCCACTTCTGACTGATCGGCAGGCAGCCGGGAATCTCGCCGGCAAAGCTGCCAAGGGACAGACTGAAAGGCACATCGAACTGACCGGTCGCCACGTTGAACATGCCCTCTGCCTTGGCGCCCAGCTTGGCCAGCAGGGCATTCAAGTGGTTAATCTGGAGAGTGTCTTGCGCGTAGGCAAGTTTCATGTCGACGGATGTGACTTCGGTAAATGCGGACCAATTGTACGCGGGCGCGTCGCCGGCATGCAAAAATGCCATGGCTTTGCAGAATTGCTGCTCCAGATTTATTTTCTGCCACTGCATCTGGGCAGAATTGACGGTCGCCTCTGCAACCAGATTATCCATCAACGCAAGGTCTGTCTTGCCGGACGAAATGATTTTTGCCTGCGCCTGCACCTTGCCTTCCAGATCACCGAAGTCTGCCATCTCCCGCAAGATCTGCCCCAGGTTGATGTTCTGCGCGTTCAGCGCGAGATTCATTTTGGCCGTGTCCGTGCTGGCATCGAGCTGACCGGTGCCAGTCACTGTGCCCTCGGCGATGCCGGCAGAGAGCTCGTCCAGAAGCCAGGTACCATTGTTGGCGATGATCTTGAATTGCGGCTTGTGAACGGGCAGTTCGGTGACCGTCACCTGGTCGAAGGCGACCGCCAGATCCAGTGCCAGGCTCCGCAGCGTCTCAAGCGGCAGCGGCGTTGCGTCTGCCGCAGGCGGTTCGGGCGCGTTTTCGGCCGCCGGTGGCGCCAGGTAGTCGTCGAGATTCAGATTGGTGCCGTGCAAATCGCCCTGAATGCTCAGAATCTCCCCCAGCCCAACGGTGAGAGCACCCTGTATCCGGGTTTGATCCAGCTGCATGTTGAAATCGGGTACCTGTAGCTGGTCTTCCCGGTAGTCATAGGGCAGATTGCCGCTGATCTTTGTGAGTGCGGCCGGATTGCGGGTAACCAGAGGTTCGCTGCCCAGCAAAGCGAGCCAGGCGCGGGCGTCGAGCGGGTCGAGACTGATCTGGCCGGTGCTGCTCAAGGGGTCTCCCCAGTGAGTCTGGGTGGAGAGCCGTAAATTCGCGCTTGCGGAACCGGCATCCTGCCCGGGGTTCTCATGGGAGCGCAAGCGCAGGTCAGCCTGGTTCAGCACGGCCATTTCGGTGTCCAGGTTCAGCCCCAGATCCCCGGAAAAATTCACCGACAGTGCGGGCAGATCGTCGACGCGTGCAATCATTGAGGCGGTGAGCGGGAAAGGCTGTCCGTCGAAGGCAAGACGCTCCGCGTCCAGATGCAGCTTCTGAACCAGTATGGTCTGGCCCGCTTGCTTATCCTGATAGCTGAGCGCGGCATCACTGATCCGGATACTGGAAATCGACAGCTCCGGGGGTGTGCTCTCGTCGCGGGCGTCATCCGGTGGGCTTGCATCGGCGCCGATATTCGACCAGTTGGTTGTGCCGTTTTCATCGACCAGCAGATTGATCGTTGCGGCGGAAATCCGGATGCCGTCAACGCGGATCTCGCGTTGGAACAGCGGCCTTAACTGTACCGACAATGACGCATCCCGTGCGCTGAACAGGGGCTCGGCGCTGCCGCTTTCCTTGAGGGTCAAAGCGCTGATACCGAAACCGAGGTTCGGCCAGAACTGCCAGCTGAGATCGCCCTGAATCTCCAGGTCGATTCCCTGGCCCGCAGCCGCATCGCGCAATACAGGTTTGAGGGTATTGGGATCGAGCGTAAAAACTACTGTAATAACTAACGCGATCAGAATCAGAGGTAGGAGGAGGATGAACCACAGCAAACGCTTGGCAGTTTTCATGACGGGTCCGCCTTGTTGACCTGAGTGAGAGATACGGGAAAAGAAACGGCGCCGGATTGACAGGAATTATCCTGATAAACCCGAAAGGCCGGGTCGGTATAGAGGCTCTAAGAGTCTGCGGCGCTTTTTATTGAATTAAACAACGTGTAGCTTAACTGCCTGCCGGAGGCGACGCCACCACCGTCACGTTTGTCGCGCCAGATTGCGCATATAAATGCAAATCGTTACTATTTGAGAAATTTTCGCTGGAAGAGGGCAGTGTATGACAAGCTTACGGTCGCTCGGTATGGTGGCATTGTTGTTTTCGAGTCTGGCCGGTTGCTCGAACACCGGTGACAACCAGGCCGATGAAGCAGTAGTGACGGTTTACTCCGAGCGCAAGGAACACCTCATCAAGCCTCTCTTTGAAAAGTTCACAGAAGAGACCGGCATTCCCATTCGTTACATTACCGACGGGGCGGGTCCGTTGATGGCGCGCCTTGAAAGCGAAGGCGCCGCCACGCCCGCGGACATGTTGATGACCGTAGACGCGGGCAACCTCTGGCAGGCCAGCGAAAAAGGGCTGTTGCAACCGCTGGAATCGCAGGTTCTGGAGCAGAACATTCCGGCACATCTGCAAGCCGAAGACAATGAATGGTTCGGCTTGTCCGTCCGGGCACGAACCATCGTCTATTCCACCGAGCGGGTAAAACCTGAAGAGCTGTCCACCTACGAAGATCTGGCTGACGCAAAATGGAAAGGTCGATTGTGTCTGCGCACGTCCAAAAAGGTTTATAACCAGAGCCTGGTCGCCACGATGATCAAAACCCAGGGCGTGGAGAAAACCGAGGCAATCGTGCGCGGCTGGGTAGCAAACCTGGCTACCGATCCCTATTCCGATGACACCATCACCATGGAATCGGTAATTGCCGGCCAGTGCGATATCGCCATCGTGAACACCTATTACTTTGGTCGCATGCAGAAAGAAAACCCCGATATTCCGCTCGCCATCTTCTGGCCCAATCAGCAGGATCGGGGCGTGCACGTCAACATTTCCGGTGCCGGCGTTACCCGTCACGCGAAGCATCCGAAGTTGGCCCAGCAGTTACTGGAGTGGTTAGCCGGGCCGGAAGCGCAATACCAGTTTTCCGAAGCCAATCAGGAATTTCCGGCCAACCCGGAAGTCGACGCTACACCCCTGGTCAAAAGCTGGGGGACCTTCAAGCCGGATCTGGTCAATGTCGAAGCGGCAGGGCGATTACAGGCCGAGGCCATCATGCTTATGGACCGGGCGGACTATCGATGACAGGGCAGACCGGTAAGCGGACAGCGCCAGTTCGATCCGGTCTGGTATCGTTGCGGAAACAGGTCAGGCCGGTGTGATGGTTCACAGCCGTTGGTGGCAAGTGCCAGTCTATACAATGTTTCTGCTGGTGATTGTTCCGGTGGCAGTGCTGCTGTTGAGCTGGCAGTCCTCCCAGGTCGAAGTGTGGCAGCATCTGGTGGCAACCGGGCTGGGACGTCTGCTCACCAATACCAGCGTACTCATGCTGGGCGTCGGTACGCTGGTGATGATATTCGGGGTCAGTCTCGCCTGGCTGACGGCGGTGTGCGAATTCCCCGGGCGCCGCTGGTTTGACTGGGCACTGATCCTGCCTCTGGCGATCCCGACCTACGTTGTGGCTTTCGTCGCGCTCGGCTTGATGAGCTACAGCGGCCCGGTGCTCACGCTGTGGCGGGAATGGTTCGGGCGCGACGCCTGGTACCCGGATATCCGCTCGCCCGCCGGGGTGGTGCTGGTGATGAGTGCCGTGCTTTATCCCTACGTCTACATGCTGGCTCGCAGCGCCTTTCTGCAGCAGGGGCGGGTCCTGACGGACGCGGCGCGCAGTCTCGGGTACGGTCCCTGGAGCAGCTTTTTCAAGGTCGCTCTCCCCATGGCCAGGCCGGCGGTGGTGGCTGGTATGGCGCTCTCCCTGATGGAAGCGCTGGCCGACTTCGGTGCCGTATCGGTATTCAATTACGACACCTTCACCACCGCAATCTACAAATCCTGGTTCGGCTTTTTCAATCTGCAGGCCGCAGCGCAACTGGCGACTTTGCTGCTGGGTTTTGTGACCATTGCGCTGTTGCTGGAACAAAAAGCCAGAGGTAAGCGTCAGCGTTACGATTTGAGTTTCAAATCCCGGGACCGCATCCATCTCACCGGTTTTCAGGCCGTACTGGCAACCTGTTATTGCGGCACAATTCTGCTGGTGACCTTTGTCGTTCCCGTCGGGCAATTACTGATCTGGATCGTGGGGACCGGCCTGCGGGATCTGGATGCGCACTTTGTGCGACTGGTCGAGCATACCTTCATTCTCGGTGCCACCTCGGCGCTGATTGTAGCGATCCTTGCATTGCTGGTTAGCCTCGCACAAAGGTATCAGGCAGATTCGTCATGGCTGCCGTCCCTGACGCGGCTGACCGCTTTGGGTTATGCCCTGCCGGGATCCGTGCTGGCGGTGGGGATCATTATCGTGTTCACCGTCACGGATCGCTGGATGAGTGGTTTCACGGGGGGCGGACAGTGGCTCGTGGGCAGCGTGGTAGCCCTGCTGCTCGCTTACATCATCCGCTATTTCTCCGTCGGCATGGGTCCGATACAGGCGAGTCTCGACCGGGTGCGCCCGAGTTTTCAGGAAGTCGCCCACAGCCTGGGCTGCAATAACTGGCAGGTTATCTGGCGAATCTATTTGCCACTACTGAGTCCGGGGATATTCACTGCCATTGTGCTGGTACTGGTGGATGTCATGAAGGAGATGCCGGCGACCTTGCTGTTACGACCTTTCGGTTGGGATACGCTGGCGGTGCGCGTGTACGAAATGACCTCCGAGGGCGAATGGGAACGTGCCGCCCTGCCGGCATTGACGCTGGTATGCGTGTCGATTATCCCGGTTGCATTGATGATCCAACGAAGTCGTCGATAGATTTATTTCGCAACAAACCACTGCGTCGGCAAATAGGCTGTCGATCCCATACCTGCTACAATCCGCAACTTCCTCAAACTCAGAGTTTCCCTCCCAATGTCCAAGCAAACGCCGCTTTTTGCAGCCCATCAGCGTCTGGGCGGGCGCATGGTAGATTTCAGTGGCTGGTCGATGCCGGTGAACTATGGATCGCAGCTGGAGGAGCATCACGCCGTGCGTGGCCAGGTTGGGATGTTCGACGTTTCCCACATGACCATCATCGACGTGAGTGGCGATGACGCACCGGCTTTTCTGCGGTACCTGATGGCCAACGATGTCGCGCGCCTGAGTACCGTGGGCGCAGCGCTTTATACCGCCATGCTCAACCAGCACGGCGGCGTTCTGGATGATCTGATCATTTATCTGCTTGGTGAAAATCACTACCGTCTGGTGGTCAACTGCGGCACCCGGGAAAAGGACCTGACCTGGCTGCGACTGCACAACCAGGAATTTGGCGTCAACGTTAACGAGCGGCCGGAACTGGCAATTATCGCGGTGCAGGGACCGCAGGCCCGGCAGCGGGTGACCGATACCTGCTTAACCGGTGCCGATAAGGAAACTGCACTGGCTCAGGCGCGCTTCTCCGGGAGCCCGCTGCACAATGGCTGGTTTCTGGCGCGTACCGGTTACACCGGCGAAGACGGTTTCGAAATCATTCTGCCGGCCGATCAGGCCGAAGCCTGCTGGAACCAGCTTTCAGAGGCAGGCGTGCGGCCCTGCGGTCTCGGGGCGCGGGATACCTTGCGGCTGGAGGCCGGCATGAACCTTTATGGTCATGAAATGGATGACGTCACCTCGCCACTGCTGGCGAATATGGCGTGGACCATCGCCTGGGATGACGATCGCGACTTTATCGGCAGGAAGGCGCTCGAAGAGCAGCAGCGTCAAGGTCTTCGGGAAAAGCTGGTCGGAGTGATCCTGGAAGGCAAAGGCGTGATGCGCGAAGGCTATCTGGTGCATGTTCCCGGCACTCGGCGCACCGGCATCATCACCAGCGGCACTTTCTCCCCAACCCTCGGCGTATCCATCGCGCTGGCACGGGTACCGGTGCTGGCCAAGGATGCAGCGCATGTGGAAATACGGGGGAAGCTGACTGATTGCCGGATTGTCGCGCCCTGTTTTGTCCGTCACGGCAAGGTGGTGGTAAAACCGCTTCCGTCGAAATAGAAAAGATGACGGTAGAAATCAAACGGCGAAAGTTAACGCCACATATGAACCCAGTAATGTATCGAATAAAGGCACAGAGGATTCCATGAGCGACATACGCGCTGATTTAAAATATCTCCCCAGCCATGAATGGGCACGACTCGAGGCCGACGGAACGGTCACGGTGGGCATTACCGACCATGCCCAGGAAGCGCTCGGTGATGTGGTCTATGTGGAGCTGCCCGAAGTCGGGAAGACCGTGAGTCTGGGCGTAGAAGTGGGTGTCGTCGAGTCGGTCAAGGCCGCGTCCGACATCTATTCACCGGTTTCCGGTGAAGTCATCGCCATCAATGAGATGCTGGTGAGCGCGCCGGAAACGGTCAATGGGTCGCCTTACGATAATGGCTGGTTTTTCCGGATCAAGCCGGACAACGTCAAGCAGCTTGAAGACGCCCTGGATGCCGACGGCTATCGCGCCGCCGCGGGCGAATAGTCACCCGGCTGCCAACTCATCCCTGATTGCACATTTCCCGCTGCACATGAAACCGCAGGTCGACCCGCGTATTCGCGAAGGTCACCCGCGGGCTCGCGCCAACGAAACTTCGGAAACCGGCTATTCCAAAGCGCGACTTTCCCGGTGAAAGCGTCGCGCTGAATGCGATTGAAAAATACAATGGCTCCGCCGCCGCTTCCGAACCCCAAATAAATTGGCGATCTCATCCCGCGTCGTCCCTGTCCTGCGCCGCTGTTGCCCGTAAAGTCCGGTGCAAGCCAAAGCCGCCAACCCGTCGTAAGTACCCTACCTCCACACTTGGTTTTTCAGCTAAATTGCGTTAGCGTTGCCTTCGCCGGCCATCAAGTGGCGCCGGCGTGCATTCCGGCAGCGCACCTTCGATCGGCGAATTCAAGCTTGAGTGCAATGTCTGCGCATGTTCGCCAATGAACATGCTCTTGAATCACCTGCACTCGATAATCATGCATTCAATAACAAGCACTCTTTGACGAGTCACTGCATACGAGGTTGAGATGGGGCGAGAAAATCTTACTCTGGGAATTGATGTCGGATCGACCACCGTCAAGCTGGTCGCAGTCAATTGCGACACACGCCAGATTCTCTGGAGCCAGTACCAGCGTCACGAAACCCGGCAGGCGGAGAAGGTGCTGGAGATGCTTGAGCAAGTCGTGGAGGACGTACCCGGACTGTCCCTTGCGGAAGCGAAACTGTTCATCACCGGCTCCGGAGCCGGGCCCATCGCCCCCCACGTCAATGCGAAATTCATTCAGGAAGTCAACGCCGTAACCATGGCGGTGGAAGCCCTGCATCCGGATGTCGGCAGTGTCATCGAGCTCGGCGGTCAGGATGCCAAAATCATCATGTTCAAGACCAGTGAAAAGACTGGTGAGAAACGTGCAACCACCTCGATGAATGACAAATGTGCGTCCGGCACCGGCGCCACCATCGACAAATGTCTGCTCAAGGTCGGCATGCCCCAGAATGAAGTGGGCAAACTGCGCTTCGATCCGTCCAAGCTGCACCACGTGGCGGCCAAGTGCGGGGTGTTTGCGGAGACTGATATCGTCAACCTGATCAAGAGTGGTATTCCGGCCAACGAGATCATGTGTTCCCTGGCCGATGCTATCGTCGGCCAGAACCTGTCGGTACTTACCCGTGGAAATACCTTGAAGTCCAAGGTGCTGCTGCTGGGTGGGCCGAATACCTATCTGCCATTTCTGAAAGATTGCTGGCGCTACCGCATTCCCCAGACCTGGGAGGAACGCGGCTATGATTATCCGAAGGATGTACCCCTTGACGCGCTCATCTTTGCACCGGAGAACGCGGAATATTACGCTGCCTATGGCGCGGTGCTGTTTGGCTTGTATGAAAAGGATGTGGAACCTTGCGGCGATCTCGCCAGGCTACGCAGCTTTATCCGCGATGGTCGCAAGGCCCAGCTGGGCAACAATGCAGGTCCGCCTCTGGTTGCCAGTGCCGACGATGCCATTTATTTTTCCCGTCAATACCAGGCACCCAGGTTCACACCAAAACCGGTAACTGCCGGGACCAGCGTCATCCGCGGCTATATCGGCCTGGACGGCGGCTCCACCTCGAGTAAATGTGTTCTGGTGGACGCGCAGGGTGACATTCTGCAAAAGGTTTATCAGCTGTCGAAAGGCAATCCGCTGGAGGACATGAAACAAATGTTCCTGCAGTTAAAGGACTGGGCCAGCGCCCAGGAGGCGACCATCGAAATTGCCGGTTTCGGCGTGACCGGTTACGCCGGCGACGTGATGGAAGCAGCGCTGAAAGCCGACGCCAATATTGTCGAAACCGTGGCGCACATGAAAAGCGCCCAGCATTATTTCTCCGATGTGGACGTGATTTGCGATGTCGGTGGGCAGGACATCAAAGTGATGTTCATGCAGAACCGGACGATCAAGAACTTCCGTCTGTCCAACTCCTGCAGTGCCGGCAACGGCATGCTGTTGCAGGCGATGGCCGATCAGTTCGGCGTGCCGGTGGAGCAATATGCCGAGCGGGCTTTCAAGGCCGAGCTGTCGCCGGAATTCAGTTATGGCTGTGCAGTTTTTCTCGATTCGGACCGGGTGAATTTTCAGAAGGAAGGCTATAACGGCGAAGAGCTGCTGGCCGGGCTCGCGCTGGTTCTGCCGAAAAACATCTGGCAGTACGTTGTCCAGATTCCCCGGATGGCCGAACTGGGCCGGATTTTCGTCCTGCAAGGCGGAACGCAGAAAAACATTGCCGCGGTTAAAGCCCAGGTGGATTACATCCGCGAGCGGGTGCCCGACGCGGAAGTACACGTTCATCCCCATACCGGTGAAGCGGGCGCACTGGGCGCGGCATTTGAAGCCATCCGCGTGGTGCAAAGGCGTGGCTATTCCACGTTTATCGGTCTGCAGGGCGCTATTGATCTGTTCTACACCACGCGCAACGATGAAGAAACCCGTTGTGATTTCTGTGCCAACAACTGCTCGCGTACCTTCATTGATGCTCATGTCAGCAAGGAGGAAACGGTCAGGTACATTTCCGGCTTTTCCTGCGAAAAGGGCACGGTAGAAGATCACGATGCGTTGCGCAGCCTCAATAAAAAGCGCCGCGAACGCATGGTCGCCTATCCCAATCTGGTGGATCATGAGGCGGTCTGGGCATTCAAGCCGCTGTACAAACCGGCGGCGCTGCCCGACGAGAATCAATTGATAGACGATGTGCAGGTCAAGCGGACGTTACTGGGTGGTGTCAAGCACAAAAAGCTGCGGCGCCGCTTCCAGCGATCAGACGAGAGTGCGCAGCAATGGCGCCAGAATTTCCGCATCGGCATTCCCAAAGCACTCAACATCTGGAGTACCGCACCTTTCTGGCGGGTTTATTTTGAAGCGCTGGGACTGAAATCCCGCAATATTGTTTTCTCTGACGATACCGGCGAGGAAATGTGGCAGGCGGGAGGCAAGTACGGTTCGGTAGACCCCTGTTTCCCGGCCAAAGTGGTGCAGGCGCATATCCACAACCTGTTATTCGAACACCATCAGAAAAAGCCGCTGAACGCGATTTTCTTTCCCTCAATCACCCACATTCCGACGTTTGTCGAAGGCGTGATGGACACGGCCTGCTGTCCGATTGTCTCCGGCACGCCCAAGGTGATTCGGGCGGCCTTCACCAAGGAGCAGGATTTTTTCGGCCAGCGCGGCATCACCTATCTGGATACGGCGGTGTCACTCAACGAACCGCTGTTGATGAAAGCACGCCTGCAGGAAGCCTTCCAGGACCTCCTGCACATGACCGAGGACGAGAACAATTTTGCAGTGGAGCAGGCGTATCAGGCGCTGCACCACTTTGACGAACACATGCAGGACAAGGGAAGAATCCTGCTGGACAAGGTTCGCGAGGAAAACAAGATCGCCCTGCTGATGATCGGCCGTCCTTATCACAACGACCCCGGCATGAACCACAGCGTGCTCGAAGAATATCAGGCGATGGGATATCCGGTGCTGTCGATGCGCTCGATTCCGAAAGATCCCGATTATCTGCAACCGTATTTTGCCGACGACCTCGCCCGGGGCTATGTGGAATCGCCTCTGGAAATCCACGATATCTGGCCGGAAAACTACAGCGTTAACAGCGTCCAGAAAGTCTGGGCGGCGAAGTTTGCGGCGCGGCACCCCAACGTGGCGGTGCTGGATCTGTCCAGCTTCAAGTGCGGTCACGATGCGCCAACTTACGGGCTGATCGATCGCATCATGGAGGCATCGGGTTCTCCCTACTCGGCTCTGCACGACATTGACGCGAACAAACCTTCAGGGTCGATCAAGATCCGGGTCAAAACCTACGGGTATACCCTGCGGCTGGCCGAGGAAAAGCTGGAAGACCAGTCGCAGCGGCAAGTGCAGTTGCAGCGCGCGCTGATCGAGCGCCGCCTGGCGTTGCTGGAAGCCGCGCCGCCGGAGATCCGTCAGGACGAAGCGTTTCTGCAGGAGCTGACTGTATGGAAGGAGAAACAACAAGCTTTGCGAACGGAGCCCGAGCGCGCAGTGCAGCCGCAACTGTTCGAACCTTTGCACACCCATAGCCTGATAGCCGCCGTGGAAATCGACTGAGAGGAAAAATCATGACATTGCACAATCACGACAGCGCCAGTAGCCGTACGACCGAATATCTGAAGTCTGTGGATATGGAGCTGCACGATTTTGAGCAGAATGAAAAATCACGGCTGGCCATTGATAGCGGCGTCGCGGACCACTGGCGTGATCTGAATCCCAACGAATTTACCGCCGAGCAACGGGCTCACACGACCATTCTCCACGCCGGCCTGACGCTGGCTCATGATCTGTTCATCCAGTCAGCATTCCGCGGTCTTGGCTATAAAGTAGAGGCCATGGATGTACCAGACAATCGGGCGCTCCAGTTTGGTCGCGAATTCGGTAACCGCGGCCAATGCAATCCCACCTACTTTACCGTGGGCAACCTGGTCAAAAAACTCAAGGCCATGGAGCAGAGCGGCATTCCGAAGCAGGACATCATCAAGAATTATCTCTTCGCGACCGCCGGCTCCTGTGGCCCTTGCCGGTTCGGCACCTATGTGACTGAATACCGCAAGGCATTGCGGGATTCCGGCTTTGAAGGGTTCCGCGTCATCCTGTTCCAGCAGTCCGGGGGCATGAAACAGGCGACCGGCCGGGAAATGGGCCTGCGCATCGATCTGCAGTTTTTCATCACCATGTCCAAAGCGATTCTGCTCGGGGACGCGCTCAATGCGTTGATGTACCGCATCCGGCCCTATGAAATTGAACCGGGCGCGACCGATGCCGCCGTCCAGCGAGCACGGGCACGCATTGCCACGGCATTTGAAACCCGCCGGGGGCTTCTCAAGGCGCTGTGGCAGACCCGCCGGGAAATGGCGGCCATTGCCGTCGACCGCTCACAGGTCAAGCCGCGGGTGGCCATCATCGGTGAATTCTGGGCAATGACCACCGAGGGGGACGGCAATTACAAGATGCAGCGTTTCCTCGAAAAGGAAGGCGCCGAGGTGGATGTCCAACTGGTTACCAACTGGGCTCTTTATTTGCTGTGGGGCGCAGCGTTTGATACCCGCGCCCGTGCGCAACTCAAAGGGGTGGACAAAGGGCTCGCCAGTGGCCGCGACGGCAGCAAATTCGCCCTGGAAAACGTGAACGTGGCGAAAAAGCTGTGGATGATAAAAGCCGGCGACAAGTTCCTGCGGGGGCTGTTCTATAGCTACGCCAGAATCCTTGGGCTACGGGACTACCATCTGCCGGATATGGATCATATCGCCGAGATAAGCCACGCGTTCTACGACAACAACTTGCGGGGCGGTGAAGGGCATATGGAGGTCGGCAAACTGATTCACAACGTGGTGGATCAGAAAGTGAACATGACCCTCAGTATCAAGCCCTTCGGGTGTATGCCGTCCAGCGCGGTGTCCGATGGCGTCCAGTCCCTGATCACCGAACTCTATCCGGCCGCCATATTTCTGCCCATCGAAACCAACGGTGACGGCGCGGTCAATGTTTACAGCCGGGTGCAGATGCAGTTGTTCAAGGCAAAACAGGCCGCTCAGAAGGAAGTGGATACCGTGCTGGAGGAACACGGCTGGAACCGAACCCAGTTTGCCGCCGCGCTGCGTTCACACCGGCAACTCGCCAACGCCAGCTATCGCAGCCCGCATTATGGCGGTTGTACGGCGGTGGACGCTCTCCAGGACCTGCTGACACGGCGCCAGTCCTATTGGCGGCGTCTGGGCACGCGGGCACAGCGCTGGCTTGAACGCCAGATGGGATCCACAAACCAGAAGACGCTGAGCAAAGTAGAGAAAGCCGCCAAAGCCTACCGCGAGCGCCCCGTGGAGAAATACCACGCAGAAGTTGCCGTCAAGATTTACGAAGGCAGTTAGGGTCTTTTGAGACCGCGTGCAGAATGACGCTGTAACGGGAGTGTCATTCTGCGCAGTCGCAGGTCCATCGAGAGCCATCAGCCATCGAGAGCCGTCAGCCATCGAGAGCCATCAGCCATCGAGAGCCATCAGCCTTCGAGAGCCATCAGCCTTCGAGAGCCATCAGCCATCGGAAGCCATCAGCTTCGGGAGCCATCAGCTTCGGGAGCCATCAGCTTCGGGAGCCATCAGCCTTAGGGAGCCATCAGCCTTAGGGAGCCGTCAGCCATCGGGAGCCATCAGCCTTAGGGAGCCTCAGCCTTCATAACCCTGCGTAAGTCGGCGCACCGAGTTCGCCAGAGTCGACAGGGAACTGTAGGTATCACGCCAGTCGATCGGCTCCACGTTTCCATCGGCGCCAGTCATGGGTTGTTCGACAATCGCATCCAGTTCATCCAGGCATTCTTCGGTGAGCTGGGTCAGTTTCTCGCTGGACGGCACCTGTGCCTGTTGCAGCACCATCTCCCAGCCCCGCAGTTGATCCGCCAGTCGGCCCGCCAATTGACGACCCTGCCGCAGGCGGTCGGCGTCGTCTTCTTTGCGGGACTTCGTGTGTTCGGTGACGGTGATGATATGGTCGGTCAGCATCGCCAGGGCTGCCCGCAACATCAGGGTGACCCGCTCGTCCGTGGACAAACCGGCAAAATGGTGTCCGGGGGTGTCGGCGGTCACTGGTTGCCAGGCGGCGTGCAAGCCGAGCAGACTCTCCGCCAGCAGCTGGGCTTGTAAGGTGATCAACTGCCGGCGGCGATTTTCAGGCAGCTCGTCGACGTGCTCGTAGCCGTCCTGCCGTTGCTTGGGGGAGAGGGTGGCAATCGGGGTTAAGGTGTTGGGGTCACGGTTGTTATCGAGCCCGAACAGGACAAACTCCAGGGCGTAAAAGCCCAGTGCCACGTCGCCGGGATCCGTCAGCCCGTGCTGGTGACGCAGGGACTCGATAGTCAGGGGCAGGCCCACGTCATATACAATCCCTGCGGCAGCGTAGTCGCCAAAGCTGTCCAGGTACCCCGGCTGCACCGGCCAGGCGAGCAGCCGGTAATGATGCTGTAGCAGGGCGTTATACTGCTTCTTGTCAATCAGTCCCAGGAGCGCGAAGACGTAAAAATTCTCCTGGGCGCTGACGGCCGCTTCCCATTTTTCCCGGGTTGCAAGGAGTCGATCGCGATTCGGTGCCTGCAGCAGCTGTTCAATGGCGAGCTGCAACTGGCGGGTCGCCGTCATTGAGTTTTCCAGGATCTGCATGCCCAGCGGATGCAGGTATTCCATGCCGGACGCGACTGGCGGCAGGGGTGCACTCCGGGAAATCTCGGGCAATGACTCAGACAGGGAGGGCGATTCCTTAGTGCACCCCCCCAGCATCAGCGCGAGTGCGCCGGCGATGAGCAAGCGAACACACTTCATGGGTTTTCCCTCAGCGACAGGACAGGCACACTCCGTTCCTCAGCATACTGCCGCAGCGCCGGGTCGGGATCGACCGCAACGGGGTAATCGACTTTGTCCAGCAGGGGGATGTCATTGGCCGAATCGCTATAGAAATAGCTGCCGCGCAGACTTTCACCGTTGGCCTTCAGCCACGTCTCCAGCCTTTGAACCTTGCCGCCCTGATAGCAGGGAATTCCGGTCGGGCGCCCGGTGTAGCGACCGTCGATGATTTCGGCTTCGGATGCGAGCAGGTGGGGGATATTGAAGGTGGCGACTATCGGTTCGGTAATAAAGCGGTTGGTCGCCGTGATGACCATCAGGGTGTCGCCCTGGCGACGATGTTTCTCCACCAGTTCCCGGGCTTTGGGAAGCTGAATCGGATCGATCTTTTCCCGCATGAAACGGTTGTGCAGCGGCCCCAGCTCATGTGGGCTGAATTGCGCGAGGGGCGTCAGCGCAAAGGTCAGATACGCCAAGATATCCAGCTGGCGGGCCTGATAGTCGCGATAGAAACGGTCGTTCTCGGCCCGATACGCTTCTTCTTCCACAAGATGTTGCTCGACCAGAAATTCACCCCACAGGTAATCGCTGTCGCCCCCGATAAGGGTGTTGTCCAGATCGAAAATGGCCAATGGCATGAAATGACTCCTGATCGCGTCCGGGCCGGGCCGTCAGCGAATTGCTGAATTTGACGAAATTATGAAACAATGCCGAGCAATTATTCTCAAACCGTGATCCAGGTGTTGGTGCCGATCGCCTGGCAACGGAATTATATGTATGTGACGGGCGTCCAAGGACACGGGTATACCATCATCCGGGAATGGCGGCCGGTCATGTCGTCTGCTGATCTTGTGATTTGCGCCGGATCGCGATCTGATCGGGTGCGTCATTCGATCAAGTCGTATTTGACGATGTCGCCTTTGATTGTGTTGCTTTTGAAAATGCCGACAGTCATCGCACCCGTGGGTAAATGAACGGCCATGGCCCGCTCCGGGTCGGGGATTATAACAACAGTTCAAATCAGAGAGGCTACCGTGATCGATGCCGACGGTTTTCGCCCCAACGTGGGCATTATTCTCACCCGTCCCGGTGGAGACCTGCTGTGGGCGCGGCGCGTGGGTGGTCAGGATGCATGGCAGTTTCCGCAAGGTGGCATCAATTCCGGCGAGAGTGGCGAAGCGGCGCTGTACCGGGAGCTGGAAGAAGAAGTCGGGTTGCTGCCACAGCACGTTACCGTGTTGGGAGTGACGCGAGGTTGGCTGCGCTACCGCCTGCCTTCCCGGTTTGTCCGCCAGCAGGCACCGGTCTGTATTGGACAAAAGCAAAAGTGGTATCTGCTCGCGTTACACGGTACCGACGCCGACATCGATCTGATCGCGGGAGTCACACCGGAATTTGATCATTATCTCTGGGTGAGTTACTGGTATCCCATGAACAACGTCGTCACCTTCAAGCGCGACGTATACCGGCGGGCATTGCGGGAACTCGCGCCCGTGCATGCCCGCTACGAAGAACGCTTCCCCGGCCGGGAAGTGACTGCATGCTGAACTCTCTGCGCAGCATCGTCCAGGAAGTCAATGCCGCCCGGGATCTGGGTGGCGCGCTGTCCATAATTGTTTCCCGTGTCAGAGCGGCCATGCACACTCAGGTGTGTTCAGTCTATCTGCGCGATGAGCACGGGCTGTACGTGTTGATGGCAACCGAGGGTCTTAATAAGGAAGCAGTAGGCACCGTGCGGCTCGCTCCCAAGGATGGTCTGGTGGGGATGGTGGTCGCGCGGGAAGAACCCATCAATCTGGACCAGGCCGATTCCCATCCCAAGTTTCAGTATTTCGCAGAAACGGGTGAAGAGCGCTACAGTGCGTTTCTCGGAGTGCCCATCATCCATCACCGCAAGGTGCTCGGGGTGCTGGTCGTTCAACAGGCGGAGCGCCGCCGCTTTGATGAAGGCGAAGAAGCTTTTCTGGTGACCATGTCGGCCCAGCTGGCCGGGGTGATCGCCCATGCAGAAGCGACGGGGGCGCTTGCCGGCATCGGCCGGGACCAGAAGGCCAGGGAGGCGCGTTTTACCGGAGTGGCGGGCGCGCCCGGTGTTGCTATCGGGCGCGCAGTAGTCATTTCTCCCCTCGCAGATCTCTCCGCCGTACCCTATCAGACTTGTGACAATGTAGAAGAAGAACTCACGTTCTTTCAGCGCTGCCTGGCGGCGGTGCGCATGGATGTCAAACGTCTCGGGCACGAACTCAAGGCCCGCCTGAACAAAGAAGAGCAAGTGTTGTTTGATGCCTATCTGGGCATGCTCGACGACGCCTCTCTCGGGCGCGAAGTCACCGAACGTATCCGTCAGGGCCTCGCCGCTCAGTATGCCTGGAGCGAGGTGATTCTCGAACACGTCAAGACGTTCTCCGATATGCATGATCCCTACCTGCGTGAACGCGCGTCCGACGTGCAGGACCTGGGCAGTCGTGTATTGTCCTACTTGCAGGAATCCGCCCACAAGGCGCCGACCTATCCGGACAACACCATTCTGGTGGGCGAAGAGCTGACCGCCGCGGTGCTGGGCGAAGTGCCTCAGGACAAGCTGGCAGGGCTGGTTTCAGTGCGCGGCTCAGGCAACTCACATGTCGCCATCCTTGCGCGCTCCATTGGCATTCCCACCGTGATGGGTGCGGTGGATCTGCCATTTACTCGCCTGGACGGTCGGGAGCTGATCATCGACGGCTATTACGGCGCGGTGTACAGCGATCCGTCGGCCCCTTTGGTTGATCAATACCGCAGCATCATGGAAGGCGACCGGATTCTCGCCGCCGGTCTGGAGGAGCTCAAGGATCTGCCCTGCGAGACCCGGGACCGGCACCGGGTGGCGCTGTGGGTCAACACCGGCCTCATGGCGGATGCCATTCGCTCTCTGGAGCGTGGTGCGGAAGGGGTGGGCCTGTACCGAACCGAAGTGCCATTCATGCTGCGCGACCGGTTTCCTTCCGAAGAGGAACAGCGGGTGGTGTACCGCGAGCAATTGCAGGCCTTTTTCCCGCATCCGGTCACCATGCGAACCCTCGATATCGGGGGCGACAAAGCCTTGCCCTATTTTCCCATTGCCGAAGACAACCCCTTTCTGGGCTGGCGCGGCATCCGCATAACCCTCGACCATCCGGAAATATTCCTGTCCCAGGTACGGGCCATGCTCAAGGCCAGCGAAGGTTTGAACAACCTCCGCATCCTGTTGCCGATGATCTCGTCCATCTCCGAGCTGGAGATCGCCCAGATGTTGATTCATCGAGCCTTCGAGGAGTTGCTCGACGAGGGATTTGACATCGAAAAGCCGCCCGTCGGCGTGATGATCGAGGTGCCTTCGGCGGTCTATCAGGCCAAAGAACTTGCCGCCCGGTCGGACTTTCTTTCCGTCGGCAGCAATGACCTGACGCAATATCTGCTGGCGGTGGACCGCAACAACGCCCGGGTGGCCGATCTCTATCACACCATGCATCCGGCCGTTCTAAGGGCTTTATATAATGTGGTCAAAGACAGCCACAGTCAGGGGGTACCGGTAGGAATCTGCGGAGAGCTGGCAGGCGATCCCGCAGCCTCGATGTTACTGGTGGCCATGGGGTACGACATACTCTCCATGAACGCGACGAATTTGCTGAAGGTCAAATCGGTCATTCGCGAGATCACCATGGACCATGCCGAGAAGCTTCTCGAAACCGTCATGAGTCTGGCGGATTCGGAGTCGATCCTGCGACTGCTGGAAACGACCTTCAAGGAAGCGGGCTTGACGCGCCTGTTGAAACCGAGTTTGCCCGAGGCAGGTTGACGCCCACACCGTCGGAATTCATCAGGTGACATTCCAGGGCAGCATGTTATGATGCGCCGCGTCCACGCATTGATCGGATGGTCGAATGCTCGAATACCCAAAAATTGATCCCGTCGCCTTTGCAGTTGGCCCTGTTGAACTGGGCAGCCTCAGTCTTGGGCCGCTGGAAGTGCACTGGTACGGCCTGATGTATCTGGTGGGATTCGCCGGAGCCTGGGCACTGAGTGTGTATCGTGGCCGCAAACCCTGGACGCCCATCGAGCCGAAGCAGGCAGAAGACCTGATCTTCTACGGCGCCATGGGAGTAGTGCTGGGTGCACGCATCGGCTATGTGCTTTTTTACAATCTGGAAGCCTGGGCCCGGGATCCGCTGCTGATAGTGCGGGCGTGGGAAGGTGGTATGTCCTTTCACGGTGGGCTGATTGGCGTTGCTCTCGGCATGCTGTTGTATGCGCGCAAGATTCAGCGCAATTTTTTCGATCTGGTGGATTTTGTCGCCCCGTTTGCGCCCATCGGGCTTTTCTTCGGGCGCATTGGCAACTTTATTGGCGGGGAGCTGTACGGTCGGGTAACCACCGTGCCCTGGGCCATGGAGTTTCCGGGAGCACCCGGGCAGTTGCGACATCCTTCGCAGTTATATGAAGCGCTTCTCGAAGGTTTACTGCTGTTTGCAATACTCTTCTGGTATTCGCGCAAGCCGCGTCCGCGCGGTACCGTCATCGGGCTGTTCCTGCTTTTATATGGCTTATTCCGGTTCAGCGTCGAATTTGTTCGGGAACCGGATTCGCACATCATGTTTGACATGTTTGGCTGGATGACACGCGGACAGATCCTGTGTCTGCCCATGATCGGTGTGGGATTGGGTCTGCTGTATTACGGTTATTACCGCAGCGACAAGAAGGCAGTAACGGCCGGGACGACTACCGAGCCTGGTAATGGAAAGACTTCCGGGATCAAGAGTTAAGCTCGACCGGGGTCGGCAAGGGACGCAAGCATCAAACAAGAATAAACAGAGATAATCAAGAAGTAGATGTTCCCACTATGAAGCAGTATCTCGATTTGATGCGTCACATCCGTGATACGGGAATCCGCAAGGAAGACCGGACGGGTACCGGCACCCTGAGCGTATTCGGTTATCAGATGCGGTTCGATCTGGGTGAAGGCTTTCCGCTGGTGACCACCAAACGCTGCCACCTCAAATCCATCATTCACGAACTTCTGTGGTTCCTCAAAGGCGACACCAATATCCGTTATCTCAACGACCAGGGTGTCCGTATCTGGAACGAGTGGGCGACCGGGGAAGGGGATCTGGGTCCGGTTTACGGCGCGCAGTGGCGCAGCTGGCCGACACCGGATGGCCCTGCAATCGATCAGATTAGCCAGGTCATCGAGCAGATTCAGACAAGGCCCGATTCACGCCGTCTGATCGTGTCGGCCTGGAATCCGGCGGTGCTGCCCGACGAGGCGCTTTCTCCTCAGGCCAATGCCGCCGAAGGGAAGATGGCATTGGCGCCGTGCCATACGTTTTTCCAGTTTTATGTAGCCGAAGGCCGCCTGTCCTGCCAGCTGTACCAGCGCAGCGCGGATGTGTTTCTGGGGGTGCCTTTCAATATCGCATCCTACGCGCTTCTGGTCATGATGATCGCGCAGGTCACAGGGCTCAAACCGGGAACGCTGGTGCATACCCTGGGTGATGCACATCTGTATCTGAATCATCTGCAGCAGGTGGATTTGCAGCTATCGCGAACCCCGTTCGAGTTGCCGCAGATGCACATTAATCCGGAGATCCACAGTGTTTTCGATTTCTCATATTCCGATTTTGAGTTGCGCAATTACCAGCACCACAGCGCTATTTCCGCGCCTATAGCCATCTGATTACGCGACAGAAAGTTGACAGTGATCGGTAATTGACAATGGACAACAAGATAAAAACCAGTTTGATTGTAGCGATGTCGAGTAATCGCGCGATCGGCAAGAATAATCAGTTGCCCTGGCACTTGCCGGCCGATCTTGCGCACTTTAAAAAGGTGACCATGGGCAAGCCCGTCATTATGGGCCGCAAAACCTGGGAATCGATCGGTCGTCCTCTTCCGGGGCGGGAAAATATCGTCGTGACCCGACAGAATTTACCGCTGCAGGCAGGAATGCAGGTAGTCGCCGGTCTGGAAGAAGCGCTGGCCGTCGCCGGCGCGATCGCTCGGGCGAACCAGATTGATGAAATAATGGTCATAGGGGGTGCGCAGATTTTCGAGCAGCTGCTCGAGCGTAGTGACCGGATTTATTTGACTACAGTGGTAGCAGAAATCGAGGGGGATACATTTTTTCCACCCTTGAATAAAGAGCGGTGGGTGGGGGTTCATCGGGATTTTGTGGCAGTGGATGAACGCAACTCCTATTCTTGTATCTTTGAGATTTTGGAATCGCGCAGCGACGCAACCGGTTGATTTGGAGTCAGGTGTTACCAGGATGTTACCGAGAGTGCCCATGCTAATAGGGGTTGTTACGATTTGTAATGACTTGGTTGTTATCTAAGCGAACATAATCATAAAGATTTGTAAGTTTGAAACAGCACCTTTTACAATGCGCTCCTTTCGTGATTTGACCAAATAACCACTTTTTTCGGATTCGGCACCCAAAGGTGAGATTCCGGTGCATTTCTTTAATGCTAGCACCCGAGTTGGGGGGGATATGAAGAAGCAGCAATTCAGGGCGGTGGCCTTGTCCACAGCTTTTACGGTGAGTGCCATGTTTGCGGCCCAGGCGTTCGCGAATCAGACTCTGGAAGGCATTGTCTCAGTCGGGGATGCCAAAGTGGCGCAGGCCAGGAAATCTCAGGAGCGTATCAACCGTTTGCAGGAAGAAACGGATGATCTGGTGGCCAAGTTCAAACAAACGAACAAAACCATCGAGGGGTTGCGCATCTATAACGGGCAGCTGGAGCGTCAGATCACGAGTCAGCAGGAAATTCTGAAGCGTCTGGACGAATCCATCAGCCAGATCACGGTTATCCAGCGGCAGATCCAGCCTCTGGTGCTGGAAATGCTCGAGGGCATTGAGCAGTTCATCGAACTGGACGCACCTTTCCGGAAAGAGCAGCGACTGGCGCGCGTCAGCAAATTGCGCGATCTCATGGACGACGCAGATGTCACCATCGCGGAGAAATTCCGTCAGGTGCTGGAAATTTACAGCATCGAATCCGAGTATGCCCGCAAGATCGATACATACGAAGACACCATCAACATCAACGGCGAAGATGTGACCGTCAGCATTCTTGCCGTGGGTCGAGTTGCGTTGATGTATCAAACTACTGACGGATCCAAAACGGGAGCCTGGGACAAGAGTACGCAACAGTGGACGGAGCTTGATTCCGGGGATTACAAAACGCCGATAAGAAATGCGATTCGAATCGCCCAGAAGAAGGCGCAAAACGACATTATGCTTCTGCCTATAGCTGCTCCGGAGGCTGCGCAATGAGATTCCTGAATAAGAACATATTCTTGGGCGTGTCCATGGCCGCTGCGCTGCTTTCGTCTGGCGCATTGCAGGCTCAAGACCGCAACGAAGCCACCTCTCTTGAGCAACTGTTGCAAATGATGCGTAACAGTCAGGTCGTGGAGAGCAAGGAGCATCAGCAGCGTGAAGCCGAGTTCATGCGCGAACGTGCCAACCGGGCCTCGTTACTGCAACAGGCTGAGCGCACCCGTGCGGCTGAAGAGGAGCGTTCCGCGCAACTGGAAGCGAAGTACGAAGAGCAGGACAAAGCCATTCAGCTTGCTCGCGGTCAGCGGGACGATCGAATGGGTTCGCTGAAAGAACTGTTCGGTCACCTCAAAACCGCTGCAGGTGATCTGCAGGCAAACCTGAAAAACTCGCTGGTGAGTGTGCAAATTACGGGCAGGGAAGAGTTTGCGAACGAACTGTCCAAAAAAATGGATGGTGAAACCAGTCTGCCAACGATTGAAGAGATCGAAAGGCTGATTTATGAAATCCAACGTGAAACTGTCGAAGCGGGTAAGGTCGTGAAATTTACTACGACAGTCGCCGCTGCCGATGGCCAGACCAGTCAGCGGGAAGTTGTCCGGATTGGTAACTACGGTGCGGTGTCAGATGGTCAGTATCTGTTTTTCGATTCTCTGAAGGGTCGACTGGAACTTCCAGCGTCGCAGCCGAGCGGTATGCCTGATCCCTCCAATCTGGAAAATGCAACATCGGGCTTGTCTAAAGTCGGTATCGATCCCACCCTGCCTCTGGGCGGGCAGATCATGCAGATCATGGTCGATCGGCCCGACCTGAAGGAGCGCTACAAACAAGGCGGTCTTGTCGGTGCCATTATTATTATTGGTTTGGGTGGGGTGGGTCTGTTCCTGATCATCTGGCGTTTCATTGTCCTGACGGCAATCAGCGGTAAAGTTGACAAGCAGTTGAAATCAAAGCGTGCCCACACCAACAACCCCTTGGGCAGAGTGTTGAAAGTGGCAGAAGACAATCCGACCAGCGATACCGAATCTCTGGAACTGAAGCTTGAAGAAGCAGTTCTAAAAGAGCGGCCAGCAATTGAAACCGGTCTGAACATGATCAAGATCGTTTCCATGGTCGCACCTCTGATGGGGCTGCTGGGGACGGTTGTTGGTATGATCCAGACCTTCCAGGCGATTACCGACTTCGGTGCCGGCGATCCGAAGCTGATGGCGGGCGGTATTTCGGCTGCACTGGTCACGACCGTTTGTGGCTTGATTGTAGCGATCCCTACCGTGTTCATGCATACGATTTTGAGCGGTAAAGCCAAACGCATTGTGCATGCACTGGAAGAGCAGAGCGCTGGCATCATCGCTGAAAAATCTGAAGTAACCAGATAAAACTCGAGGGGCGGGTCGATGAATATAGGTAATGCAGTGGAGGCTATCCAAGCATTTATAGCCTCTGGCGGTCCGGTGCTGTTGGCCATCGCCGCATTGACATTCATCATGTGGACATTGATATTCGAGCGCTTGTGGTTTTATCGTGCGGCGCTCCGATCCCTTGTCAAGCGCACGGTGGATGATTGGGAGAGACGCTCGGAAAGGAAGTCCTGGAATGCACGCCAGATACGTACTGCAAAGATCTCTCGGGTATCGGACAAAATACATCTGAACCTCGACCTGATCGGCACCATGGTAGCGTTGTGTCCCTTGTTTGGCTTGATGGGGACTGTTTGGGGAATGATTGAAGTGTTCCAGGTTCTGGCAACTTCGGGCGGTGCCGACGCCAAATCGATGGCAGGTGGTGTCAAGCAGGCAACCATTCCCACAATGGCGGGCATGGTTGCAGCAGTATCCGGTGTTTTCGGCAGCACCGTCGTAAACCAGATTGCCGAGCGGGAAGAACAGTTGCTGGAAGACCATCTGACGATGGATCACTAGCCGATATTGCCCGGCGACTGGTGTCGTCGGGCAATTAAAAGCCCTCTAACCGAAACCGGATTCAAATCCGGCAGATTTATAGAGAATAAACATGCCCAGCAGGAATAAGTCCGCAGACGAAGACGTAGGGGCGATAGACCTTACTCCGATGCTCGACGTGGTTTTTATCATGTTGATTTTCTTTATTGTGACGGCCACGTTCATTAAAGAGCCAGGTGTCGAAGTAGACCGGCCAGACGCCAACACAGCTCTCATCAAGAATGCCAAAATACTGGTTGCGATCGATGCAGAAAACAAAATCTGGATCGATAAGAATCAAGTGGATTTGTCCATGGTAGAGGATCAGATCGAACTTCTATTGGCGGAGAATCCTAACAGTCCAGTGATCATCCAGGCTGATGGGCAGGCGAGTATCAAGACGCTGAACTCGGTAGCGCAAGCGGCACGCAAGACGGGTATTGCTGACGTTTCCATTGCGGCCAGTAAGGAATAACCACTATGAGCTTTGCCAGATATCTTACAGCGGGCGCGATGGCATTAGCGGTTACGCTTGGATTGTTGCTGCTGATGCACGTGCTGATTCAGTCTGATGTAAAAGGGCCGCAACAAGGTCCTTCTTACAAGGTGCCGGAAATCGTCATGCCTGAACGGGTCATTGATACCCGTTTTAATGTGCAAAAGCCCGAAAAACCGGATGCTCCGGAAGACTTACCGCCAGATATCCCTCCACCGGAGTTCGACAACCCGGATGCCGCAACCACCGGCATCAGCATCCAGCCGAATTTTAATCAAAAGGCGACCATTGCCGGTCCCGCTTCCTTTGGCGGCGATGGGGAAATGATCCCCTTGACGGTAGTACAGCCAGAGTATCCCCGCCGAGCTGCCCAGCGTGGACTCGAAGGCTACTGTACGGTTGTTCTGACTGTCGGTGCAAATGGTGCAACCAAAGACATCGCCATTGATGATTGCCCGGAAGACGTCTTTGGACGGCCTTCCATTCGGGCGGCGGAAAGATTGAAGTACAAGCCTCGTGTGGTGGACGGTCAGCCGGTGGACGTACCCGGCGTAAGATACAAGTTCACCTTCCAGATGGCGAAAGACTGAGATGAGAGCAATGAATATCAAGCCCGGACTTAAGTTATTGGGAAGTGGTGCTCTGGTTTGCATATTGAGCGCCACCGTTGTGCCCTCCACCGAGCTGGGCAGCATCAACTTTCATGGTAGTGATGTGGCTGCGCAGCAGCCGCAGCCTGCGGTGAAGTTGCCGGGGTGTAAAGCACCGCCGCCAAAACGCAAGCTGAAAACCCTGTCCCAGAGCTTTTTCAAAAAGGTGGAGCAGGTCGATATATTGACCAACCCGCCCGAAGGCAAAGATGGCAAGGCGGCTGAGCCCAACTACAGGGCGGCGTGGCCGGTCTTGAAAAAGCTTCTGGATCGCTGTGATGATTGTAATGAATATGAGTGGGCCCAGCTTTATCAGCGGGCGGCATTCATTCAGTACAGCCTGGAAAATGTGTCCGGCGCGATCGATTACTTCAAGAAGGTTGTGCAGCAGTCGCCCAATATTCCGGAATCTCTGGAAACACAGCTGTATTATCAGATCGCTCAGTTGCTGACCAACGAAGAAAAATATAAAGAAGCGCTGGATCACTTTGCAAAATGGGAAGCCATGTGTCCCATCAGCGTGCCGAAGGATTACTTTTTTTACCGCGCACAGATCTTTTACCAGATGGGTGACAGAGACAAAGCGCTGGTGGAAATCAACAAAGCGATAAAATCCGTAGAGGACAACGGCGAAGTGGCGGGTGAGCAGTGGTACCGTCTGCAGCTTGCAATTTTGCTGGACAAGGAAGAGTACAAAATCGGGGAGAAAGTTGCCGAGAAGCTGGCCGTCAATTACCCCAACACCCGAATTATCAGCCAGCTTTCCCAGCTGTATGGCATGAACGGCAAAGAGACCCGGCAACTGGCTTTGTTGGACGCGCTCAATTCATCCAATGCGCTGCAAAGCGAGAATGAATACCGCAATCTTGCCTATCTCTTCATCTCTGCCGAAGTACCGTTCCTCGCAAGTCGGGTGATGGACAAAGGCATCAAGAGTGAAAAGGTAAAGCGGACGTCGAAAAATCTTGAAACGTTGGCCGTGTCGCTGACCCAGGCCGAAGAAACCAAGAAAGCCATTCCGATTATGGAAGAGGCAGCCGGCAAAGCGGACGACGGAAAACTGTACGCCACGCTGGCAGCCATTTATCTGAATGGTGAAGATTTCAAGAATGTAATCGACGCGGGCAACAAAGCACTCAAGAAAGGCAACTTGCGCAGTGCGGGCGAAGTCCACATGTATATGGGATCGGCCTATCTGCAAATGGAACGCTTTGATGATTCAATCAGTACTCTGCGTAAAGCGGCCAAGGATGAAAAATACGAAAAATACGCAAGCGACCTGATCAGTTATGCGAAAAAAGAACAAAAGCGGCAGGAAGAATTGAAAAAGGCCGCCGCCAGTGAAAATGATGCCCAGGCCGACATCGAATTGGAAGAACTGCCCTCAACCTGAGAGCGTTGACGTCGAGCTTCAAATCGCCCTCGTTCCGAGGGCGTCTTTCTCCCTTCCCCAAACAGCTATTCCCTTATAAGCAATTCCCACGTCTGCTCTCGTGTTTGCCGCGGGATCGGCTACCAGGGGATGTATTAGTGCCAATTGCGCACGCCCCAGAACGCGTTCGTCCTGAGTGTCCCTGAGCCTGCAAAGCCTTCATTCGCGCAGTTATCCGGTTCATCGTCCATAATTGAAGCGAAGTTTGCAGCCAATGTGATTGGCAGTTGAGACTTCAAGACACCGATGACGTCGACGGGAAGGATGAATGGATTACAACGATCTGGGCATATTGCTTCGTTCGAGCATCTGTCTGCTCGTGGTCGAAACGTTTGATGAGCTGCGCGCGCTGTCGTTGTTGCAGCGATATTTCCGAGAGGAAAACATTCCTGCCTGGCGCTGGTCCGTATCTGAAGGAATGCAGAACCTCGGATTCGGTCTTCTGGTTGAAGAGAAGGACGCTCATTGCAAGCCAGAGCAGATACTGCGTCATATTAAAAAGCACCGGGCAGCATCCGCTTTTGTACTGTGCGATTTCCACCCCTTTCTTGATGACGCCATAGTTGTGCGGTTGTTGAAAGACATCGCGCTCAATCAGCAGGCCGCCACTCACAAAGTCGTTTTGATCAGCCACCGCCTGAAACTGCCCCCGGAGGTCTCCCGCTATGCGGCGGAAGTCACCATGTCGCTGCCCAGTGAAGAAGAAATTCTGGCGATGGTACGTGAGGAAGCCAAACGCTGGTCAGACCAGAACGGCGGCGGACGGATCCGGACCGATAACGGGACTCTGCAAAAACTGGTGAACAACCTGAAAGGCCTGCCCCATCAGGACGTGCGCCGCTTGGCACGTGGCGCGATTTTTGACGATGGCGCCATCACCGATTCGGATTTGCCCCAGCTTGCAAAGGCGAAGTTTTCGTTGATGGATATGGAAGGGATCCTGCACTACGAATACTGCACGGCGCGCCTGCAAGATGTGGCGGGGCTGGATCGTCTCAAAAGCTGGTTAGAGCAGCGTCAGAAAGTCCTGCTGAAGGACTCCATGGACCGGCCAAAGGGGGTGCTGCTTTTCGGTGTGCAGGGGGGCGGCAAAAGTCTCGCCGCCAAAGCCATTGCCGGAGTATGGGGACTGCCGCTTCTGCGTCTTGATATGGCGGGTCTGTATAACAAATACATTGGAGAAACCGAACGCAATCTGCGCGAAGCCCTGAAACTGGCCGATGTCATGGCGCCCTGTGTGCTCTGGATCGACGAGCTCGAGAAGGGACTGGCGCCGGGTGAGGGTGAAAACGGCGTTTCCCAGAGGCTGCTGGGATCGTTGCTGACGTGGATGGCAGAGCGTAAAACCGCAGTGTTCATGGTGGCAACCAGCAACGACATCAGCAAACTACCACCCGAATTACTGCGCAAGGGGCGCTTTGACGAGATCTTCTTTATCGATCTGCCCAATAGTGCGGCCCGCCGTTCTATCTTCCGGATTCATTTGCAGAAGCGGGGGTTTGCGCTTGAGGAATTCGACCTGGAGTATCTCGCCGGCCTGGCGGAAGGGTTCACCGGAGCCGAGATCGAGCAGGCGGTGGTTGCTGCGACCTATTCTGCATTGGCTCAGGCCGAGGCCCTCGCCATGTCGCACATCCAGACAGCGATCCGGCAAACCAGCCCCCTGTCCGTCATCATGGCGGAGAAAATGGACTATCTGCGAACCTGGGCGAAAAGTCGGGCGGTACCTGCCGACTAGCAGCCGTTGACAAGCGGTTCGCTTACGTATCGGGCACGGGGTTTGCTAAACCAATACCGTATAAGCGAAAAGATCCGTGGCATCAACTTCCCGGAGAATAGCGAGGTAAGGTTTATGAACAAATTTACAAGAGTGGTATTTACCATTGCCGGCGCGAGTACTCTCAGCGCGGTCATTTCCTGTACGGATGAAGCTCGTGAGTATCCCGCCAAGGAGGAAGGCTTATCCTATACGACCGACGCCGAGGTTCGGGACCCTGACAAGGCGCAGCTGGCAGCCGGATCTACTCGGGACGGTTTATCCAATTCGGCGCTCAATGAACCTGCCTATGCGCCGGAAACGGTGCGTTCCGTGGATCTGGAAGACGGAAACGAGGGACACATTGGCACCATCCGGTTTGAAGGGGAATCTACCGAGTTAAGTGACCTGGCAGAGGAAAGCCTGGACGAGCTGCTCAGTTCAATCGACACGGACGAACCGGCCCATATAGTGGTTCGCACAGTGAACCCGAATGACGCCAATCCGGATCAGGAAAACCCGCTGACCGAAGCCCGCGCCGCGACTGTGAAGGAATTTATTGAAGAAAAAGGACTGAAAGTCTCCGCCTGGCAGATGGATGAAGTCACGGAACGGGAATACGGGCAGATGCATCGGGGTGACGCGGACATGCACCCGGTACACGACGACGCCCCCGGCGACGACATCCAGCGGGTGGTCATCACAATTGTTTCCGTTAACGAGAGTGGAAGTTAAAACACGGATTGGGTCGTGCTGTGCAAGACGCCCCTTTTGGGATGACAGCCTGTAGCTCATGCTTGCCAAAGCTTGTGCTGCTACAGCCTGTCACGGGTTTAAACCTAAGAACTGTTTAAAGCTGGGAACTACAGCTGTTCCAGGCGCTCCAGCCGCTGTACGTCCCTGACGGCACCTTCATCTGCGCTGGTGGCCAGCAAGGCATAGGCCCGGAGGGCGGTGCTGACTTTGCGGGGCCGCGGAGCAGCAGGTTTCCAGCCTTTCGCATTCTGTTCTTCCCGTCGCTGTTTGAGGGTCTCCTCGTCCACTAGCAAATCAATCCGGCGGTTGGGAATGTCAATGAGAATGCGATCGCCATTACGCACCAGTCCGATGGTGCCGCCCGCCGCCGCTTCCGGCGAGGCGTGGCCAATGGACAGGCCGGATGTGCCGCCACTGAAGCGACCATCGGTAAACAAAGCGCACTCTTTGCCCAGACCTTTGGATTTCAGGTAGGACGTGGGGTAGAGCATTTCCTGCATGCCGGGGCCGCCTTTGGGGCCTTCATAGCGAACGATGACGACATCACCGGCTTTGACCTCGTCATTGAGGATGTGGGCCACCGCTTCTTCCTGGGACTCGGTCACATGAGCGGGGCCTTCAAAGCGCAGGTTGGCGTCGTCCACACCGGCGGTCTTTACCACACAGCCTTTCTCGGCCAGATTACCGTAGAGAACCGCCAGCCCGCCCTCGTGGGAGAAGGCATTCTCCAGGGAGCGAATGCAGCCGCTCACCCGGTCGGCATCCAGTGACGGCCAGCGTGTGGCCTGGCTGAAGGCGGTCTGGGTCGGAATGCCGGCCGGGCCGGCTTTGTAAAAATGGACCACCTCCGGGCTGGGACTCCGCATGATGTCCCAGGTGTCGATCGCGTCCTTCAGCGTGGGGGAATGCACGGTAGGGCTGTCGGCATGGAGCAGGCCCGCTCTTTCCAGCTCGCCCAGGATCGCCATGATGCCCCCCGCCCGATGTACGTCTTCGATATGATATTTCGGCGTATTGGGTGCCACTTTGCACAATTGCGGTACCTGGCGGCTGAGGCGGTCGATGTCTGTCAGAGTGAAATCGATCTCCGCTTCCTTGGCAATTGCGAGCAGGTGCAGGATGGTATTGGTGCTGCCGCCCATGGCGATGTCCAGGGTGATGGCATTGGCATACGCGTTCCAGGAGGCGATATTGCGGGGTAAGACCCGATCGTTTTCTTCTTCATAGTAGCTGCGGGCCAGTTCGACGATCAGGTGACCGGCGCGCTCGAAGAGCTGCCTGCGGTCCGCGTGGGTGGCGACCACAGTGCCGTTGCCAGGCAGGCTAAGACCCAGCGCTTCGGTGAGACAGTTCATGGAATTGGCGGTGAACATGCCGGAGCAGGAACCGCAGGTAGGGCAGGCGCTGCGCTCGTATTCGGCGACTGTCTCATCCGAGGCGGAGCTGTCCGCCGCGATTACCATGGCATCGACCAGATCCAGCCCGTGCTCGGCCAGCTTGGTTTTACCCGCTTCCATAGGGCCGCCGGAAACAAACACCACAGGTATGTTGATCCGCATGGCCGCCAGCAGCATGCCGGGCGTGATC
>CAZJKJ010000030.1:0-26011 GCA_964546435.1 uncultured Cellvibrionaceae bacterium
AAAAGGGTATGGTTTGCACCATACCCTTTTTAATAAATGGTGCCCAGAGGCGGAATCGAACCACCGACACGGGGATTTTCAATCCCCTGCTCTACCGACTGAGCTATCTGGGCATATCGGCCAAAGCCGAGAGGCGCGTATTAAACAGCCTCTTGCGGCTGGAGTCAATAGGTTGATTGAAACTGATGAGCGGTGAGGGGAAATGACGGAGTGATGGGCGGCAGTGGGGAGGCAGGACACTGAAATGATCGATTTTCAGACAGTTTCGCTGCGCAGCCAGCGCCGGCGGCGTAATCATCACAGGTTCCACTGTCTCAGGTTCCACAGAAAGTCACGTAAGGTTCGTCGCTCGGCTCGGGCGGCAGTGCGTAGTGTTCCCGGTTTGGCTGGATATCGAACGGCGTGGACAGCACCTCGAGCATTTCATCCAGCGGGCCATAATCGGCATGGTCCACGGCGGCCCTGATCACGGATTCCACCAGGTGGTTGCGGGGTATATATAACGGGTTTCTGCGCAAAATCCGTGTTTCTATGGAATCGGTATCGACCTGTTCGGCGGCGAGGCGCAGCCGCCATTGTTGTATCCACTCGACAAAGTTCGGGGCTTCGTTCTGGAACTGGGTTTCGATGTTGGCACCATTGACGTTGTCCGGTCGGACACATTCAGCCAGGAGCCGGAAGCTGAGCGTGTAATCGACCTGACCTCGTTGCAGGATCTGCAGCAGTTCGTGGATCAACTGACGGTCGTCCCCCAGGGTCTTTTCCAGCCCGATTTTTTTGCGCAATCCTGCAAACCAGTAGTCATTAAAAATATCTGCAAATTTGGCAAGTTTGTCCTGCACGAGCTCCACGGCCTTTTTTACGTCCGGATCAATCAACGGCAACAGGCACTCGGCCAGACGGGTGAGATTCCAGAGCGCAATGCTTGCCTGGTTGCCGAATGCGTATCGCCCACGGGTGTCGATGGAGCTGAAGGCGGTGGCGGGATCGTAGGCATTGATAAAAGCGCAGGGGCCGTAGTCGATGGTCTCGCCGCTGATGCTCATGTTGTCTGTATTCATCACGCCGTGCACAAAGCCCACATGCATCCAGCTGGCAACCAGCGCGGCCTGGGCCTCCATCACGGCTTCCAGCAACGCCAGGCCGGGTATCTCCGCGGCGGCCACGTCGGGGTAATGCCGGGCGATGACGTAATCGGCGAGCGTTTTAATTGCGGCTGGTTGATTGCGTGCCCAGAAATACTCAAATGTACCAATGCGAATGTGACTGGACGCCACGCGGGTCAGCACGGCTCCGGGCAAAGCTTTTTCCCGGTATACCGGCTCGCCGGTGGTGACCGCTGCCAGAGCCCGGGTGGTTTTGATGCCGAGGGCATACATCGCCTCGCTGACCAGATACTCGCGGATGACCGGACCCACCCCCGCCCGACCATCGCCGCCGCGGGAAAACGGTGTTCGCCCGGAGCCTTTGAGCTGGATGTCAAAGCGCTGGCCAGCGAGATCCGTTATCTCGCCGAGCAGAATCGCGCGCCCGTCACCCAGCTGATGGTTGAAATGGCCGAACTGGTGGCCCGCGTAAGCCTGAGCGATAGGCTCGGAGCCCGGTGCGATTTCATTGCCGGCAAATATCTGCACGCCGCGATCACCACGCAGTGCGTGCCCATCCAGTCCCAGCTGATTGACGAGCGCCGTATTGACGCGTATCAGGCGGGGCGAGGGAACCGGGGTGGGATGGATGCGGCTGTGAAACGTATCGGGCAGGCGGGCATAGGTATTGTCAAATCGCAGACCGGCAAAGACTTCCGGAGAGTCAGCAGAGATGGCAGAAGTCATGGCAATATCCAGTTCGCAGGTGAAAACAGTGTAAGATCGCCGCTGGCGCGGGATGGGCTATCATAGCCGCCAAACTGCGTCCGGGTAATGCATACGTGAGTGAACATTTCCGCAGCGACCGTGCTTGCGCCGGTTCGACGAGTAACAGAGCGTATCGCTGACCAGAACATAGAACAGGGGGAACCGGTTGCGCTGGGCATTTTGGTTGAGTATTCGTGAGTGGGTGCGCCTCGGTGGTCGCCTTATTGCAGCGCTTGCGCACGGACCCATTCGACGACGGCCCTGGCTGTTGATTCTGTATCCTCTGATCTGGTTGCTCGCAGGGTTGTTTACGCTAATACACTGGGTGGGGTTTGCTCTGGATGAGGTGTTTTTCCACCGGTACCGGAATGTAGAGATCCGCCGGCCCGTGTTCATTCTGGGGATCCCTCGCAGCGGAACCACATGGCTGCAGCGCGTATTAGCCCACGAGCCGGGCATGACCACACTGACCTTGAGGGATTGCCTGTTCACCCCCTCGATTACCGAACGTCTGGTGTGGCGCGCCCTGGCCAAAGTGCTGGGCCCTCTGGGCCGGTTGAGCGGCACATGGTTCAAAGGTTCGCTGGCGGCTATGGACAGGATCCATCAGTTGCGGCTGGGTGAACCGGAAGAGGATTTTTTGCTGTTGCTGCCTGTGCATGCGTGCTTTCTTTGGGTGTTCCTGTGTCCCCAATCGCCGCACTACTGGCAGCTGACGCGTTTTGACGAGACGGTGAGCGCTCGGGAGCGGCACCGCATCATGGGGTTCTACCGTCGTTGCCTGCAAAAGCATCTGTTCGTGACTGGTCCGGAAAAGCGTTTGCTCAGTAAAAATCCATCATTTACTTCATTTCACCAGTCATTGCGCGATACCTTCCTGGATGCGCAATTTATCTTTTGTGTACGAATGCCGGTTCAGGCCGTTGCGAGCCAGCTCAGCTCGGTGATTCCGGCGCTTAGCGCCCTTGGCTCCGATCTCGCGTATATTCAGGACAAAATGGTGGAAATGCTCCTGCACTATTATCGCCGGGTGAACGCGCAGGCGGAGAATCCGGATTCGGTGATCGTTGATCACGAAGAACTATGCGGTGATCTTGTTGCTACGGTCACGCGCATAACCGGCTTTCTGGAGCTGCCAGTGACCGCAGAGTTTGTTGGTGATCTGGAGAGGCTCGCAGAACAGGGCAGACGTTACCGGAGCGAACATCATTACGATTTGAGTCAATTTAAACTGGAAGCAGGAACAATCACTGCTGCATTTCACGAATGTTGGCCTATCGCGACAGCCACAGCCAAGTAATCAATCATGAATGTCAAACTCAATAAAATAAAAAGCGTGGCGCCGGCGGCGCCACCCCATGCAGAACCGCCGTTGCCCTCCATCAACGATATCCGTATCACTATAGTTTCGGATGCCGCCACAGAGCGCAACGGTGTGGGAACCTTTTACGTGGATCTGGCCGTGCACCTGCGCAAGCATGGGGCTCTGGTGACCCTACTCAATCCCAGGGTAGAGGATGGAAAATGGAAGTCGGGTCTGGAATTTCCCTTGCCGGGGGACAAGACTCAGAAACTGTGCTTCCCCAATCCCATATCTCTGTACCAGCAGCTGGCCGATAGTCAGCCCGATGTGGTATTCATCGCGACGCCGGGCATCTATGGTCTCGTGGGCTGCTGGCTGGCGGACCGGATGCACGTGCCGCTGATCGCTGGATTTCACACATCGTTCGAGCAGTTGACCGAGCTTTACTGGGAGAAATCCTGGAGAGGCAAGTTTGTACACGCCTGCTTCCGATTATCGAACCTGTTCATTTTTGCCCGCTGCCCGACCGTGCTGGCAAACTCGGCCGACATGGTGGAGCAGGCGCGAAATGCCGGCGCCGAAGAACCAAAGCTGGTAACCACGCCGATAAGCCCGATTTTCATGAATTATCCCGTCAAACCCTTTAGTGGCACGATCAAACGGGTCCTGTTCGCCGGTCGCCTGGCGCCGGAGAAAAACATCAGTGCGATTGCCGAGGCGGCGGCCCGTTTTCCGCACATGGAATTCACCCTCGCGGGCGACGGACCCCTGCGGGAAGAAGTGCGCATCATGGAGCAGCGCTTGCCGAATCTGACATGCCTCGGCTGGCTGCCTCGAGAGAGCTTGCGGGAGCAGATCGACCGCCATGACGTCCTGATTCTGCCGTCCCATTTCGAATCTTTCGGGACCATTGCTCTGGAAGCCATGGCCAGACGCCGCCTGGTGATTGTATCGCGCGGCTGTGGCATTACTGCCTGGCCTGAATATCGGGATGGTCTATGCGTCATGGATGCCAAGGATCTGGGCGGCACACTCGCACGCCTGAGCGAAATGGCACCCAACGTGCTGGACGCGCTGGCAGAAACCGCCTGGCAAACGGCGGAACGGGCCAATCGCGAAACGCTGCGTCAGTGGCTGGCGCTGATTGTGGATCTGGTGCGGGCGGGGCGGCTGGGGCGTTAACAACGGTGCATGCGCTGATTTCCATTCACGACGTAGCGCCTGATACGCTCGACCGGGTGCAGGCGCTGATAGGTTGCCTGCCCGCCGTTTGCCGGCCCCACCTGACGTTGCTGGTTATCCCCGGTAAAGCCTGGCGTTCCGCGGATATTGCGCGTTTGCGAAACTGGCAGGAGCAAGGGTGCACCCTCGCAGGCCATGGCTGGAATCACCAGGTCGAACGCATCGGAAATCTGTATCACCAGTTGCACTCGTGGTTGATATCCCGGAACGCAGCGGAACATCTTGCCCTGTCGCGAGCCGAAATCATCGCGTTGCTGCACCGCAACCACGCCTGGTTCGCCACGCATGGACTGGCGCCTCCAGATTTTTACGTGCCGCCGGCCTGGGCGATGGGCAAGATTACGCGGGCAGATCTGGCGGAATCGCCATTCCGGTATTTTGAGACTGGAGAGGGGTTGTTCGATGCGTCCGCACCGAAAACTGTTTGGCTACCGCTGGCTGGCTTTGAAGCGGACACGCGCTTTCGCCGCAGTGCACTGACGATCTGGAACCGGATGAATGCGATGCTGGGCAGTGACCGCCATCCTTTGCGCATCGGCTTGCATCCCTACGACCTGGAATTGCTGCTCCACGACGCCATTTCGGATTATCTGGGGCGCGTCACTGTCGCCCGGCATTATCGGGATGTGTGCGCATGAGAGAAGGTGAAGGGATTTGAGCCCCGATGCTGTCGGAAGGCTACAAAAAAGGCTGCCCCCGAGGGCAGCCTTGATACAACGACCTGTTAGGGATTGATGATGTCATAGGTGTCTTCGGCACTGTTGAAGTCCACCAGCTCGTAGATGGTGCCGTGCTCATATTCCTCGACGTGATCGGCGCCCTCGCCGAGTGTGATGGGCAGCGTCATGTGATTGTTGAGGTACACGCGATCATTGCCGGCACCCATGTCGAAGGAGTAAATGGACTCTGAGTCGCCGGCCACCACGATGCCGCCGTTGAAGGTAGCCGTGTCTCTACCAGCGCCCAAATCGACCTCGAATACGGGAAAGGCGGCCTGTTCGCTAAAGATTTCATAGTTGATGTTTTCACCGATGGTGAAGTTGTTATCGTTGTCATTCCCGGTAATTCGCAGGACGGGGGCGTAGCTACCTACCTTCAGGGAGCCATCCAGTAAAAATACTCGACCGAATTTCAGGTCCATCAGGTAATCCGCGCGCACCTCGCTGGTGCCGGCAGCGCCCAGCTCAATGTTATCGGCATCCAACTCAATAAAGGATGCTGCCAGTCTGGTCCCATCCAGCTGACGAATCGTCGCGTTGGCGCCCACGGATTTAATATAGACTTCGTTTTCGGAGGCTGATGTAGTGTCGAGATTTCTAATATCAACATCGTTGTTGTCCACATAATTCAGGCGACCAAAAGCGATGCCTCCCGTGCCGGCCAGCGCGCCAATGTCATTTCCGGCATGGGTGAGATCAGCCCAGTAGCTGTTCCATGTCAGGGTGTCGGACAGCTGGATCGCGCCGGTTTGGGTAGTTTCGAAGAGGCCGGAAAGTGTTGCGTTCTGGCCGGTCATGCTGTCGATCTGAAGATATTCACCGCTGATCTCGGCAGCCAGGTCCACAACGTTATCGCCCGTTACGCTAATGGCCTGCATGCCATCGGAGGATCCGGTGATGCTCAAGACGTCGGTCGGTGTTAATGCATTTACGGAAAAATTGATGGAGTTGTTAGTGTCGATTGATCGACTGAATCTGAGATCGAGTTCAGACAGAACGCCTGTAGTGCTGCTGCTGCCGTTGCCAAGGACGACGTCGGTGCCGCTTAACGTCAATCCTGTTTCGCTGATGTAAATTGAAGTATCGGCAATTTGAGAAAGGGCGCCGCTGGCGTTAATGGTAACGTAATTCATTTCGAGGTCCATGTCGCCAAGCAGGAGGTCATTGCGATCGCTGATTTTCAGCGGACCCATTGCTTGCTCCGCGGAAACCGAATGAAAATCATTGGCGGCATGAGTGAGGTGAATTGTCCCCAGACCAAAAACGTGCAGATTGCCCGTAGTTTTCATTCCCCAATTTTGCGTCACCAAGGCGCCGGGGGTGAAGATATGGGCATGATGCGCGTTGACTAACGGCAAGTGAAGGTCATAGTTGGCAGAAAATAGTGCATTTCCGGTAGTGAGTACCTTGCTGTCGCCGGACGATTGCACTGAACCGCCCTCGACCTTGACGCGCCCGCTGATGGTGGATGAATTGCGCGCTTCCATAACGGCGGGATTGGACAACGTCACTCTCTCTACTGCTTGTATCTGGATATTCCCGGCCAGATTGTCGCCATGTGCATTCGCCTTGATGGCGCCTTTTTGCAGTATCTTTTCACCGACCACGATTACCTGTCCGGCATCATTACCGGATTCGGCACCCGTGGAGACGTTGATAACGCCCTGACTGGAGACATTGCCACCGCCGGCGCCCAACGTGAAGGAACCATCGTCATGAATAACTGCCTCCACGTTGCCATTCAAATGGCCGTGGTTGACAGCAGAGCTGAACAGATCTTCGCTGGCGCTGGCGGACAGCAGCACCTTTCCGCCATGTGCTTTGATATCGCCGGTATTGGTGACTGCAAATACGCCGTCTTCCTGCAGGGCGGCTTCTTCAATCCGGACACCCAGCAATCCGGCTTCATCAAAGGACAATACGGCTTCATTGCCAGATGCCAGCGCCACGCGGCCCAGAGTCGCTTGGATGATGCCTGAATTTTTTACGGTTTTACCAAGCAGGGCAACGTTGCCACCGGTTGCAGCGGCAATGAGGCCTTTGCTGATAACAACACCCGCCGTGCCGTCGATACCGTTGAAATCAAGGTCTCCGGCCATGAAATCGCCAGCACTAATATCGAGGCCCGCCGCAATCAGACTCTGAACATTCACGGTAGAGCCAGAACCGAAAGTAATGCCGTTTGGGTTGGACAGGATAATGCGACCATTGGCATTAATGCGTCCCATGATGGCGCTGGGATTGTTATCGAGAATGCGGTTCAGTGCGATCGATTCACTGCTTGGCTGGATGAATCGTACGCGCTCATCAGAGTTGACATTAAAGGTGTCCCATTCGATGGCCAGACGGGCGGAATCCTGCTGGATTTGGGTAAGGCTTCCCGATTGGGTAATCGAGCCATTGCCTCCCACCACATCGCCGCCAGTGGGGCCTGCGTGACTGACTGTGGCGAAAAGGGTCTGGGCCGCGATGGCCAGGAAGAGTTTGTTGATGGAAAAGGCAGATTTCGCGTGATGGAGCGGGGTCTTGGTGGACATAGTGGGTTCCTTGCAAACTTTTATTAGTGCCAAGCGGTCAGCGCGTCATTCGAAGTCCGTTGGCGGATGCTGTCAGTAAACCGGGAACAACTTGTAGGCGCGCTGCACGATCTGGGAAAGCAAATCGCTGAGTCAGTTGAATAGCCGCTGGCGGTCGGTTCAGTGATCGTGTGATTGCAAGTTATGCACCCGTTTTTTAATTGCGGTGTTTTTTCACAGGTGGAAGCGGTAAAAATCGGGTAAACAGTGGGCGACCGGCGGATGGTTCCATAGCCACGCTAATTAGCGCGCCCAAAGGAAGTTTTAGGCGTTATAGGGTATGCCCGGCATTCTGTGGCGCCGTGCAAATGTTGCGAAACGGCAACACGACTGTAAACCAGGCTGACATATGGCGCGGAGAAAACGCCGGAAAATGGAAGACACAGGCGCCAACCCATCGGTTTATGAACGTGTTTCCCAATGGTTACCATGGGGTGCGCAGATATTAATCAATATGGTAAAAAAACCGACAACCAGTGCCGCGCGTAATTTCCAGGTGGCGCCCACATCAACATTTAAGCCTGCGAGCTGGCACGTAAAATTAACACTCGGCTGTAAAAACCACTCAACGCGCTGTTCGGGTGATTCTGGATCTCTCAATGACAGGCGCTCGTGGTTGCTTTACCATGGTGCGCCTTTCTTGACAACACTGATCAGCGACGCACCCCTCATGCCCCACACTTACATCAAGCGCATCCTCAATGCGCGTATTTACGATCTCGCCATTGAAACCCCTTTGGAAGAAGCACCACAAATGAGTACCCGCACGGGCAATCGGGTATTGATCAAAAGGGAAGATTTGCAGCCGGTTTTCTCTTTCAAGATACGGGGCGCCTATAACCGCCTGTTGCAGTTGAGCGCTGAGGAACGCGAAAAAGGCGTGGTCGCGGCCTCGGCGGGCAACCACGCTCAGGGTTTGGCGCTGGCGGCCGGTCACTTGGGTATCAGCGCCATTATCGTCATGCCCCGAACAACGCCGAGCATTAAGGTTGATGCGGTTCGACGACGGGGAGCACGGGTGGTTCTGCATGGGGATACCTACGACGAAGCCTCACTTTACGCCCACAACCTCGTCGCTGAAAAAGAAATGATCTATGTCCCGCCTTACGACGATCCCCACGTTATCGCCGGCCAGGGGACCGTGGCGGCCGAGCTCTTGAGGCAGCTGCCGGATAACATCGATGCGGTATTCATTCCGGTAGGCGGTGGGGGACTGTGCGCCGGCATGGCAGCCTACATCAAGTACCTGCGACCTGAGACGCGGATCATTGCGGTGGAGCCGGACGATGCCGCCTGCCTCAAAGCGGCACTTGAACACAATCGGCGCGTTGTACTCCCTGAAGTGGGCATATTTGCTGACGGCGTTGCGGTGGGCCAGATCGGCAAAGAAACGTTTCGCGTGTTACGCAAATGTGTCGATGAAGTGGTGACCGTAACGGCCGATGAGATGTGCGCAGCCATCAAGGACATCTTCGAAGAGACCCGCTCGATTGCCGAACCGGCAGGAGCCTGTTCCCTCGCAGGCCTGAAAAAGTATGTTGAGAAAAACGAGCTGGAAGGCAAGACACTCGTCTCCATCTTGAGTGGGGCCAACACCAATTTCGATCGCTTGCGTTACATCTCCGAGCGCACTGAGATTGGTGAAGGTCGGGAAGCGGTGCTGGCCGTGGTGATCCCGGAAAAGCCGGGTGCCTATAAAAGGTTCTGCGCGCTCCTGGGCAAACGGGCAATCACGGAATTCAACTACCGGTACGCGGACACACGTCTGGCCCACATCTTTGTGGGTGTACAGGTGAACCCTGCCAAGAACGACCGGGAAGAGTTGCTGGAGACGCTGCGGGAAAAAGGCTACGAAGTTTTTGATCTGTCGGAAAACGAAATGGCGAAACTGCACATTCGTTACATGGTCGGCGGCCATGCACCGACCCGTCTTGAACATGAGGTGATTTACCGTTTCGAGTTTCCGGAGCGCCCGGGCGCCTTGTTGAATTTCCTGACGAAACTGGCAGGTCGCTGGAATATCTCCATGTTCCACTACCGCAATCACGGCTCGGCATTCGGCCGGGTATTAATTGGTCTGCAAGTGAAACCGCAAGAGCGGGCCGATGTGGAGTCGTCGTTGAAAGAACTCAACTATCGGTACTGGGAAGAGACGGATAACCCGGCCTACCGGTTTTTTCTCGCGGAACCCGGCGCTACCTGACCCGGCTGCGCGGGCCCGGCGCATCAATGATCGGGTTCATTGCTGGAGAGCCGGCAAAGACTGGACTAACCTTGCAGGGACGAGAAAAATTGGGGCCGTCAATAAAAAAACGTCGGTGGTGAGGGGTGTTTCGCTATTAAAACGTGAATCCGTCTATGTTTCTCAGAAATAAGTTGGAAAAATAGCGGCTTCCAACTATTTTTAATAGAGAAATATGAACTGTTTTACGTTATTGTTCCGGCTTATAAGGACTGTGTCGTACCTCACATAGCCCGACAATAAAGAGTGAAACACTTGAGGTATTGCAATGAAAGCTGACATTTTGACCCTGGCGATAATCGTGTTCGTGGTAGGTGTTTTGATCACCGCACTGAATGGTGTGGTTTTTCAGGACGACGCAAGCGAACCGCCTTCTGCTCTTCAGCGGGGCGTAGTAATCGCGCAGAAATGATGTTGCGAATGGCGGTCCTTACCGCCGTCGCAACGGCACCCTGTGTGCGGGTTACCCCTTCCTTATATCGGCTGTTCCCTGCAATTTTGCTTTTCCCTCTCAGATCTTCTGTGCATGCGCACTGAAAAAAGATCGCAAAATCAACAGACTCGGCGCCTGCCAGTCCGATAGATTCGCCGGTCGCTCACCACCATATCCAGATCTATATCCCAGGGTGCTACCGCTAGTCGTTCCACTTGCTGGAAGTCATGGGCAATTCCGACAAGCAGCGGCAGTTTGCGTTTGCGTCGGGCAAACGTCCTGTCATAAAAGCCGCCGCCCATGCCGAGCCGGTGTCCAAGGGCATCGAACGCAACCAGAGGTACAAGCACGACATCAATGGATTCCACCGGCATCAGCGGTGAACCTGGGCCGGGCTCGGGGATGCCAAAAAGGTTGGGTCGCAGGGAGCGGCCGGGATGCCATTGGCAGAATCCAAGTACATTGCGCGCAGGGTTGATCACGGGAAGATAAGTGCGTTTGCGCCATCGGTGGGCCTGTCGCAAAAACATCAACGGGTTGATTTCACCATCGACGGGCCAATAGGCGGCAATAGTGTTTGCCTGTCGAATACAGCGAAGACGCCACAGGCGACTCGCCAAACTGCCGGCTGCGGATTTCTGACTGGGTCCCGTCAACGCCCGACGTTGGCGCCGCACGGATGCTCTGATAGATTTTCGAGAATGTAGCGACGAGACGCTGGAGGTCGAATCGGTGGGCTGCATGAACTGCCAGTTGGAAGTAACCTTGGGTGCCGCTGTTGACTTTACCTTGAACCCATTGGCTCAAGGGGGAGGGATCTGCTGCGTATTAGGCTTCCCGACAAGCGGACATGCTCACAACGCAAACGAGACACCTCCTTCGTTCAGTTTATCGGCTCAGGGATCCGTCAACTGGCGAAACACCCAAGGCGTGGAGCTAGTCTAACCAAAACACGCGGACATTGGAAACGTTTCAGCCGCCAATTTAATTGGCGGGAATGTTATGCGCGAAGTTTGAAGAAAGCGTAAAAGTTCCCCGGGTTTGAAAATTTCCCCGTCTGCAAAATCAGGTTTTCAACGCTTGATCGATCTTGCCGACGAACTGTTCCAGAGTCTCTTTGGGAATCAATCTGGTAGCCTGCTTTGCTTCATGGAGTTCATGACAGAGATTCAGGCCGACCAGGACAGCAATACGTTCCAGGCCGATGACACCACTCGCATTCCGGACTTTGCGCATTCTTGAATCGAGGTCACGGGCTGCCGCAAGCAGAGCGGCTTTCTCTTCAGGTTCGCAGGCGACCTGATACTCCTTGTCCAGAATATTAACGTTGACACGTTGGGCTTTCTCGATCATTTGGATTCGGTCTCCAGTTTTTTCAGGCGAGAAATCATGGCTTCGAGGCGGGCGCGGGCTATCTCGTTCTTTTCAATGAGCGCGGCTCGTTCCGTCTCCCATGCATGTAGATGTTCGCGCAGCACTTTGCATTCAGCGCCGAGGCTCTGATATCGCTGTATAAGCAAGTCTAGCTTTTCTTCAAGTTGAGCGAGAAGTGGCTCTGACATAAACTGGCCTGTGAACTGCAAACCGGTCGGTACTATAGGTTGAGCCTCTCGGGTGGTCAAGCGAGCGGCTTGGCATTTCCCGCGGCATGGGGCGTCTTGAAGTCGATTTTCGTGATAGCATCCCGGGCTTTCATTCAGGGGCAGCGGGGCGGAACGTCGATGATTCAATATGGGTACTGGGTTGATTTTCTGAGCAATGCCGAGGCGATCTGTTCGCCCGCAGAGTTGCACGGTCTGGTGGCAGGAGTGCTGGCCAGTGGGCTCGCCCAGGACGAGCAAAGTCAGCGGACGGACGCGTTGCAATTAATGGACTGTCCCGGCACACCGGATGACAATGTGGTTCAGGCGGTGGCGGCGCTGTATCCACTGACGTTGCAACAACTGCAGGATCCGGCACTGGGTTTTCAGCTATTGCTGCCGGATGATGCCACCCCGGTTGCCGACCGGACCCGCGCGCTGGCGCAGTGGTGCCAGGGGTTTCTGCACGGTTTTGCCAAGGCCGGCAATGAAGGCGTCAAGCGGCTGGACGAGGACAGTGCGGATGCACTCTGGGATTTTGCAAGTATCGCCCAACTGGAAGAAAATCCGGAAGAATCGGAGTCGAACGAAGTGCACCTTACCGATCTGAGCGAGTACGTGCGCATGGCCGTAGTGAATATCTTTGCGCAAACAGGGGACACGTCGCAGGCCGCGGGCGATTCGCTACATTAATAAGCAAGAACCCGGAAGCCCGACCCGCGAAACAAGAACCACTACCTGATCAAGACAGGCGCGGCGACTATGGTCCACCCGCCACCTGAGCTAAATATCCGTATAGTCGAATGCCTGCGGGTTGAATACCGGCAGCGCTGACAGCTCGCCACCCTTTCACAATGGACGCCTCTGCGATGATCAACAAAAGTGAATATGGCCGCCGCCGCAAATCCCTGATGGCACAGATGACGCCGAACAGCATTGCCATAGTGCCGGCGGGACAGGAGCAAACCCGCAGCCGCGATACTGATTATCCGTTCCGCCAGGACAGTGACTTTATGTATCTGAGCGGCTTCAACGAGCCGGATGCATTACTGGTCCTGCTGCCGGGGCGAGAGCAGGGCGAGTTCATCATGTTCTGTCGGGAGCGCGACCGGGAACGGGAGATCTGGGACGGGTATCGGGCGGGTCCGGCGGGTGCCTGCACGCATTTCGGTGCGGACGAAGCATTTCCGATCAATGATATCGACGATATTCTCCCCGACCTGATCGAAGGGCGGGAGCGGGTCTATTATGCCATCGGCCTGGACATGGAGCTCGACAGCCATGTGATGGGCTGGATGAACGCACTTCGCGCCAAAGTGCGCACCGGTGCGCGGGCACCGACGGAATTTTCCGACATCGGGCGCTTGCTTCACGAAATGAGGCTGATCAAAAGCGCGGCGGAGTTGCGGGTCATGGCCCGTGCGGGAGAGATCTCCGCGGCTGCCCATTGCCGCGCGATGACCTACTGCCAACCGGGCATGTTGGAGTATCAACTGGAAGCGGAAATTCTCCACGAGTTTCATCGGGAAGGGGCACGGGCGGCCGCGTATAACTCTATCGTGGGAGGCGGCGCCAATGGATGCATCCTTCATTACACCGAAAACAACGCCCGCCTGGGCGATGGCGATCTGGTGCTCATCGACGCGGGCTGCGAATTCGAAGGATACGCGGGCGACATCACGCGAACATTTCCCGTCAACGGCCGGTTCACTCCCGAACAGCGCGCCCTGTACGACGTGGTGCTGAATGCTCAGACCGTCGCCATTAATTGTGTCCGGCCGGGTAACCACTGGAATGATCCGCACGAGGCGGCGGTCGAAGTCATCACCGCAGGACTGGTTGAGCTGGGGCTTTTGAACGGGTCGGTTGACGACCTGATAGAGCAGCAGGCCTACAAGCCCTTCTACATGCACCGCACCGGCCACTGGCTCGGAATGGATGTACACGACGTGGGCGATTACAAGATTGACGGTCGCTGGAGAGTGCTGGAGCCGGGCATGGTGATGACAGTGGAGCCCGGTATCTATGTATCTCCAGATAACACAGACGTCGCCGCAAAGTGGCGGGGCATCGGTATCCGGATTGAGGACGACGTCGTGGTTTCCGAGAACGGCTGCGATATTCTCACCCGCGGCGTACCCAAAGACGCCGACGAAATTGAAGCACTAATGAAGGCTGGGGCCGGCCGCAAGCCGGCTGGCGGGAGCAAAGCGGGATGACCAACCTGCGGTGCGCGCCATGACCACCGGACGCAAGCTCGACATCTCCATCATAGGCGGCGGCATGGTCGGGGCGACTCTGGCATTGCTGCTTGCGGACACCCTTCCCGAACGGAACGTCGTTTTGCTGGAAGCCCGCCCGTTTCGGCCGGGTGACCTTGATCTGCCCAGTTTCGACGCGCGTTCGACCGCGCTCTCCCCGACAAGTGTTCACGCGCTCAAGCGGCTCAACGTGTGGCAGAGCCTGGCGGAATTCATGACACCTATTGAGCGGATTCGCGTTTCAGACGCGGGTTTTCCGGGTCTGTTGCAACTGACCATGGCTGACAACGGCGATGAACCTTTGGGATTTGTGGTGGAAAATCGGGGCCTGGGCGGTGCTCTGGCGGACGCTCTGGCCCTGAGGGCAAACCTGTCGGTGCAGGCACCGGCCATGGTAGACCGGCTGGTGCCGCGCACGGGCGGCACTGATGTTGTACTGACCGACGGCACGGTGCTGACCTGCGAGCTGGCCATCGTGGCCGATGGCGCCGACTCGCCTTTGCGGCGGCAGCTCGGCATTGCCGAGAGCGAGATGGATTACAGTCAGTTCGCACTCGTAACCAATATTGCCCATGACAAACCCCACGCGGGTGTCGCCCACGAGCGCTTTGCAGACGAGGGGCCGATGGCCTTGCTGCCGCTGGGAGGGCCCTCTGGCAGACACAGCGCCCTGGTGCTCACCTGTGATGAATTTCGTCGGGAGGAATTGGCAAGCTGGCCGGACGAATTCCTGTTGGCGTTCGTACAGAAAGGGTTCGGTTACCGGCGCGGCCGGTTTACTCAGGTGGCGACCCGACATTTTTACCCGTTGACGCTGCGATGGGCGCGCGAGCAGGCTCGCACCGGCGTGGTACTGATGGGGAATGCCGCCCATTATCTGCATCCGCTGGCCGGGCAGGGGTTCAACCTGTCAATGCGCGACTGCCTGCGTCTGGCGGAAATTCTGGTCAGGGCCAAGGCGGGTTTTCTGGGGGATCTCGCTTTGCTGCAGGCCTACGAGCGCGCCCAGCATTCCGATCAATGGCGAACAATTGGTCTGAGTCATGGCTTCAGCCGCTTGTTTGCCCGACGGGACCCGGTGTCCGGCATGGTGCGCAGCGCTGGCCTGCTCGGTCTGGAATTCAGCGGGGTGCTGCGGCACCGGTTTATCGATTTGATGGCCGGCCGGGTCGCACAACAGGCCCAGCCCTGGTCATCCCGGCAGTAATGTGAACCGCGGAGGAGAACCCATGCAGTTTGATGTAGTGATCGTCGGTGCAGGTGCCATCGGGACAGCGCTGGCATGTGCATTGGGTCGGTACGTACCGTCCTTGACGGTAGCAATCATTGAAGCTGAAGTGGCAGAGCCGGCGACCTTCACAAGTACCCTTTACGACCCTCGAGTCGTTGCAATCAGCCCGCGCACAGCCCACTTCCTGCAGGGGTTGGGGGTGTGGGAGGCTGTTCTTGCGGAACGAATCTGCCCCTATCGGCGCATGGTGGTGTGGGACGCGCTCAGCTCCGGCGCCATTGAATTCGACGCCGCCGATGTCCACGGGGAATCCCTGGGATACATCGCCGAGAATTCCGTGCTGTTGCGCAGTTTGCGGCAGCAGGCGCGGCGCAACCCGAACCTGCAATGGCTGGCTCCCTGCGTCGTCACGGGCATGGTGGACAGGCCGGAACCCTGGCGGCAACGACTTTCCCTCAGTGATGGTCGCTCCATGGATGCCCGGCTGGTGGTGGCGGCAGATGGCGGTGGTTCCATGATGAGAGAACTGGCCGGTATCCGGACCCGGGAATGGGATTATCAGCAGACCGCCATCGTCACCACCGTTCGCACCGAATTGTCCCACGAACAGACGGCGTGGCAATGCTTTACGCCGGAAGGTCCGCTGGCTTTGCTGCCGCTGGCAGACCCTGCGGGCGGTGTTGTGCACGGTCACTATTGCTCCATCGTCTGGTCGCTGGACGACTCTGTCGTCAATGACCGTCTCGCCCTGGATGATGCGGCGTTCTGCCAGTCACTGGAGCGTGCCTTTGAAGCCCGCCTGGGCCGCGTCGTTGAAACGGCGCAACGGTTTGGCTACCCCCTGCGGCAGCGCCACGCGGTAGAGTATTTCCGGGCCGGTCTGGCGCTCGCTGGCGATGCGGCCCACACCATTCATCCTCTGGCCGGGCAGGGCATGAATCTGGGGTTTTACGATGTCCAGATTCTGGTGGAGGAACTGCAACGGGCCGCCAAGCGGGGGTACAGTGTCGGTGAAGAGATGCTGCTGCGGCGTTATCAGCGTCAGCGCAAAGTGCACAATCTCAGCGTTATGACCGGCATGGAAACCTTCAAGCGTCTGTTCGGAACGGCGGCGCCCTGGGCGATCACGGCGCGCAGTCTGGGTTTGAACTGGACCAACCGGCAACGCTGGCTCAAGCGCTATTTTGTCGAAGCGGCGGCGGGCAATGTCTATTGAAAAGGCAGGCTTTTGAACGACATCGTCATTAATGAACAGCACAACGACCTGCTGGTCTGCCGCGACTGCGGCGCTCTGCAGGAGGTGGCGGCGGTGGGGCCGTCGCAGCAAGCCCTGTGCAGCCGCTGCAACAATCACCTGCGTCTTGGCCGCGGCCCCTGGGCGGCGAAAGCGACGTCACTGGCGCTGACTGCGCTTATCCTGTTTTTTATCTCCAACGCATTCACTTTTCTCACGCTGAAAGTCGCCGGGGTGCAGCAATCGGCAACGATTCTGAGCGGCGTGGGCGCGCTCCTGGATCGCGACCAGTGGATTCTCGCGGCCATGGTCTTCACGACCATCTTCCTGTACCCGCTGCTGGAAATACTGGCCCTGATGTACATTCTGGTCCCGTTCAGCCTTAACCGGCGGATTTCCGGGCAGAAACGGGTTTTCCGGTATCTGGTGCAGGCCCAGCCCTGGAGCATGCTGGATGTCTTTTTGCTGGGTGTCCTGGTCACCACCGTCAAGTTGATGGATCAGGCGGATGTGACGCTCGGCCCCGGCATGTACGTGTTCTTTTTGCTGGTGGCGGTGCGCCAGATGTCGTTCTGGGTGATGGATCGCAACAACGTCTGGAACTGGCTGCACTCCGCCAATTACTTTTCCCGCGAGGCTGGCGAACCGCTGTTCGACTGCGGCGTGTGCAAGGCGGTGGTGGGTGCCAGCGTTATTGACATGAACCGGCAATGCCCGCGTTGCGTGTCGCCACTGCACAGGCGGACGCCCAAAAGCCTGCAGAAGACATTGGCCCTTTTATTGGCGGCGACCATTTTGTATATTCCAGCCAACCTGTTACCCATCATGACTTACGAAGAGCTGGGGGTTTTCTACTCCAGTACGATTTTATCGGGCGTAATGGAGCTGGGCAGTGCCGGCCTGTGGGGGGTGGCCACGATTGTATTTGTCGCCAGCATCGTGGTGCCTATTACGAAACTGATAATCCTTTTTTATCTGGTGTGGTCGGTTCATTCGAAGCGGGCGCAGGGCGCGCGCAACCGCACGTTTCTCTTCCGGGTGACAGAAGTTACCGGTCGCTGGTCCATGGTGGATGTATTCGTGGTGACCTTGCTGACTGCCGTGGTGCAGTTCGGGTTTATTGGCGAAGTGGAGCCGGGCGGCGCCTTGCTGCCCTTTGGCGCCGTCGTAGTGTTGACCATGCTGGCCGCCGAGTCATTTGATCCACGCCTCATCTGGGATCATGTGCCGGCCGATGCGAAAGCGGAGACGCCGGACCCAGACGAATCCCCCGGGCTGATCGCTTTGGTACGGCTCCACTGGCAGGCGTTCTGGCATCGGGTCAAGTGGGGCAAGACACAGTAGGGGTTGCCGCGGAGATAACAAGTCGCGGCAATCTGCAAATACGTATGGTTAACACCTGAACTCAAATAGGACTGACAGTGGCACCACGCAATCCGGTCATCAAACGCGCACGCGGACTCTCCCCGGTCTGGATCATTCCGTTCGTGGCACTGATTCTCGGAGCATGGCTGTCGGTGCGCTCAATGCAGGAACGCGGCGAAGAAATCGAGATCATCTTCGACAGCGCCAGCGGCATTGAAGTGGGCAAAACGAAAATCCGTTACAAGGATGTGCCCGTGGGCCGAGTCACCCGGATCCGCCTGAATGACGACCTGTCTAAAGTCCGGGTGACGGCGAGTCTCGACCGCCAGGTCAGCCAGTTTCTCAGCAAGCACTCACAGTTCTGGCTGGTCAGTCCGCGCATTAGCGCCTCGGGGGTATCTAATCTGGGCACGCTGATCTCCGGCGTTTACATCATGATGGATCCGGGCAAACAGGAAGGGTCAAAACGGGTGTTCAAGGGGCTCACCGAACCGCCGGCGGTGCAATCGGACGATAAAGGCACCCAGTTCATACTCACCGCCGAGACGCTGGGCTCGCTGGATATCGGTTCACCGGTTTACTACAAGCAGATCAAGGTCGGCGAAGTCACCAGCTATCGCCTCAATCCCAGCGGCAACAAGGTGGATGTCCGTATCTTTATTAACGCGCCCCACGACAAGCTCGTTCTGACCCAGAGCCGCTTCTGGAATGTCAGCGGCCTGAACGTAAAAGTCGGTGCCGAAGGCATCAAAGCCTCCATGGCCTCGGTTGCGGCCCTGATCAGCGGGGGGATTACCTTTGAAAATGCGGTGACCTTTGAAGAACCGCGATTGGCCGAAAGCGAGCATGTCTTTTACCTGTTCAGTGATCGCGATTCCGTGATGGAAGAACGCTATAGCCTGAAATACTTCTACCGGCTGAAATTCAGCCATTCGGTCCGGGGTCTCAGCGTCGGCGCGCCGGTGGAGTTTCGAGGACTGAAAGTGGGTGCCGTGGAAGATGTGGTTCTCGATGTCGCCGCCAACGAACCGGAAAGTCTGCATGTGTATATCAGCCTGGAACCCGAACGGCTTGACCACCTGAGCAAACCGACCCGGGAAGAGTTTGATGCCGAGGTGCAGCAGTTGGTGGAGCGCGGCTTGCGGGCCCAGTTGAAAACCGCGAGCTTCATAACCGGTTCACGCTATATCGACCTGTTGTTCCCCCGGGACGAAAATCCCGGTGAATTTGTGGCCGGCGCGCAGTTTTCAGAGATTCCGACTCTGGATCATGCCTCCGACCAGCTGGATCAACAGGTTGCCGATCTGATCACCAACATCAACCGTATCCCTCTGGCGGCACTGGGGGAAAACCTGTCTGCCAGTCTGGAAAGCCTGAGCAATCTGCTGAGAGACTTCGACGAGGCGGGTACTGCCGGAAAAATAGACAAAACGCTGGAAAACGTGAGCGTCGCCAGCGAGGGTTTCGAAGCCACTCTTACGACCCTCAATGATTCCCTGCGACAGCTGTCGCGGCGGTTGCAGGATCTCGAAACCCTGACGGCACCGGACTCTGCAACTCAATACGAACTGCACGAAACGCTGAATGCGGTCAAGCGAGCGGCGGATTCCTTCCACATGCTGAGTGAGACGCTGAAACAACAGCCGGACGCTCTGATCTTCGGGCGTGAAAAAAATGATTGATGACCGAAACCGGAACATGGCCGTGCTGCGGCGTATGGTACTGCTGCTTTCACTGAGTGCGGCGCTGTTTGCGAGCGGATCTGGCTGCAGTTCGAGCGGCGTGAAGAACCAGTATTACACCTTGCACCCGTTACCGGGCGAGGTTGCAGCGCAAACCGTCGCCATCGAAGGCAGCGTAGGCGTGGGTCCGATTGAACTGCCAGAGGCACTGCAGAGTCAGGCAGTGGTCAGCTATGGCGAACGCAACGAAGTGCTGATGGCGGGCAATCATCTCTGGGCGGGTGACTTGAAAAAGGCCGTGAGTCGCGTGATTGCCACCAACCTCGGCAGACTGACCGGCAAGCCGGACGTGTGGGCGTATCCATGGGGGCCGCGGGCGCGCCCGGACAAGCAGATTGCCGTGGAACTGGAGCAGCTTGGCGGCAAGCGCGGCAACCCGGTGGTACTGCATGCCCGCTGGACGCTTTATGATCAGGCCGGCCGCAATCTGCTGGGTGTAGAGCGAGTGCAATTAACCGCCGACCCAAAGGGTAGCGATTACAATGATTATGTCGCTGCCCTCAATGAGCTGATCAACGAATTTTCCAGGAAGCTCGCCGCCTCTGCCGAAGCGTACTTCGCGATCAAAAAATAGACCGCACCCCGTTCAGACCCAGACTGCGCGCCCGTGACCGTGACAATGGCCGCCGACGCGCAAGCCCGCAAGGATCGCCATCACCCATGATTCCTTTCAGGAGGTAACAATGAACCGAAATACGTTTGGTGCAAAACGACAGCTGAGCGTCGATGGCATCAGTTACCAGTATTACCATCTGCCGGCATTGGCTTCCGAATGCGATCTGGACCACCTTCCCTTCAGCCTGAAAATTCTCCTGGAGAATTTAATGCGCACCGAAGATGGACGGGTAGTGACCCGCGAAGATGTGCTGGCGCTGTGCCGCTGGGATGGAAAAGTCCAGTCCGAACACCCCATTGGCTTCACACCGTCCCGGGTGATCCTGCAGGATTTCACCGGCGTGCCCGCGGTTGTTGATCTGGCGGCCATGCGTTCGGCCATCCAGAAACTCGGCGGCGATCCCAACCGCATCAATCCTCTCGGGGCCGTGGACCTCGTCATCGACCACTCGGTCATGGTGGACTTTTTCGGCGATGATGATGCTCTGCGACGCAACACGGAGCTGGAGTTTTACCGGAACCGGGAACGCTACCAGTTTCTGCGCTGGGGACAGTCGGCTTTCTCCAACTTCCGGGTGGTGCCGCCGGGTACGGGCATCGTCCATCAGGTGAATCTGGAATACCTGGCCTCCGTTGTCGCCACCTTGACGCTTGATGGCGAGCCGACGCTGTTGCCCGATACGCTGGTCGGGACTGATTCCCATACCACCATGATCAACGGCCTGGGGGTGCTCGGCTGGGGTGTTGGCGGTATCGAGGCCGAAGCCGCTATGCTCGGGCAACCGGTGTCCATGCTGATACCGCAGGTGGTGGGCTTCGAGCTGACGGGGGCACTGCCACCGGCGGCAACCGCCACGGACCTGGTGCTTACGGTCACGGAAATGTTGCGCAAGCACGGCGTAGTCGGCAAATTCGTGGAGTTCTACGGCGTGGGCCTGAGCCATCTGCCTCTGGCGGATCGCGCCACCATTGCCAACATGGCGCCGGAATATGGGGCGACTTGCGGCATCTTCCCCATCGATTCGGAAACAATCCGCTATCTGCGGCTGACCGGGCGTGAGGAACATCAACTCAACGTGATCGAAGCGTATGCCCGCGTGCAGGGGCTCTGGCGCGATGACAGTACCCCGGCGCCCCATTACAGCGAACGGCTGAGCCTGGATCTGGGCACGGTGGTGCCCAGCATCGCCGGCCCCCGACGGCCCCAGGACCGGATCGATCTGAGTCACGCCAAAGAAGCGTTTAGCCAGCACCTGCAGCAGGTCCTTCAGGAGCGTGATCAGATACCCGCCAGAGAAGTGCTCAGCAACTTCGCCGGTGATGCCAGTGCGACCCCGGGGGTGAGTGCCGTTGAAGGCGGTATGCGGGTGGAATGGAATGGCGTTGAATTTGTTCTCAAGCACGGCGCGGTCGTGATCGCCGCAATCACCAGCTGTACCAACACCTCCAACCCGGCCGTGCTGGTGGCTGCGGGCTTGCTGGCGCGCAATGCGGTCAAGCGTGGCCTGCAGGTCAAACCCTGGGTCAAGACCAGTTTCGCACCGGGTTCCCAGGTGGTGCCGGGGTATCTGGCAGCAGCCGGTCTCATGGATGCGCTGGAATGGCTTGGCTTCAATATCGTCGGCTTCGGGTGCACCACCTGTATCGGCAACTCGGGACCGCTGCCAGAACCGGTCAGCGAAGCCATCCGTCAGGGTCAGCTTCAAGTCGCCGGCGTCCTGTCCGGCAACCGCAACTTTGAAGGTCGTATCCATCAGGAAGTCCCGGCAAACTACCTGGCCTCGCCCCCGCTGGTGGTGGCCTATGCCCTGGCCGGGACCATGGACATCCAGCTGGACAAGGATCCGCTCGGCGAGGACGAGCAGGGCAATCCCGTTTATCTCCGGGATCTCTGGCCGTCGCCGCAGGAGGTGAGCGATACCATCGCCAAATCCGTGTCCGCGGCCCTGTATCGCGAGCGCTATGCGGATGTGTTCACGGGAACCGAGCAGTGGCAGGCCATGCCCGTGCCCGAAGGCGCCATCTATGACTGGCCGGAATCCACCTACGTAAAACATCCCCCATATTTTGCGGAAATGACTTCTGCGCTGCCGGAATCCCGCCCCATTGTCGGCGCGCGCGTTCTGGTGAAAGTGGGAGATTCCATCACCACCGACCATATTTCTCCCGCCGGCGCCATTCGTGCCGACAGTCCGGCCGGGCAGTATCTGACCGAGCACGGGGTGAAACTGGCGGACTTCAACAGCTACGGCTCCCGCCGGGGCAACCATGAGGTCATGGTGCGCGGAACCTTCGCCAATGTGCGGCTGCGCAACCAGCTTGCTGCGGGCCGCCAGGGTAGCTGGACCCGCCATTTCCCCAGCGGGGAAATCCTGTCGATCTTCGACGCGTCCGAGCGGTATCAAAAGGCCGGCACGCCCCTGGTAGTCCTGGCGGGCAAGGAATACGGCACCGGCTCCAGCCGGGACTGGGCCGCCAAAGGCACGAATTTGCTGGGCGTCAAGGCGGTTATCGCGGAAAGCTATGAACGCATCCACCGCTCCAATCTGGTGGGTTTCGGCGTTCAGCCGCTGCAGTACCTGCCGGGTGAGAATGCGGACAGCCTCGGTCTGACCGGCGAGGAGGTGTTCGATTTCGAAGAACTGGCAGGACAGCCACAGGAAATCACCGTCACCGCCCGCCGGGAAAACGCGCCTGTCATTCGTTTCCGGGTCAAGGTACGGATCGATACCGCACCGGAATGGGATTACTTCCGCCACGGCGGAATCCTGCATTTTGTCTTGCGCGATATGACCTGAAGCCTCTCCGGCCGGCGGCAGCCCTGTCGCCGGCTTTCACTTCACAGTGTGACCGTTCCACTATTTATCGCCTCGTTGCGACCGCTCACCTTGAAAACGTTGAAACTTTTTACCCGCACCCCTATCTATTAAAACCGCATTCGGGACGCCAACCGGCTAGTTCTCGCCCTCGAGTCAACGGTGCGGCCGTGCAACAGTTCGCATCCTCAAATCATTGATGGGTGGATGTGAAGCCTTTGTCCCGCAATGACCAGATTGAAGTAACCCAAGCGTCGGCTCGTGCCACGCACGAGTGGATAACAATAATGCTGTGACTGATTTTGTCGCGAAAGCTGAAGCTAAGGCTGTGACATAGGAGGCTATCTTGTGATTGTTGTCGAACATCTGAATCGCACCTACGGGAATCTCCACGCGGTGCGGGATGTAAACTTCCAAATTGCCCGGGGCGAAGTGATCGGCTTGCTCGGTCCCAATGGTGCGGGCAAGACCACCATCATGAAAATGATGTGCGGGTTCCTCGAACCCAGCTCTGGCCGGATCCGGATCAACGGTGTGGACGTCGCCCAGCAAACCAAACGCGCTCAGTCCTGTATCGGTTATCTGCCAGAAAATCTTCCTGTTTATCCCGAAATGACGGTCATGGCCTATCTCGAATATGCGGCGGGACTGCGCGGTATCGCCCCGAGTGAGCAACCGGCTGAAATCCGCCGGGTGATCGACGCCACGGATCTGCGCACTAAGGCGCTGGCCCGCATTGCGGACCTGTCTCGCGGCCTGAAGCAGCGCGTCGGCGTCGCCCAGGCTTTGCTCGGCCAGCCGGCGGTACTGATTCTCGACGAACCCACCAACGGCCTCGACCCCACCCAGACCCAGCAGATGCGCCAGTTGATTCGCAAACTGGCCGAAACCGCAACCGTGATTCTGTCCACACACATTCTTTCGGAAGTCGAAGCGGTGTGCGACCGGGTACTGATGGTGCGCAGCGGCGAGCTGGTTCTCGACGCACGGCTGGATGAAATCCGGCAATCCGGTGGTTTGCAGGTTCAGACCAGTCTTCCGGGCGAGCGCCTCACGGCGCTGCTGGGCGAGCTGACCGGCGTGAAGCAGCTGAAAATTGAAGCAGTCAACGGGGCGCAGATGTGCCGCATCGAGCTTGAGGCGCAAACCGACGCCAGGGCACTCGCCGCGCACGTGGCGAAATTGATCTTCGAAGCGGGTGGGGAGTTGTACCTGCTCTACCGCGAGCAGCGGGATCTGGAAAACCTGTTCCGGGAATTGAGTCGAGGGGAGGGTCTGGCCCATGCAGCCTGATCGGTCGATGGTGAACAATAAAGCCGTGGCGGGAATTGCCGCCAAGGAACTGGGGCAGTTTTTCCGGGCGCCGATTGCGTGGCTGTTCCTCGCCGCCTTTCTGCTGGTAACGCTGTTCGTGTTTTTCTGGGTCGAAGCATTCTTCTCCCGCAATATCGCCGATGTGCGACCACTTTTTGAATGGATGCCTCTGCTGCTGATTTTCCTGTCCAGTGCGCTGACCATGAAGATGTGGAGCGAAGAGCGTCGCAGCGGCACCCTGGAGCATGTACTGACGCAACCGGTGCCCCTATGGCAGTTTGTCATCGGCAAATTTCTCGCCTGCTGGACGTTGCTCGCCATCGCCCTGGCATTGACGCTGCCTCTGCCCATCACCGTGTCATTGCTGGGGCAGCTCGACTGGGGCCCGGTCTTTACCGGTTATCTGGCGGCGTTGCTGCTGGGGGGCGCCTACCTGTCTATTGGTCTGTTCGTGTCCGCCCGCTGCGACAACCAGATTGTCAGTCTTATCCTGAGCGTGACCCTCGCGTCTGTGTTCTACATCATCGGATCGAGCCTGCTTACCGGCTTTCTGGGCAACCAGACCGCCGAAGCCTTGCGGTCGGTCGGCACCGGGTCACGCTTTCAATCCATTACCCGTGGCGTTCTGGATTTCCGGGACCTGTATTACTACACCAGCCTCACGGTCGCATTTATCATGCTCAACATTCTTGCGCTGGAGCGGGGGCGCTGGGCGAAAGAGGGCGACCGTCGCCATCACAGTTTGTGGCGCTGGGGCACGGGTCTGCTGATCGTCAATGCGCTGCTGGCCAATGTCTGGTTGGGGCAGATCAACGCCCTGCGCTGGGACACCACGCGCGGCAACATCTATTCAATATCGGATGCGACCCGCAACTATCTGGCGCAATTGCAGGAACCGCTGCTGATCCGGGGTTATTTCAGCGAGAAGACGCACCCGTTGCTTTCGCCTCTCGTGCCCCAGATGCAGGATCTGCTGCGCGAATACGAAATTGCGGGCAAGGGCCGAGTGCATGTGGAAATCGTGGATCCCACCACGGATCCGCAACTGGAAGATGAAGCCAACAACGTTTACAACATCCAGTCGACACCGTTCCGGGTGAGCGACCGCCACCAGGCAGCGCTGGTGAATTCCTATTTCAATATCCTGGTGAAATACGGCGACCAGCATGAAGTGCTGGGTTTCAATGAACTCATTGAGGTGAAGGCGGACAACGACACCAGCATGGATGTACTCCTGCGCAATCCGGAATACGACATCACGCGGGCGATCAAGAAGACCCTGTACGCCTATCAGTCCGGCGGCAATCTGTTCGATACGGTGGCGTCACCGCTGCTGCTCAAGGCGTACATTTCTGTCGAGGCAAAGTTGCCGCCCGAACTCGTGGAGCTGCGCAAGGCCATTGAGAAAGAAGCGGCAGAGATGAAAGCGCAGGCCAACGGCAAGTTCGAAGTGGAATTTGTCGATCCCGATGCGAACGGCGGCGC
>CAZJKJ010000030.1:26111-27263 GCA_964546435.1 uncultured Cellvibrionaceae bacterium
ACGCCTCCGCAAATCCATGACGCCAGCCTGGACCGGTTCGGGGCGTTGCGGCAAATTCTGGCGGAAGACGCCAACATCCTTGATGAAGATCTGGAGGACGGCAGGGTCGATCCGACGGCGGATGTGCTCGTGCTCGCATCAGCGAGACTGCGTACTGACAAGGAACGCTTTGCCGTGGATCAGTTCCTGATGCGTGGCGGCACCGTGATCGCGGCCACCTCGCCCTATTCGGTGAGTATCGATCGAACCAGCATGGCGCTCAAACCTCACAGGAGTGGTCTGTCGGAGTGGCTTGAGGAGATCGGTGTAACCATCGGAACCCAGCTTGTGCTCGACCGTCGTAACAGCGCCTTCCCGGTACCGGTCACGCGTCAGGTGGGCGGGTTGAACTTCCAGGACATGCAACTGCTGGATTACCCCTATTTCGTGGATGTCCGCCCGGACGGCCTCAACCAGGACGTGCTGGTCACGGCCCAGTTGCCGCAGGTTACCGTGCCCTGGGCATCCCCCATCCAGATCGACGAGGCGAAGACTCAGGGGCTTGAAGTCATCCCCTTGCTGTACAGCTCCGAAGAGTCCTGGCTGAGCGACGATCTCAACATCACCCCGAGTACCGAACAGGTGCGCAGTGGATTTGAAATGGGGGAAAACCCGCAGCGGCATCTGCTGGCGGTATCCCTGCAAGGGCGCTTTACCTCCCGCTTTGCCGGTAAGGATTCTCCCCTGCTGAGCCAGTCAGACGCGGCGAAGGAGGCGAGTCAGGAAGCGCAACCGGCTGGTGCCGACATCAATGTGGTACTCAGCCATTCGGCCGAATCGGCACGGCTCATCCTGTTTGCGTCCAACGACATTTTCCGGGATGAAATTGTTTCCATGCTAGGCGCGGCGCAGGGTGGGGCCTATCTCAACAGCTTGCAACTGGCGGTGAACTCGGTGGACTGGTCACTGGAGGATCAGGGGTTGCTGAGTATCCGCGCCCGCGGGCATTTCAACCGCACCCTCGAACCGATGGAAGCGGGGCGGCAGGAGTTCTGGGAATATCTGAACTACGTCATTGTCTTGCTGGCCCTGGGCATCCTGTGGTTTGTCTACCGGTCCATAACCCGCGCCCGCCTCACGCGTTACCAGCGCATGCTGGCCGCCTGATCCCGC
>CAZJKJ010000030.1:27363-39361 GCA_964546435.1 uncultured Cellvibrionaceae bacterium
GCCCTGCGGGCCGGGTGGCCGGTGGCCAATACCCGGACGGCGCAGGAGCGGTTTCAGGTAGCGGACGACAACGCCCAGCGCCGGATTACCGTCTTCAGTGACGACCAGGCTCTGGGCACTTTGCTGCTGGGAACTGCGCCGAGCTTCAAGCAGGTCCACATCCGCAAACAGTCGGAGGATGACGTTTACGCCCTCAGCTTCAATGCCTTCGAAGTGGTTGCCGACCCCGATCGCTGGCTGGATACGGCGCTGGTGCAACCGCAAGGCGAGATCAGCGCCATCACCTCGGCGGATTTCACCGTGGCCAAAACGGACGGACACTGGCCGGCGCCCGATGCACTGCCTGCCTCTGCCGAGGTAACGGCGACTCAGGCGATCGCGGAAGCAGACGCAAACGAAGGCGCAGAGACAGGCGCTGAAGCAGAAGCAAGCACGCCGGTCGCTGACGACCCGGCCGCGCAATTCAATGCCGAATCCATCGCTGCCGCTATCAAGGAACTGCGGGTGCTGGGCCTGGCCGATAATTTGGCCGATCTCGACGCCCCCGACGAAAAAGGCGGCGCAGACGATGATAAAAAATCCCTCGCCCGGTTTTCGGTAACCATCTCGACCGATCAGGGCGAATACGTTTATGAGCTGCTCAACAAGGACGCGAACTACTACCTGCGCCGCAATGATTATGAGCAGACTTTCCGCGTATCCAAGGCACTCTACGACGAGTTCGCCAGGGTGCGTGACAGGGCGGCGCAGTCCAACAGTTGATTGCGGTTTTACACGAGGGTGAAGGTCGCCGTCTGGCGGCCTTTTTTTCGGCGGTTGCCGCCCCTGCCAGGCAGCCCGGTCGTCGCGGCACGTTATCACAATGGAACTTCAATGGCTGATGACTCTCTTAGGCTTGAATAAAAAATTGTCTTTTGCCCGGCGTTTGGCTCAGAGCGGTTTGCGTAAATTCAAAATTGAAAACCGACAAGCTCACCCACACATTGGGCGTTAAAACGGTCCGACGAAAACAAGGAGTCTGTAATGATCAAACAAATGCGCCTATTGGTTGCAGCAGTACTGACCAGCCTATGGTTTTCCCAGGCGCAGGCTGCGCTGCCCGCCTTCGACAGTGAAGGGGAGCCGCTGCCGTCGCTGGCGCCCATGCTCAAGGATGTGAATCCGGCGGTGGTGAATATCGCCACCTATACCAAGCAGGAAGCCAATAACCCGTTGCTCAATGATCCCTTTTTCCGGCATTTTTTCAATATTCCCGAGCAGCAAAGACAGGCTCCCCAAAGGCGTCAGCGCAGCGCTGGTTCCGGCGTCATCATCCATGCCGAGAACGGCACGGTACTGACCAATTACCACGTCATCAATGGTGCCGATGACATTCAGGTGGTGCTCAATGACGGCCGGACTTTTGCGGCCGAGCTGGTGGGTTCGGATCCCGAGGTGGATATCGCCGTTCTGAAAATTCAGGCAAAAGACATTTCTGCATTGAAAGTCGCCAACTCCGACAAACTGGAGGTCGGGGATTTTGTCGTGGCAATCGGTAACCCTTTCGGGTTGGGCCAGACCGTCACCACCGGCGTGATCAGTGCTCTGGGCAGAACCGGTCTGGGGATCGAAGGTTACGAGGACTTTATTCAAACAGATGCATCCATCAACCCCGGCAACTCCGGGGGCGCACTGGTGAATTTGCGTGGCGAGCTGGTGGGTATCAACACGGCGATCATTGCGCCCGCTGGCGGTAACGTGGGCATTGGCTTCGCGATCCCGATCAATATGGTCAATGCCAGTCTTAATCAGATACTCGAACACGGCGAGGTGCGTCGCGGGCAACTGGGTGTGAGCATTCAGGACATCAACCCGGAGCTGCAAAAAGCCTTCGACCTGGAAAACGGTCAGCTCGGCGTGCTGGTCACGGGAGTGGCCGACGATTCGGAAGCGGACAAGGCCGGTATCAAAGCGGGGGATGTCATCATCGCGGTTGACGGTCGGGACACGCTGTCCACGGGCGCGCTGCGCAATGCGATCGGAGTCCGGGGCATTGGTGACAAGGTCAAGGTCACCCTGATCCGGGACGGCAAGCACAAGACGCTCTCGGCCAGGGTCGGCGAACCGTTCAAGGCGGTACCCAGCAGCGGCAACCTGCACAAACTGCTGGAGGGCGCGACCTTTGAAAACAACCCGGACGGACAGGGTGTAGTGGTCGCCGGCATCGCCCCCAATTCTTCCGCAGCGCGCAGCGGCCTGCGACCCGGCGATATCATCATCGGCGCCAACCGCCTACAGGTTAAGGATGCGAAGGATTTTCGCACTGCCCTGAAGAAAAGTCCGAATAGCGTACTGCTGCATATTCAGCGCGGTGCCGGCAGCTTCTACCTGGTCATCCAGTAAATGCATCAAGCAGCGCCGTGACGCTCAGGCTGGCGACGTTCCTGAGAGGTCGCCAGCCTCTGCGGCAACGGCCGCAACGGTTGCGTTCACAGGCAAGACCTCGCAAAAACGGCGGCCGGGTTGATTCCCTCATGAAGGTGGCTATACTCTTTCGGCATGTATGCAAGAGCAGGGGCGTTCTTTTTGGCGCTCCAGTTCTGGTAGTGACAGCAATCGACCAATAATAAAAGCCAGATAAAACATTCAAAAAACCAGCAATTTAATCCGGATCAATATAAACCGTTGCGCGGTTCTCTATTGGACGCGCCCGACCGAGGCGCCAAGGCCAGCGACGCGGAGGCTGGCAATGCGACGACTATTCTACCTGACGCAGGATTTTTCATGACTTTTCGATCACTTGTACTGGGCGCCTCTTTGTTGGCGCTGCCCTTGTGCGCGGCTGCCAAGCCAGCAGATCTGACGTTAAATGATCTGGAATATTTTGCCGACGACGGCGTAAATGTGCTGGTTTTCAGTAACTGGTACGACGGGCTTTTCAGCGACGCCAAAATCAGTGGTGTCGAACTGATTCATCATGGCGAGCGCACCGGCACCAATGGCGACGTGCGCCTCCATGCGACCCCCGAGCAGTGGGATATGCTGCCGCGCTTTATCGACCGCAAGGTGGATCGGGAGAATCAGCGGATTGAGGCGCGCATGGAGTATGAACAATATGGTTTCAAATATTCCATCGTGGCGCAGCGCACTCGCGGCGGAGTGGAATTGTCGGTGCATGCCGAACAGCCGCTGCCGGCAGAATTAGTGGGCAAGGCCGGGTTCAATCTGGAATTCCTGCCGGCTTCCTATTTTGAAAAAGCGTATATCATGGACGGCCAGACGGGAATATTCCCCCTGTACCCGACGGGCCTGAAGGAATCGGATAAATCCGCGCCGGGAGTGCTGGCCACCGGCAAGCAATTGACCCTGGCGCCCACCGACGACAAACGGCGGGTGGTGATCAGCTCCGATACCGAACTGGCGCTGTACGACGGCCGCAGCAAGGCGCAGAACGGCTGGTTTGTGGTGCGCAGCATGATCCCCCCCGAGCGTACCGGCAAAGTCATTTCCTGGACCTTCCAGCCCAATTCGGTTCAGGGCTGGACGCGGGCGCCCAGCATTGCCCACTCACAGGTCGGTTACCATCCGCAGCAGCGCAAGGTTGCGGTGATTGAACTCGATGCGAATGTGAAAAAATTCCTCAAGGCTCGGCTGATAAAGATCGATGCGCAGGGGAAACGTCAGGCGGTCGTCAGCGCCAAACCTGCCGAGTGGGGCCGTTACAAGCGCTACAACTACCTGACCTTCGACTTTACCGCGGTCAAAGAACCCGGTGTTTACCAGCTCGAATACGACAAGGTCCAGACCGCGCCATTCCCGATCGGCAACGACGTTCATGCCGGCATCTGGCACCCGACCCTCGATATGTACCTGCCGATCCAGATGGATCATGTCACCGTCAGTGAAGCCTACCGGATCTGGCACGGCGCCTCGCATCTGGACGACGCCCTGCAGGCACCGGTCAATCATGAGCATTTCGACCTCTATGCACAGGGGCCCACCACCGACACCCGTTACAAGCCGGGGGAGCATATTCCCGGCCTGAACATTGGCGGCTGGTTTGACGCCGGTGACTACGACCTGCGCACCCAGACCCATTACCACACCGTGCTCGGACTGGTTGAAGTCTGGGAGCATTTCAAGCCGCTGCGAGACACAACTTCCGTCGATTACGCCAGCAAGCTGGTGGAATTGCACGTGCCGGACCAGAAGCCCGACCTGCTCCAGCAGATCGAGCATGGCACCTTGCAGTTGATCGCCCAGCACCGCGCCCTGGGGCGGGCTATTCCGGGGATCGTGGAAGCCCATCTGACCCAGTACACCCACCTGGGGGATGCACAAACCAAGACGGATAACCTGGTTTACGATCCGAAACTTGGCGCCAACGAGATAAAAGGTCAGCGCAGCGGCAAATTTGACGACCGCTGGGCGTTCACGTCTTATTCAACGCCGCTCAACTATGGCTCAATTGCCGCACTGGCCGCCGCAAGTCGAGCCCTCAAGGGCTACAACGACGAGCTGGCCAAGGAGTGCCTGGAGACCGCCATCCGCGCCTGGGACAAGGAACAAGGCCAGGAGCCAGTGATCTTCAAGCATGGCAACACCACCGGTGGACCCCTTGAAATGGAAGAGATCCGGGCTGCGGCCGAGTTGCTGCTCGCCACCTCTGACAAGAAGTATGCGGACCGGATTCGCGCATACCTGCCGAAAATCGAGGAGGCATTTCTTCCGAACGCCATTCCCGCCCTCAAGGTCCTGCCTCATATGGACGAAGGCTACCGGGCAAAAATGCGGGGGATTGCGGAGATCTTCAAGCGCACCCATATGGATATATCCCGCCAGAATCCGTTTGGCGTCATGATCACCGAGCAGGGCTGGGCCGGAAATGGTCTGGTGATTCAGGTCGCCAACATCGGCTATTACCTGCACAAGGCATTTCCCGACGTAGTGGACCGGGAGGTGGTGTTTACCGGCCTTAACTATCTGCTGGGCACTCACCCCGATTCCGACATTTCCTTTGTGTCGGGTGTGGGCGCGAAATCCAAACGCGTCGCCTACGGCATGAACCGCGCCGACTTCTCGTTTATTCCGGGGGGCATAGTGCCGGGGGTGTTGATCCTGAAACCGGATTTCCCGGAAAACAAGGAGAACTGGCCGTTTTTCTGGGGGCAGAATGAATATGTGGTCAATCTCGCCGCCGGCTACATCTTTCTCGCTCACGCCGTTAACGACCTTCTTGAAGGTCCGGCAGGCGGCGCGGCGCCCGCCGGCAAGTAGCCGACGGCAAGAATGACAACGCCCGGGGAGTGGGGACCGGGCGTTGTTCATAATGACGCGGTGTGTCGGGAGGGTTCTCGTTCCCTGGCTTAGTGTCTAAACTACCATTTGGCTGATCAGCCCTTGTGCAGCGGAGACGGTCCGTTTATTCTTCGCAGGCACCAACCCGGGGAGCAGCTGCGGTGCAGCATTCCGCGGATCTGCAAGGCGTTTTTTGACGCTGTTGTTTCACACAAGATGATAAAAACAATGTCTGAAGTTACCGCAAAACTATCCGTTACCGAGAAAATCGGTTACAGCCTCGGCGATCTTGCAGCCAACCTGATCTTCCAGACGCTGATGACCTTCCTGGCCTTCTTCTATACCGACGTCTACGGCATTCCCGCTGGACAGGCCTCCACCATCATATTCGTGGGCGGGATGGTCGGTGCATTCTTCAACCCGGTCATGGGTCTCATCGCGGATCGCACCCATACCCGCTGGGGCAAATTCCGGCCCTGGATCCTCTGGACTTCGGTACCCTTCGGCGTCATCGCGCTGCTGGCGTTCAGCACCCCGGATCTCGGGCCTGATGGCAAGCTGATTTACGCGTTTGTGACTTACGTGCTGCTGGTGCTGGTGTATTCGGCGAACAATCTGCCGTACGCAGCCTTGAGTGGTGTCTTGACGGGCAACATGAACGAGCGCAACAGCTTGTCATCCTATCGTTTTGCTGCAGTGCTGGTGGCGCAATTCGTGATTCAGGTGCTGTTGCTGCCGCTGGTCCTCATATTCGGGGACGGCGACAAGGCGGCCGGTTTCAAGACCACCATGACGATTTTCTCGATGGTGGGCATTGTGTTTTTCATCATTACCTTCCTGACGACCAAAGAGCGGATCGTTCCGAAAGCCGAACAGGCATCCAGCGTCATGGATGATCTGCGGGATCTGTTCCTCAATCGGCCCTGGCTGATCATGCTGGTGGTGACCATTCTGGTATTCATTACCCTGTCCCTCAAAAGCGGCACCTACATTTATTACTTTCAGTACTACCTCAGCGAAGCGCATCTGGCGAAGTTCCTCAATGACATCGGTTTCAATGGCTTTATTGGCGGTCTGAACAGCATGCTGACCGGAATGGGTTTGTCAGAATTCAGCTGGCCGGAAGATCCTGCCTCCTCAGCGTTCAGCCTGTTCAATGCAGGCGGCATTATTTTCATGATGGTGGGTATCGCGTTTTCCAAAACCCTCGCCAACCGTTTTGGAAAACGCAACATTTATGGAATCTTTTTGACGGCATCCTCCGTTTTTATCCTGGCTTTCTATTTATTCCCACCAGACGCCATTGGAATCGTTTTCATCTCGCAAATACTCCACGGCTTTTTTTACGGCGTCACCATTCCCCTGTTGTGGGCAATGATTGCGGACGTGGCCGATTACTCCGAGTGGAAAAACAACCGTCGGGCGACCGCGATTATTTTCTCGGCCATGATTTTCGGCCTCAAGTCCGGCCTGAGTGTCGGTGGTGCGCTGGTGGCATTCATTCTTGCGGTATATGGTTACCAGGCTCAGGCGCCGTTGCAGTCTCCCGATACCGTCAATGGCATTCGCCTTGCGGTAAGCCTGTATGCCTCCCTTCCGTTTCTCGTCGCGGCCGGTCTGCTGTTCTGGTACGAAATCAACAAGGACATGGAAAACCGGATCGAAGGGGAATTGGCCGCGCGACGAAGTGCATGACGGAACTGCCCTTACTAACCCGTGATTTATTCATGAACTGATTTGACAGGATTTATGATGTCTGACGAACAAGTTGATTACGCAGCTCTGAAACACAAAGCCCTCTCACAACCGCTGGTGGAGCACATCTATACCGCCGATCCGTCGGCGCATGTTTTTGAGGGCCGGATCTATATTTATCCATCCCACGATATCGATGCCGGCATCCCCTTCAACGACAACGGCGATCATTTCGGCATGGAGGACTACCACGTGCTGTCCATGGATCGTCCCGGTGGTGAAATCACTGATCATGGTGTCGCCCTGCATGTCCGTGACGTACCTTGGGCCCAGCGGCAAATGTGGGCACCGGATGCAGCGACCAAAGACGGAAAATATTATCTGTATTTTCCGGCCAAGCGAGCCGACGGCATTTTTCAGATCGGCGTGGCGGTCGCAGATTCACCGGCCGGCCCGTTCGAGCCACGCCCGGAAGCCATCAAGGGCAGCTATTCCATCGATCCTGCGGTATTCGCGGACGATGACGGCGCTCACTACATGTATTTCGGCGGTATCTGGGGCGGCCAGCTCCAGAACTATCGCAACAACAAATACGACGCAAACCTGGCAGAGCCTGCGGATGCTGAACCGGCGCTGGGGCCCATCATCGCGCGCCTGACCGACGACATGCTGGAGTTTGCAGAAACGCCGCAGGAGCTGGTGATTCTGGATGAGCAGGGCCAGCCGTTACTGGCAGGGGATCATGACCGCCGGTTTTTTGAAGCCGCCTGGGTACACAAGTATCAGGGTCAGTATTATTTCTCCTATTCAACCGGCAACACCCACTACATCTGTTATGCAACCGGCGATAATCCTTACGGACCGTTCACGTATCGCGGCCGCATCCTGACGCCGGTGATCGGCTGGACGACGCATCACTCCATCTGCGAATTCGAAGACAAGTGGTATCTGTTCTATCACGATTCCACGCTTTCAGAGGGCGTGACCCATCTGCGCTCGGCGAAGATGGCCGAGATCACTTACGATGCCGAGGGCGCTATCCAGACACTCAAACCCTACAAGGACTGAGTATCAGGCCCCACGCGGCGTTCCGCATTCCATTGAAGGTGAGATGACATGGCAGCACGACTGCGTTGGGGCATTATCGGCACGGCAAAAATCGCCCGGGAGTGGTTGATCCCGGCGATACAGCGTTCGCGCAATGCCGAAGTGACGGCGATTGCATCGCGCAATGTCGACACCGCCCGGCAGTTCGCGCTGGATCATGATATTGCCCAGTTTCACGGCAGCTACGAAGCGCTGCTGGAAAACCCCGCCGTGGATGCGGTATATATCCCGCTTCCCAACGATTTCCATGTACCTCTTACCCTCAAGGCCATCGCGGCCGGCAAGCATGTGCTTTGTGAGAAACCCCTGGGATTGAATTCGACGGATATCCAGCCGATTCTCGCCGCCTCGAGCGCCGATCCGCAGCTGGTGGTCATGGAGGCCTTCATGTATCGCTTCCATCCTCAGTGGGTCAAGGCCAGGCAGTTGATTGCACAAGGGGTTCTTGGGGAGATCACCGCCATTGACGCGGGGTTCTCCTATTTCAATCGCGACCCCGACAATGTCCGCAACAAACCCGGCAGCGGCGGGGGCGGTTTGCTGGATATCGGCTGCTATTGTGTTTCCGTCGCCCGCTGGCTGTTCGAGCGGGAACCGGTGCGCGTTTGCGGCTTGCGAGAGCTGGACCCGGATTTTGGCGTGGACCGGCACTTCAGCGGTCTGCTGGATTTCGCGCCCGGCATGGCCAGCTTTTTCTGCTCCACCCAAAGCGACGCGGCCCAGCACGTGAAGATTTCCGGCACCCTGGGCAGCCTGACGGTGGAAAACCCGTTCTATTCCCGCAAGGTCGCCTCCCGGTTGTTGCTATGGCGTGAGCATCAGCTCGAAGTAATCGACGTGGGCGAACACGATCACTATGTCGCCCAGGTGGAAGCATTTTCAGACGCAGCCCTTTCCGGCGCCCCCGCCCCCACCCCGCTGTCCGACGCCCTGGGCAATCTCAAAGTCCTGGATGCATTGACGGCGTCGGCCGTCAGTAACGGCTGGCAAGGGGTCTGATAGCGGTCGCTCCCGCTTTTGGGTCTGTGCAACCATTTCAAGATAAATGCTGCAACAACCAGGTTTCGACGCTGGTGATCGCCAGATCGAGGCGTTCTTCCCGATGGAATTCCGGAGAGCTTTGCAGCCGGCGCAGCTTGGCCAGTTGCTCGGGCCAGCCGGCCGGCAAGGACAGTTTCTGAGGGTCCGGGGTGAGGTTCACCGATCCCGAAGCTGCGTGCCCGCGCCGGAACAGGGTCTGCAGGAGTAGCAGCTGTCTTAACGTCAGCATTTCCAGCGTCGACGGGTCCACGCCCATCCGGACCCGGCCGCTGAATCTGGCCAGCAGATCCCGGCCATACCGGCGGCCGGTGTTCCAGGCGGTACCCAGCACGGCGCCGGTAGCGGCGGCCGTGCCGAGGCTGAGACCGGCCAGCATCAAGTCGATACCGGCCCCGATCGCGGCGCCGGTGGCAGCGGCTGAGGCAGTATCCCGACCGAACAGTTTCAGGGTGTCTGGTGAAAACAGATCCGTGGACCAGTGGCCGTTGCGTACCGGCAGTTCCGCCAGTTCCAGCTCCAGCTTTTTGAATTGCATGATGTCCAGAATTGCGTTCAGGCAGCGCTGCTCCCGCTGGCGGACGCGGTCGCGGAGCGATTCGGCAGCGGAAGCTGGCTCTGTGGCGCCGGTTCGCGGTTGCTCCACAGCGACGCCGGTGGCCGCAACCTCTGCGAGCAACAAGGCAACCTGACGGACGCAGGCTTCGCGCAGCTTTTGCCAGTCCAGCTGACGTTGATCAAGGATGGATTGCAAGTGATCGTAACGGCTCTCCAGCAGGGACTGGAGTTTCTGGTAGAGGCGCTTTTCGGCATTGAAATCGAACGCCACCGTGTCGAATTCAACCATGGCGTGCAAACGCAGATCTGCCATGGACTGTCGCCACACGTCGGGTTGGGCATCGACCGAATTCACGAAATTCAGCACCGGCAAAATAGGGCGGGCCGCGAGACCCAGAGCGAAGATCTCCTGACGGTATTTTTCCAGCACGTCATCGCGACAGTCCACGACATAGAACATCGCGTCGCACTGAAGCGCCTGCCGCAGTACCTTGATTTCCTGTTCGAATTCCGGATGCTGTTCCGCGTGATCAATCAGGTATTGCAGACATTGGCGGCCCTGATGTCCCTGGGCAGCGATTTTCTCCAGCAACTGTGCCAGGGCGATGGAATCCTCCAGGCCCGGCGTGTCCCGCAACTCCATCATGACCCGCCCGTTGAGGGCGAAATTTGCAGCTTCTACATGACGGGTAGTGCCGGCACTGTTGGCAACTTCTCCGAATTCGCTGTGGCGCAATAATGTGCGGACCAGCGAGGTCTTACCCGTATTGGTGTGACCGACCACGCCTACGATCAGCGGAGCTTTGTTCTGACTAGTGTTCATAGGAATTGACGGGCAAGACGTGGGTGGGAGAAACGCCGGCGACCGACACCAGCTTCGCCCAGTTCCGCTGTTGTTCCGCCGTGATCCCCGGTGCGGGGGCATGGAGTGCCAGCCAGCATTGGGCGGGAGATCTCTGGGCCATGAGCTGCCGGATGATCCGCAGCGTGCCGCGATCGGGCGGTCGGGCGGCCTCGGCAAAGATCGCCAGCGGTCGCTCGGGTTCGGCTTGCAAACGTTGCAGACTGCGCTCCAGGCCGGGCGGATCGACAACGTTGTCCACCTTGTACTGCGCAGCCACGCCCTGACGCAACTCTACCCCTATATAGAGTGCATCCGTGGGTATCCGGGTCGGTGTAGCGGTGGTCACCTGCCCCGCGCTGGTCGGCGGCGGTGAAAGGTCTTCATCGATCACCCGTCCGCCCTGAGGCGCCGGCCAGAGCTGTTGTTGCAAAGTCAGGTAATAAGGCTCAGAGAGTCGCAGCCGGTAATGGTTCTGCAGGCGACGTTCCTGCACATAACACAGCAGCCACGCCAGCAGGCGAGGCAACAGTCCATACAACAGGAGGCAGCTGAGGAGGAACAGCCCCCAGGTGCGACGGGTGCTTGTCGGGTCGTCGACGGTCGCGCCGGTCTGGCTGGCGAGAATCTGGACTTCCGAAGGCGTGGGTATTCCCAGCTGCGCAATGGGTGCTGCCAGCGCCCGGGTCAGATCCACGAAGGCCTCGCCACCGAGCAGCGTGGATTCCCAGACGAAATCGAACTGTCGTGTCGCCAGCAGAATCAGCAACCACAGCCAGCCGCCCAGGACATAGGCCATCCACACCCAATGGGTAAGTCGGCCCAGATGCCAGCGACCGGCCGGCCCTTCAAAGCGGATCCGCAACCAGGCGGTATTGGCGGCGGCGGTAACCGGCGATGCGTGGCGCGACAGGAAGCGATGCAGCAGAGAATCTGCCAGAGGCGCGACAATTCCGTTGCGGGTGTCCCGCATCCACACCGTGAAAAAGATCCACAGCAACAGCGACACCAGATTGAAACCCAGCAGCAATGCCAGAACCCAGAATATGTTCAGCACCTGTCCCGTGTCGGTCAACGACCGGGCCGTGGTGGCGATGCCGATAGCACCCGCGGCGAAGGTGAGAAATGCGCCCAACCAGAAATACCACTGCGCGCCGCGAAGCAACATCGCCTTCACTTCAGGCTTGCGCTTGAGCTGCCGGGCGCGCAGCGCCAGCCAGGTTTCGAAATCGTCGACCGCGGCCGGATTGTCATACGGCTCCAACGCTCCGCCGCGCTCCTCCATGCTGCGGATCTGTTCGATGTCGAGTTTGTCTTGGAAGGAAATAGTCACAAAATAGCGCCCTGATCTCTGCGGCGCACAATAGCATATTGTGCATACAGTCGCGGAGCCAGCCCATAACTCCCTGCCAGGGGGGAGGCTGGCAGGAAGTTGGTTTTGATTGATACCGGTAGTCCCGTCTTCCGGACATAAAAAAACCG
>CAZJKJ010000031.1:0-38839 GCA_964546435.1 uncultured Cellvibrionaceae bacterium
GCCTGCTCGACGCTTGAGGACTTGCTGTAGATCTCAATATCTCCGCCGGTCTCTTTATCAAGGAACCCGGAGTTCATGCTCTCGCCTATTGATCTTGCCATCTCCATGGAGACCAGAATCTTTCGAAGCTCTTCGGCAACATAGGGAGGGGACTTCTTTCGAAGATCAAGAATCGACTCAAATATGGGCTTGCCAGTTTTCATCATTGCAGAGGCTGAGATCAAAAACACCGAGCTTTGAAACGAGCGATAGATGTTCCACGGCGGGATGCGATTAAGCACGGATCTGAACGGGCCGATCAGATTTTTCATCGACCAGGCGGCAAATGTCACAAACACAGCAATCGCAAGCAGGACCACCCACCATTTGTGCTCAATGAATTGGGATAGAGAGTACAGGTTCTGTGAGGCCCCATGCCACTGGGAGGGGTCTATGGCTTCGGCAAGCTTGGGAATCGCCCGCGTGCTAAAGGCGTACATAATTCCAAAGAGCATTACAAAAAGAGCGCTCGGGTAGGCAAGCGATGCGAGGATCGCCCCCCTCATTCTTTGGGTGGCGTCGGTTACACTAAAGGCGTTAAAAAATGCGCCGGATAAATCGCCAGATGCTTCTCCCGCCTGAATCAGCATGGCCTCGGTCGCAGGGGCCCAGGCGCTCATTGCCGCCGATAGCGGGCGGCCATCGATAAGCGCCTGCTGCCAGCTGCGCAGCATGATCGCCCGGGGATCGAGCTTGTTTTGCTTTAGGTACTGCTCAGATAGAAGCGCCACAATTTTATCAAGCGGTATGCCGTCCTGAAGGAAGGTGGCCATTTTCTTGTAGATGCCAAGCCTGGCAGAAGTCGAGATCAGCCTCTTTGCCAGAGCAATTTTTGCGGCCTCTAAAGTGATAGTGTTCATTGATTAATGCTCTTGGTTGACTTCATGGAAGTCGATCGTGTTTTTGGGCGTGCCCTGGTTTGATGGATCGGCAGACTCGGCAAGTAGCGCAGATGCCAGGGCTCTTCCGGAGCGCTTTGCGGGCCAATCACCTTCATCGCTCGGCGCTGCCGATCGGTCCGGTTCGGGCGCAGCAGATGTGATGCCAAGGCTTCTGCCAAGCTCCGTGATGTTAATGCGATTATTTAAAAGCCCTATCTTATTCTCCACATCCCTCGGATCTGAAACGCCTGCAATAACCTTCTCGATGCCGTGATCAAGAATAAGCCCGCCGCCACTGACAAGGTGATAGTAGAGTGCAAGATTATCCTTGCCGCCCTCAAAGGCGCTACGGATCTGGGCGGTAGGTACAACAACCTCGGCAATAATCGTTCTTCCGCAAACCCCGTTGATACAGTTAGCGCACCCGGAGTGATTTCTAAACACCACATGCTCGATCGATCTGCCATCGGCCGCGTTTCTGAGTCGCTCAATCAGCCTGAGATCGTCCTTATTTTGCTCGTCGTGTGCACGTGCGCAAAAGCGCTCAAGCGACTCGGCGCAGCTTCTGCAGGCAATCGGAATGAGTGTCTGATAGATCAGCGCGGAGACAAAATCATTGCTGCCAAGAACATCGTTTGTCACGCCCATGCTTCGAAGCCGCGGGATCGTGCCAAAAGCCGACGCGGTATGAATCGTGGTAAGCACTGTATGTCCGGACTGAACCGCGCCCTTGAGAAGCTCGGCAGAGTGCGCATCGCGCACCTCACCGACCATCAGTATATCCGGATCGCACCTCATGGCGGCCTTAATGGCCTCAGCAAATGGATTGCGATCGGGCTTGTTCTTGTTTCTCACAACGCCGCTTTGAGACGCCCCGACGATCGTATACTCGGTCGGATCCTCAACGGTAATGACTTTGATCGTTGGCCCATCATCTCCCCAGTGCTTCTTTATCTTTCCGTTCAGTATGGTGGACATGGATACGGATTTTCCAGAGCCAGTCGTTCCGGCAACGATAATCACTCCGGTGGGCCTGGATGTTGCAAAGTAGATATCCTCAATCTGCCGTTCGCTGTAACCAAGATCCTCAACGCTTCGATCGTTCTCCGTATCGTCATTCATCTTGAGTAAGCGCAGCACCATATCAAACCCGCCTGCGACAGGGATAGTGTTAAGGCGTATGCCAAGCTCCTGTCCGTCTATGATCCGCTCGATCCTGGCAGCTTGCTGCTGGGTTTCGATGAACGAGGTTTCCTTCTCATCGGCAAGCACCTGATACACCACTGCGGCCATGTCCCGGCCGTAGCTGGATGTCCACTCTTTTGCGAGCGCAAGCTCCCCATGAACGCGCATTCTCACGCGCGCAAATGCCTTTCTCACCTCGATATGAACATCGCTCGCATTGCGGGTGAGGGCATCGAGGATGAGTTTATCAAAATCGGATATGTACCCTTCCTTTTTGTTTCTGTCATCAATAACCGAGCCTGAGCTTCTGTCGGCCTCGTACAGCAACTGTATCAGCTGTCGTGAGGCGTAGTGTCGGCGCACAGAGTATCCCTTGGCGAGACATCGCTGCCTTATCGTCAAAAACTCATTATCGACCGATCCGTGCTTACTCTTCTCGGCGGCGCAGATGATGGTTACTATTCTTCTGTCGGAGTTTGTCAGAAGCACCGAGTAGTCCTTTTGCTGCTCCGAAGTAAGATGTATTTCCCCGCTGGAGTAGCTAAGAATGGCTTCAAAGCGTGGCAGCTGATCTTTTTTGGTGATAACCGAGCTTTCAGGCGCGGCGGGTGCTTGTGCGCCGGTGCCGGCCGTTAACGGGGGTGCGCCCGGACGCCCGATAACGGACTCTGCCGGTGCAGGTATCGCGGGTGAAGCGATCATATCCTTGGGGGCCGGCACCGCAGCCGGCTTCTCGGTGATCTTTGGCCTCTTCTTTGATAGCAAATGCTTCCCGCTCGCAGCAGGATTATCAGCGGCTGTTGCCGCGCTCTTACTCGTGGCCGACCTGCCTGCACCTCTCTTGATGGGGGCGCGCCTGCCGAGAAGACCGTTAATCAAGTTGTTCAGCATTGTCTGGATCTTCTCGCCGTGGTCAATTAGTAGATATTATACAGCAAAAAAATAAAATGTCATCAGGGCGGTGACAGACAGAGAGCCCCGGGCGCGGTTGCGCCCGGGCATCGGGTTTTTATTTGAGCCGCTTGATGGTTTTCTCAAGCCCCTGCAGCTCAGGCGGCAATCCGGATTCCTTCGCGTCGGCTGCGAACGTCTTATAGTGGGCGTGTTCGCTCGTGGTTATCGCAACATACTGGGTCGTTCCACTGAATGTGAAGAGCACCCCATTTGGGTCAATGCTTTTGATGAACACCCCATCAATAACTTCCTCACCAACCCTGCGCTTGACGATGTTGTTATCGTGATAGATGGTTGCCGACATATTCTGACCGATCCCGTAGACTTGGGTGACATACATCTCTTCTTTTAACAGGCGAACCTGCTCGGCCGAATCTTGCTTTGCGGTTGTGAGATCGCGAATATTCGCCTCAAGCGATGCAATGCGCGTCTCATAGTCTTGCGCCATTTGTGCCGCCTGGGATTTCCACTGCGATTCTTTCTCGCTGAGCATCGACTCTACGGTTGCCCGGTTTTGCTGAGCCCGCATCTCAGCAATCTGATTTTGCGTCTCCACCTGCAGCATCTCAAGCTTGGCAAGCTCTAAAGCGTGCTGGGCGGTAGATAGCTGCGCCGCACGCTCAGCACTTAGCGATGGATCAATGAATGCCTCGGCCTGGCGATAAACCGATATCTCACTTGAGGCGCTGCCGGATCTGGATTTACTTGAGGCGGTCTCAGGCTTGACACTCAAGGCAGGCTTTGATGCGACAGAACTCGCCTCAAGCGCAGGTGCAGACTGGGTGTGGGCCTCAGGGGCCATCATGACAGTATCGGTGATGATACTGTCAGCGCTCAAACCTTGCGGCAACGAAAGATCAAGAGCCATTGATTCAGGATCGGGCTCTTGGCCTGCGTAGGCCAGGGGCGTTGATATTGCTGCTATCGCTAAAACCATCTTACATAGTGTGTTCATACAAAACCCCATTTAAAGTCCACTGGAACCCCTGCCCCAGATCGATTGTTACTTGATTGAGCTTGAATGTGGGCGCCACCTCCAAGATATTTATGGCCGCGACAAACGAGTTCTGACTGTTGCCGCCCATCGTTACCGATTTCGCATCGAGCAGCAGCTGTCTTTGTTTTGCCTTGGGGCCTGCGGCAATTCCGCTAATGGGAACTGGTCGCTCCCCCATGTCGTACACTGAGACTTTCCACAGAAGCTGCAGACTAATCAGATCGTGCATGAGATTTTTGTGCTTGTAGCCGGAGGCATTAATAAACCCGGCGATGTCAAAACCCGTGCCAAAGCCCCTGAGCGGCGCATCGACCACGCTGTGTCGTGACGATGCCTGAGAGCCCCCTAAGTCGATATTAATCCGCTCGGCATTACGAAGTCCTTGCTCTAAAGAAAGGGGCGTGCCAGAGCTGGATCGCACCCAGAGCACCTGGATCGTACCTGGAAGCTTGTCAGAGTACACAATCTCACTTGCCATCCACCCGTTCACGTACTTTGGAGATGCCATCTCGAAGGCCGCGATGCGCTTGGCCACAAAGACCGGATTTGAGTGGTTTAACTCTTCGCGCAGCCACTGGATCTCCTCCCGATACGCCTTAGCGAGCAGATCAGCATCTGCTTTTTGTTTAAGCTGAGCATCAAGCGCAGGATCAGGAGGTGCAAAATCATCGACCGGAAAGACTATGTCAGGATGGGGCGCATCCCCGAAACCCGGGCCGGCAAATTGGTACCCAATGATCGCAACCGCTAAAGATGCCACGACATAAAGCGCGATAGAGGAGGATGAGGATGTGACCTTCCGAACTTTATAGGCGGAGAATTCACCGCCAAGCTTTGTGACCCCCTTATCCTCCAGAAGCTCGGTAAAGCCAAGCACGCGCGTGAAATCCGCACCGAGCGCGAGCGCAGCGGCCTCTGTGCCCACCACCTCAATCGACTCCAGTGCGACATCAAAGGCTCCGAGAACCTCCTCGAATACTCCCTTAAGCCGCTCTGAGTCAACTACAACGTCACCTCCCGCGAGCACTTCATTGCCAGCGATCGCGCAGATCCAGTACTGATCTGCGCCAAGGTCGGTTACATAGATGAGATCTGAAAATGTATCAGCAAGAACCGCAGCGCCTGAGATAATGCCTTTCGCCTCGGAAACTCCAGTTAAGGCCGCCTGGTACAGTGTCTGCCCGGTTTCATCTTCGACCTTGCGGATAAAGCCAAAATCTCTGGCATTTTCCTTGGCGATAGTCACCATCTCCGCACGGGGCTTCTCACCTGAAAGGCGGGCCCAGTACAGACCCACCACGACCGATTGCTTGTTGAAACTAAGCTCTTTCATCAGAAGAATCCCGTGCCTATTTCGCCATAATGTAGGGGGTGATCATGATCATTGTCATGACCTTTTTCTTCCCGCCGCTTTTCTTACCGCCGGCAAACCAGGCGTGCTTGTTGCCGATGCTGTCGGTGTTAGAGGCATACTCGGTTCGCTCAAATCCGGAGAGCATAACGGTGTTTCCTGAGTCGATGGAGACGCGCTGCAGAAAGTTCTTGAAGGTTCTGTCGGGCAGCTGAATCATCGACTCATCATTGACCTGCAGAGTGTTGATCTGATTAACCTGGGACATATCAACAGCGAACTGCAGGTCAATATCGCCTTCTGAGTTCACTCTCGGGGTAAGGCTCATACTGTATCCGGATAAGACGCTACCTGCCTGGAGACTTACCTTGTCTCGACCGGACTCATCAGTCTCAATGGTCATTCCCTTCAGGTAGCTTCTCTCATCAGCCACTTGCACCGGGACGGGCTTGCCGTTTGTTGTGTAGCTCGTGCTCGATGTGACCAGGGTGACATTGGCAAGAGTGTTAAGAGCGGACAGAAACGCCTGGGAGCCGTTCCAGTTGCTTGTGGGCTTGAGCACACCAAGCTCTATCATGGGCACCCCGGAGGCGCCACCGATGGCCGTGGCCATATCAAAGCTGAAGGCCTGGGATCCGGTAAAGACCGCGTGCCAATCAATTCCGAATTCTCCGGAATCATCTGACACGATCTCGAACACTTCGGTTCGAACGGCGATGCGCTTGTTGACGATCTTGTTGATCTTGATGATGTAATCTTCGATGTTTGACTGGATCTCAGGCGTGTCGGTAACAGTAATGATGCCTTGCTGCTTTGAGATCGAGAATCGTCCGTCTTCTGACACCATCGCTGTCAAGGAGTCTTTTATGTCATCAAAGATGCTGCCCGAAGATCTGGTAACGGTCGTGGAATGAGAGCTGCTTGATGAGCCGGTTGAACCCGAGCCGGCATTTTCTCCTGCCGCTCGGGCGCCGCTTATGCTCGCATCAAACTTCTCTTCTGATGAGTCCCCATCGAACACGTAATGCTTGGTCTCCATGCGAAAGACGCTGATGTGGTTGCGATCCCACTTCCAGAACAGGTTTGCCTTTGTGATAACGCTATCGAGCAATCCAGCGATAGTGCCGGTGTAGTCGAAGGAGAACTTCAGCTCAGAACCGACAAGTCCTGATTTGGCCATGTCTGTAGATTCGGATACATTTCGCACCTCCACATCGGTCAGCCCCTCAATGCTCTCACCGCTCAGCCCTTCAAGATAGGCGATCGCATCTGCGGTAAGAACTATGCGCGTGCTAATGTCGGCAGATACCATGGAGATCAGCTCTTGAAATGACACCGGGTCGAGCTGATTAAAAGAAACACGGGTTTCAAAAAACTTGGGCAAGGTGTCCCTTTCTGAGAGCCGAAACGGCGCTCCGGCGACATACAGCGCATCGATCATCTGCACCGAGGTGTCGGTGCGCGTCATGGTGCTCGCCTGGCGCATCTTCTCGTGCATCATGGCCTCTGTCGAGCGGGTCTTGTCCTCGGATTTGGAGATCTGGCTGGTGGTGCAGCCAGAGACGCCCATCAACGATGCGGTGGCGCAAGCAATGAATGCCGTACGGGTGATAGTGTTCATTAGTACCTGACCTCTTGCTGGAACCCAGCCTCAGTAATTAGCAACACATTGTTTGCTGTGTAGAATTCTGCGCGCAGTGGTCGCTCAGACCCCTTAAGCGAGGCGAGCAATCGAGAGATAACGCCGTCCTCGCCGATGAAGTCGCCCACAAGCACCGCGCTATGATTGACCGGGAAGTCTATGTCAAGACGCTTCTCATCCCACTCAAGCCTCCATCCGGCCCTTTTGGCCCAAAGATCAAGGTTCTCCCGAAGGGTCTTATCTGTCGACAGGCGCCACACTTGCGGAACTCGCATGGCCAGATACACGGCCAGCTTACTGTTTTTGGATATGCCAATGGCGCGCTCTTCGCGATTGACAGATATGGAAATGTTATTTTGATCGGCCAGCACCTGGAGCACTTCCTCCCAGGTATCTCCTCCTTCCCAGTTCACGGTCGAGTTGGGCAGGCCCTCATCAATATTGATGTACCAATCCGAGGCGTTTGGAACAATTTTCTCAACCGCAACAAAAAGCGGCACGTTCTGCCCGTAGCGAAGCACGGTAGTGAGGCGCTCGGTCTGCTCTCTCATAAGAAAGCGCCCGTGCACATCTGAAGCACCAGCTACGGCCCGTGATCGACCCTGAGACTCAACCGCATTGGAGGGCTCACCGGCGCCGTTATAGGTCACCGAATTACGCACTACGGGAGAGACGTATAGCTCGGCAAAAGCCGCGGAGCAGGCCAGGGTTGACGCCAGAAAGAGTGACATCAAAGCAGGAAAGTGATTCGGGATGGATTGCATAGCTTTATTGCCTCTATTTTTTAAACATTATACTAAAATTCCTACTACTAGCAAATAGTATAGCGGAATATATAATTCCTGTCACTCATGGTCAGAGTCGCGCCCGCCATGGTGGGCGTATGAATCGAAACCGTCCGGCGATGATCGTGCGCAGCCGCCGCAGCAGCATCTGAACGGTAAAGCCCCTTTTGCTGAAGATGAACAAGATGGCCGAGATGATTATAATAATGTACAGCGCGGTGAGGCTTGGCTTTATGAACCATCCGAGCATCGGAGCCACCATTAATCCATCGAGTCCCAGAAACTTCACTCGCCGGGCAATGTAATTAGTTGGAGCCATAAGCATCGCCCAGATAGTCGTAGTTCTTTTTGATTCTCGCGTAGGTTGCCTCGCTGATTTTGCCGCCCTCAAGTTTTGTCTTTGCATCGAGCAGCATCGGCCGCCCGTGAGACATCACGGCCTTAAAGGCGCCGCGTGCGATATTCGGATCGGCCATGATCTGATCCTTTATCGACTGAGTAAGTACCAGGTACTCCCTAAGGGCCACTCGCTTTCCCTCTACCGAGGGGACCAGGCGCTGCGCCACCACCACCTTAACCGCGGATAGCAGATCGAAGCGTGCCTGCTGCTGGATCTCGGGCGGGTACACCGAGACCATTCTCTGGAAGGTTTCGGCCACGCTGTTGGCGTGGACGGTAGAGAACACAACATGGCCGGTTGTGCTTGCGTCGACAGCGGCCGTGATCGTTGCGTAATCTCGTGCCTCCCCGACCAGTATTGTTGTGGGGGCCTGCCGAAGCGCATTAACAACACCGTCATTAAACGTATTTATGTGTCGGCCGACCTCGCACTGAATGACCATCGAGCTTGGGAATCTGAGACCGTCATACACGAACTCAATCGGGGACTCTATCGTGATTATTCTGCGATTTGCTTCTTCTTGCTCCGCCTGGGTTCGAATGATGGAGGCCAGAAGAGTCGATTTACCGTTGCCGGTGGCGCCCACAACCAGAATCAGCCCCTGATCCATTGAGCTGCAGGCATCAAGCAGATCAGCCTCCACGCCCAGCTCTTCAGCGGTGGGCGGGATGGTCGGAATCGAGCGAATTGATATGGATATATTGTTCTTTCCGTTTTTTTGATAGCGTACCGCATTCACACGGAATCTGAGCCGTCGCTCTGCAGACACGCCATCGCGCTCAGAGCGCGCCCGGAACTCATACTCGGCATCAATTGGCTTGCGATTACCGAGCATCGAAAAGGCGCTGTCATCGCCATAGATCGATATAAGTAGCTGCCGCGCCTCGCTGTCCTTAATGCTGCGCCGGCTCACGGGGATAAGTTTGGAGTGCAGCTTCATCCAAAGTGGCGCCCCGCCCATCAAGAACAGGTCACTGCCGCCGGCGTTTGTCATGGCGAGCAGTACCGAGTTCAGGTCCTCCTGTCCAAAGCTTGACGGGAAGGCATCAGGATCAAGCCCCTCTAAAGCGCTCATTACTTACCCCTCATGCCCCCGAGCTCGTCATCGTAACGAATCGAATCTCGCGGATCGAGTATGAGCGCTTCCCAGTTATTATCATCTGGGTTCAGGGATGCCGGCATCGCAAGACGTACGGTCATCTCGTTGATACGCATCGTTGCGCCCCCGCCAACCACGTTCTCCTTGGATGTTACGACAACAGGCGGGTTAACCTTACCCTCCTTAACAAGGCGCATGTATCGGGTCATGCCGCTAAAGTCATTGCCGAGGCGTCGTGCTCGAAAGGCCATTTCTCGTTCTGCCTGAGCGATACCGGCCTGCCACCCCTGTTGCACCCACAGCTTCCAGTCGCGCTTTTCCGCAACTGTCTTCGGCAGCAGGTTAAAGGGGGGCTTGCTGATCTCGACCGGCTGATCGAAGATCAGATACTGACGCCAGTTTGGTGCCAGGGTGACCAGGCGGCCTGGCCGCTCGATGGTGATAACTTCCCCTGAAATGCGTATTCTATTGGCGTTGTCTGAAAGCTCGGTGGCGTTTTCAGAAACAGAGATGACCGGAGGCAGAAAGAAAAGCTCATCGGTTTTGTTGCCAGCCATCTTCATGATGACGGAGAAATCAAACAGGTTGTCCCAGTGCTCTGATCTGGAAAGGATAACGGTTTTTAGCTCATTGATTCTGCTTACATACCCATTTTGTGCGCCTGTCGTCAGGGCCGTATCACGCATATTTTTCGAGCGCAGATCCTCAGGGTTAAGCATCGCGTTTAAGGTAAGCGGGCTGTCAGAGTCGGAATACATCAGGCCCATGAGATCCTCAAGGCCTGCATGCTCCTGCTCCTTAAACCCCTGCGAGTGGGCGATCACAGACACCGCGCCAAGCAAGAGCGAGGCAATGACCTTGAAGATACAATTCATGCTTTGCTCCGAGTTATCGCTGGTAAATAAAGCGCAACACTTCAGGGTGGACTTCAATCAAAATCGCATCCCCGGTCTGAAGGCCGATCTCTTTTAGCGCCTCATTCAGGGGCTGTCGTCTGGTGTTGATATGAACCCATGGCTCAACCGCCATGGGTTCACCGTCCACGGCAAACTCGTAACCTGCCATCAACGCCAGCGCCTCGGCCGCTTTGGATGCTTTTCCAATATATTTAAAGGATCCAATCTGATCAAAGCCCTCTGGAACATGGGTCGCCTGAAAGTATCTTTGCTCGCGCTGCTCTTTCGTCATTGTCTTCTGCGCAACAGCTTCGTTAGTTTTCGCCAAAATGCGCATCTCATCGCGTGCCTCTACAGCTACAGCCATGAGCTCGGACAGCGCCTTCTCATCCGGCTCACTAAAGCCCGCCACACCCTTGGCGGGCGCATTGGCGCACCCACTCAGGGCGGTGAAAAGGGCCGCCATAGCGCTAACACTTATCAGTCTTTTCATTACTATAACCATAAATAATAGTAGGGTTGGGATGCAGGACCTTTGTATATAGTATATCTAAAAGGTTGGCATTTCAAATAAAAAACGTAATAATATCTATGAGGCGATCATCCGGAAAGATCATCCTTGTGTTTTGCGACCAGATGATCGACCGCTGAATCGAAGGCGCTTGAAGACTCATCATCAAGACTCACAGACAGGGATGTGAGAAGGGCCTTCGCGCCGCCGCCGGAGGGAAACGCCTTTGCCAAAATTCGAAGCGCAGCGCCCAGCCCCACCCTGGAGGCGAGCCGAGATCGAAGCCGGGCATCTTCATGAGTGGAGTTATACGCCCATAGCTCCTGCGGGCCCAATGACAGATACAGCACCATCTCGACATTCGCATCTCCCTTTATGTTTGCCCGGAACAAAAAGGGCGCGCCTCCAGGACCAGGACCGGTAACGTGACGGCGCAGCGCCTTCATCGAGTCCCTTGTGGGCTTGAATGTCTCTTGTATCTTCGCCACAGTATCCTCGGAGTTACCTTTGGACAGAATATACGCGCTGTTGGTGAACTCAAGCATCGTCTCATCGAAATCATCGAGCGACTGGGACAGAAGCGTTACGTGGACGTTGAATTTTCGGCCCTCACGCATATCCTGTAGAACCTGCATCCTTACTGCCGGGGATGAGGATGTTCTGTGGAACTCATCAAGGCATTGCTTTTTTGGCACGCCGGCGTCCTGCTCGATAATCCGGGCGTGATAGGGCCTGAAGTGCCCGGGTATCTCAAGAAGTGTGTCTTCGTTTCGATAGAAATCCCTGCACATCATTTGGCGGGCCAGCATGTACATGGCGCCAACGCGCTTGTCAGCCTGCGCAGAGCCGCCCTTAGCGACCGCGCTAAGATCCATGGAGCATATTCGAGCTGAGCCGACATCGAACACCGATGGCCCTGCGAGTATCGGGTACTCGGAAACTGCGGATGTCAGCATGCCTTCGATAAACTTCAGCATATTTTCGCCATTTCTTTGTGCATCACCGAAGATATCGCGAAGGGACTTTGATTCAGACAGCACAGTAGTGGCATCGTTAAGATTCGGAACCGCGTAGCGCTGCGCAAGGCCGGCCTCCTTAAAAAGCGCCTTATCGAACAGCATTTTTGTGATCTGCCACCAACTGACACTGGTCTCGGGATCGACGTTAAACCCGAGCCCGCAAAGGGCCTTATCAACCCGATCGTCGAGTCCTTCCTCGTAGATGTTTGGGGTGCTCTCCTCGGAGAAATACTCATACATTGCATCGATAATCCTACCCGTAAGCTCTGGCAACCTCTCGATAGCAGGAGCTCCGGCCGGTGTCAGTAGCAGCGTGAGCAGATTGACCAAAAACTCCCTATCAACCGCCAGCGGAAACTGACATCCAAGAGGAGTATCAAACGGGTTAACCCGATACCGACTGCTCATCTCGAGGCGATACGACTGCGCCAGGTGCCGCTTGCTCTCAGGCAGCGCGCAGCGTACGAGGTCTATAAAAGCCTCGGAGGATGGCCCAATATCCAAAATGGCAATTCTTGGCAGCACTCTATTACCCGCAGCGAGGATAAGGCCCATATTGGTCGCCGCGAGTGAGGCGGACTTGCCAAACCCGGGCGGGGCAAAGTACACCTCATTCCATGCGGTTTGCTTTGAGCTTCCTGGTTGCTGAGGATACAGCAGATTATCTGGCGTCCTGTACAGCATCGATCCTGTGTCCCACGGCGAGGCAGGCCGCGAACAGGGGATCATGGTAATCGCATCATGCAGCTCTATTGCAAAAGGAGTGGAGATGCTTCTTGCTGAGACACCAGGCACGGTATCCATCCAGGAAGAGATGGGATCGCCGAACTCCTCGATGACATCGGTATTGCCCCAGCTTGTGATCGCCTGCGCGAGCATCTGCTTGTTGCGGTTGGCAGCCTCCTCGGTGGGTCCCCACGTGCAGATGCTCATCGAACCCATCACAAGAGTGTCACCTTGGCGGGCCATCTCCAGAAGCGAAAGTGCGGCATCGCGGATCATTCGGTTGCCGGAGGACAGCGATGCAAGAAACTGCGCAAAGGACTTTTTATTGGCGACTTTAGACATAACTTTGTTATGCCCGGTCTCAATTGAAAACGACCATCTCCACGGTATATCCATATCAATTTTCTCAAACAGCTCACTGAACGGTCGCGGCTCCTGGGGCGGGATATCGATCATAAGAGGCGCGATTATCCGAGCACCGACTCTGATAAGAGATGAGTCGGAGCGAAGGATCTCAGGTCGCCTGCTAAAGAGCTGATAGGCGATGGATGGATTCATCAGGTGACTTAGGTCGGACTCACGCCCGGACTCCTTCACGAGGCGCAACGGGATCTTATCCCCCAGTAAGTTCGGCCTCCAGTTGCGCGTGGTCGTATCTGGATCAATCTCAAGGCGGATGGCCGCGATGGCGCTATGGGCCTTAAGCGCTCGGATGCGACAAATCTTCTTGAGCTCACGATAAATATTTGAGGTAAATCCGCGGTGGATCTGCCGTAGCGCCGACACCACAAAGAAGTGGCTCTGGGCGAACTCACCAGGCTGAATGCCGACCTTGAAATCAGCCGCATCTTCGATGCGCTTTGCAAGGGCGGCCTTGTAGGAGCTCTTGTTAAGCACCCCGGGCAGGGTGCTCACAACCATATAGCACGCCTCATCGGAGGTGATATCGCTAAGCATCTGTGAGCGCTCATCAAGTAAGCCGCCGATGTTGAGCTGCAGGTGCTTGGCTGTCTGCCTGGAAAGATCAACGCTCTCATCAACGCGGCGTTTTGAGTCTTGCGGGTCGCGCCGAAAAACAAAGTCGATTTTATATCCAGGCTTCTTAAGAGCGCCGGTCAGTGCGGTGACAACATCATTCAGGTTTTGCCGAAATGACTCATCCCCGACAAGCATAAAGGATCCATCAATCTTGAAAACGCTTACGAATCCTCCATCTTTTGTGATCAGGTTTATGCCCGAGGCATCCTCGGGGTCATTACACTCCAGGTTAACATAGTCATACATGCCTGTTTTCATCAACTTGTTAAAGCCGCGAATAAATGAATACATACATTAACCTATATTATTAGTGTATCAAGAGCTTCTGTGCCGCCGTTTCCGAGCAGGTGCTCCCTGTCAATTTCGGCCACAAACGATGCATACTCATCAAGTGCTTGGGCCTCTATGTCATCACAATCAAGGCTCAAGATAACCTGAAGTGCGACATCGGCCTGCAGAATCTTCTGCTGAAGGCGATCGAGCTCATCAGCTTCATCAGCGGATTTGCGCAAGCGATCAATGCGCTCGGAAAGATCCTTGTTGAGCACATGGAAGCGACAATGAGCTGCATAAATTATGTCTTTATTTATGAATTCAAGCAGGTCACTAGGCGTTCCGCTTACGCGAGAGGCGTCGTCTTGTGAAAGATCGTAGCGCACAAGCTCCTCGAAATTAATCATAATCCATCCCCAATCAACCCAAGTGGGCCTATCAGACCAAGCGCCAGAGCCATGTTTGATAGCCGCTCAGCATCACCTTTTCGCGCATAGACCGACACCCGTCCGTAACCGTAGGCGCCAATAAAGAATCCACCCTTGGTGGCCAGATGAGCTGCCGCCTTGGAACATGCGATGCGATCATACGATCTCATGTAGGCCTCAATTGCAGAGGATCTCTTATAGTCCTTGCCCACCCTGATCGGTGCGCACAAAGATGAGTACATGCAGTGCTGGAAAAGGCTTCTTGAGTACGAGTGTTCGCGCTCCGGGATCTGAAGCGATCCATCTGCGCCAGGCATCTCAATACGCATCGCCTTCAGCGCGACCGCATCAGTGATCCGGACCTTTGCAAATGACAGATAATGCAGCAGCTCCGGCAGCGTCAGATGATCACGAGGGCCCTTTTTGCCTCGCTTGGTTTTTCCCGAGTCCTTAAAATCGCAGTACTGCACGTAGCTGCTATCGATAGCCTTGATGTCTACTTTGAAAAAAATCGCCGTTGTCTTTGCAAGCTCTGTTAGGCGTGCCTGCAAATCAGAGGTTCCCTTTAACTTCTTCCCATCCATATGGCCGAATGTGCCAAGCAACGTTTTCGATACATTGCGGTAAACCACTGAGGTGTCGGGATAGTTTTGATCAAAAAGCCACTTGGTGAAAGCGCCGTGCGGAAAGTGAAAGGATACGCCCTTGCTGTTGCTTGGACCCTCGCCACTTGAGCCTTGATTGTCTTTGGTTGATCCATCGATAGCGTCCTGGATTTTATCAGCCATCGACCCACTAAAAGGCGTGAGCACATTGCTGGGATTTAGGCTGTCGCGGATCAAATGCGTGTACTGATAGACGCGCTCGCTCGGATTGGGACGAACGCCAAGCTTCTCGCCGTAGGTGGCGATTTTATAGGCGATGTGCGACAGACGCTGCGTCATTATCTCGGGGGCAAGTCCATCGAGAGCAAGATCCTTGATAATGTAGGGAATTCGAAAGCGGAAATACTGATCGGAATAGACATTTGTGATTCCAAACAGTCGTGCCCTATAGAACTGCATGTAACTTAGATTTGTGATCCAAACACAAGAGGAGTCAAGCTCGGATATATTATTAATCCAAACAGGGGCCATCCCGTTTATTGATGCCCACCCCTGGGTGCCCGCATCGGGATTGATCATGTAGCACATGCCGATTTTAAGTCTTTCACTCACGGTTGAATTACTCAATATTATTTCATTAGCGCCAGAACATGGGCTGCGGAGGATGAGCCAAACTGCGCCTCGGCCCAGCGGCCTGTCAGTTGATTCGTGATATTGAGCCAGGACTCTGGAGGCCTGGATTTGTAGGTGGTGCTCGTCCAGTAATGCAGCTGCTCGGCATAGCCGGTCTTTAGCGGCAGAAAATAAAAGCCCTGCAATGATCGCGCCCTTCGCAGGTAATCAGCCTCGCTCATCTGGAGCAAGAAGTCCCCGAGAATAACAGGATTACTCGAGCCGAGCATGCGATCGGCAGCAACGTTCTGACGGTAGAGTCTTGCAAGCATGTTGACTGCGGCGATTCTAAGCGCCTGATCCCGCCCGCTCTCAGCGATCCACAACGATCGCACGATCGAGTTAAGTGAGCCTTGCGTTAAGCCAGCTGCAGGGTCCATATAGATAATGGTTCCTGCACTGTTCTGCCCGGCAAAGCCAATATGAAAGCAAGAATGGCAAAGCGCGCACGTGGTTACGAGATTTTCAGGGCTGTTGTTGTGGTGGTTATCATCAATATGATGGACCTCCTGAAACTTTTTTGCCTGAAAATCGCAAAACTTACAGGTGTGATTATCGCGCTTGAGAATCTCGGGACGCACAGCCCCAAAGGCCTTATCTGAGGGGTCCGATCGAGAGTCATCACAGCGAAATCTACCGCGCTTAACTGATAATACAATTGGCCTCACATTCCCACCTCAATTATAGCAAAGGGCCCGCATGGGCCCGAGCATCGCTTAGCAATGACGATCAGAACTCATCATCAAACATTTGAGATTCCGGGCGCTCGTCCTCACCCATAGAGCCGATGGTCCAGCCAACAGCTGTAGGGAATATCAGCAGTACGGATCCGATGATGAGTGCGATGATTCCGTTTTTCATGTGGCCGCGACCGCTTTCTTGTCCGTCTTTGTAGACCAGCCAAAGACCTGTGGCGAATAAAATCACGCCAATCAGGTATGCCAGCAAGACGACAAGTGTCTTGAGTGCATTGACCGTGTCACCGAATGATGCGAATACCTCGGCCCAGTTGCTTGCAGCAGAAGCGTTCATCGAAATAAGCGCTACAAAGATAGACACTGAAGACGCGATGCTCAGCGCTGCAGGCCGTGACCTGATATAGGCAAAAACTGTTTTCATGGGGAGATAAACCTCTTATTCTCGAGTGCTGTTAGATATAATATACCGAATAATAAAAAAGATGGCAATAGGTATCGATCATTTCGCGCTAAGCATAATGACGTACTCACCGACAACCACGTTGTTGCTGTTATCGAGGCCCTCAACAACCCCAAGGCCCTTGATGGTATCTCCGGCCTTCACCGCCAACCACTCACCGGAGGGCGTTTGAATCAGATACTTATCATCAAAAATTCCATTGACGATGTAGCCGCTTGCGCGCTGAAGAGTTTTTGATGGCAGCACCTCTTTATCGAAAACCTTTGTTCGCTCAGGCACCTGAGTCATCATTATGCTCACCGGTTGTGCGCTTTTTGTAATCGTTATCTCCGAAGGCTCCTCTGGGCGCACAAGCTCCTGTCGGGCAAGATCCGGAAGGCCAGCACCGGGCGCCCCTGGCTGAGCGCTGCTGGACGGCACAGGCTCTCGAGAAAGCTCCGGCTCGATCAGGATGTCATCTATGTACCAGCCACTACCGATGAGCACGATATGTCCGCTGTCAGCCACCTCGGTAACGTTGCGAGTGCCAATGTTTCGAAGATTAACGCTTTCGCCCGCAAACAGAACACTGATGCGATCTCCATCCGAGTGCTTGGCCCGCACAATGGCCATTTTGCCTTCACTTGCCGTGGAGATGACGTGGGTAAAAGGCACTCGATGACGCCCGGACAGAAGCACCGAGCGCTCATTAAGATCAAGCCGATTGCTGCCGGCACTGAGAAGCGGAGCCTTCATGTTCTGTATGGCCGCAGGTCGAGCATCATCTTTTGATGCCTTGATTCGCTCAAGATCTTGCGTGAGCTTTCGCACCTGGTTGCTAAGAGCCTGAATATGCGCAACGTCCTTCGATTGAAGGCTTGTCGAGCGCTGCAGCTCAGCAAGTAAATCAGACTTGAGCTGATTTACATCCAGCGCAGATACCGCCCGCTCCTGGGTGGATCCGGTATCGGGATCGGCAGACTTCGAAGGCGCAAGGGCCCCGACATTCCCTCCGGCATCGGTCAGCTCGGATTCATTAAGCTGCGCCACGCTCTGTGCGGGCGCCTCAGGGGCCGGCACAACCTCAAAATCACTCTGGAGCAGATCCGCGGCTACGGTTGCAATCGGGTCGGTGGCAGGCGCCGAATCAGCCGAATCAATTCTTGCAGTGTTCGCGAGGGCGGCCGGGGGCTGCGAGCCGGAGGATATATTGCCCATCACCGCGGCCGCAACGAGCAATATGCCGCCAACGCCTGAAGCCACCAGAATCAGCGCATTTTTATTCTTTGGGTTTGCCTGGTCCTGCCCTCGATTAACTGCGGGCTCGTCCGCCTCATCAAACTCGATCTCCCCGTCATCATCGGGCAGTTCGTCGCCGGCATCACCGGAAAGATCATCGGCCAGCTCATCTTCAAGATCGGAGTCAAATTCGTCATCCAGTGCGTCGTCAAGCTCATCATCAAAATCGGACGCGCCATGCTCCTGAGCGAGCTCATCCAATGAGCTGGTCGGTTCATTTTGAGACTCAAGATCATCCAGCTCATCAAGGAAGTCGTTTTCTTTAGACATAAGTATAACTCAAAATAAATAAGTGTCACAGTTCATGAGATTAGCACAATTAGCCGGCGCGGACAATAAATACGACATTATTATATGTCCACCGCGGTCATGAACATAACGATGATCTCTCTGTTTGGGTCTACCCCAACCGTTGGCGGGCGGTCAAAATCACGTTCAAACTTTGGGAGCAGTTTCTGCCCGACGCTACCCACCATTACCGCAATCTGATCTTCAAGCTCTGGCAGGCGCTCAATTACGCGCTCCGAGGATCCATCTGCGTATGTTTTCGTGGACGATCCGGTCATAACTTTCACGTAGCCATCACCTGCCGCAGCAAGGGCGAGCTTGAAGTATCTCTCAAATGCATGCGTGTCCACGCTGTCAGCGAACGCTGGCCGAAGTGTGTCAGGATTAAGAGCGATTGCGGTTATGTTTTTTGGAACTCCGCCCACGGACATACTGCTGAATTTGATGGTCGCGGACTTCCCTACGCGTCTTGGCTCACCCAAAAGGACCGCGCCATCAAGCTCGCCGTTACCATAAATCACAGCTCGAACCGGACCGATCTCATCGGTATTGACGCCGATCTGCAAAAAGCCATAAGCAAGCTCACCTGGATATATTGTCCGCTTCGCGGCCACATCTGGATAGGCCACAGGAGTGGCGAGCTCTTCGTACGCGGATCGCTTAAGACCCCCCGATCCAGCGCCAGAGGTGCTCTTAGCGCTCGAGATGGAGCGAAACTGCTCGAGGCGCTCTTGATCTGCCTTTGGCAGCCGATCAGGCGAGCGCACATAGCCCCTTAAGCTATCACGGTTTGCCGCCACACTTAAGTCGGCTGATTGGCGGGCCGTCCCCGAGGCAGATGCAAGGGTATTGCTGCGATCGCTGGTTTCGCCCCACGCCTTGTAGCCGGAGGTCTTCGGCTGATAGCTAAGACCGCCGGCTTCTCCACTACCTGTGGACTCAAGAGCCGCCAGCATCGAGGCGGAGGTAAGTCCCGGGGTGCTGGCAACCAGGGCCAGTTCGGCACTTAAAAAGGCCTGCTGCGCAGCCTGTCTTGCGGCCAGATCTGCCTGCAGGCGCGCTCGTTCCTCCTCGCTGAGTCGGCCGACTGTTTTTCGAAGACGCGAAATCTCCTCAGACTCTTTTTGCGCCGCGCGCACTTTCTGGTAATCAAGGCTGCCATCGATTCCGGAGAAACCATCAACTCCATCACCGAACGTGCTGCCATCTGAGAGGCCATTTGCCCTAAGTAGCGTATCGAAATAGGCATCTGAGTTCGATGGCGGTGCGCGAAGCGCTGAGGATGCAAGATCTGGATTATTATGCAAGACATTCACATCGTTACTGAAGTCCAGCCGATCCATGAACCCCCCGCCGCGCACTTTCGCCTGCTGAATGTCCTCTTCGCGAGCCTTGTTGATCGTCTCTTTGGCGGGCGAGCCTTCTGGAAGTATGTCTTGTTGCCCGGGCAAAGGTGCGGAAATATCATCCGCCGCAGGAGCGTTCAGAATCTCGGCCTTTCCCAGCACCTCAGCAGGGGCAGGGCTGCCGGAAGAGAAAAACCGCACAAATGCGACCAGGCTTATGATCGCTATGAAGCCAGACAGCCCCAGGGCCAGCCGAGCCTTCGGTGGTATATTGTTCTTAATAGCTGAGAGCCCAAACATACAATTAATCCTGAAAGATGGTGTTGGCTTGCTTGATTTTTACTTCAAATCCCCGCTCGACAGTGGCGTGCGCCATCTCGCCATTTACAGTGAAGAGCAAGTTGGTAACTGGAGGAAGCTGGTAGACCCTGTAACCGGTCGGACTGGAGACGTAGGCTTTGAACGGAGGGGAGATCAGATTGGCCTGGGTTCGAATAAAGAGCGCTCCATCCTTATGAAAGACAGTTCCTGGCACGCCGCGTAAGGCATAGCGCTTTGCACCATCAACCATGTCCCCGTTAAGTATGGCGAGCATATCGGGGCTCGATGCATCGTCCAGCTCCCGGTGCATCTGCGGGCTTGCCGATGTTTCTGGGCCGAATTTCGGAATTCGAACGCTCTTTCTCGCATCGACCGTCGATTCGCTTCCGGTGAGGCGAACGACCACCGGCACGTTCAGGCCTTTCAAATTCACAAGAGCATTGCTCTCGGAGAAGGAGCGCTTGATCTCAAAAACCCCGACATGCGGCTTTCCTTCAATCGGATGCGAGGTAAAGCTGTTCCCGTCCCCGATAATATCGCCCTCAATCGGCCAGGGGGCGCCGGCCTGATCGAAAAACATGATCGAAGACGAGTACCCTTTGGCCACCATTATCTGGATTGGGTTTGGTGCGTCGGTATCGATCTCGATTGTGCTGATCTTAAATTCAACCGAAGCGATAGGCGCGTTAGCCGCCTCGTCCATTTCGCGGGCAAGCTTTCTAAATAACACAATCTCCTCAGGATTGAGGGGGTACTTCGCCTGCTTGGTCTTCTCAAGGCCATCCTTTCGTTGCTCCGCATCGAGAATGGAGCGAATCTCTTTGAGCTGCTGTTGCTCATAAAGATGCTGAAAGAGCGCATTCTCCTTTCCTTTAAGCAGCGCCATATCCGCAGCGCTAAGCTCGCCCTTAAGTCCGTACTTTTTCAAAAGCACCTGGATGTCATCTGTGGGCATCTGTGCCGGCACCGCATCGATCGGCGCCGCGGCGCTTGTAGAAATGGAGTCGAGAGTAAGCGATTGCTCAGCGTTGGCGCCGGCCGCAATAGCGGCAGCCACCATGGCAGTGCACCTCAGCAGGCCGATCTTTTTGTGCATCTTCATTACTTAATGATCTCCATCACGATTCTCGCAATCCCGACGCCATCAGGGGTTTCTCTTTGGCTGCGCCGAGCTAAGGTGAGTGTAAACAACACGTTGTTGGTAAATACCTGAGTTTGATTCCGGTAAGTCAGGATGCCCTTGGCCTCAAGCCGCCACATGTAAGAGTTTGTTGCTGTGGATCGCCCCTTCTTCACTACAAGAGGGGTATCTTTAAGTGCTAAGGACACAATAAGCTTGCGATCAAGGACCGCGCTCCAGTTTCCCGTACTTTCAAGCCCGGACAGAAGCTCCGCCCCGCCCGCATCTGTGTAGGAGTGGGCAATGGCGCGGGCTATGCTTGGGCTTATGTTTGTGTAGTTGAAATCAAACGTATCAATCAAAGCCTTCGCGGTCCATGAGGATATGGCCGCATCAGACATATTTGGCTCTGCCAGCTTGATGAGGTTTGTCACGGTGTTATCAGGGTTGACAGCAATGTACACATTGTCTGCCTGAGTAGTAATCGCAGAATACATAACCCCGCACGAGAGCAGCAATGCTCCAACACCGAGCGAGACCAGAAGGATGGAGTTTCGCGCGCTGTCCTTGTAGAACAGCTTTCTGGCAACGATAAGCTCCGCAGCGCCAGCCTCTGAGCCTTTAGCTCCAGCCCTAACGGCATCGTCCTGGCGGCGGGGCTTTTTCGTGGTTTTTTTGTTCTGCATTTGAGATCTCGCCTATTTAATGCGGGTTACGTTGCCTTGAATGTCTGTCGCAAATGCCTTTTCCTTATCCCGCAGCGCATACGATGCGCCGGCAACGATGAGCGCCAGCACGGATAAGATGACCAGCAGGCTCTGGAGCTTGCTGAAGAATCGGAAAGCGTCCCGCATTTCCTCATAGGAGCCGGTGTCCACAACGCACTCCTCCTGGGCTCTTGCCTCGATCGACTCTGCCAGGGAGTTAAACTCCTCTAAAAGCTTGGCATGCTCTCGTTTTTGCAGCTCATTCATACTGGTATTAGAGCCCATAATAAATAATTACTGTAATAATAACACCCGATTGTCAATTCGTCTATCGCCCTCGCAAATAAAGCTTTGTGCCCGTCCGGCATATGAAGGTGCGCCTGCCCCGAGATCCGTGTGCGGCACCAAAGCCGGCGGTTAGAAGGGGCAGGGACGGCCAGGAGGAATTTGGTGCAACTGCAGCGCGGATGGGTGCGCGTCGTGAGGCTTGATCGCAGGCAGGGCGTGAGTCTTTTGAGGAAGAAGGCCTGGCAGAGATTGTCTCAGGTCGAAGTGACAGCGAAGCGAAATGCTCGCGCCGCCCCCGGCTCATGCGCATAGGCTGATGCAAAAAACTTCGGACCGATCACAAGCCCGGGCGCCCCAATGTGCCTGCGGCGAGGCATCCAGTGCCTCCAGATCCCTCTCTCGCGCCGGGTCAAGCGGAACGATCGAGATAATCCTTGCCTGCTCTGGTTTAAAGATCTTGTACTCAGCCTCGCATGCGGTAACTCCATTTCCGCCATGGCAGGCGCCGTCAAAGCCCGCCTGCGCAAGCCACCGGACCCATATCGGGTTATCCAGCACGTGGTAGGCATTAAGGTATAGGCGGTATAGCCCTTCAGGATTTGTGTTTAGAAAGAGCCTCACATCTGCCGCAGGGTCAATTCCGCTGTAGCTATTCTCATCGACAATATCCAGCCAGTTCTGGGTATCTGCGACCTGGTGGGCAGCGCTCAGGGCGATCTGCCTGGCCCGCGCGTGGCCCAAAGCATTCACAAGAAGCCCAATATCTATGAATGGATCGGAGGGGTCGTTGAGAAGTGGATTGTTGATGGTTATCTCGGCGCGGATAACCCTCGGACAAAGAACCGTGTCACGCGCGTTGTTTGGGGACAGAGCGTAGGTTCTGGCCGCCTCGAGGCTACCGAAGGAGATACAGCCGAGGCGAGTCTGTAACGGCGCCCCTGGATGCGCCGCGCCGTGCTCCCCGCGAAATGCCGTGGTCTTGATGCTTAAACTGGTCACTTGCAGCACCTGCACATAACCGCGAGGCGGTCGTTGCGGCTATAAATTATCAAATAGTATTGCACATATTAAACATGGATGCCATGACGCTGCCCTATGGGTAGCGCCATGAGCGAGGCTAAAAGTTGATATCGCTCAGGGCGAGAAATCACCGCAATCACCGGCAACTTCCGCTGCAGGAGCGCCGAGTCGCAATCTCGCAATCTCGCAGCGCGCTCGGCTGATCACCTGTGATGTTTCGATCAAACGCGCCTGCAGAGCGTTCACCGAAGCGGCTGCCCGAGGCAGAGCCTGCGCGTACTTTGCGCTATTTGCGCGCGCCCCTGCCGAGAGCGTCTTTGCATGCATGTTTATGACAGCACTAAGTTGCCCCGCGCTGTAAGGCTGGAGGGCATGGGCCTGGCGCTGCATGTCGCGGGCAAAACCGGGTCGAGTCATTGATTGGACCAGCGGGTGGCAATCCATCTCCTGCCTGAACTCATCCATCAGCACTGCCAGAGCCGTCTCCTGATCATCAGCCATCTCAGCATTTGTCTTGCCGCCATTTCGGGCTCGCTCGGTCTGCTCCTGCTTAAGTACGGCCTCGGCTCGGACCGCCTCTCTTTGCTCGGCCCGCACCTGGCGCCTTAATCGGCTCTCACCGGCTATCAAGCCTGAATCTCCGGTCTTCTGCAGGCAGTCTATGCCCACAACAGATATCTTGCCGTCTGAGCTTTGTACAAAGTTTTGATTCTTTATAGTGGTGCCGCAGTGCTCGCACCAATAGATATTGCGACTATCGGCGGGCGCCGAGAGCGGATGGGCGATGGTGAATGGCGCCTTACCAAGACCGGATAACTCGAATGTGTGCATGGGGGTTAACCTTACGAGCATATAAATAATCTTTAAATATATCACGCCGAGTGGCTTGAGTGCACGGGCCAGATCACCCTGCTCGCCAGCGCATACAAGAGCCCCAGCACGAGCACTCATCTGGCTCGAGTCCCAGGCCCGCATACTGAGGAGCTGATGCCGCGAGCTGCCAAGGTGCGAGCCCTCAGGGGTGAGAGGCCTGGCTCAGACCCTGATGATGGGCGGGCAGGGCGTGTCAGCATTTGTATCGATCATCTTCATGGGCGCGTGGCCTTTTGAGCAAAACATCTGTGGCATAGGCTGCGATCCCAGGGCTTAGTATTTTGCATGGCTTCGGCCCGGATGCGAAGCTCGGGGCATTCACCTGCGCCTCATCACCAGGCAGGCCGATTCTCTCACTACGGCGCAGTCGCTGCATTGCTCGGTCACTTTGCTGGCCTGCGGAGAAGCTTTTTGTGTGTCGCAGACGCGCGTTGCGGCGCTAAATTGAGCTCGCAATGGCAATTTGCGGGCAGTGGATGCAATTTTGTCAAATGGGGCCTGCCAAGTGTAATTGGAGGCTGGGAAATTGCCCCTTGCGGCAGTCAAACTGTCATGTGAAAGGCGAATCGATTGTGGGTGGGTCGCACCCTTGGTGAGCACTACCTTATATTTAATTTATAAACTTATATTCACCATAATAATTATAATAGTTATAACACGAAACGAAAATAATTTCAACAATAATAATTAAGAGCCAATTGGCGAGGCGTTGACGTGGGAACTCATCCAGCACTAGGTTGGTGTGCATTTGAGGGGCAGGAATTAGGCACAGATAGTGGCCAGTCGATCGCTTACCTGACATGCGGACTAGAGTCGGCTCTCGGTGAGCATGGGGGGTGGCGCTGCCGCATCGGACGCAGGGCAGGCTCTGGTCGGTCACACGGTATTAGCGGCGGCTAATAATTTTAAAATGCGGCTTATAAAGTTTGTATGCAAACCTGTTGTATATGGCCAAGCCGCTCTACGAGCGGCTTGTTAATTATCCAGTACGTTAACGGAGCCGGCTGGTTGATTGCGTATTATCTGCAGTGCGTAAAGAATTTATCTTCGAAAGGCCTGTTCTTAATTTGTATAGACGTAAAAAAAGAATAGGTTTGCAGTAGAAAATTAAAAATAAGCAAGAAAGTCTAAGAAATGGGTTGGCTATAACCAAAGACAAAGCGCATCGCAGGTAAGGAAATTAGAAGAGTTGAGCTAAAATCGCAATCGCAAAGCAGGAAGACACAAGGTAAGCCGAGCGGTAAGCGCCGCATTGATCTTCTGCCTTTCGACACTGACAGCCATATAAATATGTGAAAAATATAATTGACGTCAATATGATCAAGAACTATATTGGAAGTGATGAGAATTGTTAGCTCTAGGTGGTTGAAAATGTACTTCTGGATATTGATCTTAGTGTTTGGCCTTCCGTTTCTCCAGAAATATCTGGGCGAACTGCTGAGCGAGCTTGGTGCTCAGTATGGCTCGTATGCGATCGGTGGTGTTGGGCAGGCCCTGCTCGTATCTGATCTGTGGGCGGATATACTTTTCTCCCTGCCATTTTGGCTTGTGGTGATCTTCTTCATCCGTCGATACGGCGCAGTGGACGATGAGGGTGCCTTCTGGGGCGGCAATCAGTAGTGGTGATTTTTTGCTAAGACCAAAAGAGGGCGAGACCCTCTTTGTTTCGTTATGGGGGCTCACTTGAATATCGATGGTGAACAAGCAGGGCTGAGCGAAGACCGGTGCCGCGATGTGATGGGCAGTCTTGCAATCGCCCTATCTCGCTATGTGAGCCTGTATGGAGCTGATGATGCTGACATCGCCTGCCTTAAGGGGTACGCGGCGATAGCAAGATCCTGCGGAAGCCTTCTGCCAAAAGAAGTCTCAGCATGCTTGGGCGACCTCGACCGCGCGGGCGAGTCCGAAAGAGGCCGCGGGGTGATGCTGTCAAGGCTGCGCGCGGTAATCCTGGCTGAGTCCTCGGCGAGCCCTGACGGATCAGCCTCAATCATTGAGAATGATCTGGATTTCGGGGGGCACAAGTTCAAAGTCATTGAGTGTGAGCACCTTGCCACATCGATTGCTGCGACCATTGAGGTGAGCGTAGATCTCGGTGCTGTCAATGCCTGCGAGCTGCGCGATAGGGCATCTGAGTGGCTGCGAAGCAGCATCAGACTGAAGGGGCGCAGCTTAAGGCGCGTAAGGGTTACGCCTCAGTTTATCGAGGCCGATCTGAGCTATCGTTGATGATCGTAATGAGCGGCGTCGTCTCGCCTGATGATTTGGTCGATCACATCAGGCAGGGCATTCCAGCCGCCTGAACCCCTAAGTGAGCCTGGGTTGATCAGATATTTTGATCTGACGATCACGGCCGGAACTGAGCGCAGCTTAAGTCCGATTTCGATCCGGACCATGGCCTTGCGCTCGAGCAGCGCCGAATCTGTCTCGGAAGCTCTGATTATCTTATCGAGTGCCAGATCGTACCGACCGGCGATCTCCTCAATCTCGTGTCGATGTCTCCAGCCTAATCCACGTCTATGCCTTGCATAGTCCTCGTGAAATCCCTGCGGTGCTCCAAGACGCGAGGCGCCAAAGAAAATATCCGCATCCGCGATCCAGTCAGCGCTGATTTGCGAGTGAATGACCTTAAGGGTTAAGTCCTTAGTCAGAGGACTTTCTCGAATAGCCCCTAACGCATCAGAGCAGTGCGGACATCCGTACCAAAAGAAGACGACAACGTCCTCCTTGAACGCAGCCTCTTTCTCAAGCTCAAGCAATCTGTAATGGCCGCCAGCGAGGCGTCGATCTGCATGGTGATGGGTTTCGGTGGCGTACCAGCTCAGCGCCCAAAAGCATGGGATGGCAAGCGCGATGGCCGATAGGATTTTGCTTGTGCGACTCATACTGCGGGCGCCATCGGCGCAGCGAGCCACTGCGAGCGAACACTGTCTGAATGTGAGCCTTGGCGATCAGACGCAGATTCATGAGCGAGCCACAGCGAGCGAATGGTACTGAGCAGGCGCGCGTGCAGCATCAGTCCCCGTAGCGGGTGCTTTATCGGGCATAGCACAAATACTGTTGGCTTAAATTTCACCATTAGGGTTTTCCTCGGCGAGCCACTGCGAGAGCCCACTTTTTTCCGCTAAGAGCGATAGCGATCGGACAGCCACCATGAGTGAGCCAAAGCGATCGAATGATCCAACGGCCGGGCAAGCACTGCTGCCACTTATATGAATGTGGCCCGACCGGAGCGTCGAAAAAGAAAATGCCGGCAAAGGCCGGCTAAAGGGGGAGTCGCGATTGTTATTTGAGTTGTCTCTCGCGATGTACATATAATATTGCACTAATTAACATGATGTCAACAACTAAATTCTGTTCGTCGACAAAAACTTTGAAGGAGACGGAATCGGAGAGTCGACTGCCAGGGCGGCCTCGGTGACCGTCATGACCCTGAGCTTCTCATCAGCACTCCAAAGCTCCACCCGGTAGGTTCCGCAGGAGTTGGGGTTGATGATCATCTTCATGCATTGATCAAAATGCAGTGTGTCCATTGCGGCCATCGGAACATCAACCTCGACAGTTGTAACCCTGCCTTTGAGCAGACCAATAAACTCGCTTGTTAATTTAAGTGGCATTGTTTTCTGTGACTCCTAGATAATGGCCGGCGAGAGCCGGCAGCTCACACTCATATAATATACATCAAATATATAATATGTCAAAACCAATTACCTGGTGAGGCGGGCTTGTCTGCGAAGGCGGAGCAGTGCCGCAAATATATCTGGAGGTGGCCTTAGGCAATTGATCGTCAACAGGCACCCCAATCAAGTCGCGCTGGACGATCAAGAGCATAGCCACAAGGCTTGAGCCATGTGTGATTTCCTCGGGATGAGTCAGGGGGATGTCGAAAGACAGGCACACTGCTCATAATGTTGGCGCGATGCATCCATGCCCATCCGCCGCACCGCGCAGCTTGAAAAGCTCCTGTGGCCCTGGCGGGCTTTATGAGTAGATCACGCCCCGCCTTGCGCGCAACTCGATCCGCTTAAGTATGAGGCGCCGCTTCAATGGATGAAGGCGTGCGACGCCTGAGCGCCTTGGCGGGTACGTGCAGCACGGGGCGGAAGGTTTGGCAGGATTCCCGCAGAAGAGGCCTTACTGGGTGGGGCCGAGGTTACTATTGGCAGCAATCCATCATCGCACCTTCAAAAGAGCACGCTGGATGTGACGACTCCTGTGCTTGGTGCCGATAGCTTAAAGGGCGAACCAAACGCCCGGAATAATCATTCCAGGCACTTGGCGGGCGCGGACATTGCCGAGGTGTTCATTCGAGTCAGCGGCCCGCAGGAGCCGGAGGCGCACTTGGTGTATCCGTAAGCGCCCGCCGCAAGATCAAGGTTACTGAGCTTGATGAGCTGCTTGTCGTACTGCCCCTGAAGGCGAGCATGTTGAATTGCAAACGGCGCTTCACCCTCAATGCTGTAGAGCTTGTAAGTCGCGCCCGAGGTCGGTGCGCTATCTTTTTCAAATGCAATCTCAACCATCTGGCACAATCTGAGCGATTGGCCGAAATGCTCCGCGTACAGATTGCCCGTGCAGTCACCGAGGCCGCCGAGCGCGTGCCGGATGTAGTTAACATCACTTGCAAGATAGGCGTTGATGCTGGCGATGAAGGATGCACCATCAAGAAGGCCATGCGATGTTGCGCACTCCCAGCGCGAGGAGTTTGAGGCGCGTGCGCAGTCAGTAGGGTAATCGAAAGCGCGCTTTGCCTGGGACAGAAGCGGTTCGATCTCTGCGTGCGAGAGCGTTGGCTCAATCGCTTTTGCCATGCCCACCAGGGCGGAGGCAATGGGGGCTGCCTGGGAGGTGCCTGCCCAATAAGCGTAGCCCTCACCTTCGGCACCGTATGACGGCGCGTAGATGTAATCTCCGGGGGCGAACACGTCGGTGATCTGCTCGTTGAAGTTTGTGAAGTCGGTTTTGCGCCCAAGCATATCTGATGCGGACACCGCAATGACGTTATCGCAGTTTGCAGGGGAGTAGGCTGCCGCATCACGGGAGTCATTGCCAGTAGCGGCAACCACAATCACCCCCTGGGAGACTGCAAAATTAATGGCGTCCTGAACGTACGCAGGACACCCCCCTTCGTAGCCATCCTCACCGGCAAGGCTAAGGTTTATAACATCGACTTTGCGATCTATTCGCGGATGCACCAGCGGATTTTGGAAGTCATCGTTAATGACATACTGCGCATCACCCCCAGCAAGCCACACAATAGCGGAGACAATATCAACACCAAGACCTGACTCACAATCAAGGGCACGCGCCGCAACAATCTCGGCATCCACTATGCCGGCGATGCCAATGCCGTTATTTGTGGTGCCGCCAGCGATAGCGGCAACGCCCAGGCCGTGAGAGCCGCAATCGGCCATACTCCTTGCGGCTTCCCCGTATTCTTCACCCTGCGGGATCACCCCCCAGGTAACAAAGTCTCTACCCGAAGCGTAGGCGATGTCGGCGTGCACACCATCAACAGTCGATCTAAAGCTGCCATCAACGATACCAATTCGGGGCCTTCTGATGGGGGTGTAGGCATCAAGGGCGGACAGGATTGATGCACCGCCAGACAGGTGCTCGCTCTGGGGCAGGAAGTACCACTGCTGATCGAATCCGGCATCATTAGGGGTTGGGCCATCATAGCTCATGAACGCATGGTACATCCCAAGTGTATCGACATCTGCGGCGAGAAACCGGGCATCACTGATCTTTTTGCCTGCGGGTTTAACAATGATGTCTCGCTCCACAGTCTCGTAGCGACCGCTATTTTTGAGCTGAGCGATTTTGCCCTCAACCGTCATGACACCGGGATTAAAGCCGATCGATCTATAGCCTCGCAAGGAGCCGGCAGCACCAGATTTTTGGGCCGATGCCGAGACCGTGGCACGCTCCTTCACGATCAGGCGAACCTGATCAGCAGAGCAGACATGGGCCGCAAGAAAGCTGGTTGCGGTAATGGCGAGAGTCGATATAACTTTCATGAAACAGCCTCATTCATTCAGTATATATATTATACACATAAATATATAAAAAGTCAATATATTCATGCAAATCCGCTACTTGGCGCAAGACAGACCAAGCGAGGGCAGAACATCATTGAGAAAAGCGTGTGCGCCGGTGAACGACCATACACCCATGGTCCAGGTGCCTATGGACTCATTGCCGATGAGCTGGGAGATGCTGGCGCTTTGATCGACATAGTGCGCACCGCCAACCGACGCAATGGCCGGCACACCCACCAGGTCAAGCAGCAGATTGATGTGCGAGAGGGCCTGCCCGGTGGTTGCGCCAAGCGCCTGCCGGAACTGCCCGAGCGCATCAGCAAGATCGGTCTCGGAGGCATGGCCATCAAGGTGCGAGTGCAGAGCTGCGCCGAGGGCATCCTTTTTTGCTGCCAGGGTGAGCGCAAGTGGTGCCACGGGAGATTCCGCCTCGATGCCGATCCCCGCAGCCGAGGCAAGGCCCGCAAGAAAGGCAATGGCGGCGCTCTCCTCCGAGAGAAGGGCAACATTATCTGCCGCCATCATAAGGCTCGATGCCTCAAGCACGAGATCTGCCCCCGAAGTGTTCTCAACGATCACTGTAAAGGATGCCGAGTCAGCGACTGCGCCGTGGGTGCCGGTGACGGTAATGATTGCGCGGGTGAGCCTGTCAACGGGCGCAGCACTCACATCAACCGCACCAGTGGCAGGGTTATAGGCGGCGGAAACGAAAGCTGATGTGCTCAGCACCGAGCGAGCAACGCCCGTGCTTATTGATTCGGCAAGCGCCACAGAGAAGGTGCTCGATTCGGAAACGGTGTATTCGCTGCGCTCAATTTCGAGCGAGTAGCGGGCGGGCACTGTCGTGCCACCAGATGAGGCGGCGCTTGATGAGGAGCTGCTGGAGCTTGGGGCCGCAGGGGGAGCTGATGCGCTCTGGGATTTACCGCCACCACCGCCGCAGGCTGTGAGCGCGAGGGTCAAGAGCACAAACACTGCATTTTTCATCTGCCAACCTCAAGTCGTTTGCCAAGACAATATTATATAACAAAATATATAAAATGTCAATAGGAGCAGGCACCCGGAACCACACCAGGAGCTACTTTTGTCTGAGGTCAACCGTTAAAATCTATGTGCTGCAAATTAGTTATAGCGCGCACCTTGGCGCTGGGCAAGTAAAGCATAAGACCGGATAGTTCTAGCAAGTGGAAAAGACCAATCACTGCGCGAACTGCGAGCCTTCCCATCCAGCACCCCCAGCAGGTGCACTCTGATACCCCCCCAGGCAACACCAGACAGAGCACCTCGACCCCACGCAGAGCGCAAGCTCTGTGCACAATCAATGTGAGCATGAGACCGGCCCGTCAATTAGCACCCCACGCTGCCCGTGACAAGGACCGCTCGCCAGGGTTCGCTCCCCCGGGCGCACCCCTTAGCAAAGTCCTGGGGTGGCTGTACCAGGAGCTGCGGGCCGCGTGCGCAGAAGGCGCAGCACCCCTAACCACAGGTCATCTGCATAACGGCTCGCGTGCCTGAAGCCCTCCTTCATAGACACCTGGATTGGCGTCAAATACATCAAAAAGAACTTGCAATGCAGTCTAATAGACTGTATAATGGATTGCATGCTCAGATGGCTCCCGCCCCCGGTAGTCACACTTCGCGAGGTGTCGCATGGCCGATTATTACACTCAAGCATCGTTCATCATTGATTGCTCTTCTGAGCAGGCGCAAATCGCCCTTGATGCACTTGATCATATCAATGATCAATTTACCGACTACGCCGATGCAGCCGTTTGGAAAGCGGATAATGAAGAGCTTTGTGCGGAGGAGAAAATCATTCGTCACTGCTTCTATAGTCACCCCGATCAGGAGGCAGATAACTCGGTGAGAGAGCTTTGCTGGGATTTTCAGGTGGAGGCTACGGACGGTGGATTATGGGTGCATTCAGATGGATCCATAAACACAGAGCATGCGGCAGTTTTCACGCAGGCGGTTCTGATGGCATTTAATCTGCCGGAGCTGGTTGAAATCGAGGCGGCTCACACATGCAGCAAAGACCGCACTGATGCGTTCGGCGGACACGCGTGCGTGGTTTCAAAGGATTTTGTTCGCTGGGGCGGCCTGGATGATTTTATCCGCGCCGAAAGGAATGCTCACAAAGACGGCGAGAGGTTCCTCTTCTGTCAACTGGCCGAGGTCAATGGACAGTGCGAGTACGCCAGCCGCTTCTTGATCAGGTGCTCAAAGGAGGATGACCCGCAGCAAAAGATGGATGACATTCTCGAGAGCTTTCGCGGCGATGGATGCAGGCAAGAGGATAATTCAGTTCTATTCGAGTGCGGCACGGTCGCAATGAATCCGAGACTCACCGAGATTACGCCCCATGAGTTCACGGTTATGCAGAAATATTTGAGCGTTCTTTGATGTAAGCATGGGGGGTGACAGCCCCCATCAGCGAGGATATTCCTGGCAGTAGCCCCCCCACCTTTGAGGAGATGTCATTATGTCAAAGCAGATTCATGCGCAAGAACTGGCGGAAATCGTTACAGGGCTACTGATCAAGCCTGATTTACTGGGTGAGCTGGACTGTCCCGAAAGGCACTATGCCTTTATGCGCGACATCGCCAGGGTGGTGGCCGAGCATTGTGGCGGCACTATCGATGAGGTCGATCAGGCCGGGTCGGGTCTTCAGGGGCCGCGTGGCTTGCCATACCTTAGAGTCAGTCCGAACGACGCTCTGCCGAGCTTGCTCGGTAATGTCTGGTCGCATCACGATCCGGACGGCTGGAAAGAAGGTGACGCGGATTGTTGCGGCGTTGAGCTTGGCGATCAGCCATCGCCAGATACCAGCAGCGTAGTTAGAAAGCAGCTTCAGGGGCTGCTCAGTAATGCAGGTCTTTCTCGCGGAGAATTTCAGGTGCTCCACTATCAAATGGTGGACTGGCGCTTGCACGATGACGAGGATGTAGAGCAGTGCGGGGACGAGCGGCCCTATCTCGTGGCGGCAAGCATCGGCAATGAGTCCCGGCTCAATTTCACCGACCAGCACGGCGAGCCATGCGTTGGGGTGATGATTGAGATCAATCATGGCGTTCCGGCGGTTCATATTGACATTAATGGCGGTGACTCGGTACTTCATATTCATGCCGTAGACGGCGGTCTGGTGCTGACACCGGATGACCCGAGCGCACGCTTTGAGCCTGCCAGCATGAGCCGCTACTCCTATAACGACAAAGCGTCGCTCTTCATCCGCTAACCCGGATACAACACATGCCCGGACGCCTGTCCGGGCATCACGCAAACCTTGCGAGAGCTGGATTATGGTTTTTGAGACGAACGAAAGTACAGGTGCGCCTGGCGATGACAGTCACAAGGTCGCGGTGGTACTGGTGGCGTTGAGGCACTTTCAGGCGGCCATTGAGGCCGGGGAAGATCTGTCGCACCTGGGGGGTATCGTGGACATAGCCGCGCTGGATCACCGCGCAATTGATTCGCTTTGCGAAGAGATCAACATGGCTCGGCCCGAAGAGAATTATCGGGCGGTGGCCATGAGCACCGGGCATTTGAGCGAGGCGGATCGCGATGCCCTGGCTCAAGCAGTGCTTGATGGTGAGCAGATGGTGCTGCAAAGGCGCACAGGGTTTTTCCTGAAGCTTATGGAGGATGATGATGAGGACGCAGAAGTGGCATCAGGGAACTACAGCCACGGTGATAGCGAAACCATCAAGGACATTATTCGATGGGCGTACCGGCGCGGTTATCGAATGATCGAGTTTGATTGTGACGCCCAGGTAATGCCGCAGTTTCCGGTATTTGACTGGTAGTGGGGGTGCTCCGGGGCGCAGGTGCTGCGGGGCTGTCAGGGTCGCGCCGGCGGGGAGTGCAATCGCGCAGCCCCAGCGGCCCACGGTTTAACCATTCATTAAGGAGGGGTCATGCCTGGCGTGGATAGCAAGAAGGCGATCTATCGCGATTGTCGCGCCCATACGGGGCTTAACAAGCGCCAGTGGGGGCGACTGTTTGCGTTGGGCAATCTCAAAAACACCGATCAGGTGGTGAGCCACAAGGAGAACCCGGAGCGTCCCGGCAAGGGCACGACAAGTAAAGGGGTCAACATGCCAGAGGCACTGGCAGCCCAGCTTCTGGCGTTTATCCATGATCAGGGCTTTGATGTTGCCGGCATCGAATTCGATGAAAGCGGAAAGATCAAACAGATACCCAAGCGCCCGCAAGACACTGGAGCAGGGGAGCTGGTGTCGCGCAAGAGGCCTGCATCGAAATAACTTCCGGCGCTCAAGGCGTGTCCGCATACCGGCGCAAAAGGGTGCCTGGGCGTGTGGCTTGATAGTGAGCAGTTGATCGCGCAGCTGCCGCTCTGTTGTTCTGCGCGGGTTGTTCACAGAGTTATCCACAGAAAGTGTGCATAACCTTTGCTGGCAACACTGCCTTTTCACCTGTGAATGCCCCCTTGTGTTTTGGGGGTGAGGCAGGGCCGCAGCACCCCCATAACGAACTCTCAGGCGAGGCGTCACTCGCCAAGGCTCGCTCCCGGGTGCGCCCGGCAGTGGCCGGCGGGCTGGCTGCGCGCAAGGAAGGGCTTTCTTTCGCAGCGCCCAGGCGATTGTCTGCAAACACTCACGCCATCAGTGGCGCACCGTCCGGGGTCGCTACATCCCTGGCGCGTGGTCAGAGTGCGCCTGCTCACACCGAAGCTCGATCTCAACCAGTTTACCTATGTCGGGGTAGTCGCGCGGCTTGTGGCCCTGACCGAGCGCGATCCACAGATCATGCAGAGTCTTTATCGCATCGCTGAAGGTGTTGCCCGGCACGTACACCCACTCATCAGGGTCGCCTGCGTAAGACCAGACCTCCGTGCCATCGACAATGAGGCTCTCAATCACCGCGCGCTCACCATGCATGGAGTAGCGCACGTGGCGCTCGGCGTACTGCTCGCGAAGGCTCACCCAGTCACCGGCTTCAATGTCGCACCCGACAGGCATGGCCCGGTAAATGGTCAGCTCCCCGGGCGGGGCGTGCTCGTGCCCCTCAAGGGCGATGCACGCTCTTGCCAGGCGGGTGCGGTTACGGTCCGAGCAATCAAGCATGCTCGCATTCATCAGCGCCTCGAACTCGGCAAAGCACTCGCACCACTGGGCAAGGGTGTCGAAATCGGCATCGAGCGATCCTGACAGCGCAGGGGGTTCTCGCAGGCGGCGCTCGCGCCGGTGCAGCTCCTTACGCCGTATGGCTTCAGCTTGCCGGTTGTGGACAAATTCCGGATCAGCCTCGTGAATGCCTCGGCAAATCTTGGTGAGCAGAGTGAGGCTCATGCCGGCGGATTCGGAAAGTATTTCGCCTTCAGGGATTTCATCGCTGTAGCGATTGGTGCGGGCGGTATCGGGCAGGATGAGAAACAGGCTGCCCTGGCGGTCCCAGCCCCAGACCAGGCGTCCTTCATGATTTTCCGGGATAAAGGCAAGGAAGATACCGGCAGCCTTAACAAGCCCCTGGGTGCGCTCTGGCAGCGGGCGCTCGGACGCACCGGTGAGCGGGTCGATGCGAAACAGTTCGGGATGTGCGCTTGCGCGCTTGTGCACATCATCCAAAAGCCGCTCGAGCGTGCGACCCTCATCGCCTCGCAGGTAGGGATAAATATCGGCGCGTGATCTGGGCAGGGTATCGTTGATGGACATAAGAGGATGCCTCGGGTGTCTCGGGCAGTGTGGCTGGCTTATGCCTTGCCGTGACACGTGTTGTGATTATGTCTGCAAGGATACCATTGTTGCGAGCCTGCCGGTCATGTGCAGGGGCTTATTCAGATCCGGCTCAGAGCCGCATCCGCGCGCAGGCGCCGCAGTGGCGGTGTTGACAGACAACAGCCAGCCACAGATAATCTTCATCCGGGGTTCAGGCGCTCCATCGGGTCCGCACAGTAAAGCAGCCGCAAGCCGTCGATCAATTTGTCATGTGCTTACATTTACGCGCACACGCAAAAGCCTGCGGACCAGCTTCACGATTGTGCGCCTTTGTATTGGAGCCAATATGACGAACATCGACAACCCCCGGGATCTATTCATCGAATCAATCAAGCGCGCGGCGAACGCCCAGAAGAAAGCCTGCGGCGATCACCCCCACAGCCACTACCTTCAGCGCATCGCCGAGCATGCGGGCTTTAAGGACTGGGGCCAGCTTAAAAGAAAGCTCGAAACTGGACATTCGCTGTCAGATGAGTGGCAGGTGCTTTGCGCGCGCATCGGGCGCTGCGTTGTGCGCGTCGCCCCGAGTGCGGCGGCGGCCTTTGTGACACGCCACATCAGGGCGTATCTTGATGCTAACTATGAGCGCGGCCAGGGGCAGCTCACCCCGGGCGGCGTAAACGCTGACCCGCGAGCAGGTATCGATCTGCAATCTGTGATCAGGGAGAAATTCGGGCAGATCTATGAGACCGAGCTGATCGATGCGGCGCTACCTGCGCTCGTGCGGCTTGGGCCGTGGCGTGAAATCGATGATCTGATGTTTGATTATGATTTCAGCGCGAACATGGACGATTACTTCTGGTGATTGCGTAATGCCTGGCCGCACCTTCTTTGGGGGTGCGGCCCGTCGGATCCGGCAGGCGCTGCCGCAGCGGTGCCTGCTTTAGGCAAAGACCTCCGGCTGCTCAAGAACGGTTTCGGCGCAGACAACTCCCTGGCCCGGGAAATGAACGCCTTCGGATTCCATAATGTGGCCATCGAGCGCGGTGACAAGCACGGCATCGCACCTCTGTCTTGCCACGACCCGAAAGGCGTGCATTGCAGATCGAGCCACGATGTGATCGCTGAAGATCTGTCCGCTCTCATCGTAGTAGCCGATAACAGTGTAGGGCTTCAGGGCAGGTCTCATGGGTGATCCTCATGTTGTGGGGAGCGGGTGCCGCCAATTGATAGTATTATATCAAATAAAGCGGACCACGTCAAGCCCCGGTTGCGCAGTATGGGGGTGCGGGCGCGGCCATGATAGCGGCAATGGCGGGTTTGCTTAAAGTCAAAGCGGCCCCATTTGGTGGGGCGCCCGGGATTTGGATCAAAGCGCGGCCCTGGTGCCTTACAGGCAGTGCGACTCACCGAGCTTTACCCATTCCCCCTCGCGCTTTAGCTTTACGATATCGATCACATGCACCGAGATCTTACTGCCCTTAAAGCCGTAATCGTACAGCACCTGGCAGACGTAGCTGGCATAGCCATCGCGCGGTGTGCCATCGTTTATCACGCCGACTTTGAATATCTTCTTTGCGCTCCAGATGGCATCTTTTACGGTTTTCTCCTCATCACTTAAAAAGTACTTGAGCGCCTGCTCGTGCTGCGCGCTGTAGGTTTGTGCATGCAGCGGGGCCGAGCCCAGTAAGATAAGCGCCCCGATCATAAGTGCTGGATATTTATTGTTCATTTATTATTTCCTGATAGGCCCATGGGTTAAAGCAAGTTGGCGGGCAAAGCTATCAGTTTTAAGCGCAGCGAGAAAGCACTGTTTGCCCGATTACTCGCGCCACTGTCTTGCGATGTCGCGAAGTGCGCAGCTTGCGTGGGCCATGGTGCTCATCTTATCGCAAAGGTACAGCCCGGAGGTGGAAAAGGCGTTGATCTCGATGGCCTTCCAGCACCCCTCACTAAGTGCAAGATCGAGCACATACACCGGATCGCAAAGATCGATTGCGCGCGCAAGCGAGCGCGCAAAGGCGGTCGCCTGCTCGCTCACCCGGGCGCAGTGCGAGATCTTGTCCCCAAGCATGTACTGCGAGGCCGCCACCACATTACCTGCGCAGACGATGTAGCGGATCTCAGTTGAGATCGGTCTGGGCTCAAAGAGCCAGAAAAGCTCATGATCATCTGTCCTTGCAACGCGCTCACCGTAGCGCACCCAGTTGATGAGCCCGGTAGAGTCGACCCGCTCAGCCTCGCGCAGCTTCAGCGCACAATCAGGCCTCATGAACACCGAATCACCCCCAAAAAGACCGACAACATCCGCTGGCGGGCGCCGCCTGATCTCACCGAAGGGCAGAAGGTAGCCGCGTGAGTTCAAAAGCGCATCGGCGGGCAGCAGGTGCTGGTAGCGCGAGTAATACTGTACCTGCGTCGTAAAGAAGGGGTAGAGCTCGGGGCCCTGGTAGCTGCGGTGAAAGCTCTGGGTAAAGCCGATGGTGCCAAGTGTGCCGATGATATCGACAGGCTCTTGCTGCCAGGTAAATACCGTATCGCGGGCGCGCTGCCAGGGGACGATCTGGTAGGGGATCATGAGCGCCTCGAGCGCAGCGCAGATCGCGGCGCCCTCAGGCTCGTGCTGAAGGTAGTGCTCGTGCAGGATCCAGCCGACCTTGGGCGCGAAGCAGTGCCTTCGGCTCTGTGCGCCGTGCGTGTCGGGCAAGTGTTCCTTGTGATCACCCAAAGTGCGTGCGGGCATGGCCATGTACCCCTTGGTGCAATGTCCCTGTTAGAGTGCTAAATTAATAATAATCGATATACTAAATAATCGCCAGTTACGGTCCCTGTGGGGTGGCAGCGCAGTGCCCGCTTAAAGCCTCGCTAAATCTTTGAGCCTGGTTGTGGCCGCCGCTGGCGCAGGATCCAGGGGTGTTTGTCTTGTGCCGGTTGCGCGCCTTAGGGTGCGGCGCTTTGCTTGGCGATTGCTGGCACAGATGGGTGTGCGAGCAAGATTAGGGTGGGCTTCCCTGCCCTGGCGTGAACGCTGTATGCGAGCGCAAAACTCTGTGCGATAAGGCCTTCGGGCACAAGATCCCCGACAATGGCTTAAAAAATATGGGGGCGGGACTGCGCGGCGCCATCCGTGGCTGCGCTATCCCAAATATCATATATATCAGATATTCTAAAATGGAATATCATCCATGCCGTCAAATCCCGAGCTTGCCATGGGCTGCGGCTG
>CAZJKJ010000032.1:0-31719 GCA_964546435.1 uncultured Cellvibrionaceae bacterium
CACCCGGGCAACTGAACCCGGAGCTGCAGGAGCGTTACCGCAAATATCTTGAGGCCGCTACGGCAGCCAACACCCGCAAAAGTTACCGCGCGGCACTGCGCCGCTTTGAGCGCTGGGGCGGTGTGTTGCCAACAGACCGGGATACGGTAATCCGTTACCTGCTCGAGCAGGTGGAGGTACTCAACACCCGGACGCTGGAACTGCATTTGACCGCTCTGGGACAGTGGCACAGGTTTCAGGGTTTCGCTGATCCCACGGTAGATGCGGCCGTGCGTAAAGCGCTCAGTGGTATGCGGCGGGTGCACGGCAAGCCGAAAAAAAAGGCGAAAGCGTTGCGCCTGGAACATATCGTGGAAATGGTCGACTGGTTGCGTAAACAACCTGAAAGCCTGCAAGTATTGCGAGATCTGGCGGTTGTGCAAATAGGTTTCTTTGGCGCATTCCGGCGCTCGGAACTGGTGGCTATAACGGTCGAGGATTTAGCCTGGGAGCCGGAAGGTTTACTCGTGCGATTGCCACGAACAAAGACGGATCAGCAGGGCGTCGGCGCAGTGCGAGCTATCCCCACAGGCGGAACTACCCTCTGCGCGGTGGGCGCGTTGCGGGCCTGGCTGGCTGCGGCCGGAATCACTTCCGGGCCGGTGTTTCGCCCCATCAATCGGTGGGGCGTCATGCAGCCACGCGCCTTGCGGCCGGCCGCCATCAACGACATCGTAAAAGCATTGGGGACGGCAATGGGCTGGGATTTCGCTCACGAACTGAGCAGTCACAGTTTCCGGCGGGGGATCAGCACCAGTGCCGCCCGGGCTAATCTGGATTTCGATCTGATCAAGAAACAGGGCGGTTGGAAGAGCGACGCGACCGTGCGCGAGTACATCGATGAAGGGCAGCGATTCACCGACAATATTGCGTCGAAACTTGTTTCCGGACTTGACCAGCGCATGCAAGCAGATAAGGCGGCGAAATCCGGATCCTGAGAGTCGCCGGATTATGCTTCCCGGATATTGGGTAGATTATCTATGACCGCCTGGGTGAACTCTGTCGTCGACGCCTGACCACCGAGATCGCGGGTGGTCTTGTCTCCCAGCGCGATGACCTTGCGCACGGCCTGCACAATCCGCTGCGAGGTTTCTATCTCACCGAGATAGTCCAGCATCTGGCACGCCGTCAGTATTGCAGAGGACGGGTTGGCGATATTTTTTCCGGCAATATCCGGTGCCGACCCGTGGACGGCCTCGAACATTGCGCAGTCATCGCCGATATTCGCACCCGGCGCCATACCCAGACCACCCACGAGACCTGCACACAGATCCGACACAACATCGCCGAAAAGGTTAGTCGTGAGGATCATGTCAAACTGCTGCGGATTCAGGACCAGCTGCATGCAGGCGTTGTCGATGATCATTTCATTGGTAGTGATGTCCGGATACTCCCGGGCAATCTCGCGCGCAACTTTCAGAAACAGACCTGATGTGGATTTCAGGATGTTGGCTTTGTGAACGATGGTGATCTTTTTCCGGCCCTTTTGCCGGGCATATTCATAGGCGAAGCGCGCAATGCGTGCCGTACCGCTGCGGGTAATGACGCTCAGGGTCTCGGCGGTATTGCCGTCTTCAGAGAGCTTCTGTCCTCGCCCGCAATAGAGCCCCTCGGTATTTTCCCTGACGTTAATGATGTCGACGTTGTCGTAGCGCGCTTTGGTACCTACGAAGGATTTGGCCGGCCGGACGCTGGCATAAAGCTGAAATTTTTGCCGCAGGCGCACGCTGATGGAAGAGAATCCTTCCCCGATAGGCGTTGTCAGCGGGCCTTTGAGTACAAGCCGGGTACGTGCAATCGAATCGAGTGTTGCCTGGGGCAGCAGATCGCCGGTCATCTCGAAGGCGCGCTGGCCGGCCTCGACAAATTCGTATTTGAATCCGCATTCGACATGGTCAAGAATCTGGACGGCGGCGTCCATGATGCTGGGGCCTATGCCGTCGCCCCGGATTACGGTTACCGTTCGCTGGTTCAAGATCACCTCCGTATTTCATTGATTAAGCATAAGCAGTCTCTTGGCTTGTAGCCTGCTGCAACACTCCCCCGGACCTGCGACAGCCGATGAACCGGGCTTGCGTGGGACCAATGCGTACTGTGACGTATCGCGGCCGGCTGTTATTATGCCACCGTCAGACCGCCAGGTCAGGAGTAGGACCAGGCCAAAAGCCTGCCCGTATATACGTCCACACAACAAGATGATGCAGACCTTATTGATGCCCGGTTTCCGAGACAGGCTACGACAAAATATTTCTACGGTTCACCAGCGCCTGGAAGCGGTCCCCGAGATGAAGAATTATGCAGCGGGGGATGCTTCTTTAATGCAGTACCGCTCAACTGTCAACAAGTTATCCGGCTTCTGGACTTCCAATCTGCCCGCAACCCGCAATCTGTCGTGCCGTTACCACGACTTTCGGGAAAATTATCTGAAGGCGTTGCTGCACGACTGCGGTGCGGAAATGGGATCCCGCTGCACGGGCGCGCCACAGCGGCCAATCCTGCGCAATGAAGTCGCACTGTTCTATGTTCTGATCGGTTCCAGTCTCGGTGCCCGCCGGATGCTGAAGCAACAGGGAACTGCGCAGTATCCGAGACAGCATTTGCAGGTCCTGGCGGAGCAGGGGGGCAGCCTTTGGAGGGAGTTCCTCGCCGACCATTTGAATACCGGGGACGAGTCTGAAGAAGTAGAGATACTGAACGAAAGCCGGAATATTTTTGAATCTCTTTACCAACGAATTCGAAGTGCAGGATGAGGCTGAAATGAGCTTAAACATTGAGAAGCTGAACTTTGAGCGGTGCGAGGATGAACCGATCCATATCCCGGAATCCATCCAGAGCTACGGTTATCTTTTTGCTCTTGATGCTGATAGCGGCAATATTACGATTGTGAGCGAAAATGTGTGTGACCTGCTGGTGGAGCAGACCGGAATAATCGGGCACTCATTTTTCAGTCTGATGAATGATGACGAAGAAGCACTGGAGTTTTTTCTCAAAACGTACAGACGCGCAAAGGAGAGAAGCACCCGGCTGCCGGCACGACTTACGTTCAAAAAGCAAGTATTGCGGCAGGACGCGGAGGCTTCATATTTTGCAGTTGTTTATGACAGCGGTGGCATGTTGATTGTGGAGCTGGAGCCGGCGGCCAAATTCCGGGAAATTTATACTGCCGAGCACTACATCAAGATCTACGCAATGAGCATCGCGCCGAAGTTCAATACCTTGGAATCCCTGGACGTCATGGCGCAGGAGATAGTGGATACCATCCGCTATATCACCAATATGGAGCGCGTGCTGCTGTATCGGTTTAACGATGATGATTCGGGAAAAGTCATTGCGGAAGCCAGAGTCGATGACATTGAATCCTATCTCGACACGTATTATCCGGCGAGTGACATTCCCCCACAGGCTCGGGAGCTTTACAAAAAGAACTGGGTGAGGTTGACGCCAAATGTCGATCTGCAGGCATCACGGCTGATCCCTGAAATAAAGGATTCTGGTCGACCACCGCTGGATCTCACCCATTCACTGCTGCGAACGCTGTCGCCCATTCATCAGCAGTACATCCGCAACCAGGGCCTGCAGGCTTCGTTCTCAATGTCTCTGGTAACGCACGATCGCCTGTGGGGACTTATATCCTGTCACAGCCGCAAGGCGACCTATATTTCCCAAGATGTTCGCCTGCAATGCGAAAACCTCAGCCAGTTGTTCAGCTGGCATCTCTACGCAAAAGAAGAACAACTGGCTTTCCGGCAAAAAGAACGCACCGATCAGTCAATCCAGCGCATGCTCGACCGGGTGTCGCCGACTTTCCCTATTGTTGAGGTGTTCGCGGCGCACCAGGATGAAGTGCTTAAACTCATGGATGCTGATGGCTTCATTTTCTATTCCGATCAGGAATCTATTGCAATTGGAACCACGCCAGATCTTCCGGTCATTCTCGAGATCTATGCCAAAGCAGACAGCCGCCAGGGGCGGCCTTTTATTACCAGCCAGATTACCCGCTATCTTGAGGACCACGAAGCGCTCCATGGGATTCTCGGAGTCATGTTGATCCCTCTGGTCGAGCGAAAAAATTACTTCACCGCATGGTTTCGGAAGGAGCAACGCTACATCCAGAAATGGGCAGGTTTACCTCAGGAGAAAAGCATCAACGCGTCCAAAAGGGAGAGGTTGACGCCGCGCACTTCGTTTCAGGTCCATATCAAGGAAATTAATGGCGCAAGCAAGGAATTCGATCAGAACGATGTTGACATGGCCGGACGATTCAATCGTATGTTTCTGGCCCATGCGCTGGAAGTGCAGGAGAAAATGCGCAAGAACATGTCTGATCTGGAACGGCAGGACCGGCACAAAAATGAATTTCTGGCGACACTGGCCCACGAACTGCGCAATCCTCTTGCGCCAATAAGCGCTGGCGTATCACTGCTGGAACATTCGGAAAGTGAAGAAATACGGCACAAGGTCACCGCAACCATAAAACGCCAGGTCAGCTACATGACAAAGCTGATTGACGACCTTATGGATGTATCCCGCATAACCCGCGGCAAGGTGAAGCTCGAGCAGCGAATTTTGAGTATTCAGGAGGTGATCAGAAATTCCATTGAAATGGTGGACAGTCTCATCAAGGCGAAACAGCATCATCTGAGCGTCAACATGCCTGACGCGCCCCTTTTGTTGCGCGGTGACAACGCCCGTTTATCCCAGATATTTTCGAATGTATTGAATAACGCCATCAAGTACACGGAAGCGGGAGGCCGGATTTCACTAAACGTGACTGCCACGCAAGAGCAGATAATCGCCGTCATTCAGGATAACGGACTCGGGATACCCAAAGACAAGCTGCAGGATATTTTCTTGATGTTCACCCAGGTCGAAGCGCACTCGACTCATACAAAGGGCGGACTCGGAATCGGATTGACCCTTGTGGATAAGCTGATCCGGTTGCATGAGGGGAAGATCACAGCTCGCAGCGCGGGGCTTAACTGCGGCAGTGAATTTGAGATTGTGCTGCCCAGGGTGAAGGGGGAAGCCGACGGCGGCTCTGATTCAGCGGAATTGCAGGGGAAAAGTAGTGGGGGGCTGAGAGTGATGCTGGTCGACGACAATCCAGATGTGACGGGAATGCTTGAACTTTTGCTGCAATACTCGGGATATGAAACCCGCACGGCCGGCAATGGTCGCGAAGCCATTGAGATGTTCCCCGGATTCCGCCCGCATGTGGCGTTGCTGGATATTGGCATGCCGGACATGGACGGTTACGAACTCTGCCTGCGCCTGCGGGCACTTCCGGAAGCTCGGGATACGGCATTTTTTTCCCAGTCTGGCTGGGGAAACAAAGAGTATCGGGACCGGGCACTGGCAGTGGGTTTTGTAGAGCACTTCGTGAAACCACTGGATATTAAAGTCCTTGAGTACGCCTTTCGTACGTATGGAAAATCCCGTGAATCCGGAAATTTTTGAAGGCCTTTCTTTCGGATGTCGCTGATTAAATACCAGGAGAAGACGTGAGCAGGAACCAACGTGAGGTAGAGCAGGTTGCAACGCAATAAAGGGTACCAGGGACTGATTCTTCCCCGGCGCAGATTTGTACACGGTATGGCTCTGGGCGCGGCCGCAGCGGGATTTGGCTGGAGTGGTTCGTCGGTCTGGGCAGGTTCCGCAAATGCATCACGTCGCGTGGAAACATCTGTACTGAGTGGAACCCGTTTTCATCTGTCCATCGGCGCAACGCCGGTCAATATCACCGGTGCCCCCCGCACCGCGATCACAGTCAATAACTCGTTGCCGGCGCCCACGCTTCGCTGGAAAGAGGGCACGACCGTTGAGCTGGCGGTCTCCAATCACTTGCCTGTCAATTCGATCCACGGCCACTCCACATCCATTCACTGGCACGGGATTCTGCTGCCAGCAAACATGGATGGTGTGCCAGGCATGAGTTTCGATGGCATCCATCGTGGTGAAACCTACCTCTATCGTTTTGATGTACGTCAGAGTGGTACCTACTGGTACCACAGCCATTCCGGCTTTCAGGAGCAGGTGGGGCTTTATGGTGCTCTCATTATTGATCCGGCCGAACCTGAACCCTTTAGCTATGACCGGGATTACACAATTCTGCTGAGTGACTGGACCGACCTCAACCCCGCGGTGCTGTTCGAGCGGCTTCACAAAATGTCCCACTATGACAACTGGTCCCAGCGCACCCTTGGTGATTTTTTCAAGGACGTAAAGATTCACGGACTGGATGCCACCGTCCAGGACCGCCTCATGTGGGGAAAGATGCGCATGGCGGCGACCGATCTGTCAGACGTGAACGGCAACACCTATACCTACCTGATGAACGGCTGTACCACATCCGGTAACTGGACCGGTCTGTTCCGGTCCGGCGAGAGGGTGCGCCTGCGTTTTATCAATGGATCATCAATGACCCATTTCGACGTACGCATTCCTGGGCTGAAGATGACGGTGGTTGCCGCTGATGGCCAAAATGTACATCCGGTGACGGTGGACGAGTTCCGCATTGCCACTGCGGAGACTTTCGACGTCATCGTCGAACCGAGTGGTCAGGATGCCTTCACAATTTTCGCACAGGATCTGGGTCGCACCGGCTATGTGGCGGGTACCTTGGCGACACACGAAGGTCTGCGCGCACAGATTCCACCCCTGGACCGAAAGCCAGTCCTGACGATGGGCGACATGGGTCACGGGGCTATGGTTCACGGGGCTATGGTTCATGGAGCTATGGTTCATGGAGCTATGGTTCATGGCGGTATGGTCCACGACGGGGGAGGGCACGCTGCCCACCATGGCATGAATCATCAGGATATGCAGCAGCATCCGGCGAGCGAGTCGGATAATCCATTAGTGGATATGCAGACCATGAACCCAGTGCCCAAACTGGATGATCCGGGAATCGGACTGCGTGAACAGGACCGGGGAAAAGCAGGTCGACGCGTGCTTACTTATGCCGATCTGCGCAGCATATTCCCCGACCCGGACGGCCGCGAACCCGGCCGGACCATTGAGCTGCATCTGACAGGACACATGGAACGCTTTTCCTGGTCATTCGATGGAGTGAGCTTTTCAGACGCTGAACCACTGCGGCTCAAATACGGCGAACGAGTCCGCATTGTGCTGGTCAACGACACCATGATGACGCACCCCATCCACCTGCACGGCATGTGGAGCGACCTGGAGGATGCAGACTGCAATTTCCTTGTTCGCAAGCACACCATCGATATGCCGCCTGGCAGCAAACGCAGTTACCGCGTGCGTGCGGATGCACTGGGACGCTGGGCCTACCATTGCCATCTGCTGTATCACATGGAAGCAGGAATGTTCAGGGAGGTAAGGGTAGAAGAATGACTGCGACGATTTTTTTTCGGAGCGAATTCTGCGCATTTATTTTGCGTACCTCCATCTTGCTGGTCTCAATGATTTCAGCTGAATCATGGTCTCAACATGCAGGGCACTCTGAAATGCAGAATGGGAAGAAGGCCGGCGCTGCCAGTTCCCATGTGGGACATGCCCATGGGCAACACACTCCTGAACAAGCTGGTCATAGAGGGCAAGCTGGCCATAAAGGACATGCCCATGAAATGCCCGCTCAGGCCGGACACGATCATGAGAAACATATGCCGCAAACGGATGCTGCGCCCCGTGAACCCATCCCATCCCTTACTGATGCTGATCGTGCTGCGGCGTTCCCTGCTGTGGCCGGCCATGCGGTACATGATAAAAGTATCCATTACCTGGCATTAATGGACCGGCTGGAGACCTGGAATGCAGACCCCGGCACTGCTCTTTCCTGGGAAGCGCAGGCATGGGTGGGCACCCACCTGAACCGCATGTGGTTTCGCAGTGAGGGGGAATGGGTTGACGGAACGACTGAATCAGCCAATCTGGAGATTTTTTACGGTAAGGCCACCACCCCCTGGTGGGATGTCCTCGTCGGGATCCGGCACGACGCCCACCCCGGAGCCGAATCACAAAGCTTTGCCGCGCTTGGTGTGACGGGGTTGGCGCCGTACAAATTTGAAATTGCCGCCACGGCATACATTGGCGAGGAGGGGCAGACAGCATTAGAGCTTGAGACAGAGTACGAGATTCTGCTGACCAACCGCCTGATTCTGCAGCCCGTCATTGAAGTCGGCCTGTTCGGGAAGGACGACGAGCGTCGTGGAGCAGGCGCGGGCATCTCATCCGTCGAGGCGGGCATGCGCCTGCGCTATGAAATCCGCCGTGAGTTTGCGCCCTACATCGGAGTGAACTGGGAAAAACAGTTCGGTAAGACGGCAGATTTCAGTCGGGCCCGTGCTGGGGAAGATGAAAATACGCGGATAGTTGCAGGCCTGCGAACCTGGTTTTGACTATTCGGGGCGTCGGGCTGGGTGGGCACGCAGGCCAGATCAATAGGGGAAATATCTGTTGGAAATCTGCAAAAGGTATCTGAATTGTGATTGATCCCATCATTCTGTTTTTCCTGCTGGGCGTGGTGGCAGGTCTTGCTCGCTCGGAGCTGCGACTGCCCGCGCAAGTGTATGAGTTCGTCAGCATCCTGTTACTGTTGTCAATCGGTCTGAAAGGCGGAGCAGAGCTGGCGCAACAGCCATTCATGCAACTGGCGCCCCAGTTGGTGGCAGTGATGGGGCTCGGGTTGCTGCTGCCGCTGCTGGCATTTCCGGTTCTGCGTTACCTGGGCGGTTTCAAGCGGGCGGACGCAGCGTCCATCGCGGCGCACTACGGTTCGGTCAGTGTCGGGACTTATGCCGTTGCAGTTGCGTACCTTTCAAGCAACAAGGTCTATTTCGAAGAACATATTCCGGTCCTTCTGGTCGTGCTGGAGGTGCCTGCGATTCTGGTGGGTATCATGCTCGCGCGTGGATTATCGGGAAATATCAAATGGGGCGCGGTCGCTCATGAGGTACTGGCAGGGAAGGGCATAGTGCTGCTTCTGGGCGGACTTGTGATCGGATGGATTGCCGGGCCGCAGGGGCTCGAATCTCTCGAACCCTTGTTTGTAGATCTCTTCAAGGGAATTCTGGCGCTGTTTCTGCTGGAAATGGGCCTGATTGCGGCGTCCAAAATGAGTAGTCTGCGGCGTTATGGATTATTTCTTGTGGCATTCGGCATCATCATGCCGCTGTTTTCGTCGCTGTTTGGGATAGGACTTGGTTTGTTGTTCAATCTGTCGGTGGGCGGCACGGCAATGCTGGCAACCCTCGCAGCCAGTGCCTCCTATATCGCCGTGCCTGCCGCCATGCGTATTTCGGTCCCGGAGGCGAATCCCACCCTTTCCCTGACCGCGTCCCTCGGCATCACCTTTCCGTTCAACGTGCTGATCGGCATCACGTTGTACCACCAGATGGCCGTCAAAGCCCATTCTCTATTTGGAGGTTAACCCGTGACCGCACCCACCAGAACCCTGCTGACAATCGTGACCGAATCATCTCTCGAAGCAACCTTACTGCGTGAAATTGAAAAGCTTGGCGCCAAGGGTTATACGGTGACGGATGCACGCGGCAAAGGCGATCGTGGCACCCGTTCGGCGGGATGGGATGCGGACAGCAATATCCGCGTCGAAATCATTTGCACCAGGCAAATCGCCGACGCCATCAGCGAGTGTATGCGCGAGGTTTACTACGACAATTACGCGATGGTTCTCTACTCGCATGAAGTCGATGTGCTCCGCCCCGACAAGTTTTAAACGTGGTGCGCGCCGCCGTTACGCGGCCGCAGACGGTGCGGGTGTAAACCGTTTGAGTCGCAGCGCGTTGCCCAAGACAAAAATGCTGGACATGGCCATGGCACCAGCCGCAAACATTGGCGATATCAGGATGCCGTAGCTGGGGTAGAGTACGCCTGCGGCGACGGGAATCAGGGCCGCATTGTAAGCAAACGCCCAAAAAAGATTCTGGCGAATATTGGTCATGGTTGCCCGTGCCAGGGCGATACCCTCTGTGACCGCCCGCAAATTGCCGGACACCAGGACGACATCGGCACTTTCAATGGCCACATCGGTTCCGGTTCCAACCGCCACGCCAATATCTGCCTGGGAAAGTGCCGGTGCGTCATTGATTCCGTCGCCCACAAAAGTAACTTTCCGACCTTCGGCCTGCAGCGCCTTGATGGCGTCCACTTTGCCTTCCGGCAAAACTTCCGCCACCACATCATCAATTCCAAGCCGCGCGGCAATTGCCTGCGCCGTTCGCTGGTTATCTCCGGTGAGCATGGCGACCGAAAAGCCGAGTTGATGCAGGCGTCGGATCGCTTCCTGTGAGCCGTCTTTGATGGGGTCGGCCACCGCGATAATCGCCGCCAGTCGGCCGTCGATCGCGGCATAGAGCGGGGACTTGCCCTGTTCGCCAAGCGCCCGGCTTTCCGCGTCGAAAGCGGCCGGATCAATGGCGTGTTGGCGCATAAACCGGTCGGCACCGATCAGCACAGACCGCCCCCGGACGCGGGCTTGCAAACCATAGCCCGGTACGGCTTCGAATTCATCGATTTCCGCCAAAACCAGATTTTCGGATTTGGCTGCAGCCACAATGGCGTCTGCAATCGGATGCTCGGAACGTGTCTCAACGGCCGCCACCAGCGCCAGCACTTCAGTCCGCTCAAACCCCTGCGCTACAACCAGGTCAGTCAACGCCGGTTGCCCTTTGGTGAGCGTGCCGGTCTTGTCCAGCGCCACTACTTGAGTTTGCCCCAGGGTTTGCAGGGCTTCGCCATTGCGGAACAGAATGCCCAGGGCCGCCGCACGGCCACTGGCAACCATAATGGATGTGGGCGTGGCGAGTCCCATGGCGCATGGACACGCAATAATCAGGACACTGACGGCACTGACCATCGCCATGCCGAACACGGGTTCGGGTCCGAAAAGCAACCAGACACCGAAGGTCAGCAGCGCCAGCGCCATCACCACCGGCACGAACCAGTGGGTCACCCGGTCTACCATGGCCTGAATGGGGAGCTTCGAGCCCTGAGCTGTTTCCACCATCTGAATAATCTGCGCCAGCAACGCGTCGTTGCCAGTTTTGGTAACCCGAAAAGTAAAGGTGCCGTTTTTGTTGAGGGTGCCACCGACAACAGCCGCACCCCGTTCCTTGACGACCGGCACCGGTTCGCCCGTGACCATGGATTCATCCACATAGGAACTGCCTTCGATGACTTCGCCATCCAGGGGTACTTTTTCACCGGGCCGAACGGTCACGTGTTCACCGAGACTGATCTCTTCCGGCGGTACTTCCAGGGGCTGTCCATCGCGAATAACCCGGGCTGTTTTGGCCTGCAGGTTCGTGAGGCTCGTAATGGCTTCACTGGTACGACTGCGGGCACGGGCCTCCAGCAAACGACCCAGGAGGATCAGGGTCACTATGACCACGGCCGCTTCGTAATACACATTGACCGTACCGGCCGGCAGCAACTGCGGTATAAACGTCGCAACGGTCGAGTAGCCCCAGGCGGCGGCAGTGCCGATTGCGACCAGCGAATTCATGTCCGGCCGACCGCGAGCCAGGGCCGGCAATCCGTGCCGGAAAAATCGCCGCCCCGGACCAAACAGAACCAGCGATGCCAGCCCGAACTGGATTAACCACCATGTTTGCTGTCCGATGGTGTTGGTTAGCCACTGCTGCATCGGCGGCAGTATGTGGGAACCCATTTCCAGCAGAAAAACCGGAAGAGTGAGCAGTCCGGCAAACATGACATTCGATTGCAGACTCCGGAATTCAACCTCCCGTTCCTGAGCCCGTGGATCCGTGCCCGGCGCTGTGGACGGGGAGGTAAGGGAAACCTTGTAGCCCGCGCGCGCCACTGCGTCCTGCATCGCCTGCAGAGGGACCGGAAGTATCAGACTCGACACATGGGCCATTTCGGTCGCCAGGTTGACTTCCGCCTGCACGATTCCGGGTACACCTTGCAACGCCTTCTCAACGTGATTGACACAGGACGCACAGGTCATGCCGGAGACAGACAGCTGCACCGGGTAGCGCGTTACTGAAAATCCGACGCCTTCGATGGCGTTGCCCAGATCCGCGGCGGTCACGGCCGTCCCCGCCGATACCTGGACCGATTGGGTCGCCAGATTGGCCCCGGCAGATGCCACTCCGGGGATCCGTTGCAGGGCCTTTTCAATCGTGCCCACACAGGATGCGCACCGCATGCCACTTACGCCGATTCGGAACTCCTGTTGGTCATGTGTCGGGCCGGATTCGGCTCTGCTGCTCTCGGGACTTTTCATGGTGGTTTCCTGTTCGGACTGAAATGCGCTTATCAACAGCTTTTCTTGGACCACACTGTCAACGGCTGTTTCCGCCGGTATGTCCCCAAGCGACGGCATTGCTTTGTTTGCTCTGGTACGACAGGGCTCCACTGTTTGCTTAAACATCTTCCTCCATGGCCCTGATCCTCTGTAACCGGCAATTCGCCTGTCTGCTAATTCGCCGGTAAAGCAGCAGACTACCAAGTCGATCGGTGCACGCCGACGTTTATAGCCGATGGGCATAGCCACGCAAGTCGTCTAGAATGCGCCGTTTTTCCCGGTACTGATTTCTCAGCTAACCAGACACCGCTATTGACAGACTCGCGGCTTTTTAACGCTCGGCTTAAGGAACCATGATGGACAAATTCCACGCAATCATGCTCGGCATCTTGCAGGGGCTTACTGAATTTCTGCCGATATCCAGCTCGGCTCACCTGATCCTCGTTCCACAGTTGACGGGCTGGCCGGATCAGGGGCAGGCGTTTGATCTGGCGGTACACGTTGGAACCTTACTCGCAGTACTGCTCTATTTTCGCAAGGATGTGTCGGAGCTGGTCTGGGATGGTACCCGATCGCTACTTCTGCGCAAAACGGTGGGCCGGAGCCGTCTCGCCTGGGCAGTCGTATTTGGCACCATCCCCACTGCTGTGGCGGGGCTATTGATAATGGATGTGGCAGATACGACGCTGCGTGCACCCGAAATATTCTGCGTCACGACGCTGGTGTTCGGTCTGCTGCTTGGATTTGCCGACTGGACCGCCAAGCAGACCAGAACTATCGACGAAATTAACTGGAAGGATGTTGTCATCATCGGCTTCGCCCAGGCACTCGCACTGATCCCGGGAACTTCGCGTTCCGGCGCGACCATTACTGCCGGCTTGATGCTGGGGCTGGATCGTCAGTCGGCGTCACGCTTTTCGTTCCTGCTTGCCATACCTATTACCGCACTGGCATCTGCCGCCAAACTGATTGAAGTGGCCGCTGAACCGGTCGCAGTTGACTGGGGCGCGTTCTTGATAGGCGCCATCGCATCCTTCCTGACGGCCATACTTGCGATTCATTACTTCCTGAAATGGCTGAACCAGTTCGGAATGATGCCCTACGTCATCTATCGGGTGCTTTTGGCCGGTGTAATTTACTGGGTGCTGGTGCGCTGATCTGAACCCACTGCACCGCTCGTCGATAGTGTGTCAGGGCCGTCTTCAGGCCCTGACAATCCGCCGCATTAGCAGATCGCCTTGTCACGTCATCGCTCACGAACCATGAAACGGCTTCGGGTGTCGACTGAACTCGTACCGATTGTTGCGTTCCAATAATTTCTCTGCCTGCCGCGGTGGCTGTCATGATCATACGCACCAGAAATTCCTACGATATTCGTGAAAATGACGTCACTCCGGAGAGCGTCTACCGGGACCGTCGCCTTGTCCTCAAAGCGCTCGGGCTCGGCGGTGTGAGTCTTGCTGCCACGCCGGCGCAAGCTGGCATATGGGACTCTCTGTTCGGTAAAGAAGCCGGCTCGGCCACACAACCCGCTACAACCCACGCGTACACGCGACAGCCCCTTGAATATGCAAAGGCTTCTGCGTCCGATCTGGTAACGACTCCCGAAGGCAAGGCAACCTACCACAACAATTTTTATGAATTCGGCACTGCCAAGACCGATCCGGCAGACAACAGCGGGAATTTTGTACCGCGTCCGTGGACGCTGGAAGTCGGTGGCGAAGTCGAAAAACCAACGACCATCGATGTTTGGGATTTCATTCACAGCACGGCTCTGGAAGAACGCATATACCGGATGCGGTGCGTCGAAGCCTGGTCCATGAACATTCCGTGGCTGGGCGTGGAACTGGGCAAAATCCTGAAAAGCTGTCTGCCCACCAGCCGGGCAAAATATGTAGCCTTTCAAACGGTCTACGATCCGGCGCGTATGCCCGGTCAGAAGAATTCACGTATGGGTGGAGGCATCGTCTATCCCTACGTCGAGGGTTTGCGCATTGACGAAGCCATGCATCCGCTGACACTGCTGGTTGTGGGGATGTATGGGAAAACATTGCCGGTTCAGAATGGCGCCCCCATACGATTGATGTCTCCCTGGAAATATGGCTTTAAAGGGATTAAATCCATCGTGAAAATCCAATTGGTGGAGTCAATGCCACCAACGACCTGGAATCTGCTCGCACCTGAGGAGTACGGCTTTTACGCAAACGTCAACCCGGCGGTAGACCATCCCCGCTGGTCCCAGGCCAGCGAACGCTTTATTGCGGACGGAGCCATTGCCAGGCGCCAGCCGACCCTGCCTTTCAATGGCTATGCAGAGGCTGTCGCCAGTCTCTATCAGGGAATGGATCTGCGGCGTTATTACTAGGGTCTGTCGACGATGACTCTGAAAAATAATCTGCGGGCAGGCGTTCACCTCGGGGCGGCAGCGCCGTTGGTCTGGCTGTTCTGGGCAATTCCGGCAGGGCGCCTGGGTGGAGATCCCGTTGAAGAACTGACGCATTTTCTTGGCATGGGCGCATTGCGACTGTTGCTGCTTACCCTGTGTCTCACCCCCCTCGCAAAAAATCTGCGCCTACCGGGAATAAAATCCAGCGATCTCATGCGTTTGAGACGCCCTCTCGGGCTTTGGTGCTTCGCATGGGCGAGCTTGCACTTCGCAGTCTGGCTCAGCCTGGACCTGCAGTTTCTATGGTCATTCATCGGTGCGGAAATTATCGAACGAAAGTATCTTCTGGTGGGATTCAGCGCCTGGTTGATTCTGCTCGCCCTGGCAATAACGTCACTTCCAAAATTGCAAAGAGCAATGGGCGCATCCTGGAAAAAACTGCATCGATTGATCTACCTCGTCGCCATATTGGTGCCGCTGCACTTTCTCTGGTCCGTTAAAAGTGGATTGTTCGAACCCGGTCTGTACATTGTGATCACCGCGTGCCTTCTCTGGTTTCGACGGAAATTATTTATCCGTCGAACGCCCTGATGATTCTGAAGGATCTGCTTCTTTCGCAGCGTACCTTTCAACTGATGGTTTAGTGCGCTCCACCTGGATCGACGCTTCATGCCTCAAGACCAAGGCCAATTACGCGAACGTCGCGTGCCGTGTCACTCACTCGAAGTGCGATATTTCTCCGGAATTTCGTCATTCAATGGGCATAGCGTCGGAGTTTTTCGGTAATGAAAAGCATAGGCGAGGGGGCTTTACGGGAATAAGCAATTTGAGAACTGTTTCGGGTAAAAATGCCCAGATCCCCGGCATTTGTCCCCGCTACGCTGCCCGCGATCAGAAAGACCTTGACCCGTATTTTTTCCCATGATAGTGATGGCGTCACAAGCAGCCAAATATTTCCAAGAGCTGTTTATTGCAGAGACCGGACGGGCAGGACTATAAAAACAATGTGCGACTGATGACGCACTAGAGCCCTCCGCTGCCAAGCTGACGAGGTTACACTCATGATCAATAAAAAATCCGCATTAACTTTGCAGTGCTTATACTGCGAATCCTTTCTACTGGATGCCGAGAGTTTGTACGAATGCGATTGTGCATTGGTTGAATGCAGAACCTGCCATCGGATGAATGACTTCAATTCCCTGGTATCGGTTGCCACCTGTGATCAGGAAAACGCTATGGCGCCTGTTCTGGACCGGCAGCTGGAGCGCTTGTACGGATTCATATTCAAGAGAACCAAAGACCGGGAGGAGCCTTTTAAAAAGGCATCTTGAAAGCGGCCGCAATTCCCGCTATTAACGGGAATGCGGCTCCCCATCTAAAAGCCGACTAATCCGCCGTCCATTTTTTCGATGATCACGGTGCTTGATCGCGGCCTTACGGAAGTTCCAGCCGGGGCCACCTCGGTCGCATCGGTGGACCAAGGCCAGTTTCCGGGATGCTGGATGTTGACAAACAAGGAGTGAAAGCTGGGCGAGAACGCCAGCCCCGTGACTTCCGAATCATTGGGTCCAACAAAAAACCGCTTCAGGTGCTGCTGATTGTTGCTGTCGATCGGCGGAATTTCCCCCTTGGGGTCGGTCAGGGAGGCGGGCACGATCGCCAGCATCTGATCATTGGTTACTCCAGTGATTTCTTCCGCACCATTATCAGTCTGAATCCAGAGGATTCCGCGTGGGTCATAAATGAGTCCGTCCGGGCTGGCAAACTGGTTCAGGTCGGTGAGACCGGAAAGATTAGTGCTCGCGTCGGCGTCGGCAGGCGCGCCGAACAAATATATATCCCAGGTGAAGCGGGTAACATCGTCCGCCTCATCCCAGCGAATAATATGACCGAAATTATTTTCAAGTCGCGGATTGGCCGGATGGGCTTCGGTTCGGCGACTGTTATTGGTCAGCGTCATATAGACGGTGCCGTTGACCGGATCCACAGCAGCCCATTCCGGTCTGTCCATTGGCGTTGCACCCAGCAGGTCCGCCGCACCGGGAGTATTCAGAAGCAGCGCTCCGAGATCATCAAACGTATCTGCCAGAGTGCCGCCGGCCAGCGTCGGTGTGTCGAGCGTCAATGGAATCCATTCGCCGCTGCCATCGTCATCAAAACGTGCCACATACAGGGTTCCGGCGTCCATGTATTTCGCACCAACTGCCAGACGGTCGGATCGTTTTGCATCGGCGGGATTCCATGGTGCATCTGATACGAATTTGTAGACATATTCAAAGCGGGCATCGTGGCCGGAATAAAAAACCACCGGTTTGCCCGGCGTTAATTTTCCAACCTCGCAGTTTTCGTGACGAAAGCGGCCGAGTGCCGTGCGCTTGACGGGGTAACTGTCGGGGTCGTAAGGGTCAAACTCGACGATAAATCCCTGTGCGTTGGCTTCATTACGATAATCTTCCAGCGCATTCGTGCCGCGCGGTGTCAAATCAAACCGCGCAAATTCGTCATCCTGCTCGCTGACGTCACCGGCCAGATCGTCCCAGCCATAACGGGTTCTGTCGGCAGGAATTCCCAGGCGCAACTGGTCGGGTGTGCGTTCTCCCCGATTGACGAAATAATCCGGCCAGTTCTCTTCGGCACTCAAGAATGTTCCCCAGGGCGTGGTGCCACTACCGCAGTTATTGAGCGTGCCGCGAGCGGTGGCGCCGTCGGGTGAGAATTTTGTCTTTAATAACTCATGTCGAGCCAGGGGACCGCTGACTTCCATTTCCGACACACCGGTAAAACGTCGGTTCAGGCGATCATTAAAGATTACATGCCAGCCGTCGCGCTTTTTCCGGATCCGCACGGCGGACACGCCATGACCGTAAATTTCCTTGCGAACTTCCTCTGCAACAAGACGCTTGCCGGAATCCGCAGCCGCCGTCGGGCCTTCCGGGTGCAGAGCGTCCTGATCAACATATTCGTGGTTGATCATGAGGATGCCGTCGTGATCATGTCCCGGCAAGGGATAGAAATGCATGCCGTCGTGATGCATCCCCACCGAGTTGAGCTGATCCTTAGCCGAATTGGTGCCGTCTTCTCGCCATTCGTCTGCGTGTTTGTTCAGAGGTGTTCCCCACGGGGCAATCACAGATGCCCGGTAACCGGAAGGGACTACCACCGCGTCCGTTTTCGAGCCGGCGACCGATTCAAACCCGAGGATGGGCGCCATGGGCTTACCGGGTTTACCCGGCTTGCCGCCGACAGGAGGGTGAGGTCCTTTGTATTTTCCCTCTTTGCATCCGGCAATACCGAAGCTTGCCATCACCGAAAGAGCGGTCATTGCACCGCCAGAGCGGATCAGCGTGCGCCGTGCAATCAGGCGATCGAGGACGGTTGCAAAAGGCGTGTTGTCACTGGGGTTATAACGGGTAGGGTCGAAGGTCGCTTTGCTCATTCTTTCTGTCTCCGCAGACATTGAAATTCTGGGGGGACAGTAGCGGGGTGAGATGACACGTCGGTTGCGAAATCGTGAAGGTTTTATTGCGCCACCGGGGAAGCAGCGCGCGTGTCCGTTTGAAAAATAAAGAAGGGCGCTAAGCGAGCAAAATGAAATGGTTATTGATGGGTTACGACGACGCTGGACGCTTTGAAAAAGGCGCAGGCAACATCACCTTCCTGTAAATCAGCCGTATCGGTATTACTCACGATGGCGCAGATAGAGCGGCCCTGACCCAGATCCAGAATAATGCCGCTGTTGATATGCCCGGCCGAAATTCGGGTAATACGCCCTGCAAGCCGGTTGCGCACGCCCGCCATTGAGAATTCGTCTTTGCCGATCATCACCCAGGACGCTTTAATCATGGCCAATGCGACTTCGCCCACGTGCAGCTCCTGATCACCGGTGGCGATCGCGGTAAGAGTCTGTTTGTCATTAATCCTGATGCGCACGGCAGAGCTGGAAATTCCCGGTGCAACATGCGTAATAACGCCTTGAAACTGATTGCGTAGAGAGGGATTCATGTCTTGCTCCTCATATGAGGGTGGGCTGATCATCAATGATAGCGACCGAATATGACAGTTCGGTGGCACTTCCGGATTTTGAGCTGTGCATACCCGCGTGGCGTTGTCGAATGTGACCACAGCACCTTCTGAGCATGGCCATAGAGGCTGGGTTTGGCAAGTTGCAAGGTAGCCAGCGGGTGAATAAGTCATGACTTGGTTGAAGAAATTTTTGATGCAGGTCAAGAGCACCAGGAATCAACGCGGGATGATGAGCAAAACGTTGTTCGCGATATCCGCGCCGGCGCAGCTTGCCTGAAATCGTCCATACTGAAATGGACAAAACGAAAGGCAATATCAATCATTGCTTTTTGATGAAGCGGCCCCCACAAATTCGCAGTGAGACAGATTTATTGTGGAACCATTGAATGAATCGCCGGTTGAGCTGTTGCAATACTGGCTACAAGAGGCCATCGAGACGGGCGTCGCAGAGCCGGGCGTCATGATTCTGGCAACCTCTAACGCCACCGGCTACCCGGATCAACGGGCGGTTCTGTTGAAACACATTGATGCAGAAGGGTTGGTGTTCTTCGCAGATTACGCGAGCAAGAAGGCGCAGGATATTGAAGTCAATCCGAATGTTTGTGTGCATTTCTACTGGTCCAGTCTCGATCGTCAGGTGCGGGTGGCGGGCGCTGCCCGGAAAATCAGTGCAGCGGAAACCACGCAGATCCTGATTGGCCAACCCGGCCAGCGAGTGGGTATCACCGCATCAGAGAATGCCTCCGCCCGTTCCAGACAGTTTCTGATGCAGCAGTTCAACGCCATGAAAGCGCGCTTCTATTCGGGCGGTAAAAATCCGTCGCGTTGGGGCGGCTATCGGATCGAGCCGGAGCGATTCGAGTTCTGGCGAGGCGGCGGAGTGTCCATTCGCGAACGCACCGAATATCGACGGGACGACTATGGCAACTGGTTCAATCAGCAATTGAAACCTTGAACCCTTACCGGGTCCGGTGATTGTCAGGAGAGGCAGGCGCCGGATTTTCGGGATGTTCAATTACGCCGGATATGAACATTCATATCCGGCGTTTCTATTTACGGAAGCGCATCAAGCTGTTGCTGCAGCTGTTCGGCCGAAGGGCGCAATTGACTGATCCCTTTGTCCAGGCGTCGTTTGCCCAGAAGCATCACGATCGGCGCAGCGATGAAAATGGATGAAGTAGTGCCCACGACAATTCCAAACAGCATCGGATGCGCAAAACTTGCAACCGCATTACCGCCGGAAATAGCCATGGGCAGCAGCGCCAGGAAGGTTGTCAGCGAGGTAAATGCCGTGCGCGTCAGCGTGGAAGAAATACTTTCATTCAGAAGCTGCGGTAACGGCTTGTCTGGTGTAAGTCGCAGATTTTCCCGGATCCGGTCGAAAACCACGATCTTGTCGTTCACCGAGTACCCGATCAGGGCCAGCAGGGCGGCAACGGCCGTCAGGTTAAACTCGATTCCAGCCAGCGCAAACAAACCGATGGTTTTAGTGAGATCGAGTGCCAGTGTCAAGGTCGCTGCGATGGCGAAATGAGATTCGAATCGGTACCACAGGTATATCAGCATCCCGCCCCCCGCCAGCAATATCGCCATAAGGGTGGCTTCTGTGAATCCACCGCTGATCTTCGGCCCCACCATCTCCACCCGCGGAAAACTTGCGTCGGGGCTGATTTGCGCAATCGCCGTCTTGATTTGCTCGACTTGTTCTCCCGTTGCGACTTGTTCTGCTCCCTCCATCGGCAGACGGACCAGGAACTGATCACCTCCGCCGAACTCCTGGATGGACGCCTGACTGACGCCATGACTTTCCAGAGCATCACGCAACTGATTGGCGGAGGCCCCGGGCGCTTCAACTTCAACGACACTGCCGCCACTGAAGTCGATGCCGTAGTTCAATCCGGGTTGCAGAAACAGCCCGATGGATGCAATCGATAAAACAAGGGAAATAACGAGTCCGAGATAGCGGCTGCGCATGAAATCGAAGGTACGCTCGCTCAGCTGGTCGAATACCTTGATCCCCGAGATGACCAGCGGTTTTCGCCCAAGACTGCGGACTCGCCATTCCATGAGCAGGCGGGTAACCGATACGGCAGTAAACAGAGAAATAAGCAGGCCGACACCCATGGTCACTGCGAATCCACGCACCGGCCCGCTGCCGAACATGAACAGCAGACTGATGGCGATCAGGGTGGTGATATTCGAGTCGAGAATGGTTGAGAAGGCCCGGTCGAAGCCGGCGGACAGCGCACCAAAGGCGCTGCGGCCCCGGCGAATCTCTTCGCGGATGCGTTCATTGATCAGAATATTGCCGTCAACGGCCATCCCGATGCTCAGAATCAATCCCGCAATACCCGGCAGGGTCAGGGTAGCGCCCAGCAGGCTGAGCACGCCAAACACCAGGGCAACATTGAGCATCAGCGCAACGCATGCGATCAGCCCCCAGCAACCGTAGATGCCGACCATGAACCCAAGAACCAGCAGCACCCCGATAATGCCGGTGCTGATTCCCATTGCAATGGCGTCGCTGCCGAGGTCGGGGCCAACCGTGCGCTCCTCGACCACCTCAAGTGGAGCGGGCAAGGCCCCGGCACGCAGTAGCAGCGCCAGATCGCCCGCTTCGGCTGAAGTGAAAGTCCCGCTTATTTCGCCGCTGCCGCCGGCGATAACACTGCGGATCACGGGCGCGGTAATGACTTCGTCATCAAGCACAATGGCCAGTTGGCGCCCGATATTGGCGCGCGTCATCTCACCGAAGCGGCGGGCGCCTTCGTCGTCGAGCTTGAAGTTCACCACGGGTTCGTTGGTATCCGGATTAAACGCCAGTTGCGCGTCCCTGATACGGGTTCCTTCCAGGGCGATGCGACGCTCCAGTCGATGCAGATAACCCCCGGACTGATCCGGAAGTTCGATGATGTTAGCGTTGGTAGTGGTGGGGTTGGCAGCCCAGTGCAGGCTCATTTTTGCCGTGGTACCCAGCAACTTGCGCACGTGCTGCGGGTCGTCAATTCCCGGCAATTGCACAAGGACACCATCGTCTCCGTGACGGGTGATGGTCGGATCCACCATGCCGGTCTCGTCCAGCCGGCGGCGTACTACTTCAAGGCTGCGCTCAACCGCGTCCTTCTGCAGATACTGCGACCAGGTTTCGGAGGGTTTGATCACAAGCACCCCCGAGTCCCGACGCAACTGGTAAGCCGAGGCGCCGTGGGAATGATTTTTCAGCAGTGACCGGACGACCTTGACGTAACTTTCAATCTCCGCGCTTTGCGGGACTATCCGGATCTCGTCCGAACTGACGGCTGGCTGACTGTGATAAAGCTGCGCCTTGCGCAAGCTGTCACCAATTTTGTCGGCCAGAGCCTGATTCTCTTCAAGCAGGAGGTTACTTGTATCTACTTCCATCAGCAGATGGGAACCGCCACTGAGATCGAGCCCCAGGGCGACAGTGTTATCGGTGTACCAGTCGGGTAGATAGCTGGCGGCGGACGGTGTAAGCACGTTGGGCAGGGCGCAAAGCAACCCCAATAGAACAATCAGGCCGTACAGCACAGCCCGTGACGTTAGAGAACGCATGGGTAATCCTCAGAATTAATAGGCAAAAAAACTATGCAAATTCTTCGGATCAGACGGGAGGAGCACGCGGAGCCTGGGGCAACCAGAAAACCGGTCGGGAAAACCGGTGGACGTCGAACTCAGTGAGAGCGGCTGTCGCGTCAAGGTGAAGCCGGGTCGCAGATTCCGGGGCGCCGACCGCAGCAGGCGGGTCGCTATCGCCATCCGCGGAGGAATCGTCGTTCCGCTTGACGGTAGTCGCCCGGTCAATCGCGGTCAGATTACCCAGCAATTCAAGCTGGCTGATACCCTGCGCACGGGCATTACCAATCGTCGCAGGGTGCACCTGAGCCAGAACCGCAAACCAGCACACCAACAACGCCAACGGCATCCGCCACAAAGGAGTGACGGCCCGGGCACTACCTGGCGTGGAAAAGCGAATCATGGAAAACCGGCGACTCTGAGAATTCACTTAGTGTGGGGGGGTAAAGGTAATAGTCAAGGTTTGGGGGAGGGTATATTCCCCGAATGAGAACAACCAAAGTGGCTGGGCATGACGAATTACTCATAATCCAATGTTTATTCGATGCCTTTTTGCATATCAGTGCCCGCGACGATTTACCCGATTTATGAGCTGGTCGAAATCTATCGACCATGGTTCATGCGAAGGACTAATTAAACAAAGTTTCCTGCAACGCCGTCTGCGCCGACGCCTCCAGTGAGTTCAGCGAGCTGGCTTTTTCCCGTTCGTAGTTCGAAGCGGCGCTGGCTACGGTGCCGCCGACGCCGGTTTCCACCCAGCGTTTAATGCGGCCGGCGTCGCCGACGGGGGTGCGGGTGCCGAGGGAGTCCAGCAGGACGACCACCCAGGGCTCACCTTTGATTTCTGTAACCATCACGAGGCAGCGGCCCGCCGCAGACAGATAGCCTGTTTTGCTCAAGGCTACGGGCCACCGGCTACCTCTGACCACCGGGTTGGTGTTGACATACTGGAGGCTGTAGCGAGGTTCGCGAAATTGGACGGTGTGATGCGGGTTGGTGGACAGTTGACGCAGAAGCGGCTCCTGATAGGCTGCGTTGACCAGTTTTACAAGGTCACTGGCGGTGGACACGTTGCCAGTCGACAAACCTTCCGCATCGACGAAGCGGGTGTTCAGCATTCCCAGCTGTCTGGCTTTTGCATTCATGGCGGTGACAAATGCGGTGTACCCGCCTGGATGGTGATGGGCAAGGAGGTAAGCGGCGAGGTTCTCGGATGACATTAACGCCATGAGCAATAAATCCTGCCGGCGCGCCTCGGAACCGATGCGCAGCCTGGAATAGGCATTCGCGGGTGCTTTGTAATGCCGTTTGTTGATGGTGAGCCACGCGTCCAGTGGCGCATCGGAATCGAGCACAACCAGGGCTGTCATGAGTTTGGTCAGTGATGCGATGGGCATGACCCACTGCGCCCGCTTATCGAATTCAAGCTCGCTCTCGCCCAAGCGAGAGACGGCAGCGCTCACAGACGCCAGCTTGAGAAAATCTGCGTCACGCTCGACAGCCGTTTCACTGGCTGCAACGGGAAGGCTCAGGCTCACAAGGGCGCAAACTGCCCCAACTAACAATGTCACTTTGTTCACAGGAAAACACTCGGCGTTCTGGATGATGTTAAGGATAGACCACGGACAACGTCAGAGTGCCTCAGAGCGGTGGAAGTCGGTGCGGGATCAGGATCTGCTCACAGAATTTTTCAATTACTGGCAATCCTGCGGGTCACGAAGAGGTAAGGACAGGCCTTTGTGCCTGCCTGGTCGACTCATATCACGACCTAAACCACGCGGCGGACACTCTCGCCGGCAAGCCATCCGGTGATGTTTTCCGCTGTTTGATCGATGGCCCGTTGCCTGGCTTCGACGCTGCCCCAGGCGTTGTGAGGGGTGACGACCAGGTTGGGCAGCCCCGCCGTGAGTAGTGGGTGATCTGGCGGGGGTGGTTCCGTGGATAAAACGTCGATTGCAGCTCCGGCGATCGAGCGGTTCTGCAATGCGTCCAGCAAGGCCGCTTCATCGATCAGATCACCGCGAGCAGTGTTAATCAATAATGCGTCTTTGCGCATCAAGTCGAACGCCCGGCGGTTCATGAGATTTCTGGTTTCCGGAGTTGAGGGGCAGTGCAGGGTGATGACATCGCAGGTCGCCAGAACGGTATCCAGATCGGTGCGACCGGGGCGAACCTTACAGCCGTGGCGCTCCGCTATGACAATCTCCATCCCGAAAGCAGTTGCCAGCGCGGCCACCTTCTGACCAATGTCGCCGTACCCGATAATGCCCAGTTTCAGACCCTGGGTTTCACGGATCGGATGTCGAAGCAGACAGAACAACGGTGAACGGCTCCAGTCGCCGTTGGCGATATCACGGTGATAGGCGGGGAAGTTTCTCACCAGGGTCAATATCAGCATCAGGACGTGCTGCGCCACTGTGTCTGTGCTGTACCCACGACAATGAACTACTGCGACACCGCGAGCTTTGGCCGCTTGCAGATCGACATTGTTGGTGCCGGTGGCGGTTATGCACACCAGACGCACCTGCGGATGTTGCTGAAAAAATTCTTCGTTCAGCTGTATTTTGTTGACGATGACACACCAGGGCTGAAGGTTTTGTTCCGCAAGCTCGCGGGCGGACGCGTTATCAAACAGCCGCAATGCTTCGGCCGCCCGCTGGAGTGGCGACAGGTCGATATCGCCGAGATTCAGTGACGCGGTATCGAGAAACACCGCGGGAGCGTTTTTAAGGTTTTGTTGTTTAGAGTTCGACATGAAACAGGTTCCGCAAGTATTGTCGACCCGGGTATTTCCTGCGGAACCGGGCCGACTGCTGATTTACCGGATACTGACGTGATTCAGGCAGCGGAACCGACTTTGGCCAGCGCTTGTTCAACGTCAAACAGGATGTCGTCAATGTGCTCGATGCCCACAGACAGGCGAACCAGGTCATGTGTCACCCCGGCGGATCGCAATTCGTCTTCGCTCAGTTGCCGGTGGGTGGTGCTGGCCGGATGACATGCGAGGGATTTAGCATCGCCAATATTGACCAGACGCAGAATCATTTGCAGGGCGTCGATGAACTGGGCACCGGCTTCCTGACCGCCTTTGATGTGGAAGCTCAAAATTCCCGACGCGCGACCGCCGCATATCTTCTTGCAAGTTGCGTAATGCGGGCTGCCCGGAAGGGCGCCGTAATTGACGTGGGTCACTTTGGGGTGCTGCGCCAGATAGTTGGCCACGGCGAGCGCGTTTTCGCAGTGTCGCTCCATCCGCAATCCCAGAGTCTCCAGGCCCTGCATGATCAGAAACGCGCTGTGAGGTGCCAGGGCCGAACCGGTATTTCTCAATGGCACGACGCGACAACGCCCGATATAGGCCGCGGCGCCCAATGCTTGCGTGTAGACAACATTGTGGTAAGACGGATCGGGTTCGTTGAGCATGGGAAAGCGACGGCTGTTGGCTACCCAGTCGAATTTCCCCGAATCCACAATGACGCCGCCAATGGTGGTGCCATGCCCGCCGATATATTTGGTCAGGGAGTTGACCACGATGTGCGCGCCCAGATCGATCGGGCGGCACAAATAGGGCGTTGCTACCGTGTTGTCAACGATCAGCGGCACGCCGTGGCGATCGGCAATTTCGGCAAGACGCTGAATATCCACAATGTGACCGGCGGGATTGCCGATGGATTCGCAGAAAATGGCTCGGGTTTTGTCGTCGATGTGATTCTCAATCGCATCGAACTGATCGAAGGACGCCATCCGCACTTCTATACCCTGACGAGGCAGACTGTGCGCGAACAGGTTATAGGTGCCACCATAAAGCTGGCTGGTGCTGACAATATTGTCGCCGGCTGCAGCGATACATTGAATGGCGTAAGTAATGGCCGCCATTCCTGAGGCAACCACCAGTGCTCCGATACCGCCTTCCATCGCTGCCATGCGAGCTTCCAGCACCGCATTCGTGGGGTTCATGATCCGGCTGTAGATGTTGCCCTCGACCTTCAGGTCGAACAGGTCCGCGCCGTGCTGGGTATCGTCGAAAGTGAAAGAGGTGGTCTGGTAAATGGGGACGGCGGCGGATCGTGTTGTCGGTTCTGATTTATAACCTTGATGCAACGCCAATGTTTCAAGCTTCATACCTGCTCCTCGATGATTACTGTTTCCGCGATTACTGCGTTAACCAAACCGCCGGTAGATTTCGGCACGTGCCGGTCTTTAAATGGACTGAAGAATTTGCCTGGCTTCATCTATGATTGACTGGAGGCGCTCTTGGGCGCTGCAAAGATTTGAAAACTGACCGCAGGACTGTCCGCAATAGATAGCCATATCATCAATCTGCCCTGTGGCATCTGCCAGCGGAGAATCCGTGGAAAACAGATAAACGTTTTGTCCATCTTGTTGACCGATGACGGTATCCGGATCTTTGCCGAAGTAATTTCCCGCGGTCACCGCATTGGGCAGCACCCGGACTGGTGCCGCCTCATGCCAGTTGCGAGCAAACAGGGTGGTGTGGAGCGTATCGTCTGCCTGGGCCTCCACCACCCGCTGCTTGTGGTGACTATGGGCATTGGCTTCGTGGGTTGCGAGAAACGCCGTACCCAGACTGACGCCCTGGGCCCCGAGCGCGAGGGTGGCAAGCAGCGCTCGGCCGCTGGCAACGCCGCCCGAGGCAACCACCGGGACGGGGCTCATGCCGGCGATCTGGGGTAGCAGAGCAAGCATGCTGGTGGTTCCGCGCACATGTCCGCCCGCTTCATGGCCCTGCACGATAAGAACATCGGCGCCTGCACTCAACGCAGCATCGGCGTCATTCTGGTTTCCCACCTGATGAATGACCTGTACGCCCTCGGACTTCAGGTGCCTGACCAGGGTTGTATCCACTTCCCAGAACAGAGCGATGGCAGGAACCTGTAGTTCAAGGCATGTCTCGATCTGGCTTCGTAAGAGTGTCCGTTCGGTCGCTGCAGGAATGAGATTGACACCGAAGGCATGACGGCTTTTGCTTCTGAGCGCGTTCACCTCAAACCGTATACGTTCCACCGGTTCCCGGACCATTCCCAGAACCCCGAACCCGCCCCCATTGCACACGGCTGCTGCAAGCTCGTGGCGGGCCACGCCTCCCATTCCCGCAAGCATCACCGGGAGACGGCAGTGCAAAGTGTCCAACAGGGGGGTGCGCAGTGCAGAAGGCAATTCCATGAACGGAGACCTGTATAAAGATTCAAATCGGGTGCATGATTATGTACCTCATCTCCGGCCCGGTAAAGCCAGCAAGGCCATTGACCCACAAGCACTCAGGGTAATCCGCTGGCTCGACACTCGCGGCGTAAGCAGTACAGAAACAGCGGATATCCAGCACCGAGGGGCGCTACCCGATAAGGGCGAACTGACCGGCTTACAGTAAAACACCACGAACCAGCCAGTCTCCCAAAGTGCCCAGAACCGACATGACCAATGCCCCGACCAGTGCCCAGCCAAAACTGTCGATGGTCAAGTGATCCGTGAGCTTGTCGGTCAGCTTCAGCAAAATGGCGGTGATGATCCAGCGTGTGATGAACGCCAGTAACCAGGCGATGCCCAGCGTCAATACGGTGAACACCGTGAAGATCAACCAACCGAGCAGAAAGTTGAGAATGCCGAATATCGCCGACACGATAATGGCGCTTGTGAAATTCTTGATGTGAAAGCCGGGCAGCACCGCCGCCGTTACCCACACCGACAATGACAATACCAGCCAGGATAAAAGAAGTTCCATTGTTACCTCCAGGATAGATGAATGATTAAAGGCGAGGCAGTTGCGACAGACGTCAGCGACAGACTTCCCGCGTTGGTGTATTTACCGGTTTCGACCTGTGCCAGGTCGTCGACTGAAATGTGATCAGCAAAGACCCGATTTACGTAGATATCCGGTCGCCAGATGGATGGGCAACGCTTCCCTCGATCTGGCACGCTACAGTATCATGCGCAGCAGAAAAGTCTTGAGTTGGATACATGACAGAAACGTTGCAAGCCGGGCATCGGCGTATTGTTTATCTGGCCCATGGCGACGACAAGTATCTGAAGCAGGCTCTGTATTCGCTGCTGACCTTACTGAACGTTCTTGACCAAAGTGGCCGCGATGGTGGCAAGGACAGTGACCCGAAACACGATATTCGGGTTCTTGTTTATACCGATTCTCCTGCTTGTTTTCCCAGACATCCCTGTGTCGTGATCCGCGAACTTGAGCGCTCCAGAATTCGGCGATTCAAGGGCACACACGGGTATGTGCACCGGATAAAACTCGCCGTTCTGGACGAAGTGGTTAAAAGTGATGAAGGTCCGGTTATTTTTGTCGACTGCGACACTAAATGGATAAAATCTCCTGCGACTGCATTTGACGCACTGCAAACCGGTTCCCCAGTTTTTTTCATGCACGAGTTTGAAGGTGAGCTTTCACGGGAATTTTTTCCAAGTTATCTGGACGCATTAGCGGAACGTCCAGAATTGTGCGACGCCTTCAATATCGCGCCCCCATGGAAAGTCTGGAATTCAGGCGCAATCGGTATTCCTGCCGGTCACCCAGATTTCTTCACCGATGCTATCGCCTTTACTGATCAGTTGATCGGAGAGGTCCGGCACGGCAACTGGATAGAGCAGCTCGCAGTATCGGTTATAGCCAGCCGCGATTTCACAATAGTGTCATTTTCAGAGTATTTGCTGCACTTCTGGAAAGACTCCTGCATCCTGGAACCCGTAGTTGAAAACGCGTTGGGGGGCTGCTGCGGGGATATCGCGTGTGACGCACGTTTGTGTTTTGATTATCCGTTTGAAAATGCACTCGCCAGAAAGCGAAACAGTTTTGATGGGCGGATTCGCAAACGCCTTGCAAAGCTGAAACGCTCGTTGGCGAAACGACAGATCTACTGGCCATCAAGCGCGGAATAGTATTCCTCGAAGCCGGGCGAATAAGGACCGGGCGGAATGTTGGGTCTGTCCTGATAGAACACTTCCTTGTTGGCTTGCCGCGTCAGTGGCAGGTAATTCGGGTCCGCACGCTCCAGCGCGGCGGAGACGGCCGAGACTACGAGGTTGGCAAAACTGTTTCCACTACTGCCGGTCTCGGGGATATAGCTCAGCTTTTTACGTGCCGACCATAATGAACTGCCATCGCGGTTGACGATCCGGTATTCGAAATCCACGACCGTGCGGGTCTGCAGGATTACATACTCGGCAGTCCAGCGATGGATAGTGACATACAGAATGGCGTCTGCGCCGAAGAGTTCCGCGAGCTGCTCCGGCGGCGTACCGTGAATTTCCGCCGGTTCATACATTCCCTCGAACTCCAGCAGGGTTTTAACCGTATTGACGGGGAACACGTAATAGCCTTTTTCGGCAAGCATGCGGGGCAGGGTAGTCAACACTGACGTGGATGCCTTCACGTCAACCGATTGATTGACAATCGGCAGGATCAGTATGGATTTGGGGCGGGCCTCGTGAAATGCGGCCAGCGGATCTTCTTGAGGCGTAGTAGTGCTGGTGGTTGCACAACCCTGTGCGAACAACACGATCCCCAGCCAGACTGGCCAGTGGAATGAAAGGCGCAGCCACGAATACATTATTTGCGTTCCTTCAGATTGTTGATCAGGGCACTCATCATGGGCCGGCTTTCAGGCCAGACGTCGTATTCCTTCTGATAGTATTCGATCGCCTCCCGGGTTTTGCCTTGCAGTAAAAGGAGTGTGCCTGCTTCCGCAAGAAGCCCGGGCGCCGGGCGCTGGTTTTCCTGTTCGAGTTTTGCCAGAAACGCTATATGCTCTGCCATTACCTGGTTTTGCAATGCCGGCTTGTGATAGTAAACAAACAGATTGTCTTCATAATCGCCCCAGTTGTACAACCCGCTGGACGTGCAGCCGGTCAACGCGATGAAAATGAGCGGGGCGAAGACACTGCGAATCATTTATCGACCACCCGGATGGTGCGTGTGGTATTTGCGTCCAGCACCACGTCCTCAGTCGAAACAAGCCGGTCATCATGCCTGATCTCGATCCGGTGACGTCCCGAAACAATCGGCAAAGTATTCTTGCCAGTCAGATACTGATCCAGCGTGCCGTAGCTGACGTTATCAACGAGGACTTCGTACTGCTTCGCCCTTTTTTGAAGTGCGATGGCATCAAAGGAAATGCGCGGGCGATCATCAGTTATCTGGGTGGTGCGAGTAGGGGGCTGAACACAACTGCTCAGCGTGGCGATCAGCAGAAAACAGATTAATGCTTTCATTTTTCCAGCTCCTCAACCTGTAGGCCAGATAGTTCAAATCCGGCGATGGATCCCTGTACAAGCGTTCCGAAGGAACCTTCTTCCAGTTCGGACTCACCGAATGTGCCCACAATTCGCAAACGGGCGACCGGCTTGCCTGGCAGCACTACAAAACTGCCTGTCGTGGGGGATTTTACCCGGCGACCTTTGGTTTTGATCTGGAACTCTGCGCCTTCGCGGATTCCCTGGCTCTTGCCGCCACTGATAAAGATTCGGTCCTCTTCCACGGCCAGTACATCAGCGCTCCAGCGCTTCTCCAGCATTACGCGGGTGAGCTTCTCCACCGCCGCGTTGACGGCTGCACCGATGGCGCGGTCGTTAAGGCTGCCGTCATATCCGGCAACCGAACCAAATCCCATCGTACTTGCAACTTCAGTTGATGATGACCCCGTGCCGGTGACGGACGCAAAGACTCGGCCAGTGTCGGTATCGACCAGACGCAAATCAACGGTGGCTATGGCTTCCTGCTTTTTGGACGATGATAGAAATCCGGATTCGCCGGTGGTGGAACGTCCGAACTGCGTTAACGAACCAATGACCAGGGTGTCGACGCCGACAATATTGATCTGATTGCCGCTCAGTTGCGCTTCAGAATTCAGCAACTGGATATCCGGACGTTCAAAGATCAGGTAATTGCCACTGTTCGCCAGCGATTGAACGAACATGTCGGTGACTTTTCGCCCCAGCTCGTCGTCTCCGGAGCGCAGCAGGCTGCGCCCGTAATTGGTTTCATTGGAGAGGCGTCCCACGGCGAGCTTTCGTTTCAGCGCCAGCCGGGGAGTCTGGGACTGTAGCAGCGTCTCTTGTGCGGCACGTTGCTCCGCGGCGGTCACTGAAGGTTCCTGATCGGACATTCGAGGTGTCTGGGTGGCGCAACTGGCCAGTAATAAAGGCAAAGTCAGCGCAAGTATCCTTGTTATGGGCATGGCAATCTGGTTCCCGGGTTCTGTGGCGACTGGTGCCGCTTTCATTCTGTGAGAATCCTGTGAGCTTTAAATCACGTTACAAATTTACTCAATCAGCGATGACAGCAACTTTTATCCGCGAAAATAGTAGACGGATGATAGAACTCGATGAGGATTAGATCAATTAGAGGATTGCGGCAAGGTAATCTTCAGACGGGTCCGGAATCCATCGGACCGAG
>CAZJKJ010000032.1:31819-38039 GCA_964546435.1 uncultured Cellvibrionaceae bacterium
GGTGCACCTTAAGATCCGCCGGCGACCGTTATCACTAAAACAGCTTGAAGACGACGGGGACGGTGAACTGGAATTCATCATCAACCAGGTCGGTCGGCATCGGCGGGAATGGACTGGCACTTTCTACGGCTTCTTTCGCCGCATCGTTAAGCCATTCGTGTTTGGAAGCTTCAGCGAGCTGCACATCGGTCAACGCGCCGTGACGATTGACAGTAACAGTGATCTGTACAGTGCCTTCCTGGTTGCGCCGCAAGGCGCGTTTCGGGTACTTGGCAAAACGCTGGGTCCAGCGGGTCAATTGTGATATGTAACGCTGCTCCATCAGAATGCCGGCAGCACTGACTGCAGTTTCCGCGCTGGCTGGCAACACTACCGTATCCGTATCGAGCGCCGTCATCACTTCAACGGGCTCAGGCTGCGTGCGCGAGGTCGCTGGCGCAGGAGCTGCTGGCGCCGGGGTTGTATTTGCCACACGGGTGGCCGCCGTATCGGCTGGTGTCCCAGCTTCGGTCTCCTGGTCGGCATTGACCGCAACTGCGGGGGCAGGGGCCGGAGCCTTCGCAGGGACTGGCTTGGCCTTGACGGCGGGCGCAGCTTTGGCAACCTGATCCCGCTCGGCAATGGCGGCGGCGACTGCTTCAACACGTTCGGCCGCGGGTTTGATCGACGCGAAGCGGTCTCGTAAAGCCCGCAAGTCATCGCCTTTGGATCGCAGGCTCTCCTGCAGTTCGGCCGACAACGGCACTGAGCCGATCCAGGATCTCAACAATAAATCAAAAAAGCTTGCATCGTTGATTTGACCCAGACGAGTGCCGTTCAAAAGCACGGTCACGGCGGCGGCTGAATCCCGTTCCACGCGGAACAGGTCGCCCGCGCGCAATTGAACATTAAGCATATTGCTGAAATCAGCCATGTTGGACGCATGTTTTTCCAGCTCACTGTCGCTGCAGTTGATGGCCAGACCTTCAATCCACATACGCTGGAACCGGCGCGGAAAAATCCGGTCATCGACAATCCGAAGCTCCAGCGCTTTATTCGCGTCGGATTTCAGGATTTCCGCCGGTTCGGCCTGAGTCCTGTCCGAGTAAACCGCAACGAGAAACTGCTCCTGCCCGAACCGGTTGTAGCTGGCGATTCCATTCATTTGCGTCATGCAAAATGCGGGGGTTGCCAAGGTCAGAACTACGGTAAGCGCAAAGATCTGATTCAACAATTTTATTATCTTCATATCAACCTAAAGCCTCCAGCCTCCAGTAGTTCCGGTGCGATCCAATACCGCTTCCGTATGTGAGCTGGTTAATGCCGATGATTCGAGCATGTCGCGCTTTCCTGAAATTGTCAAGGTGACTCTATGAAAAGTTATAACGTCGGCAATTTCATTGATTTGTCGTTCTTATTGTTGTGCAAACCTATCATTCTTTTTGAGGGACTGCCATGGATTTCCATGTCGGGCGCAAGTAATTTGCCTGGAACTGCCAAGCTCCTGAAATGTTGGGATATTAAATACCGCTAGTGATCGAACTTATTGGTGACCGCTCTTGATTCGATCGCTACGACATCCTCTCAGAGGTTGTGTGGCTGGCGTCGCCGTGTAACCGGATGTTACCTTTGTACCCACTTATTTTCGTGCCCCGATATTTCCTCTCGCACATTCATCCCCTAACTTTACGACCGAAGCTCGCGGGCTTTATCCGACGACGTCACGCTTTTACGTTAAGTTACATATTCCGCCTTTGAAAGCGAGGTGGCGGGTGGTACAAACCGGGGAAACAATAAACGGCAATCCCTCTCATGTATCGTCCATTCCGCTTATCCCTTCTTGCGTGTGCATTTGCGCTCTGTGCGTGTGGTGCAGAGCGTTCTGACTCAATCGTTTTGATTAACGAAGTCGTCTCCAGCAATGACGGTGTCTATGTAGACGAATACGGAGAACTGGACGACTGGCTGGAATTAATTAATGTCAGCTCGCAAGCCGTGGATTTATCGGGATTTACTATCGCCGATAGCGGAGCAACGCCGGCGGCCCTGCCCAGTGTGAGTCTTCTGCCGGGCGAGGTACTTGTATTATTCGCTGACGATTCGCCGGAACAGGGAGATCGCCATCTGCCGTTCAAACTGAGCAGTAGTGGTGAGCAGCTTTCTATTTTTGATGCGGCCGGAGTAATGATCGAGCAAGTTTCAGTGCCTGCGCTGGAACAAAATCAGGCATATGCACGCTTTGGATCCGACGAAGATTTAGCGATATGCCGTTACGCCAGCCCCGCCAGGCCCAATGGCGAGATATGTCAAAGCACCGCAACACCCGCCGTAAATGACGATATTCATTTTGAAGTGTTTCCGGATTCATCGTGGCCGCAATCGGTTGTACCAGCGGGACTCGCGATTAACGAATTCGCACTGTTACCAGCGGATTTTATTGAGATTGTTAACCTGGGAACCGAGGCCAGGGATCTCCGAAACTTTACGTTGGCGATTACGCCATTATCGCCCTTGGAAAACATGCTGCCGCTCGCCGGGCTGACAAATCTGACATTGCCGGATATGACCTTGATGCCGGGCGAGGTCATATCCATTCCACTGACTGAAAGCGATGTGGAGACGATTTCTCTGCAACCATTTAATGAAGGGGCAGTAGTCCTGTTTGATACCGCCTCGGAAACCCTCGTCGACCACATACCATTTATGGATTGGCCCTCGGGGGCCGCGTTGGCGCGCGCAGCGGATTATCCTTATTCAATTCGGTTCTGCACAAATACAACCCCCGGCGCGACCAATACTTGTGAAATTCTGGCATCCCGGGAGATTGGCGATCGAATCCGAGGCCTGTATACACCTGGCGATTTCGCGAAACTTGCAGAAGGCAGTGGTTTGGCGGGAATGGAATCAGTGAAGTTTGTCATTGATCTGGATACTGACAACGCCGTCCATTATCTCAGCGCCCGGCGCTGGCCACTGCATTATTCCTTTGTGCGCGAGATTATCGATCAGGATCGGCCACTGGATCGCTGTGACCCGATCGAAGAGCAGCAATTCAATGAAGGCTGGGCGGATTTTTCCCAGGATAATTATTTCAACACGGTGACCCGCAGGTTCCATCTCGGGACACTGTCCAGGCATGCCAACGCCAATATTCACGCAGTAGAATTCGCTCTGAGCGATGCGATTACACCGGAGCAGATGCGCTATGCGTTCTTTACCGCCGTCACGCGTACGCAAAGCCCTTTGTTGTGGGTGCTGCGTCCGCAAAATTCCCAGCAGATCAGTCGAGCCCGGAACATAGAAGGTTCTTTGCCCATCGTCGGGCCAAATGCACCCTTTCAAAATATCGTGATGCAGACACTCGCTCCGGGTGTTGCTTATGGAACGCTGCAATTTGTCCCGGTAGAGGATCTTGAAAGCGCAATCCTCGGGCCCCGACTGATTGTGATTACCAACGACGTGCCGAATGACATTGATTTTGTCGGCGGTCTTGTCACCGAGGCATTTCAGACTCCCCTGGCTCATGTCAATATTCTCAGCCAGGGAAGAGGGACGCCCAATCTGGCATTGCCCAATGCCCGCCAGGATCCGGTGATCCAGTCTTTGCTGGGCAAGCTGGTGCGGTTCGAGGTGACCGCGGGCGGCTATACCGTCCGCGAAGCAGGCATTGCCGAAGCCGAAGCGTCCTGGGCCGGTTCCGGACAGACGCCGGAGGTCCTGAATCCTCGGCTCGACGGCACCCCGGCGACGCTTGTCGATCTGGCAGACGCGACCCTGGAAGATTTGCCTGCCATTGGTGCCAAAGCGGCGCAACTTGCCGAGCTCTACCGGATTTCCCCCGCTGCGTCGAGCTGTGGCGAAGGCGTCGCGTTTGACCTGCCCGACGATGCGTTTGCAATTCCGATGGCATTTTATCTGGCTCATTTTGCGGCCAGCGGCGCTCAGGCACTGTTGGAGCAAGAAATCACAACGGAGCTTTTCCGGAGCGATCTTGATTATCGTCGGTTAACCCTGCTTTCCATCCAGCAATTGATTCTGCAGCATCCCCTCGATGAGCAGTTGTTGCAGGAACTCGAATCGCGGATACAGCGCAGCTTCGGCACCGAACGCGCGCGGTTCCGCAGCAGCAGTAACACTGAGGACCTTTCGACGTTCAACGGAGCAGGTCTGTATGATTCCCTGAGCGCCGCTATAGGGGACGACGAGCGCAGGATTGATGACGCGGTCCGAACTGTCTGGGCCAGCTTGTGGAATCTGCGTGCATTTGAGGAGCGGAGCTATGCCAACGTGAATCAATCGCAGGTGGCGATGGCGGTGCTGGTGCATCGGGCATTCCGCAACGAACGGGCCAACGGCGTCGCAATCGCTCGTAATATTCTCGATCTGGTCCGTGCAGACCAATACTTCATCAATTCCCAGGTTGGCGAAGCGAGTGTTACCAATCCCGCGCCGGGCGTCATTACCGAGCAGCTTGTTTATCAGTGGCCACCGCGCTCACCCCAATTGACGTATCACAGTCAGAGCAGCCTGTTTGATGGCCCCGTCATGTCCGCCACTGAGATTCGCGGCCTCGCCTGTGCCATGGACGCGATTCAGACGCATTTCAAAGCAAGAATCGATCCTTTCAACGAAAGCCATCTGTTCACCATGGAAGCAGAATTCAAGCTACTCGGAGAAGAGCGCCGCTTCCTGATCAAGCAGGCCCGACCATATCCTTTGATAAACCGGGGTGTGCCGCAGGACTGCCGGGAGATCTGATCCCGCGACGTTGGTGTCCAGTTGATCCTACGTAACGCTATCCGGCCGCCTGCCGGGGAGCTCCGACTGCCCGATTATTGCGTGATTCGTGATCGGGTCTATCCTGAAAAATGAACCCGTTCTTTATCGACTCGGATTTTATCCGATGTCATCGAATTCAACTTGTGTCATCGAAGTCTCCGCAGTTTTAGCTCATCGCTCTATGGAGTCGCTGAAAACTATCGGAATACTTGTCATGAAAACTCAATTTCCAGCCAATTTCCTCAGATTGATTGCGCTTGCGGGTCTGGCCGCTGCCGCGCCGACTTCGGCGACATCAATAAGTCGGGCCGAGATCATTGACAACCATTTGCAGATCAGCGGGTCCGACGCCCCGCCGTTCGCGGCGATCAGGTGGCAGGGTGACTTGGTTGGCCAGGCTGACCAGACTGGCGCATTTGAAGTTCAATCCGCCAATATTCCCCACCGGCCGCAATGCTCCGGCACTCTGGTGATTGGCGAGTGGATCGAAGAGCTGCCCATCACTGTCGACAATTGTCGGGGCACCATTGGGGGCTATTACGTCGCCCCGCTCGATCAACGTTTCGTCTTGCCGGGAGACTACGCTTACGTTAGATCCATTTGTGAACCCGGCGATTACGCGATCTCTGCCAACCAGGTCATTTCAGGCGGCGACGGTGATCCGGCAGACTTCCGGGTGATGGATTCGTCCCTGCTTATTGATGGCAGTACCGGGGTACAGAGCTGGATCGTTCAGGGCATCAACGCCGGCGCCAATATCGCCGATGTCAGAGTGGCGGCGCTCTGTGCCCAAGTCAATCCACCGGCTTCGGTGCAAACCCTGGGCGCTGTACCTGCTGTGCCGGAAAAAAGCGTCAATGCCGCCCCCCGAGTTGCAGATCGATAGGCAGACCTGCTTCACCAGCCAGCTATCAGTCAGGCTTTGCCAGTTCGATTGTTTAGCATGTGGTCGGCTTGTGGCGTCAAATACATCCTCTAGTCTGCCCCGCGTTTGAAAGCGTCCACATTTTCCGGCAATTGTTCAGTGGCCACTATTCAGGTGTGACACACTCACTTTTTGGCTGGACGGGCCCGCATTGCCTTTTCATGACCATTTGGGCGGACGGCGCTGGTCGCAGCCGGGGCGACGTACCAATAGTGCTTTCTGAATTGTGACTTGCCTCTGTGTTCCGTACCGCGACGAATACTTACCTCAACCCGTGTTACGCATCTCGACGTAGCATCACTGAAATTCACTTATCAAGTTTTGGATGCATGAAATGGTTTCCTACGAATTAAACACGGCTGATCTTCATCAGTGGAAAGTCACCTCGTTCAAGAAATTGTCAGCGCAGCTGATGTGTGGCCTATTGCTGGCGGGGACAATGACCGCATGCGGTGGCAAATTTACGGATCCGGACGAGACGGATGGTAATCCGGTTGATGAAGTTCCAGTCGATCCGGATCCGACTGACCCGACTGA
>CAZJKJ010000033.1:0-37521 GCA_964546435.1 uncultured Cellvibrionaceae bacterium
AGCAATCGCTCTTACCGCATTTCCAATGCTGGCCCGCATTATTCATGAGCGTGGACTAAGCAATACGGCTCTGGGCACTTTGTCACTATCCGCCGGCGCCATTGACGATGCGGCGGCCTGGTGCGTGCTGGCCGTGGTGCTGGCGAGCTTCGGCGCGGGTGCGGGGGTTGCAATTACCGCGATACTCGGTGGAATCATCTTCGCAAGCGTTCTTATCCTGATTGCCCCGAAACTGCTCGCACCCTTGGGGAGGATGGCGGAGCGTGAGCTGCTGTCGGGCAAGCCACTCAGCCCCGTTATCCTCTCTATTACGTTGATGCTCTTCATGCTGTCCGCCTTTACTGCGGATGCCATCGGACTACACGCCGTATTTGGCGGATTTCTCCTCGGGGCGGTGATGCCTCGCGGTGCGTTGGCAGATCGGATTAAAGGCGTTCTGGAACCTTTCACTGTCGTGCTGCTGCTACCCATATTCTTCACCTATTCAGGCCTCAATACCGAGTTGGCGCTGGTGAACAGCTGGGGACTGATTGGCGTTGCAGTGGTAGTGCTCGGCGGCTCGGTCATGGCCAAGTTCGGCGCTTGCTGGGCGGCCGCGCGTATGTGCGGACAGGACAATCGCACCGCTCTCGGCGTCGGCGCACTGATGAACGCCCGAGGTTTGATGGAGCTGATCATCATCAACATCGGCTTGCAGGCAGGCGTTATCGGCCCGGCGCTGTTCTCCATGCTGGTCCTGATGGCGGTAGTCACCACGTTGATGGCGTCCCCGGTTTTCGAATGGGTCTACGGCCGACAGGCGCGAACCAGTGGTGAACTAAATGCATTGGAAGCTAACTGAGGGAGGCTAAACGAGACACCCACTCAACCAAGGCTAACCGAGACACCCACTCAACAGCTGATTTGTGATCTCTCAGGCCATGACTGACACCCGATGGGGAGCTTTGGAGTGGGCGCTTTGGAGTGGGCGCTTTGGAGTGGGTGTCTGGGTAATTTTTATCAAACGGTTGAATGAGTTCTGTGCAGAATTACGCGATTTCGTCCTGCTGACTTGGCGGCATAGAGCGCGGCATCGGCCTCCGTAAACAGCTTGTGTAATAACATGCTGTTATTCGGCGTTGCACTGCTGATGCCGATACTGACGGTGACAGTGAGGGCGCCTTTTTCGGTACGTAAAGACATGCTGGCAATCGCGAGCCGGATTCTCTCGGCGACGTGCATGGCGTCTGCGCTTTTGGTCTCCGGCAAAATAACGCAAAACTCCTCGCCGCCGTAGCGCGCCGCTATGTCAGTGGGCCGCAACAGTTCGTGGAGACGTTTCGCCACCTCTTGCAGACAATGGTCTCCGATGTCATGACCAAAGCGATCATTCACTTGTTTGAAATGGTCAATATCCAACATTAAAACTGAAATATCTGTCGCTTTTCTCAAGCATCTCTGCCACTCCTTTGCTGCGGCCTCCTCGAGATAACGTCGATTGTATAAGCGCGTCAGCGGATCTGTGTAACTCAATTCCTGAAGTCTCTGGTTGAGTTCTATGAGTTCCTGGGTGCGCTCCTTGACCCGCATTTCCAAAGTTTCATTTGCACGGATCTGGATGGCGAGATTTTCCGCCTGCGCTTTAAAACGCTCACGCCGCTCAAAGTTTATGCGATCCGCCATAGCGAACGAAAGTAAAATGGCTTCCAGGATAGAACCGACCTGAACCACGTTCTCAGTGAACATGTTGAAGGGAATGATGTTCAGCTTGCTGAAGGAGAAAACCATACTCCCGAGCAGGAATGCGGACCAGGCGAGCACATAAAAGCGAGCCGATGCAACCCGCCGATGCCATGCATAAAGACCCGCGGCCATGTCCGCCATACATGCAGCGATCACGGTGACCGCTAACAGGATGATGCTGGTCTTATATGACAAGTAAAATGACATTAATAGTACGGCGCCGCCGATAAAAGCAAAGGCTTGGATCGCATAATCGATCGCGCGGGAGATTTTTTTTAATTCAAGGAAATTACGGGTGAAAAGAGCGCCGAAGATCACCAGACATGATAGGAAGACTGGTACTGCATGATTGTTCCAGGAGGGTAGATCGGGCCAAATGTAACGGAACCCAGACCCTTTAAGCGCCAGGAAGAAAAGCGGGGCGGATGCAACAAATCCGACATAATACAAATAGCTTCTGTCACGCAGGGAAAAAAAGATAAGCAGGTTGTAAATCACCAGGGTGAATATGCCACCGAAGTAAAGTCCTTGAAGAGAGTCATTATTCGCCTGCTGACGTAAGAATGCGTCCTCCTCCCAAAGGATCAGAGGAACCTGCAGGGAGGATGCAGATTGAATCCTTATATAAATTGATAACCCGTGCTTCGGTAAACGAAGTGGCACAACAAAGTTTCTGCTTGCAAAAGGACGGTTGTGAAATGGAAAATTATCACCAGTTTGATGGCTTTGAAGCACGCGCCCATCATGAACCAAATGAATGTCGATCAGATCGAGAAGTGGGTTGCCAATTTCGAGCAAGCGCTCTGCGGGGTGGCTGTGTGTACCCGAAATCTCGAGCTTGAGCCACCAGACGGAATCGCTAAATCCCTTACTGAAAACGTGATCCGGATTTCGCCGCCAGCTTTCGTGGTCACTCAACAGGTCTTTAAGCGTACGGCTGCCGTCAGGATCTTCGAGATACTGAACTTGATCGTTGAGAGCAATGCGATCGATGGGAATGTTCAACGGCGTAGCGGCGAGGGGGCTTTCGCAGAGAAGTGCCAATAAAAGGGTAGCGAGAAATAAAAGCCTTGCCAGACAAAGATGTTGGATATAGCTATGTCCAGCAGCAGGTGCCGTTTTTGCCATTACTCGCATTGTCCCGGGGTGATGAGCCATATGAGGTGAAAGTTTAGCTCATGTTCGTCGCGTCTGACGCGCGTTGGAGGGGACCTTTGTGTTAAGGAGTGGGGCGCCGCGGTCTGCCAGCCTTCCGGAAGCGGCAGTGTGAGGCTCTGGGTCTTGCGCGTCAGCATCCCCCGTTGTTTGAAGATGTTCAGTTCCAGGGCTTCTGCCAGCATCTGCGTAATCAGCCGCAAGGCAGCCGGAGAGCTTTGCAGACGGGCTTGCAGGTGACGGACACCACATACGGGCCGGGGCCGTCACTCGTGGCAAGCAGGCATTTGGGCAGTTCGGTATAGGTCAGGGGCTGCCGGGGCGACAGGCCAGCAGGGCGCTGCAGCTTGCCGCCCGGGCCAGTTCCGAAAGCTAACTGAGACACCCACTCAAGCAAGAGCTAACTGAGACACCCACTCAAGCAAATCTATTGAGATACCCACTCAGAAGCTGATTTATGGGCCGATCAGTCAGGACAAATACCCGCGCAATGCTTGAGTTGGAGTGGGTGTCCTGTTAATGCTCTGTTAATGCTTGCTGTTAATGGTCCAGAGTGGGTGTCCGGATGATTTTCGTCCAGAGTGAGTGGGTGTCCCGATAATTTCTTGGTTTTGACTTAGGCTAGATCAAGGTGATTGGCGTGGGTGTCTTGTTTTCGATCCATACTGATTTGTGATCGCTCAGACCATGACTGGCACCTAAATGGAGTGCTCGGTGGAGTGGGTGTCCGGATAATTTCTTATCCGTTCCAACCAGACAGAAACGTGATGTTTACGATTTTACTGACTATTAAATACGCTCTTGGCGGAATTAAAAAAACGAGACCTGCGTCACCATAATATGCACATCAATCGCGAAGTCTGCCGTCAGTGCACAGATCGACTCCACTTTATTGACTTACACTAAATAGCCAGACACTTGTGTCTGGTTTGAGCGTAGTGTTGATCTGTTGCCAACCGGCGGCCGGATCTACGCCCACAGTGTTATCACCAAACAGGAGAAGCCGCTATGAGCAACAAATCCACGCTTACTTTTATCTCGTGTCTTGCGGTCGCACTTACCGCCTGCGACGCCGACGAAAAGCCTGTCGATCCTGTGCCTAATCCTGACCCGGATCCGATTGTTGACGTAGCGCCTGAATACCAGCAGATCTGCGAGAACCATTTAAGTTCGCTACAAGGCAGCTCCGCCGATCCAACGCGTATATATCTTATGCAGCTGGATCGGTCATCGGGTGTTATACGTCTGAAAAATGGGGGTTTTGAGGGGGCCGACGCCATGCTTACTGATCTGGATATCATTTCGGACCCGAATTATGTGTATTCCGGTGAGAGCAGTGTCCGGATTTCCGGTTCAGGGTTTAACGCTAATATCACCGAAGACGAGCACTTCTCCGAGCGCGACCTGGTTTCCATAAAATTCTGGCTGTATTCCGCGTATGATGAAACCATTGATTACGAGATCGAGGCCTTCGGCATGATGCTGGACCGCATCAACAGATCGGATGGCGTTGGTTACTCGGGACATTCGCAAGCTTCAAGCCGTACGATCACTGTTGAGCCTCATAGCTGGGTTGAAGTGAATCTCGACTTTGAAGACTATCACCAATGTTTGAGTGCGCTCTCAATCAATACCTTTACTGACGGTGCAGTATTTTACGTCGATGATATTGAAATCGAAGCGGAGACAACTGAAGATAATTGAAAATAAGTTAATTGAGACACCCACTCAACCAGAATGAGTGGGTGTCCTACGTGAGATCCCTGTTTGAGATCCATTAGTCTGGCTCAGAGCGGGTCATTGTGAATTAGCGTGGGTGTCCTGCTTCAGATCTTCAAATACTGATATGACAAACGATAAAACGGCAGTTAACGCAATAAGCGGTAGTGGTTCACATTGGAAGTGTGCGCCAGGAGGCTTTTAGCCAGCTGCGGAAAATACCCTGCGCGCGGGGCCTTTCTGCGCCCTCCAGATCACAACGTGAACAACATCAACCTGTTTTGAATAGTGTCTTGAATCTCGACTTCTGCAACGTGAAGCCGATCACTCCAGATTACTTCTGACCAAATCATATTATGATACTCTTCCTTCCCTTCATCTAAACAATAAGACTAGAGGCATCTGACATGGCCCGGGCCAAACGCGACACTCATTCCCCTTATGCACCTCGGATAACTCCGGGTGCGCGAGCTGCCAGGCAGCTGCCTTACTGGATTTCGGCGTGCCTTATCACCGGCTGGGCTTCTTTTGCGGGAGCTGATAACCCGCTGGTTTCCCATGTTTATACCGCCGATCCGTCGGCGCGCGTCTTTAATGACCGGGTTTACGTCATCACAACCCACGATCCAGACGGCTCCACGTCATACGATGAGCTGCAGGATTATTTTCTCTGGTCGACCAACGACATGGTCAACTGGCAGGACCACGGCATCGTATTCGGAACAAAGACGCATACTTCCTGGGCTTTCGGAGCCTATGCGCCGGATATGTTCGAGCGCAACGGCAAGTTTTACCTGATATTCCCCAACGTTACCTCGGGGCTGGGGATTCTGGAGGCGAGCAAGCCGGAAGGTCCTTATGTGGATATCAAGGGTTCTGCGGTAATTACCGCGCAGAACACGCAAAACGCTAATGTGGAATGGCTGTTCGATCCGGGCGTATTGGTCGACGATGACAACTCGGTTTACGTAACATTTGGCGGCGGTGGTCCCGGAAATGCCCGTATCGTCAAGCTGACCGATGACCTCAAAGGCCCCGACGGGCCAGCCGTTACCATAGACGCACCCAACTTCTTTGAAGCCTCCTACATTCACAAGCGCGACGGTGTTTATTATTTCAGCTACTCGAAAGACTACACCGGTGGTTCACCGACTATTGAATACATGACGAGCACAAGCCCGATGTCGGGATACACGCATCGTGGCACCGTCATTCCTCAGCCCTGGGACAACTACAGCGGCAACAATCACCATTCTTTTGCCGAATATGAAGGGAAGTGGTACGCGTTCTATCATAACCAGACGGTCTGGGGTAACGGACCGGGTAATGGAACGGGCAGTATCTATCAGCGATCCATGAACGTGGATGTCCTGACCTACTCCGGTGACGTCATGAACCGGGTTGCGCCCACCCGTGAAGGCGTGGCCCAGATCCGGAATTTTGATCCTTTCAAGAAAACCGAAGCGGAAATTTTTGACGGCCAAAGCGGAATTGAAACCGAACGCAATGCCGATAGCACCATGCACGTGCAGATGGATAACAATGACTGGTACCGCGTTTCCAAAGTGGATTTCAAGGACGGTGCCACGCTTATCGAAGCGAACGTCGCGGCCAGTTCAGCCACAACGCTGGAGATGCGCCTGGGCAGCGAATCCGGCGATCTGGTCGGTACCATTCAGGTGCCAGCAACCGGCGGCTTAACGAGCTTTCGCTCGGTGAGCGCGGAGTTGAGTGGCGCGTCGGGCGTTCACGATGTTTATTTCCGGGCGAAAGGACGTCTGAATTTCAACTGGTACGAAGTGACCGGCGAGCCTGAAGACTGCGGCACCGCCACCGACGGCAGCGCGATTTGTTGCGACATGTCAGCGGACGTTGATCGCGACGGCTGGGGCGTTCAGTTTGGCGAAGAGTGCAAGGTGACCGAGACCGGTACCCGGGACTTCCAGCCGCTGAATGATCAAAGTGTCGTGGCCGCAATTAATGTGGGCGGCGCGGTCGGCGACTATTATGACAACGTCTATTACCAACCGGATGTCGGCTTCACAGATGGTACCGCTCATGGCGTATCCGACACGATTGCGGGCGCTGAAGATACCCAGCTTTTCAACAGTGAGCGTTACGGTGAATTCAGCTATAAAATTCCGGTCGAAGCGGGCACTTACAGCGTCGCCTTGCATTTTGTCGAGCTTTATCACGAAGCGGCAGCGGCGCGGGGATTCAGTGTGGAAGTTGAAGGAAAAGCCGTACTGACGGGCATGGATCTTTTCAGTGAGGTCGGCCACGACAACGCTTATACACTTCCAGCAGTCGATGCAACGGTTACCGATGGAGCCATCGACATCAACGTAACCACCCAGACGGACAACGGCACCCTCAGTGGCATTCTGGTGACAAAGGCAGGTGGGAACGGCTCCTCGTCCAGCAGTTCTTCGAGTAGTTCATCCTCGTCTTCGAGCGCGTCATCAAGCTCTTCCAGCAGTTCCAGTTCCAGTTCCAGTTCAGGTGGTGGAGCGGTGTCACCCTGGTGGCTGGCGCTGGGCGGCCCACTTCTGGCACTGCGCCGCATCCGACGACTGAAACACAACGGGCAGAAAGCCTGAAATCGTTCCCCGGAGATTTGAAGTTTCAGATCTCCGGGGACGCTGTTTGCCAGATATATTCTTTGCCCGGTTCGGTCATCACATCGATCTGAAAACTGTTGTCGATGGAAAAACGCGGCATGTTTTTCTTTGTATTCTTAACAGGCTCCCCGATATCGGGGATCGCATAAAAGGGATTGGGATTGACCCGTCGGGCACGCTTTACGGAAAAGCCTGCCGCAGCCGGCAGTGGGGCGTAACTGCGTATCCGCAGATTACCGCCCAGGCGGGATAATACTTTCACATACACAGGCACTCCATTTTCCCATTTCATATCCACCACAAATCCCCCGCGCATGAGCAGGCCGTTTACTTCACCTTTTGGCCAGGCATGGGGCAGGGCGGGTAAAAGATGGACTGCGCCGTCATGACTCTGGGCAAGCATTTCCGCTACCCCTGAGGTGAAACCAAAATTACCGTCGATCTGGAAAGGCGGATGCGCATCGAACAGATTCGGATAGGTACCACCGGCCTCGGAAAACCCAGTTCCACCCGCGGGAGAAATCTGATCGCGAATCAGTTTGAGGGCGCGATCACCATCGAGCAGACGCGCCCACAGATTGATTTTCCAGTTCATGGACCATCCCGTCGACGGATCGCCACGCTGTTCCATGCTGACCCGCGCGGCACTGAACAGCTCCGGGGTGTGGATCGACGAAATCTGGTTGCCGGGAAAAAGCCCATATAAATGAGAAACGTGGCGGTGCTGGTCAAACGGGTTATCCCAGTCCTCCATCCATTCCTGTAGCTGATGGTAGCGACCAATCTGCATGGGCGGTAGTTGCGCTACGATCTGCTGCCAGCGTTTTGCGTCAGCCTTGTCCTGCCCCAGAATTTTCGCTGCGGCCAGGGTGTTGCTGAACAGATCAAACAATAGTTGGTTATCGAGCGTCACCCCCGCAGCAATTTTGACGCCGGTTGCTTCCGGTTCATTTTCCGGCGACATGGACGGCGAAACGATCAGCCAGCCGGTTTTTGCATCCTTGATCAAAAAATCCTCGAAGAACTCGCAGGCGGATTTAAAGATCGGGTAAGCCTCCCGCAAAAAATCCTGATCGCCCGAATACAGATATCGCTGCCATAAATGTTGTGTCAGCCAGGCATTACTGGTGGGCCAGGAGCCCCAGGGGCCGTCGACCGCACCGCTGGTTCGCCAGATGTCGGTATTGTGATGGGCCACCCAGCCGGAAGCCCCATACATGGTACTTGCGGCGTCACGTCCGGTTTGCGCCAGTTCGCGAATCAGTCTTGTCAGGGGTTCGGTCAATTCACCGAGCTGCGTGACCTCGGCTGGCCAGTAATTCATCTGGGCGTTGATGTTCAGGGTGTATTTACTGTCCCAGGGCGGCTTGGTGTGCGGGTTCCAGATGCCCTGAAGGTTCGCGGGCTGAGTGCCGGGCTGAGAGGATGCGATCAGCAAGTAGCGACCAAACTGAAAATACAGCTCCACCAGAGCCGGGTCGTGACGGCCTGAAAATTGCCGGATGCGTTCATCCGTCGGTTCCTGCGCGAAGGTGTCATCGCCGAGATCCAGTTCGACCCGCTCAAAGAGCTGACGGTGAAATTCCTGGTGAACTCGACGTCGTTCTTCGTAAGCGGAGGCTGCATTGCCGAAGCTGGCGACCGCTTTTTGCATTGCCGCTTCGGCACGGGCGAGCGCGTCGCCGCTGATATCGTGGTAATTGACGAAATTGGTCGCCATGGTGATTACGATGACGGCTTCCGAAGCGTCGTCTACAAATAACCGCTTATCACGTTCGCGAAGGCTACCGTCGTGATGGAGGACCCTCGCAAGGTTCGCAAGTTTGACCTGGCCTTTGATCCCTTCATGCTCCGACGACGTTCCTTGCATCAGCAGACCGGTGGGTCCTGCGTTGACCTGTGTTGTCGTGACCTCCATGGCATCGGGGTGCGAAAGGCCGAGAGAAAAATCCAGGGCGCCCTTGCGGTCCGCCTGTAACCGGATCACGACCGCCTGATCGATGAAAGAGACAAATACTTCCCGTTGATAGGTCACATCCTGAATCCGGTAACGGGTACGCGCGACCGCCGTGTCGAGATCCAGCTCCCGATAGTAGTCGGAAAAGTTTTTGTGGTTGGAAAACCGGATATCGAGAATTCCGGCGGACTGATAAGGCATGCCTTGGGCACCCTGACTGCTGATGCTTTTTTCTGCCAGAGCCGATGCATCGGCGTGCCGGCCTGTTGCAATCAACCGGCGAATTTCCGGTAAAGCGGAGAGGGCAGCGGGATTGAGATTATTGTGGGGGCCGCCCGCCCAGAAGGTGTCTTCATTGAGCTGGATGGTTTCCCGCTCCACGCCGCCATAAACCATCGCACCCAGACGTCCGTTACCCAGTGGCAGCGCTTCTTCCCAGGTTTTTGCGGGTAACTCATACCAAAGTTTTAAGTCTTCAGCGAAAACTACGCTGGATAGTGTTAGCTCAGTAATCAGATAAATGACGATTGATGAAAAAAAATTACGGGACATGTGCATCGACGTCTCAATTTGAGGAGTGACCGGCATCTGGACACTGTGTTACGTGTTTAAATGAATTAACTGGATAGGAATTAATTTAATTTCTGCATTTCCCGGCGCCATATCACTTCAATCTCTGCACACCGTCACATCAATGGCAAAAGCTTTCAAAGAAAACTATCCCTAATCATCCAATGATATTATCGTATTCCGCCAAGCTGGCGTTCAGCGATGACGTCGCTGTGGTGGCGCAATGGAGAATTGCGAGGTGCATCACAATAAAAATTACCATTAGGTGGCTATATGAACAGAATCCCTCTAAAACCGACGGTTTCGACCCCGTCACTGGCCTTTGCCCTATGTGCATTTCTGTTGACGGGTTGCGGCGGCACTGTAGATAACCCCGACGGTACTTCCAGTTCTTCAGGCGATCCCAGCTCATCAAGCAGCTCAAGTTCTTCAAGCTCATCAAGCAGTTCAAGCTCGTCAAGCAGTTCAAGCTCGTCCAGTTCCTCAAGCAGCAGTTCCGGTCAGCCGATTGATCTGCCGCTGGTTGTGGCCATCGATTCTGGGTCCAGCGCGGGTTCGACTCTGGATGGCGTTACCTACATCGCCGACAAATATGCTCAGGGCGGTAATCCGAATTCAACCGCGGATGATATCGGCGGTGCGTCAGACGGTACTCTGTTTCAGACCGAACGTTATGGTGCATACAAATACGAAGTGCCGGTTCTCGGAAGCGGCAGCTTCACCATTGTTCTGCATTTTGCCGAGATTTACCTGAATGTCGCTGGTGAGCGCAGCTTCAGTGTGGATGTCGAGGGCAATACCGAACTGTCTGATATCGACCTTTATTCCCTGGCCGGTCACGACGGTGCCTACACTTATACGCTTGAAGATGTTCAGGTCAGCGACAACGCCATCACCATCCAGCTGATCAGTGGCGTTGAAAACCCGACTCTGGCCGGTTTTGCAATTTATTCAGATGACGTGGAGCTGGATCCGACTGAGCCTGAAGTTCCGTCGCCGCTTGAGCCGGGCGAGAAATTCGTGGGTAACATCACCACAGGTGGTCAGGTGCGTTCCGACTTCATCCAGTACTGGAATCAGATAACACCGGAAAACGAAGGCAAGTGGGGCTCTGTAGAGGGAACCCGCGACCAGTACAACTGGGGACCGGTGGACCGGATCTATGAATATGCCCGTCAGCACGGAATTCCTGTCAAGGCCCACACCCTGGTATGGGGTGCGCAGGCGCCAAGCTGGATCAACAACCTGAGCCCAGCTGAACAGCGTGAAGAAATCGAAGAGTGGATCCGCGATTACTGCACCCGTTATCCCGATACCGAGATGATCGACGTAGTCAACGAGGCGCATCCGAATCACGCCCCTGCTGGCTACGCACAGAGTGCATTTGGAAATGACTGGATCACCGAGTCGTTCAAACTCGCTCGGCAGCACTGCCCCAACTCCATCTTGATCTACAACGACTTCAACTTCATGACCTGGGATACCGATGAGATTCTCGATCTGATCGACCCAGCCGTGAAATCCGGTTATGTGGATGCGGTGGGTCTGCAAGCTCACAGTCTCTACGATCCGAAAGTCTGGACTGCACAGGAAATTCTGGACAAGCTGAACCTGATCCATTCAAGAACCCAACTGCCGATGTATGTATCGGAGTACGATATTGAAGCGACAGATGACCAGGTGCAGTTGCAGCGCATGCAAACGCATTTCCCGATTTTCTATGAGCACCCTGCTGTTGTTGGTGTAACCTTCTGGGGATACATCTACGGTTCTACCTGGCGGACTGGTACTGGCCTTATTCGCGATGGTCAGCCGCGGCCTGCTCTGACATGGTTGCTGGACTATCTGGGTAAATAATCCAGTCAGATAGGTGAAATCGGAAAGGCCGCTGGAAACAGCGGCTTTTTTTTGGCGAATTTTTGATGATCTTCGAGAGGAAGCCAGGCTGATCGGACCCGTCGTGCATGGACTCCTGTATTATCGCGGTTTGCGATCATGCCCCTCCCAGAGAATCCGCCATGACAATTCGTTTGCTTTTTGTATGCCTGCTTATGCAAGTGGGGAACACGTTTGCCAATACCTACGAGGTTTCATCGCCAGATAAACGCGTGAATGTTTTTATCACGAATACAGAAACCGGTTTGCACTATCAGGTTGCATTCAATAAAAAGACGATTATCACTGATTCGTCCATGGGACTGGCCGTAGACGGATTTCATCTGGGGCAAGGCCCAATGAAGGTGATCGGGCAGGAAAGGAAACTTGTCAGGAAAGGCATCCAGATGGTCGTGGGCCCGTCGCGGGTGGTCGATCAACACCAATCCCTGAAGCTGGAGTTCGCCACCCAAACCAGTCCCGTTAAATATCTGAATGTTCACGTCAGGGCATACGATGACGGCGTCGCGTTCCGGTATGAGTTGCCGCAAGAAAATCCTTTCGACGAATTCAATATCCAGTACGAGCTGACCGGATTTTTCTTCCCCGAAGATTATGATTGCTTCGGACTGAACCTGGGCAGATTCGCCAATGGTCATGAAGGTGAATTTGATCCGGTCAAGGCGTCATTTATCCGCGGGCATCATCTTTACGACCACCCGTTTGTGTGCAAAACCGGCGAAGGGCAGACAACCTTCGCGCTGGCGGAATCCGGTCTGCGCGATTATCCGGGCAGCTGGTACGGCGGCCGGATGGATGGAGGACTGGGGGTCACCGCCATTTTGACACCGCGTTTTGACAGCCGCCCGGACGGGCTGGACAGAGTGGCAGTCAAAGGTCGACTGACCGGAGACTTCCTGACTCCATGGCGGGTAATCATGCTGGGTGATGATCCGGGTGATCTGGTCGAATCCTCATTGGTCACCATTCTCGGTGAGCCGACACAAATTACCGATACCGACTGGATCAAGCCGGGCAAGGTTGCCTGGGACTGGTGGAATGACAATCAAGTCGTATTGCCAGACACGTCGGTAAAGCCAGGGATGAACACCGCAACCTACAAAGCCTATATCGACTTTGCCGCTACCCTGAACCTTGAGTACATTCTGATCGATGCGGGTTGGCATGAAGGGACCTCGTTGAATAGCGTTCCCGGTGCCAACGTTATCAAACCCGTTGCCACCATGGATATGCCTGCAATATTAAGTTATGCGAAAGCCAAAAACGTGGGTGTCTGGTTATGGCTGCAATGGAAGCAGTTGGACTGGCAAATGGAAGAGGCGCTGCGGACGTATCAGGCGTGGGGTGTTAAAGGTATAAAAGTGGATTTTATGGAAAGATCCGACCAGGAAATGGTGGATTATTATCACAAGCTGTTAACGATGGCGGCCCGATATCAGATCATGGTGGATCTGCACGGGACCATGCCGTCGAACGGAATGGAGCGGACGTATCCCCATTTATTGACGCAGGAAGGCGTCATGGGCGCCGAGTTCAACAAATGGAGTTCGCGCATCACGGCCCGGCACAATGTCACATTGCCCTTCACGCGCATGATTCTCGGTCCCATTGATTACACGCCCGGCGGCTTCCGCCACGCCACGCCGGATGAATTTCCGGAGGTGCGCCGTAACACGCTTCCATATGTGCAGACCACCCGGGGGCAGGCCCTTGCGATGTACGTGGTTTACGACAGTCCACTGCAAATGGTGGCTGATTCACCCATCACCTACAGCAAAACCGATGGTATTTGGCCGCAACCTGAAAACGAATGGCAGGAAGGGCTCGAATTTATCCGCGATGTGCCGGTGACCTGGGATGAAACGCGTATTTTGCAGGGCGATATCGGCGAGTTCATCGTATCTGCAAGGCGCAAAGGCGATGCCTGGTATCTGGGCGCCATGACCAACGAATCCGCCCGTCAGCTCAAAATCAGCCTGGATTTTCTCGATAAAGGGAAATATACCGCGGACATCTGGCAGGACGGGAAAAATATTTCCAGCGTGGATAAAACCCGGACAGGTGTCGCCGGAAACAGTTCGCTGTCGCTGGCTCTCGCATCAGGAGGGGGCGCTGTCGTTGTGCTGAGAAAGTCGGAATAAAGCACAAATGCGCGTTGGACTGATTCAGCGGACTTCCCAGTGCAGGTACCCTTTGCCGAAGGTGATGATGCAACATGATTTACATCACAACATCGGGCTTGTTAACGTCATATGATATGTCGTTATAACCGCTCCTTCTGGCTCGCGACTCTGAACTGCCGGGAGCATCCCCTGTGGCCAGCATTAGAATGATAGAGGCACTATGCCCTTGCTCCTTAAATCGAAAGGCGACACGCTCGCTGTGAATATTCCATTGGTCGTCACCTCGCTACTGGTCACCGCACTGGTAGGCTGTGGTGGACCTGGGTCCTCCTCCTCATCTACCAGTAGCTCATCCAGTTCCAGCAGCACTTCTTCGAGCTCCACCTCGAGTTCGAGCACTTCATCAAGCAGTTCTTCCAGTTCCAGTTCGAGCTCGGGAACAGTTCCGGGGGACGCCGAGCTGGTATTTGCGGTTAACTCAGGAAGTTCCAGTGCTGCCACCTTTGAAGGTGTGCCGTATCAGGCGGACCGGTTTGCCTCTGGCGGTTCTGTACAGGTTGTGACGGATGAAATTGCCGGTGTAACTGACGACGCCATTTATCAGTCCGAGCGTTACGGTAATTACACATACGAAGTTCCCGTTACTGCGGCGACCTATACCGTGGTCCTGCATTTCGCGGAGCTTTACCATGAAGCCGCAGGCCTGCGGTCTTTCGACATTGCCGTCGAAGGTGAAACCGTTCTTAATGAAGTGGATCTGTACACCATTGCCGGCCACGACGGTGCGTATTCATACGTCGTTGACGATGTGGCCGTCAGCGACGGGGCACTGACGATTGATCTCACCACTATCGTCGATAACGCTACCATCAGCGGCTTCGCCATTTATTCCAGCGATGGCGGGAAATTTGAAGAGCCACCCGAGCCTGTCTGCAACGCCAGCGAGCCTCAGACATACACATCAATTGACTACGACCGCGCGGTAGCCCGTCAGGAGCAGAAAAATCCTCCGTCAGGTCCCTACGGTTATGCAATCGAGCATGCAACCCAGTCCCTGCCGAACCACACAATTTACCGGCCGGATCTGAGCAAGGTCGACAAGATTCCGATTGTTGCCTGGGGTAACGGAGCCTGTTCAAACGTGGGCACAGAGCAGGCGGACTTCCTGCTGCAGATCGCATCCAACGGCTATCTCGTAATCGCCAACGGCGGTCCCTTCGGTTCGGGTTCCAATGACCAGCACGAGACCGAACTCATCAAGGCAATCGACTGGGCAATTGCTGAAAACAGCCGCGAGTGCAGCCCGCTTTATCAGAAACTCGACATTGAGAGCATCGGCACCATGGGCTGGTCCTGTGGCGGTGGTATGGCCCACTATGCAGCGGTTGATCCGCGGGTAGACACCGCCGTTGCACTGAACAGCGGTATTGCCATTTTCGGTGACCGGTATGACTATTACCCGCGTTTCCATCAGCCGCTGGCCATTTTCAACGGGGACTCGAGTGACGTGGCCTACAGCCCTGGCCTGCAGCAGTACGATGAAGTCGATAATGTTCCGATTTATCACGCGAACTACCCGATCGGTCACGGCGATGCTTACTTCCAGGATAACGGTGGTGAGTTTGGTATCGTCGCGGTGGGCTGGTTGAACTGGATGTTGAAGGGAGACGAGTCAAGTACAGGCAAAGGCATGTTCATAGGCGACAATTGCCGTTTGTGCCGATCTCCCTGGACTGCGAAAAACAAGGGGTTCTGATAACGCCCTACTATTGAAGTGTCACTCAACCCGAAACCTCCACCGCCACTGGTGGAGGTTTCGGGGATATGAAAAACAACATTCCGGAAATTTTCGGTCTCTCCATCAACAGTTGACCGATCACGCTAAAAATTTACTGCACGGACAATTCCACTCGCATCGCATTACCTCTTCCCGACACAGCGTCAGACCGAAAAGTTTTCAATAAGCGGCAATGAGTTACCCGATCAACGAATCATTCAAGCCTGAAACGTGCGCCTCACCACTTCCGGAACTTATACTTTGCTCCGGACGCAGGGGCAAGGAAACGGTAAAACAGGTTCGGTTCTCCGCACTGCATACCGTAACGTCTCCACCATGGGCGCGGGCGATACCGCGAACCAGCGAGAGGCCGAGTCCCCATCCTTTCTTGGAACTCTGAATGGCAGATGCTGATCTGTGGAACGGTTCAAATATGGTCCGTTGATCCTCCACCGGGATCGGGTCTCCTTTGTTTTCAACGTGGAGTTCAATCCGCTCTTCGTATTGGATCAGCCAGATGCGAATGGGAGCATCCGCAGCCCCGTACTTGATGGCATTCGCAACGAGGTTTTCAATGATTCGGCGCAAACCGGAAGGATCAGCGGTGATGCGGATGCTCATGATTTCGAGCTCGAAGCGATCGCTGTGAATTGCGGTAAGCTCTTCAATGACTTCGGCGGCTATTTTGCAAGGGTCACATTCGGCAGCCTGAATACGAATGAGCTTGCCGGAATTTATTTGAGATGCGTCGAGCAGGTCCTGGATCATTCGATCGGCGTGGTTGAGGTTCCGGTCGAGCCTGGACAATAACGACAGGATATCCTCCTGCCCTGCAAATTTGAGGGAAAGCAACTGGGTGCTGAGTTTGGATACGCTCAGCGGCGTTCGCAAATCGTGAGTGAGGGCCGCAACGAACATTTCGCGAAGATTCTGCTCTGCCTTCAGCTTTTGCAGTTGGTCACGAAGATTTATCTCAGTCATGACCGAAAGGGTAAGTTCTCGCATGACGTCGATCTCGTAATCGGACCACTCGCGCTCTTTGCTGTCAATCGCGCAGAATGTTCCAAGAACATGACCGTCGGGATTGATCAACGGAATGACGACCAGTGCAACGATTCCCCACGGTCCGGTAGAAGGGTGGAACTTGAGGAGGGGATCGTTCAGCGCATTCGCGGAGATTATGGACTCGCCTTCGAGTGTGTAGCGGCAAATAGAGGAATCAATCGGGAGTTCGCGGGACTCTTTAAAGGGCGAGGGAAGGCCATAGTCCGCCACGAAGTACTGCTTGTCAGCTCCGACCAGGGAAACAATCGTCAAAGGGGCGTCCACGATTCTCGCCGCCAGCTGTGCCAGACGATCAAACGCTGCCTGGCGACCGGCGTCCATGAGCCCCGTATTATTTACGGCCTGGATACGGGCCGGATCGACCAGCCGGCTATTGCAAGCTTGAGTTCGCTTCAGCGTCGCTGAATCAAGAGCGCCAGAGAATTGCATGACTCGTTATGTCCTCATTCAAATGAACCGGACGAATCCTGGAATACCAAAGGCCATGACTAAAGCCAGGAGTTTACACTGCAGTAGCGGTTGGGCCGCCAGCTCCCTTTTCACCAGTAGGCGGGACCGGCAGCGCCTCGCGTTGCGATCGGCATGGTGTCACAGGACGCGCGGCCGTTCAATCACGAGTAGCCGGGTGGCCAGATTATGTCGCCTGGAGGCGTCTCAGCTGCCGAGGCAGCTATCGAGACACCCACGTGATGATGGCTCATGGCAGCTATTGAGACACCCACAAGGTCGGCAGCAGCTATCCCGACACCCACCACTGATGGCTTATCAAGGGAACTACAGTGGGTGTCTCGACAGGAAGGTTCGACAGGAAGGTTCGACAGGAAGGTTTCTCGCCAATTGCCAGAATTGTCGGCGCGGTGGCTTGTCGGCTATATTCGGCGACGATGGGAGAATTGGTGGAGCCAGACGACTTGGTCTATTACGGGCGCTGAAGCAATAAGTTCACCCAATGACATGTGCCGCTGCAATCACAGGCCTGGCAAAAAAGGGGCTTCGAATGAACGATCTGGTGAAGGCTTTGATTTTTGACCTGGATAATTGCATTGCGCCTGCGAAAGCGGTCGGAGAGGATTTGTACGCGCCGGTCTTTGCAGCAATGCGAGAGGAGAACCGCGGAAGGTTCGACGAAGGAGAGCTTGCGCATATATTTTTTGAAATCTGGCGACATCCTTTGGATTGGGTTGCGAAGGAATACGGCTTTACTGACCGGATGTTTCAACTTGCGTGGGATCATTTCCGCGAGTTGGAAGTTGCAAGCCCCATGAACGGGTACGGTGATCTGGATGAAATTGCGAAGCTGCCCCAAGACAAATATCTCGTCACATCGGGTTTCTCCAGACTGCAAAAATCCAAAGTAAAAAATCTGGGACTGGAACTGTATTTCGATCAGATATTCATCGATGAAATAGATTCAGAAAACAGAATTGGAAAGGAGGGGCTTTTCAGTTCGATTCTGGCCCGGTTTGATTATTCGAAAGACGACGTTGTTGTGATTGGAGACAATGCGGATTCGGAGATACTGGCCGGCCATCGGATGGGGTTGATCACTGTTCAGACATTGCGCTCTGAAGTGCCCCGGTCCGACCTTGCGGATTTTCATATCAATACTTTTTCGGAGCTGGGCGAGGTAATTTCCGTAATTAATCGGACTGTATAGACGCGCAGCGAATCGTTCGGCAAGGGGAGTCAATTCATGAAGCCACGTATATCGGTCATCACGCTTGCGGTAGAAAATCTGGAAAAATCGATGGAGTTCTATCGGGACGGTCTGGGGTTTCCGACTGATGGAATCGTTGGTGAAGAGTTCGAGCAGGGTGCAGTTGCCTTCTTCGATTTGAGTGCGGGGTTGAAGTTCGCGCTGTGGCCGAAAAGGAGTCTCGCACAGGATTCGGGGTTGCAATTCTCGGCTTCCAGCCCGGCAGCATTCTCTCTTGGTCATAATGTCATGTCGAAATCCGAAGTGGACGCAGTCATTGCTCAGGCGAAAGGTGCGGGGGCTTTTATTGTAAAGCCAGCCAGCGACACATTCTGGGGTGGTTATGCCGGCTACTTTCAGGACCTGGATGGTCACTTGTGGGAGATCGTGTGGAACCCGCAACTGCTTCCCGGTGACGATACATAGCGCAGAGACCGGTCTGTCCAGGGCGATGATGAAACGCGAACAGGCCCCGGGCCTACGAAAGTCGTCGCGCGAAGGTCAGGCAAGGCAAAAACAGGCGAAGAAGCGGAGTTTACGTGCTGTAAATGAGCATTCTGAGCCTGTTTTTAACGCAGCATCACCGAGCGCAGGCACTTTTCGTACAGAGCCTAATCCCCACGCCGCTCCGGCCACCAGACCAGGCACAATGCCACTGCCGAGCAGGCTGCCTGTGCCAGCACCACCGACTGGATGGATTCGGGCAGCAAGGTCGAGAGCGTGGAAATCAAGCCTGCCAGGCCGAATTGCATGGCACCCATCAATGCGGCGGCCGTGCCGCTGTTCCGGCTGAAGTGCTCCATGTAGCAGGCCTGGCAGTTTGGTGAAGTTGCACCCATGGCGCCTAGCGTAATCATCATTGCTGGCACGAACGCCCACAACACCGGAAACAGCTGGGTGATGATCAGTAGTAACAGCAGGCCGACACCTTGCAGCGTGACCGCATAAGTCAGAATGCGCCGCGGCTTTAGCCAGGTAAGCAACAGCCGGTTGGTCATCATGATGACCCACATGGCAAGAATGTTTGCGCCGAACAGCAACGAAAAAGTTTGTGCGGATGCGCCAAAATGCTGCTGATAGATGAATGATGCATGGGTGACAAATATCATCATGACCGAGAACAGCAATCCCTGAAGAAAAATATAGCGCAGGGCTGAGGGGGTGGTGATCACCTGGAAATAGCGCTGCAACAAGCTCGGCGAGGACGGATCTTGCACCGGCGATTGCGATCCGGAGATAAACAGCGGTTGCCTCGCGAAGAGGGTGCGTTTCAATACGATGATCGCGGCAAGGCTGTAAAGTCCCAGAAAAATGAAGATGGTGCCCCAGCCACCCAGGGTAAGAAATGCGCTGCCGATGCTTGGCGCAATGGCGGGTGCCGCGACCATGATCAGCCCGATCATGCTGAACAGTTTGGCGGCTTCTACTCCCTGAACATGATCACGCACCATCGCCGGCACGCACACCACCACCCAGCCACCGGCAAAGGCCTGAACGGCCCGGAGAACCAGGAGCTCATTGAGGGTGCTGACCTGACTGATCATCAGGCTGACCAGTGCGAACACCACCAGACCCGCCAACATGATCACTTGCCGGCCATAACGATCGCCCAGCGGCCCGCCACTGAGTTGCCCCACTGCCAGCGCGGCAACATAGACCGAAACGCTCAACGATACCTGGTGGACAGTCACCCCCAGGCTGGCGGCGATAGCCGGGAATGCCGGCAGATAGGTATCCAGCGCAAACGGCGCGATCGCAACGGTGAGCGCCAATGGCAGTGCCAGTCGAAGTTGAGACATGAATAATTCCTCAAAAACAGGTAGTTGACATGTCAGCCGTTGAAATATTGATGCCTGTCAAACGGAATTAGAGACGCGGCGCTTGAAACGGTATACGCACGCTGCGTGGAGATGTTCGATAAGAAAGCGGATGACAAGCCTGTTGCTGCGGGCACGAATTTTTGAACGTGGGACCAAAAATGATCATAAAGCCAGTGATGCTTCCAGAGAGAGTTTGACCTGCGGCACACACTTATGCCGACGTTTGGGTTATGGTACGCGTTAAAAAGTCAATATGATAATAACTCCCGCCAGATAATAATGGGCCATTTTGGAAAGCATCTATGATAATCACTAAGCGGAATCAATTTTCTCGTTGGATCCTGCCAGCATTTGCGTCCGTGGCGCTGGTCGGCTGTGGTGCCAGTTCTTCAAATTCTTCGAGCAGTTCTTCATCTTCCAGCAGTTCGTCCTCATCCAGCTCTTCCAGCTCCAGTTCATCATCCAGCAGTTCCAGCTCATCCAGTGGCGGCAATCTGCCTTTGGTGGTGGCGATCAACGCCGGTGGCAGTTCAAGCGTAACGCTCGACGGTGTGGCGTATCAGGCGGACAAATATGCACGTGGTGGCTCCCTGAACAGCACGCCGGATACTGTCATGGGCGGAGAGCTTTACCAGACAGAGCGTTACGGCGCGCTGACTTATGAAATCCCCGTCACAGCCAATGGCGACTACACCGTCGAATTGCATTTTGCCGAAATTTATCTGGAAGCGGCTGGTTCACGTAGCTTCAGCGTCGAAATTGAAGGGAACCCCGTTTTGACGGATCTGGACCTTTACTCTGAAGCCGGCCATGACAATGCGTACACCGAGACGTTTGCCGATATCGCTGTGAATGATGGCAGCGTCACCATCGAGCTGATCGCCGGCGTCGAGAACCCCACCATCGCGGGCTTCGCCATCTATTCGGATGATGGCGAACTGGACACCACCGTCGTCGAGGAGCCAACCCCCGACCTGTCCAAATTCTCCGCTTACACTCAGAAATACACGTCCAGAACCGTGATCAACTCGAACCACGCGACCGGCCACGTCGGTGACTTTTTCTTCACTCACTGGAAGGATGGCGGATCGACGACTCTGACGCTTGAACCCACCGGGGACTTTAATGTGTCCTGGCAGGGTGGCGGTTATAACTATGTCGGTGGCCCGGGCTGGCATTACGGCGATACCAATCGGGTCATCGGTTATAACTTCAGCAATGAAACCGGTGCGAGCTACGTCACCCTGTATGGTTGGGGCTACGACAAGAGCATGCCCACGTCTGATCCGGCGCATCTGGTGGAATACTACATTCTGCAAAGATGGGCATACGATCCCAGCCAGGGGGCTGCCTATGGTAAGACCTTCACAAGCAATGGGGTCGAATATTCCACCTATCGATCCACTCGACAGGGGCAGCCTTCCATCAACGGCCGCTCGACTTTCTATCAGTACTGGAGCAAACCTTCGCAAAAGCAATCCCTGGGGCAGGATCACGAGATCATTTTTGCGGATCACGTAAAAGCCTGGGCCGATACCGGCTGGATAATTCCCAATATGAACAATCTGGATGCCAGTGATGACCCGACCTATCAGGTCATGGCGATTGAAGTGTTCAACCCCGGCAGCAACGGAACTGCGGCGGGTCGGGTTTGGGATGCAACCCCATAATCCGGTGAACGTTATTTAACGGCGGAAATTGCCGGGGCACCGCCCCGGCAAGCCGGATCTCAACCTCCAGCTCTCCATACGCCTTTTTGAAATTCTGATCTTCATACCCAGCTGACACCCTCGATCTGCGACCTCTGGGGCGCTGTCCCTTGTCATCAATACGCTACCAAGAACCCGTTACATAAAAACCCGCTCACAATCTTGCTTGCAACGAGTAAACTTCGCGTGTTCCCGAGATTTACCCAGCGCTTGTTTTGAGGGAATCCGCACGCTCAATCCTTAACGTCCAACCGGAGCAGGTCATGTATACATTGCATATCGCCAATAAAAATTATTCATCCTGGTCGCTGCGTCCCTGGTCATTGATGACCGAGCTTGCGATTCCGTTCAAGGAAGTCCTGTCACCGTTTCAATCGGGTTCCAATTGGGAGGAGTTCAGAAGCTTCTCGCCCACCGGCCTGGTACCCTGCCTCGTGGATGGCGATCAGATCGTTTGGGATTCTCTGGGGATTGCGGAATATCTGTATGAAAAACACCAGGAAGTCTGGCCGGCCGAGCCTGCCGCCCGCGCCTGGGCCCGTTGCGCCAGCGCGGAAATGCACTCGGGTTTCTCGGCCTTACGAAATCGGTGCCCTATGAATTGTGGTCTTCGAATAGCGCTCAACGAAATTCCGGCAGTGCTGCAAAAGGATATCACCCGCGTGGATGAGCTCTGGAACGAAGGTCTCTCGCGCTTCAAAGGTCCCTGGTTGGCTGGCAACCGCTTCACCGCCGTCGATGCGTTTTATGCGCCGGTCGCCTTTCGGATCAGAACCTACGGGTTGACGATCAGCCCTGCGTCGCAAAGCTACGTTGACCAGATTCTTGCCACCCGATCACTGCGTACATGGGAAGAGGCCGCCCTGCAGGAATCCTGGCGGGAGCCGGGGCACGAGCGTGAATCGTTGGAGTCCGGCGTTCTGATCGAGGATTCAAGGAAAGCGTAGAGACGCAATAACGTTTCCCGATTCACTCATCCAGTCCTGTGCTCTCCGGTTCACAGAGACAGCCGTTGGCCGCAGAGCATATGCGCTGCTGGCCTTCTGCGCAGGTTTCTGCGGCGGTGGCGCGCCAGGTCGGGTCATCCGACTCGCGCCTGAAGGTGTCCACCACCGCAGCGGCGATCTCGCGATCGGCCTCAAAGGCCTTTCTGGCGGCTTGCTCCGGGTAACGATGTTCCTTCTCGGGGGTATTGCCGCAGTGGATGTTGTCCTTGCTGCAAAGCGTTGTTGTCGCCTGATAGGTGGCAACGGTCATGCAGCCTCCCAGAAGGAATGCGCTCATCAATACAAAAACCGCGGCCCTTGGCATGGCGCGTTTCTCCTTTACTCATATAACCAGGTTCATACCATTCAATCCGGAGCAGTCCGGCTCGGATGTGGTGCAGTTTATTCATGGGTGCCTCGCAGTTTAGTGAGTCCGCCGGGTTAGTGCCAGGTCAGCTGCGAGCAGATACAGGCTGAGACACCGTGTCGGCGCCTGCATTCCTGAAAGTCTGGCCAATCTATCGAAGACAATATGTTGATAGCAATTATGTATGAGACACCCTGGACAGCCGGGAAGGATCTGGCAAAACCGCCTGCCGAAGTCTACGCTGATCGGATACCGGTGGCCGTTTATCTCCGCTTTGCGATTGGGAGGAAGCGGGCCCGGTAGACTTGATATGGTTGTAACCCTCGCACGAGAACGCCGGGATGAAGTACGTCAAATGGACCTTCCTGTTGCTGCTGGCACAGATGATAAGCCCTGTCTTCGCAACTGAAATATTCAAATGCGTGGACGCCAAAGGCAAACTGCTGTTTACGGACAATCGGCGTTTGTGCGCGGAGACAGGTCAGGCGCCGGCAGCAAGCGTTGACGCACGGTTGCGCAATATTCATTCCCAATACGGTGAAACCGTCAGCGAGGAATACTACAACTACGCCTACCGCGCCTACGAAGCGGTTCCGGGTTATTCCCTGCGAATCATCGCTGAGAAAAAGCTGATCGATACGCAGCCGGAGATGCTCGCAAAGGCGATACAAAAGCTGGAAAAGGCGGTGACAACGGCACTGGCGGCGTTTCCGATGGCGGTGCGGCCCGAGTTCGACGGGGTTCGTTATTATCTGTTCAGTGGTGAAGAGTCCCGCAGCGGCGGCCGCAAAGGGGGGCAATGGTATTTTCGCAAGAACAATCGCACTTCCCCGCGTTTTGATGACAGCATCGTCGTCCGCTCGGCCCAGGATTATCTTTATAACTACTCCGATGAGCAGGCAGCACTGACGGCCGTCCACGAGTTGAGCCATGCGTACTATTACTACCACCGACGACGGTTGTACTCCACGGTTAAAGACGCCTACAACAATGCGCGCGATCGCAAGCTGTATCTAAACGTCGAAAACAAGTCCGGACGGCGGATTGCCGTGGCTTATGCCATGACCAATCAACGAGAGTATTTTGCCGAGATGTCCAAAATCTATTTCATCGGGAATTATCATTATCCTTTCTCAAAGCACGAGCTGCACAAGCACGATGTGGAGGGATTTCGCATGGTGCAGAAGGCGTTTCTCTTTCCATAAGAGGAGCGCCGGCTGACTCGTCATCTTCGGCACTACAGCCTGTTGCCGGATATCCGGATTGTGGAGAAAGTGGTTCGCAAATTCCCGTGAACTAGCCGCATTCCAGGTTCACGAGGAGGCGGAAATTGCCGTGAATATGGTATGGTCGCGCCCTGGTCCGGATCGGGAACATGTGATGCAAGCGGCAGGCGGATTGTTCAGTTTCATTCCAAAGTGGTCATGGCTGCGCTGGGGGGTGGTGCGGTTGTTGCGCCTGATCAACCGGTTTCCCTGGGCGATTGCGTTATTCGGGTTTGTGTCGGGGCTGGCAAGCTTCTTTATGGTGGAGCGCGAGCAGGAAACCTTCGCGCAGGTTGTCTCTGGATTGATGCTGATCAGTTGGGTATGGCTGGCGCTGGAGAATCTGCTGCGCCGGGGTGTGTTGTCCTGGTTCAATATTGAACTGCCACCGCCGGTATTGAGCTTCGCGACCCAGATGGTGCATCAGGAAAGCCTGTTCTTTGTGATACCGTTTTTCCTGCTGACGACCTCCTGGAACACCGGCCAGCCGGTCTTTACCAGTTTGCTGGTTGCCGGGGCCATCATTTCGATTGTCGACCCGCTGTATTATCGCTGGCTGGCCCCGCGCCGCTGGCTGTATTTCATTTTTCACAGCATGACCCTGTTCGCGGTGCTGCTGACGGCCCTGCCCATCATTTTCCAGCTGCCGACACCCCAGACCTACACTTACGCATGGGGAATTGCCACGGTGCTGTCGCTGCCGGGCATTATCCGCTCCCTGCGGATGTGCTGGTGGAAGCGCATCTTGTTAACGCTGGGTCTGGTCGGTGCCATGGGCGCCGCCGGTCTGCTGGTTCGCCCCTGGATCCCCTCGGCGGCGCTGCGTCTGACCGAGGTCGCGGTGACCGAAGCCATTGAGACTGAAACCCGCACGCCGATCAATGAACTGGAAGTGGTCACCGTCGAGCAGATGCAGGCTGGCCTGTATGCCTACACCGCCATTCGGGCGCCACGCGGGCTGAATGAGCGCATCGAGCATGTCTGGCGACACAACGGTCGCGAGGTCGACCGGATTCCCCTGCGCATTACCGGCGGTCGCGAGGGCGGCTATCGGGCCTGGACCCACAAGCTCAATTTCCCCCGGGACCCGGTGGGCCAATGGCAGATTCACGTGGTCACCGAGGCGGATCAGGTGATTGGAATCTTGAGATTTCATGTCATTCGTTAAGAGCGGCCGCGCGATACGGGATCTGCCAGATTCCGCATTGATACCTTGGGGTCTGTACGAATGGAGCCTAAAACGCCCCTTCAAATTCCCGCGCTGCGGCTCTTAGCGGTTTGCAGTTGATGCGATTGACTTCCCGGATCAACCGGTAGGTGGCGAGCAGGTTGCGGGTTTGCGACAGGCGCAGGTTGCGGTGGGGGATGACGGCATAAACCGTGTCCAGGTTGGTGACGGCGATGTGGGGATAGCGCGCCGGTTCCTTCTCCAGCAAGCGCTGTACGGGCGTTCCCGGTGCATTGGAAAACCGGTTGAGCATGACGCGTTCGATATAGGGGCTGTGCTGCCGGATGAATTCTGCTGTTTTATCAATATCTTCAACATCTTCTGATGGATATCCAACGATGCAGGTCAGGCGCACACTGATGCCGGCGTCGAATGCTGCCTTGATGAATCCGGAGAGGCGATCGAGCTTCACCCCCTTGGCCATGCTGCTCTGGACTTCCTGACTGCCGGATTCCATGCCGCAGGTGGTTCTCACCAGCCCCGCCCTGGCAGCGCGCTGAAGATCTTCTGCCGACAGCCCGTTGTCCTGGCGGGAATCCACATGAATGGAGGCCGTCCAGCGAACGCCCGGCGCAACGGTCGGCAGATGTTCGGCCAGTCCGCGCCAGACATGCAGGTCCGAGTTCAGTTTGAGATCAAGGAAGACAAACAGGTCGTTCTCGAAGCGGTGACGCTGATGGACGATCTCGTGCAGCACGTTGTCGAGACTGCGGGAGCGAAAAGTGCGGCCAGCGGAGGTGAGGACATCCGAACAGAAGGTGCAGCGCCCCCATTCGCAGCCGCGCCCGGTCATGATGGGGACGATCCGGTTTGGATAGCAGTCCCAGGGGAAATCGGAGAAATCCGGAAACGGCACACTGTCGAGATCAGTCAAGGGGCTGGCGGAGTAGGCGTCTTTTTTGCCGGGGGCAAAGACGCCCGGAAGATCGCTGACATCTTCACCCCGGGCCACCCGCGTCACCAGTTCTTGCAGCACGGTTTCCGGTTCACCGGAAAAGACCGCGGTAATGCCGTCGAGCGCCGCCCAGGTGGCGGCAATCTCTGGAACTACAAAACTGTTGCCGCCGACAATGACCGGGATATTCCGGGCGCGACAGCGGCTGGCAATTTCGCCACAGACATCCACATACATGGTGTAAGCGGAAATCAGGACCACCGCCGGGTTGCGATCAATGGACGTGTCTACGGCCTTGAGGATGAGCGCGGCTTCCTCCGGACTGATCGCCTGCCGCCGTCGCTTCAGCCGGGCCCGTACGAAATTGACCAGCGTCAGCGAAGTCACGGCGCTCCAGTGACCGAGAAAGTGGTGATAACGCTGCCACGGACGCTCCCGTACCTGCCGGGGGAAGCCGTGTACACCAAAAGACAGCGGCGACAGCACTTCTACCTCCGTTTCACCGGATCGCAAAATGGCGGCCAGATACCCCACCGACAGGGTGGGATATCTGGAGAAATTGTTGAGGTCGATCAGCAGGGCATGCATGGCGCTAATAGTGGATGTCCGGTCGGGCGTAAGTCCAGCCCTGATTATAGACACCCCTTCACACAGGACGCTCGAACTGATTCCGACACGACTGCGGCCCCTCAGGTTTTGGATAATCGGTCGCAGATTTTGACGCGAGGCCCGTCGGTCCTAGGGTCTGTACGAAAGTGGCACAGGCCACCCGGATTTCACTTCTGCAAGCGTTCCCAGGTCTGGATCGTCTGCTTGCGGACGGCGCCCCAACGGTAACCGCCCAGCGCGCCGCTTTGCTGGATCACGCGGTGGCAGGGTATGAGCAATGCCACCGGATTGGCGCCAATGGCGTTGCCCACGGCGCGCGCGGCCTTGGGATAACCGAGCGTGGTGGCGAGGTCCGAATAACTGGTGACCGTGCCGGGCGGAATTTCCAGCAGCGCCCGCCAGACGGCGAGCTGAAAATTGGTGCCGGTTACACACAGTGACAAGGGCGTCGGCGCAGACCGGTTGGTGTCACCGGCGGACAGCGCCTGCGCGACGGGGCGGGTGGCAGTGTCGTCCCTGCGAATGAGCGCCGCCGGCCAACTGCGCATCAGTTCATGCAGGGCGCTGGCGCAATCCGGCGTGTCGAGAAACACGGCGCGACAGATACCCCGGGGTGTCGTGGCGATGAACATCTCGCCAAAGGGTGTCGGGTGAACGCCGTAGCGGATCTCGATACCTTGGCCACGGGATTTGTACTGCCCCGGTGTGACGGCTTCGAGCGTGACGAAATGGTCGTGCAAACGTGAGCTGCCGCTCAATCCCAGCGCGAGAGAGGCGTCCAGCAGGGATCGGGATTGATCGAGCAGCTGCTTGCCGCGCTCCAGAGTTAGAACTTGCAGAAACCGCTTGGGGGTGGTGCCTGCCCAGCGGCTGAACAGGCGCTGGACATGAAACGGACTTAATTGCAGATGCGCTGCGAGAGCATCCAGACCCGGTTGCTGCGCAGCGTTCTCGATCAGCCAGGTAATGGCGCGGGCAATGCGGGCGTAGTCTTCGCTGACGGCTTCCGGTTGCGGGGGTGTCAGCGCAGAAGGGGTGGGCATGCCTGTCATCGAAGTACCCTGTGGTCGGAAAACTGCCGCCATGGTACGCCAACACGGTGTTCATGCCGACCCGGATCTTGCGCTGTGACTGGGGAACAGAATCAGATGACCCAGGTGCCCGGCTGACCAGGGACAGTCAGGTGTGACTGCCCAGCATTTTGCGCGGGTCCAGCAACTGCTCGGCTTCCTGTGGGTCCAGCAGGCGCTGCTCCAGGATGACTTGCAGCAGGGTTTTGTCTTCTTCAAACGCCTGTTTGGCGACGGCGGCCGCCTTGTCGTAGCCGATGCGCGGCGTCAGCGCGGTGACCAGCATCAGGCTTTGCTGCAGGTGTCGTCCGATAGCGGCATGATTGGCTTCAATGCCGACAACGCAGTGCTCGGTAAAGCTGCGGACGGCATCACTGAGCAATCCAATTGACTGCAGGATGTTGTGAATGATCAGCGGTTTGAACACATTCAGCTGCAGGTTGGCCTGAGTGGCGCCGACATTGACGGCGTGATCGTTGCCGATGACCTGGGCGGCAACCATGGTGAGCGCTTCTATTTGAGTGGGGTTGACCTTGCCGGGCATGATCGAGCTGCCCGGTTCATTGGCCGGCAGGCGAATCTCTGCCAGACCACAGCGTGGGCCGCTGGCGAGCAGCCGCAGATTGTTGCCGATCACCAGTAGAACGTTGGCCAGCTGCTTCAAGGCGCCACTGAACCCGGCCAGCGCATCGTGGGCCGACATGGCCATGAATTTATTTTCGGCGCTCGTAAACGGTAACTGCGTGATTTCCGCAATGCGCAGGGTCACCTGTTCCGACCAGCCTTCCGGCGCGTTCAGACCGGTGCCCACCGCGGTGCCGCCGATGGGCAGTGCCATCAGGTTCTTCTCGGCGTCGCTCAGTTGGGTACGGGCATAGTTGAGCTGGGCGCGATAACCGGAAAACTCCTGGCCCAGCGTCATCGGGGTCGCATCCATCATGTGCGTGCGCCCGATCTTGACGACGTCGGCGAAGTCGTGACATTTGGCTTCGATGGCGTTGACCAGCGCCTCCAGTGCGGGTAGCAGGCGTTCGCGAAACTGCAGCACGCTGGCCACGTGCATGGCGGTGGGGAAGATATCGTTGGAGGACTGGGAGAGGTTGACGTGATCGTTGGGGTGAACCGGCGTGTTGCTGCCGCGCCGGCTGCCGGCCAGCTCGTTGGCGCGATTGGCGATGACCTCATTCATATTCATGTTGGTCTGGGTACCGCTGCCGGTTTGCCACACCGACAGCGGGAACTGGTCATCCCACTGTCCGGACTGTACTTCGCGGGCGGCCTGGGCCACCAGATCGCCGATATCCCGGGGCAGGCGTCCCATCATCACGCTGGTTTTGGCGGCTGCCACCTTGATCAGCGCCAGGGCATGGATGAACTTCGGCTCAAAAATATCGCGACCGATGGCAAAGTTTTCGAGGGAACGTTGCGTCTGTGGGCCCCAGTACCGATCAGCCGGGACGCGGATTTCGCCCAGAGAGTCTTGATCAATGCGGTAATCCATATAACACCTTGGCGGGTTTGGGTTTCATCATTGTATACGCAGTGGCCCGGGCGGGCGTTCATCCGAGGAAAGCGGACATGCCCGTGCAGCGCCCGGATGGCGCCGTTGTGGTACCCTTCGGCACTGCCTTACGTGAATTAGAACGGAGTTGCTTATGAATATTCTGGTTGCTTCGGATTTATCGCACCGGTCCCAATTGGCGTTGCAACGAGGTGTCGAAATCGCGCGCAATATCGGCGTCGTCCTGCCGGTGCTATACGTGATCGATGAAGATTTGCCGCAAAAGATTCAAACCGTGATTGAGTCGGGTGCCCGAGCGGAAATCAGCGATCAAATGGCTGATCTGGCGCCGGACATGGATCAAGGTGAAATCCTGGTGCGTACCGGCGGAATTTCCGCCGCTATCCTGGCGGAAATTGATCGCAAGAACATCGAGTTGCTGGTGATGGGCGGCAATCGTCGCCAAAAGCAGAATGTATTTACCGGCACCACGATAGAGCGCGTCATCCGCGCGCGTCGAGCGCCTGTCCTGTGCGTCAAGAACCCGGTCGCGGGGACCTATAAGAAAATTCTCGTGGCCCTGGATCTGACGGAGGCCACGTCCCAGATGCTGCAAACCGGCGAGCGCCTGGAGCTGTTCGCCAACAAAAATGTCATCCTCGCCCACGCGTTTACGCCGATTTCTGGTGACTTGCTGGATTTCCCCGGGGTCCAGGACGAAGCGCGACGGCGGCGCTACATCGCGACGCAGGAGGAGGCGCTGGCGCGCCTGAGCGAAATCAATGAGCAGCCGGAACTGCAGACATCCATCGTGCGCTGCATCGCCGCTGAGGGCAAGCCGTATGAGGTCATCCGGCAACTGGTGGAATCGCAGCAGCCGGATCTGATTGTGATGGGCACCCAGGGCCCCGATGGGTTGCGGCGCTGGTTGCTGGGCAGTGTCACTGAACAAGCGCTACGGGAACTTGACACCGATATGCTGATCATTCCCGTTGTGGATGCCGAGGCGGAAAAATCATAAGCAGCGATCGACCGTGAGGTGGTTCAACCAAGACGCACGTATACCTGCTCGTAGCCGCCTGACGGAAAACGCGCCCGGGCAGGTGGGCGCTCCGAAGACAAATCGACGGATTGAGTCGCCCGCAGAACTTCTTCCAGAATTACCCGCAGCTCCAACCGCGCCAGCGGCGCGCCCGGGCAGACATGCACCCCGGCGCCATAGAGGAGATTGTCTTCCGGCGGGCGACCCCACCGGAACTGCTCCGGCTGGGGGAACACGGCTTCATCGCGGTTGGCGGCGGCCCAGAACAGGGAAAGCCGCGCGCCGGCCGGAATCTCCTTGCCGCCCAGCCGGCAGTCACTGTTCACCACCCGGCGGTTGGCCATCAGCGGGCCGTCTATCCGCAGGATTTCATCAATCGCTTCCGGCAGTCTCTCCGGCGCTGCGCGCAACGAAGCTTGCAGCGATGGCTCCTGGCCGAGGAACGCTAGCAGGACACCCACCGAAGCAGCAATAGTGCCGATCTCCCCGGCCGTCCAGTTTCGCAGAATGCTGATGATTTCCCGATTCGTCAGTGGCCTGCCGTCAACCTGCGCCGCCAGCATTCGGCGGGTGCAATCGCGGTGAGTGTCCGGGTTATTGTCCGGGCTGTTGCGGTGGGTGTCCGGGTAATTAGCCGGGGTGTCGCGGTGGGTGTTCAGCAGTTCATTAAGGCGTTGATCGAATATTTCGGCCAGCCGAACCAGGGCCTCGCGATCCTGGCGGAACATGGCGGCGCGATTGTCGCGCATCCACTGAATGAGCCAGTCCTGCAGGCTGGCCGGCCAGTCGAGAAATGCGCATTGAGCCTGGGCGGCGTAGGGTCGGGCGAGGCTTTCCATGATTTCGACTTCGGCATCACGCGGAAGACTCGCCAGCAACTGCTGGGCAAGGGTGCGGCAGCGCGGTTCAAAACGGTCTATCGAATCCTGATCGAAGAAGCGCTCGATGGCCTGTCGAAAGGGTGTATGTTCCGGAGGGTCCATGCCATTGGGCACCGACAGGTGGGCAGATACCACATTGCTGAAACGGCGATGATCCAGCGCAACAGCCAGAACGTCCTCATGGCGCAGCAGTGACCACTGGTGACGCTCGCTGAACGCAATCGGGCAGCGTCGGCGCAAATTGTCGTACACCGTCAGCTGATCGTCGGGTAACGCCGGATCGTCCGGATCCCAATCCGGTTCGGTTGGCCGGGACATTGCGCCTCCTGTGGCGAGATGTTGAATCGACTACCAACGGCATGTACGGAGGGGCAGATTCGTTGGACTGAGGAACTGGCACAATCTCAAATGCAAGCGCACCTGCGCTGCGGATGTTGAGCGTAAATTGGAGTGGGTGTCTTGATTAGTCGCAAATTGGAGTGGGTGTCTTGGTTAGCCTTTAAATTTGGGTGGGTGTCCGGGTAGTGGATCGAGCCGTTTTTGGGTTAGTTGTCTCAAATTTGGGTGGGTGTCCGGGTAGTGGATCGGCGTAAGCTAAGTGCAAATTGGAGTGGGTGTCCCAGTTAGTTGCTCGGTTAGTTGTCCAGATTTTGGTGGGTGTCCGGGTTATGGGGTGGGTGTCCGGGTTGGTGCGGGTTAACGCAATACATGGCTGTCCGGTTTGGCGACCCCGGTCTCCGAGCGGACCTATCGTCGGGGATTGGTGTCAACAAAAATTCTGCAAGAAACCCCCATGGCGGGCGTATATGCAGGAGGGGAATCAAAATTGCTCTGTCGAGAGGTCAGTTATGGCGAATAAAAATGCACGCGATGTCGAGAAGAACTATCCAAAGGCGGATTTTGTAGCGAAACTGCGCCGCCTGGCGGATGCGATCGAGAATGAGGAACGGTTTGAGATCCAGATCGCCGGAGAGCGTATTCGGGTGCCGGTTCGGGCGGAATTTTCCGTTGAGCATGAGCGCTCGGACGACGATGAAGAAATCGAATTCCAGATCAAATGGAGCCGGGAACCCGGTTAAAGGTAGTAAATTACGTGAATCCTTCCAGTAACGGCAGCGAGGCTGCCACTGAAGTCCCATTGGTTCTCGCGGGGCCGCTGCTGCGCCATGTAGCGCCGAATCAGGTGGTGCTTTGGCTGGTTGCCCGGCAGTCGCTGGAGCTGCGTCTGGTCCTCTACGCGCAGGGTCGCCCGGTGTTGCTGGATCGAGTGCTGGATAAGGAGGTGCAGCGGGTGCAAATCGGTCAGCACGCCTGGATTCATCTGATCAATGTCTCCCTTGAAGAGCGGCTGCCACTGGATACCTGGATCGGATATGACCTGGGGCTCGAGAATAGCGGCGGGCTGGAGTGGATAAAGGACTGGGCGCCGCATCTGTGTTTACCCGAAAAAAATTATCCTGAATTCGTGCTCAAGAGCCGGATCGACCGGATACTGCATGGATCCTGTCGTCGCCCGCATCATCCGGCAGCCGACGGCCTGGCCCGTATCGACCGGGAGCTGCATGACATTGGCGACGATATTGAACGGCGTCCGGCGATGTTATTGATGACGGGCGATCAAATCTATGCAGACGACGTTGCCGGCCCGATGCTCAGAGCGACCCATGCGTTGATCGAGCGACTGGCACTGTTCGACGAAGTTCTGCACGGCAGCAGTGCCGATGACAGCCAGATCCTGCGGCGTCATCCGGACGCCTATTACCGACGGCAGAACCTGCTGCCCGATACCAAAGCCAACGAGGCGCTGGTAGAACGCTTCCTGGGTGGCGTTCGCAAACCGGTATTTACCACTGCCAACGCACAGAATCACCTGATTTCCCTGAGCGAAATGCTGGCCATGTATCTGCTGGTCTGGTCGCCGGTGTGCTGGCGTCTGATCGATGTCACTGCGCCGGAGTTAACTGCAGAGGAACGGCAGCGGTTCGACCGGGAGCATGCGTGCATCCGGCGGTTCGTGACAACGCTGCCCCAGGCAGCGCGGGCCATGGCGCATCTGCCGTGTTACATGATCTTCGATGACCACGACATATCAGACGACTGGAATTTGTCCTCCGCCTGGGAAGCGACAGCTTACGGGCACCCGTTTTCCAAGCGCATCATCGGCAATGCGCTGATTGCCTATCTGTTATGTCAGGGGTGGGGGAACAATCCGGACGCCTTTGAAAAGCTGGTACCCAAGGTGGATGCCATGCTGGATTCTGCAGAATCCGGTGGCTTTTTTGACGACGCATCTCACGAGGTACTCATCGACCAGCTCCTGCACTTCCAGAATTGGGGCTACCAACTGGCAACCACGCCGCCCGTCATAGTGCTTGACACCCGCACTCGCCGCTGGCGCAGTGAAATTTCCCCGCGCCGGCCTTCGGGCTTGATGGACTGGGAAGCCCTGATGGATTTTCAGCAAGATCTGCTGAACAAGGACACCGTGATCGTAGTGTCGGCAACACCCATGTTCGGGGTGAAACTGATTGAAGCCATTCAGAAAGTATTTACCTGGTTCGGTCACCCTCTGGTGGTGGATGCCGAAAACTGGATGGCGCACCGAGGCACGGCCTACAGTCTGTTCAACATGTTCCGGCATAAGGGAACGCCGCAAAATTTCATCATTCTGTCGGGGGATGTGCACTACTCGTTCGTCTATGACGTCCGTCTGCGCAACCGACCAGAGAGTCCAAGGATCTGGCAGATCACCAGCAGTGGTATAAAAAACAAGTTCCCCGAAGATCTGCTTGAGTGGCTGGATCGGCTGAACCGCTGGCTTTATGCGCCCTGGTCACCCCTTAACTGGTTCACCAAGCGACGCCGAATGCGGGTATCACCGCGCTTGCCCAGCGGCCGGGAGGCAGGCGAGCGGTTGAAGAACGAAGCGGGTATCGGCTTGGTGGTCCTGGATAATCACGGTGTGCCGGTCGAAATCTGGCAACTGCACGCTACCGAGGGCGCCACCCAATTCCTGAAAAATTCGGAAAAGCCGCTCGCGTCACACCAAATGAAATACCGCCACCGGCAGTTGCCGGCACAAGCTGGCCAAGCGAAGGAGTAGCGAGGGCCGACTACTGCGCGCAATGCAACACAACCAACCGCACACCCTGCACCTTTTATAACTTGCGTCCGCAGTGGTCGATCAGAGGCCTCTGGTTTCGTGCGCGAAGGTTTTCAGTCTGGCCAGCCCCCGCTGGTAAGCTGCGCTCAAAATAATTACTCGTCTGCCTGATATTTACGGAGCTGGACGTATTTATTGTTTTCACTCACCAAGATGAAGTGATTGCCCTCGCCAAAAATCTGGTGGAGTAGGCCCCCGGGTAAAGGCATGCGGTCCAGGAGCATCCCGTCCTTCGAAAAGCGATGAACCGACCCGCCAGGAAAGGGTAGATCCATAGAGTAAAGGCCTTCATCAGTCCAGCGAACTGAATTGACGTAGATATCGACAGGAAGCTCGGCTATCACAGCGCCGGTTGAGTCTATCACTTTCGCGTCGCCGGTAATGGCGCGTTGCCGGTCGGGCGATACAGTAAATAGACGAGAATCCGAAGAAAAATTACTGCAATCGCCCGTGCCGAACTCCGCGAACTCGCCAGTATCCGGATCGAGAGAAACTCCCCCTGCACAAAATGGTACAAAGTCAGCGGCCTGGAAGCGGTCGCCGGTGTTTGCCACTGTAAAGGTATCAACGATGTTTCCATCTAAATCAAAACTGGCATAGCTGGTATTCGTTTCGTCTCGTGAGCGCAGAGCAACAAATTGCGCCGTACTGTCCGCAATGTATGCGGTGTTGGAAAAATGATTTTCGGGGTCTGGATATCGGGATTCAGTGAGCGCCGGATCGGTAAGATCAATACGGGTATATGAAGAATTTCTATAACGGATGTAGAGCGCATGCTGATCACTGGCGTAATAGGGTGCTTCCAGCAAGCTATCTGTCGGAGCGAACTCCGGGTTCAGAATCAGCGGCGCAAGAAAGTGCTCAGTCGTGCTGTTCCAGCGGTATATCTTCGAATCGGTGGTGCTCCAAAAATACAGCACGCCTTCGCGGTCAAGAAATTTATGTCTCTTCAGCAACCTGCGTTGCAAACATTGTCCATCCTCGATATCCGAGGCCAGCGCACACAGTGGGTCAGCAGGTCGAAGATCCTCGACGTCTGCGTAACCGTCACCATCGTCATCGTCATCGGCATTGTTGCCGATCCCGTCGCCGTCCGCATCACGGCTTTCAGAAGGGTCTTTCGGAAAAGCGTCTGACGAGTCTGCGACCCCGTCATTGTCGTCGTCAGTATCGGAAACGTCAGCCGTGCCGTCGCCATCAGAATCCATGTACATGGGCACAACGACCTGCAGAGGCTCGGCGGCAAGCAGGCCCGTCGGGCCAATTGCCTGCACCTCAAAAATGTAAGAAGCGGACTCCATTGGCGAGCGGGCGATCAGCTCAAAATGCCCCGATTCCGGCTGGGTAATTGAAAAATCGATAGAGGATTCAGCGGTAATCTCATGAGCCAGCCAGCTCATTTCCCGGTTTTCAACACGGAGGAGCTCCACGGAGTAGGTGAGCAACTGACCATTTTCATCCGTGAAGTATGGATGGACATTAAATTCGATTGGCTGTCCGATGATCGGCTCATCCTCAACGAATAGTCTGGAATCAGAATTCAGGCGGACAGGGTTGGTGCTGGACAGTGAAGTGAACTTCAGGCTGTCATAATCTTCTCTCACTCTGAAATTTGTGGAATGGTCGTTGGCACCATCGCCGTCCGGGTCGTAACCAAACACCAGGAAATGAGGTTCGCCGTAGTCCAGATTCGCCTCTGCCTGGGATGCGCCTCTCAGAGTGAATCGCCCGTGTGCGGAAGGCACTGGCGAAGGACCGAAAAAGGCAATATCCGCTACCCCGTGAGAGGGGAACTCTATGCGCCCTGATGCGGCGATTGGTGCGCCGGATTTGGATGCGTCCCTATCGGGTAGGTAATCGAAACGGATATTATTTCCGCGAAGGGTTCCCACCGCGGGTTCGTGTGTTTCGAGATTCAAGATAACGTAACTTGCATCCGTGTCCGAATAACTGAACACCAGTTCCGCAACGCCGTTTAGGTGGGCGTTCAGATCGTCAGTATCAACATACAGGTCGTGAAATTCCCGTACTATCCGGTTGGCCCCGGCTTCCTGGACCCACTGGATCCTTTCGGTGCCAGACAGGGTAGTCTTGGTGCCGGATCCGTTGCCTTCGCGACAGTCATCGTAAGCTATGGTGAGCAGGTCTTCACTTCCATCGTAAATAGCGTGGACATAACCACCCCAGTTGCACGGAATGGCGTCGGAATCGAAATCCACATACCGCACTGGCGGCATAAGCATTGTGCCGGTCATGTAATCCGTGAGCACCATTTCACCCAGCGACATGAACTCGTACAGGGTCATGAGCAGCGCTGGGCTATTTTCCAAAGTGAGGGGCGACAGGTCATCGGTAATCGCTACCGCTTCCACAAGCTGGGTAGTAGACGAGAGTTCAGGCTGTACCGGCTCGGGCGACTGAACCTTGTTGCCCGAGACAGCCCCTTCGGCCGCACCCCCTCCCTGATTACCACCGCCACCGCCCTCGCAACCAGCAAGAAAGGTTTGAGTGCTCAGCGTCGTTGCCAAGAGTATTAAGAACCGTTTGAATGAGCGGCTTGCCGAAGTTTTATCAGCGTCCATTGATCTTGAATTCCTGTGTGGCAGATATTGAGGGATGTCGGGCGGTGGTGCTGGCGGAAGTTTAAAGCAACCCGCCGGGAAGAGTAACCCGGCGGAGGATGT
>CAZJKJ010000034.1:0-37070 GCA_964546435.1 uncultured Cellvibrionaceae bacterium
CACGACCACTACACCCCCAGTGTAGTGCGCTACCAGGCTGCGCTACGCTCCGAAATCTCGGCTTGGATTGCGCCGGCCGAGAAGGACGCAAATAATACCGGATGCGTCGAATAATGCAAGACCTAAAAAGGATTGATGAGCAAGGTTCTACTACGTGGGTTCAAAAAAGCAATTTACCGACAAACGCCCTGTCAGCGGGTTGGTATCAGGTCTGAAATCTGCACTGATAGACGCGGAATGTAGAGAATTCTTGGGGTAAATCACCATCCGGTTGAATATACCCTCTTCCTCCCAGATTCTTTCATACAAGGGCGTATCACCATTGATATAACCTCGTTCCGGCATATTGTCCCCTCCGTTCTCACTTTCTAATGAACGGAAATACGGCACCCGGCGCTCGGCATCAATGTATTCAAAGCCGGTTTTTCGGTGTCGGTAGAACGATGTACCGCCCAGCTTTCCCCGAAACAGATAATGCACCGACGCCAGGCTATTGGAATCAAAGGAATCGAAATGCGGTATTCGCTGCAATAAATTCAGCTGGCCGGGGGGCCGCGACACCAATGAAAAGTGAGACATGGTGAAACGGCAACCGTTCATTTCAACGCCGAAATATTCCCGCACCGGATCCTGGAAATAATTTATCAGGAATGCGGCATAGGCATCGGGCGCGGCGACTCGCAGGCCGGGGAAAAACCCGGGACCTTCCGTTAACGGTGTTGCAGCCGCCAGGGCGATCAAGTGCTCCGGTGAATCGAGAGCGTTATCGATGACCATCAATGGCCTCTTTTCGCGACCGACCCTTAACGTTCGGATACTCATTTCCGGGTGGATCTTGAAGTCCATATGACTAACGTCCCTCCACCGCGGACATGCGATTTCTATTGAGAAAATCCAGATGGGTCGGCATCCGTCTGACTTTTTGCTCAATTCCGGACCGAAGAGTTGAAAAAAACTGATTCAGTTCTCCGTCCGTCATGGTTTTCGCCAGTGGATGATAGGATTTGGGCGTGATGCCTTGACCCAGCATAACCTGGACCCACGAATCCACTCTGAACGGATCGCTCTCTTCCTTGAAAACGGCTGCGGTATCCCGGAAGCATTCAATTTTTTCCCTGAGACTGTCCGGAACCTCCATGGTTCGGCAATACCGCCAGAAATCGGAATCATCTCTCTGTGTCACGTGATAATGCAGAATAATGAAATCACGTATCTTCTCTGCTTCACGCTTGCACTGCTTGTTGAATTCGTTGATCGCCGCTTCACTTATCTCACCCATCGGGAAGAACTGCAGCAACCGCGTTACACCGGTCATAAAACTGTGAATACTGGTAGATTCCAACGGCTCCACAAAGCCACTGGACAATCCGAGTGCGATGCAGTTCTTCGACCACGACTTCAAGCGTCGGCCGGTTCTGTAACGGATAACGCGCGGCTCATTCAATCCAGCGCCTTCAATCGATTCGGTGAGACGCCGTGACGCCACGTCATCGTCAATCGCACCACTGCAGTACACCAGGCCATTTCCCATCCGGTGCTGCAACGGTATGCGCCATCTCCAGCCATCGCTGTGTGCAATAGCTCTCGTGTAAGGGTGGGGCGCTCCAACGGTTTCAGTCTGCATAACCACCGCCCGATCACACGGAAGCCAGTGACTCCAGTCTTCATAGCCAACATGCAAGGTACGGTCAATGAGCAAACCCCGGAAGCCCGTGCAATCAAGAAACAGGTCACCTTCTATGCACTGCCCGGAATTCAGCGTCAAAGATTCTATAAAGCCGTTGTCTTTGCGTTGCGTAACCGTGTCGATTCGCCCTTCTACTCGTTTGACGCCGTTTTTTTCACTCAGACGACGCAAAAATCGGGCATAGCGGGCCGAATCCAGATGGAATGCGTAATTCATTTCCGAATCCGGTGCAGCGGCAAACTTGCCCTTCTTCGCTGCTTCCTGTTCCAGGCAGTAGTCGCCGAAATCCCGCGACAACCCCCGCTCTCGACCATACATCCAGAAATGCTGGAATCCTGCCATCCAGGATTCCTTCCCAGTCGTGCCAAACGAGTGATAGTAAGACTCGCCGGGTGCTTTCCAGTTTTCAAACAAGATACCCAGTTTGTAGGTTGCGGAACTCGCTTCTACAAATTCGTCCTCATTGATTCCCAGCAACTTGTGGAACACCCTCATTGGAGGAATAGTGGATTCGCCGACACCGACTGAACCGATTTCTTCGGATTCAATCAATGTGATATCCAGTGCCGTACCGAGTTTTGCCGACAAGGCCGCAGCAGCGACCCATCCTGCAGTGCCACCACCCGCGATAACAACTTTCTTTCTCATCTCACTCACAATCGAATCCCGCCGGAATGTTTCACCGATTCAACTTGCCCAACAGCATCGCTCGCAATTTACGAGCATTCAATTCGTCCACCGGACCAAGAAGCCCCCACGCATCTCTGGGCAAGTGCTCCCGTGCCTTGGTGGCATCGCCAAATACGTAGTAATCAAACACTGCTTTCCAGGCCAGCTTTTCCGCAACAGGGCGGTCTCTGATCGCCAGTAACGCGTAATAGAGGGCGTTCATGGGCGAATCCATATAGTTGGGGACCGACGACCACCAATAGTTAATCAAGGCATTAAAGGGCGCCAGGCTCTTGACCTGATGCCACCACATGCTCGGAATAAATATCGCGTCGCCCGCATCAAGAAATGCTTCCTGCGCATTATCCAACGCCGTTTGGAATCCGGGATACCGATTCAGATCGGGATTTTCCAGGTCGACGACGGTAATGGCTTGACCACCGGGTGTCGGTTCGAGAGGGCCGGGATAAAGATTGGCAATCTGATCAGGAGGAAACAGGGTGAACTTTCTCTGGCCCGCCGCCACGCAGGCTATATTGTTTGGTGCGTCATAGTGCGCCGATGCTACCGAGCGGGTACCCAGCCAGATACTGACCAATGGCGCATTGGCATCAAACATCGAATGGTTAAACGGAAGATGGTTGTTTTGGCTTAAACCGGGCAGGCACACATCCATCGAGGTGGAGCCGACATAAACCGTGGGTTGTTCGTCATCGACCAGACAAGCCGCCATTAAATCCAGCGCCTCATCAAGGGGCATCCGGAGCTTTTCAAAATTTAGCCGGGTGAAGGTGTCATCATAAAAGAATCGACCGTCGATACTCTTATCAGCCCGGTAGACACCAACCGTGAGACCGTTATAAAAAGATTTGAGGTGTTGAATGGCCGCTTCTGAAGACTTGCTGGCGACATCGACCAGACTCCAGTTTCTGGCCACTCCCTCAAGTACGACAGGCTGATTGCCTTCCAGCAATTCCTCAAAAGGGATTGCGGCAGGATCAACGCCCTTAAGAACTTTCACTTCTTTAATTGCCATACCACTTCACCGCAAATACTCAAGACCGGCTTTCAAATTCTCGCAAACGTTTTCGGTTTTTCCGACTGATCAGCTTTTTGACATTGTGCAATGACGACTGAACCAAAAATGCGGCCCCTAGAAAACCTGCCCGGTTAAGAACTTCCAGCTTCTCCCCTTCGAGTCCGGCAAGCCGACTGCCACTGATTGTAAAGTAATCCTTGATAATGAATTTCTGCATTTCATTGACTTCGATTTCGATGTTAACCGATTCGATCAATTCGAACGATTCAAACATCGCAAACATTTGCCGACTCATAGTCATGCCATCATTGATGCCACGGAGAATCGCCATCACATTTTCAAGATAAGGAGAGTTGCCGCCGTGAGGCAGAAAAACCGGTTCGCCTTCCTCTTCACTTAACCGGGGATCTTCCAGATTGACATGGATAACCGGATTCCTGGTAACCACGCCATCGACAAGCGCTTCCTGAAACCCAATCAGAAATGGACCCTTTGCGATTATGGCGGGTACATAGGAAGCAGTCCACTGTTCACTCTCCAGAAAAAGATTCTCTTCCTTTTCAAAGCCCAGAAATGCGACCGATTGAAATTCTCCAGAAGCGTTTTTTTTGAACAGAATGGGATATTCCATGTGAACATCCGCAAATTCGGTCGGGAAAGTCATTACGCAATTAACATTCTCTCCGTAGAGCGCGGAGTGTTGCTGCTTCACTTTCAAATCTTTGTGCTTGATGTTGTCCAACACCACTGTCTTCATTATCTGCGTCCCGAATACTAGGCTCTGTACGAAAAGTGCCTGCGCTCGGTGATGCTGCGTTAAAAACAGGCTCAGAATGCTCATTTACAGCACGTAAACTCCGCTTATTCGCCTGCTTTTGCTTTGCCTGACCTTCGCTCGACAACTTCTCGTACAGACCCTAAGGTTTATCTATGGTTGCAAACACCTTTTTAGCATTTGCATACGGCAAGAATAAAAAAGGCCGCTCGCAGCGGCCTTTGCTTCACACCCCTATGCGGGATTAGAAGGTGAAACGAGCGCCCACTTGGTAACGGGGTCCCAGATCTTCCATGTACCACAACTGGGTTTCATTACGGCCGTAGTGACGAACATCTTCACCGGTAACGTTGATCGCCTCAAGAAACACGGACAACTGGTCGTTGAATTCATAACCGACGTTCATGTCGATGGATGAAAACGCTTCAACGTAGACCGGGTTGAGCGAATTACCGCGGTTGGTTTCGTTCAGGAAGCTGTCTCTCCAGTTCCATGCCAGTCGAGCACTAACACCGTAATCCTCGTAAATTGCTACCAGGTTAGCGGTATCACTCAAGCCAGCCAGAGCAAACTGGGATTCACCCGGATCACCTTCGTCATTAAATGACGCGTTCTCACCCCGTACCATGGTGTAGTTTGCCTGAATACCGAAACCCGTATCTCCGAAGAAATGCTGCACCGCAAACTCCGCTCCGTAAAGTTTTGCTGAAGCGTTATTGATTGGTGTGCTGGTACGGAACTGCATCAACGGATCCCGACCTGCTTCAGGTGCCAGATCATATTCGGTGGCGATACCTACAGCAAATTGAGGATCTGGATTATATGCAGCCGCACCGGTTGGATACGCGGTTGGGTTGGCCAATATCGCCGACATGACAAACAAATTCGTGTCACTGATGTCGGCAGGCGCCAAACCGGTTTCGATAAGAGCATCGTAAGCCGCATTAACCAACTCGCCGTTGGTTACATCCAACATTCCGTACGCTGGCTCAAGTACCTGCTCGTTACCCAGGAAGTTGGTAACCCGCTTTTCGAAAAGGCCAATTGACGCGTAGCTAGTGTCGTCGTAGTACCATTCGAGAGACAGATCGATATTGTCTGATTCGAGTGGCAATAATCCGGGGCTACCTTTGTTTGCCGTCGGGGTCGCTCCAAGTAAAGTAGAACCGATAGTACCAAAGCCACCCCTCGCCGCACCCATGCTGCCATAACCTGCGCGAGCAATTGTCGTGCCGTAGGACATCCGCGCGATCAGTTCATCACTGATATGCAAGTCGAAGTCTACGCTTGGCAGGAAATGGTCGTAGCTGGGATTGAAACTGAACGGCTGCACCTCTTCTGAACGGATGATGGTGAAGTCATTATTATCCTGCCACAACAGATGCTGCGGTGTGTTGATATAACTGGTAGACGTTACATCAGTCGTTTCATAACGAACACCGGCCAGCACGTTTGCTTCCATTCCGGCAATCTGACCGCCGAAACCAAATTGGACGTAGCCCGCAAGAATTTCTTCTTCAATGATGTTGTACGTGGACAGAACCGGGTTCATGGCCAGCTCACCGTCGTATCCACCGGCGCCCAGCGCCCACTCGGTCAACGCAACCGCATCGCCCCGTACGCCCAAGCGAGTCGCACGACCCAGACCGTGATCGTCGTACTGATCAGTCAAGGCAAATTCTTCGAGGAGGTTGGCCGGAATTTCACCTGGGGTGGCAACGCCCCAGTCGCCCAACCCCATGTAGCGATCCGAGTTTTTCTGATCGGTTTCAACGTTGCGATATTCCAGACCGAAGTCAAATCGACCCTCGTCAAATTCCCAGCTACCATCAAATTTGGCCTGATTAACCTCTGAAACCTGCTCCGCGTACCAGACTCGGGCAACCTGGGTACCGAAATCCCCTACATCAAACTGCCCGTTGTTGTTACCCCGATAAATTGGGTTGCCCGTGTCGACGGTCGTACTGTCTCCGTTGGCATCTCGGTACAACAGAGCGCCCTCACCGTTTTGAGCCTGCACACCATCATTGATGGTCATGTTTGCTTCGGGCAAGTCGCCGCCGAACCACATTTCCTGAGAACTAGCAATTGGCGCCGCGATACTGATGTCAACAGAACCTGCCCGACCCGGACCAGTCGGCACACTTTCCATGGTGGAATTGTGGACGTCAAAACGTAGAACCAGTGAATCGTTTACATCCCACTCAACATTGAAACCGAGCGACTCCAAAGTATCGGTCTGATCCCGGTACTGCTGCTCGAAGCCCATGTCTTTGGTATTCAGGACTTCTGAATAGTAAGTTGGAGTAGCAATGGCTGAGTCGTCAAATATTACCTTATTGGCTGACCGGTCGTTTGCGAACCAGAAAGTCTGCTCACCGCGAGCGGATTTAATGTGGTTTTCCGCATAGGTGAAGTCACCCGTCAGGGTAACGCTGTCAGTCGGACGGAATTGCAGTGTGAGCTGGCTGTTCACCCGCTCACGCTCGTTATCGGTAAACGCGTAGCGCAAGTCGTTGGGTCGTGCATACAGCTGACCGGGCTCCGGTGCATTCTCAAATACATCTGCCTCGGTCAAACCTGGCGCCAGGCTATACAAGTTGTTGCCTTGACCCCATCTCGCCAGGTTCCAGTCGTTCATTGCCGCGTTGGCAGCTCCTGAATGGCGCTCCTGGTAAACACCGGAAAGGCTGACACCGAATGTTTCGCTATCGTCAGTCCAGCTGAAAATGCCGGAGACTTCGGGAGTAACATCGTCGCCTACACGAACGGTGTCATCCATTACCGCTTTGGCACCAACACTAGCGTTGAAGCCAGCCTTGTCCAGCGGTCTGCCAGTCAGGATATTTACTGTTCCGCCGATACCACCACTGGAAATGCTGGCTTTACCGGTTTTGTAAACTTGTACGCCGCTGACGCTTTCAGAAGCCAGGTTGGCGAAGTCAAAGGAACGCGTGTTACCACCGCGGGTACCGCCTGCTCCACTACCACCACCAAACGCACTCGCGGTCGGCATTTGTCGGCCGTTCAGGGTCACCAGGTTCTGGTCAGCTCCAAATCCGCGGATCGTTACGGTGGCACCTTCGCCGTTTCGACGGTCGATTGACACACCCGTAATACGCTGGAGGGATTCGGCGAGGTTGGTATCGGGGAATTTACCCATGTCTTCCGCAGAGATCGCATCGACAACACCGACGGAATCTCGTTTTACGTCCATCGACGCTTCCAGGCTCGCACGGATACCGGTAACAAGGACTTCTTCCACAATACCCGAATCTTCCTGGGCGAACGCTGGATTTTGCGCTGCCACAGAAGCAACTACTGTCACAATAGCTGCGGAGAGTTTATTTCTGATAAACATAATTCTTATTTCCCCAATAGTTGGATGGTTCTTGTTGTAGTGAATATTAACCCGCAAGTTTGCTTCAAATAGACCTCCTTGATGGCTATTCAGACGATGCCTGAAGAACATGTTCCAGTTCGATGACGTTCGAAACGGTTATCGCCCCTCATCATCACTACTGCACTGTACGCTTCCGCACGTAGTTGTGTACTTAATATTATGTTTTTCTAATTGCACCTGTACCCGGACGGGTGCAAAGCCACAGTTGGAACTTTTTGACGAGAGATCCTGTCACACATGCAGACCATTGGAAAACGTTTTTCTGCAAGTATTTTCAAAACCGCTAAATGTCCCCGTAAAGCTCTGGCTGTTATTGTATTTATACAGATCGCAGCTTATGGTCGGGGCGAAAATGCGCAACATACCCTCTTAGATAGCGGCCTGTCAACAACTAAGGAACCCCGACAGGACGCCGCTCGTCTCCTTGTCAGACCCTGATTTCCCGGTTTAAAACCACGAGAAACCCGCAAGAAAGTTCACCGCTGTTTCCTGTATAGTTCAATTCGACCACCAGCACCACTGGCAATCCGACGTCGAGAAGCCACTATGAAGAGAATTCTGCTAGCCCTGCCTCTCCTGAGCCTGTTCCCCTGGAGTGCATCGGCCGCCGGCATGCGCTGTGGCACTCATCTGGTACAGGAAGGCTACGATTTCACCCGGGTGGAACAGCTATGCGGCGAACCAGACTCCGCCTACTCGCTGGGCGAACGCTACATCTACAATAGTGTGCGCAACAGCAATCAGGCGGCGACCATTGCCCAGGTCATTCGGCTCGACCAGTGGGTGTACCGACAGCATCAGAATGGGTTCAGCCGGATCCTGCACTTTGAAAACGGCCGTTTGGTCCGTATTGAACTCGGCGACAGGAATTAGACGCAAAAACAATCGGTTACCGCAATACTTCACGCCAGTGGATAACCCTGTCGTGCCCCCTGTAAATGCCGAATGTATAGGTCGCGAATGGTGTAGCAGTATCGCCGTGGTCGGAATCTCCGTTCCAGTCGAAGCGCAGCCAGGGGCGGTCCTGCAGCAGGACATTCACCCGAAAGCTGCCGGTATTGCCCATTCCCGGAGCAGTGAAGAAATGTCCCGCGTCGCCCGCGCTGAACTTTACTCCGCTCGCATTAATGGTGGCATATTCTCCGCGGGTACTCCCGGCGCCTACAGGGACGGTCCGGTTGGTGGCAACGGTGATCGGGCCGGACGGATACCGGATTGAGTTCAACGACAGCGTCGTACAGCTGTCGTCGCGATTCAAACGCCAGACATTGCCCTCCCAATACTCGGTGCGCATGCCAACGGCAAGCGTTGCGGTCTCCGGCCCAAACGCATCATCCAGGACAAAACGCCCGAAGCGAACATCGGTCTGGCCGATCGCCACGGCGTCATTGGTCCCGTCTCCGTTGCCGTCAAAGTTGCGGTCGGCGACGGCGATGGTTACCCCGTCGTCATCCATGGGCAAAAGGCCCAGTCTCAATTGACGATAGGGACCGTCGGGCGCGGTCGTCCTCTCCACGCGAATAACTGCATCGCCACTGGCAACACCGGCAGCCCAATTGAAGCTGCGTTCCCCCAGCGCAAGTCGTTCCTGCAGAGTGACACCCGCCCCGGCATCTCTTCCGAATAGGGACAAAGTTCCTGTGGAATCAGTCAGCTTCGCAAAAGATCCCATGTAATTTCGAAGTACGCTTCCCCGCGTACTTCGTGCCGTCAGTGAAAATCGGAGATTAAAAGGCTCGCCCATATAACTATAAGGAAGCACAGACTCACAGGCCGCGCGCACGGAGGGCACACTCAAAGTAAACCGGTTCGGAACAAAGCGGCCGACAAACCCGGATCGACCCACCGTCCGATCGATAGCAGTGGCAGTACCCAGATAATTGCCACCATCGATCTTCGCCCGGAGTTCAATGATGCCGGCTTCGTCGAAATAAATGCTGCTGGTGCTGCCGGTCCCGCTACTGAATCCGGTGATTTTCCTTCCGTCTGCGGGGGCTGCAGCCGTAGATCCCAGGCCCGGATCTGCGCCCCCGACCGGCAATAGCAAAGCGGATCGCAACAGGACCGCTGCGGCAGGATTTTCGCGCCCGAAGGACAAGACGCTGGCGTTATTCGTGAGCACCGCTTTACTGGACGTATCATTGTCCGCATGACCATCGGCGACGCCGTCTCCATTCTTGTCATCGTCCGCCTGCCAGGCGACCGCGCGCACTGACGCCGCAAAAGGAGCGCCCGCCGCTTGAAACACCGCACCTGTCGCACTGGAGGCACCCGGGTTTTCCACGCGCACATCCAACGCAAATGGACGTGCGGTAATTTCGGTACTGCTGCCAAGAATCGGAATGCTGGAAAAAGTGCCACTTTGATCAGCAAGCTCCAGTCGGTAACGCCCGACGTCGGAGGTGGACAGACTTACATTGGCAACTCCAGACGTGAAATTGGCTGGGAAATTGTCTGCTGCCGGCATCGAACCCGGCAAATTTGTCGCGACAGCGCTGCTATTGACAAGGCGTGGCGCCGCCCCACCTGGGTCACCCGTCGCGCGCACCAGCCAGGCGCGAACCGTCGCCCGATTATAATTTGTAGCAACACCACAGACGCCCGTTGACGGATCTCGTCTGACCATCTGCACCTGGAATGCGTGATTTCGCCCCGCGACGACATCGCTTCCCAATGTATCCGTCGGCGTGAAAACAAAGCCATTGGCACTGAAAGTGACCGGCGTCGAAACGGCCATGGTACCCCCGTCGGTATCATTAACGGTGACCGTCAGCGGGCCTGCGTGACTGTTCGACAACCGCAACAGCGCGGTACCCGCATCATTGCCGTTCGAATCGAATGTATAAGTGGCACTGCCTGAGTTCGGGGGGCCGGTCGCGAGCGATCCCAGGGCATCCGCCGGAGTATCCGTTTTGCTCCAGTCGCCCCGCCCGGTCGAGGTGGAAACAGTAATGGCGCCGGTGTAGCCGGTCATCAGATTTCCAAGCGAATCCATCGCAGAAATTGAAACCGTTATCGGCTGGCAGGTGCTGCCGCTCGGTGGCACCGAAACGACAAAATTCGACAAGGTGATGGCACTTCCAGCACGACAGAAGGTGCCGAACTCGCCATCAGCAAGTCCGCTGGCGTCGTATTCAACATTCGATCCCCGATAAAGGATCAACCAGATGATTGTTACGTAGTCAAGAGTAATGTCACCCCGCGCCGTAATCGCGCCACGCAACGTGGCCTCTCCGTCTAAACGCACTGTCCCGTGTGCATACACGTAGCTGCGCACATCCGATGCCCTGGCCAGAGTCACGTTGCCACGCGTAAAGAAAAACAGAGGGGGCGATGAGCCGGCGGTATTGACCGTCGCATTATTGCCTATCTCAACCGCGCCTCTGACATACACCGCTGAGCCGCCCGGCCCCTCCAGCCGAACTATTGAGCCTGTGCCCGCAGAGAAGTTGCCCGCAAACGTATAGATCCCCGGCTGCAATACCAGTGTCGCTCTTGCCCAAAGAATCTGGTTGTCAAGCGTTAGATTATTGTAGTTTCCGGGCGGAAGGTGGCGGGTGGCGCCAGCGCTCACATTGATATTCGCACCGCCGGGGAATTGATTGAATGCGCCGTTGTTATCGGGGGCCACACTATTGGTGGCCACGCAGTTCCTTGCGCCACAAGTGTTCGTTGAGTTCTCCAGGCGGGTTGTCACGACGAGGTCACCAGGCGTAGTGACCCGAGACTCCCTCAAGATGCGCACAACGCTCGTCGTCTGCGCACTGGAAACTGCGCTGGGAAACGCGTCCTGACACGACAGCTGCTGAGCCTGCCCAAACGGGCTCACGAGAATCAGCAACACGAGTAAAAACCATCGACGGATGTAAACGGCGGGGTGTTTCAGTTGAAAGGGCATGCGTCCTCTTGATCCGGTCGATGTCTGGGTTCGACGCCGCAGGACGCGTACAAGGCGTCTGCGGATTGTCTACTCAGTATAGACCGGCCCCGAAGGTCACTCTCTCACTGCTGCAGCGGGACCCAAAATGCCCATTGAGCTGCTCACGGCTTCCGGTTATTTTCAATCAGCTCCTCCGAGCGTGCCTCGGCCTGTTCGTAAGCGGCCTTGGTTTTAGCCACCACATCCTCAACCAGAACAGCGCCTTTTTCTCCCGCTTCAACGGATTTTTCTTTGGCTTTGGTCAGGGTTTGCTGAGACTTTGCAGCGATGGTACTTCCGGCGTTGTCCAGAGCCACGGCGGCCTTTTCCGAGAGTTCGTCGGCATTCTTCGCCGCGGTTTCCAGGGCATTCCGTGTTTGATCGGCAAGTTTTTCAGTGGAATTTCTGACGGACTCAGCGGCGTGCCGGGCTGACGACTGGTCAGCGCGAGTGTCGCCTTCGGATTCGCAGCCGGTGAGCGTTAGGCTCGCCGTCAGAATCACAATGCTCAAGCTGGCCAAATTCATACTGGTGTCCTTCAAGGGATGATGCGAAAGAACAACTCAACCGTTCCGACACAGATAATGTCCGCATCGTGACATTCCGCTTCGGACACAGTCAGCCCGTTCAGCTTCACGCCGTTGGTTGAGTCGTTGTCAGTCAGCTCCCAACGATCGTCCTCACACCGGATAATCGCGTGCTGTCCGGATACGGTAGGATCATCAAGAACCACATCAGACAGATCGCTCCGGCCGATTACCCAGTTCTTCTCCGCACCCAGAGGAAGTTTCAACTCGACGATTCTTCCTTTTTCTTTACCGGATCGACATACAAGAACGGCTGGTACACGCTCTTTGTCAATTTTCCGTGCAATGAGCTTTTCTTCAATGGTCTCGAGAAACGACCCGGTGGTTTTGGGTTGAAGCATACTGAATACCCAGTCTTCACCCTGTAGATAGCTGGACTTCAGCATGGTTTTGCTGGAGGTATTATCGAGATAACCGGAGGGTTCAAGCCGCTCTTCTACCCCGACGGTCATATCTTCTTCATCGAAGCAGTCCGGAGCGATGAAAACGAACTTTTCTTCGCCGATTTTTACCACGTCGCCGTGGCTTAAAGACGTCGGTGCGTGAATCCGCGTGCCATTGATATAGGTCCCATTGGTGGAATCCAGATCCTTTATCAGCACGCGCGCCGCCGCCACCAGCACGACGGCATGCTCGCGTGACAGCACGGTCGTCCTGATGTGGATGTCACAAGATTCGATTCGGCCGATCATGATGGCCGGCTTATCCAGCGGGTAAGTTTTGCCGGACTGGATATTTTTCAAGAAAAAGGTCGTCATGGCATGACCGTAATGATAGGCGCTGGTAAAAACGCGGGTGCAGGCCTCGCGGAACGCCGACTGCGAGCTTGTCGCCGTGCCGTAGCCGCTACCCTACCTTCGAACCAGTTCCAGAATTTCTTCGAGATCGACGATAAGCTGCCGTAAACATTCAGCAGACACGTCTGTTACAGCATCCGCAAGATTCTTCGCGTCAGCGGTCAACTGGAGACGGGCCCCACATATGGTGTAGCCCTGCTCATATAGCAGCGCGCGAATCTGGCGGATGGTCAGAACGTCCTGACGTTGGTAATAACGGCGGTTTCCGCGCCGCTTTACTGGACTTAGCTGCGGAAACTCCTGTTCCCAGTAGCGCAGAACATGCGCTTTGACCGCACAGAGGTCACTTACCTCGCCGATCGTAAAATAGCGCTTGGCGGGTATTTCTGGAAGGACATTACTGCGGCTTTGTTCCAGCATAATCTTCCACCCTCGCCCTCAGCTTTTGACCTGGTCGAAAAGTGACCACCCGGCGGGCAGTGATAGGAATTTCTTCGCCGGTTTTGGGATTGCGTCCTGGACGCTGCTTTTTATCCCGTAAATCAAAATTACCGAAACCCGAGAGCTTTACGGCCTCATTACTTTCCAGAGACCGTCGTATTTCCGTGAAAAAAGATTCAACTACTTCTTTGGCTTCCCGCTTGTTAAACCCCAGCTCCTCATACAGCTTCTCGGCAAGATCCGCTTTCGTCAGGGAATCGGACATTGTTTACCTCAAGGTGGCATGATGTTGTTGTTTGAGCGTCGCCATGATGGCGGCCATCGCCTGGGTGACCTCATCCTCCTTAAGCGTGCGCGAACTGTCCTGAAAAATCAAACTGAATGCCAAACTTTTCTCACCCGGTGTGATTCCTTCGCCACTGTATACATCGAACAATCGCACTGACTTCAACACATCCCCGGCTGCACGACGAATGTCCTTTTCCAGCTCGGCAAAGGCCACTTTCTCATTGACCATGATGGCAAGATCCCGACTGACTTCCGGAAATCGGGAAATGCCGGAAAATCGTGGTAAGCGTGCATTCAACAATGGTTGCAGCCGACATTCAAATGCATAAACGGGTTTGGAGAATTCCAGCTTTTTCGCCACTTCCGGATGCAAAGCGCCCAGATGGCCGATTACGTCTCCTCCCGACACCAGCCTCGCGGCCTGACCGGGATGTAACCAGCGGACATCCGTACAAGCCTCAAAAGTCAGATCGACTCCCCGGGCGGAAAGCTGTAGAAGGCTTTCAATGTCGCCCTTCAGATCAAAGATATCAACCGCTCGCTTTGTATCTCCCCAGCCGTCATTCATGGCTGCACCGTACAAAAGGACCCCGAGCACGGGCTCCTGCTGCAAACTGTCGCAACTACCATCCGGCGAACTGAACCGGAGCCCGCTCTCGAACAGCCGGGCACGGGTCTGCTGACGGTTGATATTGCTTTTCAGTGTTTTCAACAGCCCCGGAATCAGCGAAGTCCGCATGATCGCCATGTCGCTGCTGATGGGATTCTGCAGGGTTACTGCCCGCTCTTCCGGAAAAACAATTTCCTGCAGGGCAGGATCGATAAAGCTGTAGGTGATGACTTCCTGATACCCGCGACTGACCAGATGACGCTTCACATCTGACAGCTCGCTGCGGGTTTCACTGTGGCGCTCAAGTGCGGGTTCGATGGTGAGATTTTTTACCGGCAGGCGATCGTAGCCATACACGCGGGCGATCTCTTCAATCAGATCGACCTCCAGCGCAATGTCAAACCGGTAGCTGGGAACCTGGTAGCGGATTCCGGTCTCGGTCTTGCCGATTTTTTCCAAACCCAAACCGGTCAGTATCCGGTCGATCTCCTGAGTCTTCAGGTGCGTTCCGAGAAACTCAGAGACGCGCGCCGGGCGCAGCTCCACAACCGGAGCGACAGGCAGTTGATCCGGGTATTCAACAATTTGTACGGGACCCGGCGTGCCACCTGTTATCTGCAGGAGCAGCTCTGTCGCACGCTCAATCGCTCGCGTCTGCTGCCGATAGTCCACACCGCGCTCAAACCGGTGGGAGGAATCAGTGTGCAGACCATAGGAACGTGCCTTGCCTGCGAGAGCCACCGGGGAGAAAAACGCACTTTCAAGAAATATGGACGCAGTCTGGGGCGATACTGCTGTCCGGCCTCCCCCCATAATGCCAGCCATTGCGACCGGACCGCTGTCATCCGCGATCACCAGCGTATCGCCGCGCAGCGACACGGTCTGTCCGTTAAGCAAATCGATACTCTCGCCCGCGTTTGCCAGACGAACCTGAATGGCACCCTCCAGCTTCTGCTGATCGAACGCATGCATGGGCTGCCCCAGCTCCAGCAGAACGAAATTGGTTACATCCACTACCGGATCAATACTGCGGATGCCGCTGCGACGCAGCTTTTCGGTGAGCCAAGGCGGAGAGACAACGGTGTTATCGATACCTTCAATGACGCGCCCCACATAGACCGGACATTCGGCCGCCGCTTCGATTCGCACGTCTCGAGAATCCGTGTCCTCTGGCGCAACCTGCCGGTTCGACGGAGCTACAAACGGAATCTGATTCAACGCGGCAATTTCCCGCGCCATGCCCAGCACGCTGAGGCAGTCGGCCCGGTTAGGCGTCAGATCCACTTCTATGACGGTGTCATCCAGATTCAGGTATTTGCGCAGATCAGTGCCCGCTACTGCGGAATCGGCCAATGGCCACAGCCCCGAATCGTCGTCGCCCAGTTGAAGTTCCACCTGACTGCACAGCATGCCCGCCGATTCGATCCCGCGAAGCTTTGCCTTCTTTATCTTGATTCCACCGGGAAGTTCAGCGCCTACGGTAGCAAAAGGCACTTTAAGACCAGCTCGTGCATTGGGGGCACCACAGACAACCTGCACCGGCTCACTCTGATCGCCACGGACCTGACAGACCCGCAACTTGTCGGCCTCAGGATGGGCCGCAACCGACAAGATCTCCCCGACCACCACACCTCTAAAAGCCGGTGCAACTGCCGTGACTGAATCCACCTCCAATCCGGCCATTGTCAGTTGTGCTGTCAGTGCTTCGGTAGACAATTCAGGGCTGACCCACTCCCTCAACCAAGCCTCGCTGAACTTCATGATGATCTGATTCCAGAATTCAATAGGTGGTGCCAAGCCTGACCCCACAGGATTACCCCATATGGATCAGGCCAGTTAGATAGCAGTTCCACCGCCTGTGCCGACGGGGAACTTTCTCCAGACAATGCCTGAAAGATATCAGGCGTTGCCGGATGCCTTGGAAGGAACACGACCAATGCTGTAATAGTCGAATCCGCGCTCAGTCAACCAGGTCGGATCATAGAGGTTGCGACCGTCGAAAACGACCTTGTGAGACAGCTTCTCGGCGATTTTCCGCCAATCGGGTGAGCGGAAAGCCTGCCATTCGGTGCACACCACCAATGCGTCTGCACCATCCAGCGCAGCATAGGCTTCGTCGACCAATTTCAGATCGCCGCGATTTCCGTAAATCCGGTGCGTCTCTTCCATCGCTTCCGGATCGAATGCCTGAACCTTGGCACCCAGCTCCCACAAACCTTCAATCAGTACCCGACTCGGCGCTTCCCGCATGTCATCCGTATTGGGCTTGAACGCCAGGCCCCAGATTGCAATGGTTTTGCTGCCCAGGGTTTTACCAAAGTACTGCTGCAACTTGGTCAGAAGAATCTGCTTTTGCGAATCGTTCACCGCCTCTACTGCCGTAAGCAAGGGTGCCGGCTCTTCAACACCGTTGGCCGTCTGCACCAGCGCTTTCACATCTTTCGGAAAACACGAGCCGCCATATCCACAGCCAGGATAGATAAACTGATAGCCGATTCGCGGATCGGAACCTATGCCTTTACGTACAAGCTCGATGTCGGCACCGAGCTTTTCGGCAATTCGTGACATCTCGTTCATAAAGCTGATTTTGGTCGCCAACATGGCGTTGGCTGCATACTTGGTCAACTCGGCAGAACGCACATCCATGAACATCAATTTGTCATGATTGCGGTTAAATGGTGCATAGAGTTCACGCATCAGCTTTTCCACCCGCGGGGATTCGCAACCGACGACAATCCGGTCCGGCTTCAGGAAATCTGAAACGGCGGCGCCTTCTTTCAGGAATTCGGGGTTGGATGCAACATCAAACGGAATGTCGACGCCGCGTGCTTTCAATACTTCGGCAATCCTGTTTTTTACTTTGTTGGCGCTGCCTACCGGTACGGTGCTCTTATTGATCACCAGCCGGTAGTCGGTAATATGTGTTCCGACGGCTTCCGCTACCTGCAGCACATAGCGCAAATCTGCGGCACCGTCCTCATCCGGTGGTGTGCCCACGGCGATAAAAATGATCTCTGCTGATTCAATAGCCGCCTTGGCGTCCGTGGTGAAATTCAAACGACCTTGTTCCACACTGTTCAGGACGATGGTGTCCAGACCCGGCTCAAAAATCGGAATTACACCTTTTAGAAGACCTGCTACTTTATCCTGATCGACATCGACGCAGGTAACATTGTGTCCGGAGTGCGCCAGGCAAGCGCCGGTGACCAGGCCCACATAGCCCGTTCCAAATATGGATACTCTCATTCTCAGGTTCCTTTCAGTATCATTAAAACTATCAGTTCACGTAAAACGATCCGTTCACTTAAAAACAGTCGGAGGTTCAGTTAGAACTGCCGCAGAAAATTTATGTCGTTCTCGAAAAAAAGTCGCAGATCATTGATCCCGTAGCGCAGCATGGCGAGCCGTTCCACACCTACCCCGAATGCAAAACCGGTATAGGTTTCGGGGCACACACCCGTGGCTTCAAAGACTTTCGGATGGACCATTCCACACCCGCCAACTTCCAGCCAGCCCGAATCCTTGCACACCCGACATCCGCTTCCAGCACATTGAGTGCACTGAATATCAAATTCCGCTGACGGTTCTGTGAAGGGAAAATAGGAAGGTCGGAATCTCACCGGTACTTCCGCTTCAAAGAACGCTTTCAGAAATTCGGCAACAGTCCCTTTGAGATGGGCGAAACTGATATTTTCATCCACCACCAGACCTTCTACCTGGTGAAACATCGGCGTGTGCGTCAGGTCGGAATCACACCGGTATACACGGCCCGGACATATAATCCGGATGGGAGGTCTGGTCTTTTCCAGGGTCCGGATCTGCACGGGAGAAGTGTGAGTTCTGAGCACGTGCGTGGCGTCCACATAGAATGTGTCGTGCATAGCACGTGCCGGATGATGGGAAGGAATGTTGAGTGCTTCAAAATTGTGGAAATCATCTTCAATTTCCGGTCCCTCCTCAACCTTGAATCCCGCTTTTGCGAAAATCTGTTCGATTCTCAACAATGTCCGGGTTACAGGATGGATGCCGCCGACACCGGCCGCTCTGCCGGGTAGCGTAATATCCACTGCTTCGGCGGTCAGGCGAGCCTGAATTGCTTCATCTTCCAGCGACTTTTTGCGCTGGCTCAAGGCTTCCTGCAAGCTGTTTTTAGCGTCGTTTATTTTTGCTCCGACTGCGGGTCGCTCGCTGGAAGGCACCCCCCCAAGATTTTTCAGCTGGGCGGTCAGCTCTCCCTTTTTCCCGAGATACGCCACCCGAACATTCTCCAGTTCCGCCAGGCTGACCGCCTGCTCTGCCAACCGCAGAGCTTCATTGGTTATTACGTCAAGATGTTCCATTTACAAAAACCTGCGTCAGTACCGGGAGTTTTCGAAAATCTGGTCAAATCTGATGCCGACCGAACAGTCACTGGACTGTCGAACCGGAATAACAAGCCTGAATGCAAAAAAAAAGGGAAGCAGCAGGCGCCCTTCCCCTTAGATGGTATGCAACTTCCGAAGGTTTACGCTGCGAGTGCGTCTTTCGCTTTACCGACCACTGCTGCGAAAGCGATTTTATCATGCACGGCAAGGTCGGCCAGTACACGACGGTCAAGCATAATTTGCGCTTTCTTCAGGCCAGCCACCAGGCGGCTGTAGCTGATGCCTTCCACTCGAGCCTGAGCATTGATACGGGTAATCCACAATGCCCGGAAATTTCTCTTGCGAACCCGCCGGTCACGATATGCGTACTGACCAGCTTTAATGACAGCCTGTTTGGCTACACGAAAAACCCTGGATCGAGCTCCGTAATAACCTTTAGCCGCCTTCAATATTTTTTTGTGGCTGCGACGCGCCACTACACCACGTTTTACACGGGCCATTTAATTTCTCCTCAATTTGGGTATCAACAGTTGCGCTAGTTGGCGCGCAGCATCCGATCGATCAGCGGCTTGTCCGAGGCATTCATGATCTGCGTGCCTCGCAGGTGTCGCTTACGCTTGGTTGACATCTTGGTGAGGATATGACTTTTAAAAGCCCGCTTGTGCTTGTAGCCGGCAGCTGTCTTCTTGAACCGCTTGGCCGCGCCACTATGTACTTTAGCTTTTGGCATTACACGTACTCCAGATAACGAATGCATCAGCATTCTTTTGCGTTAAAAACAGCAAGGCAGCTAAAAGCCCGACTATTTTTTCTTTTTCGGGGCGATAACCATCACCAGTTGCCGCCCTTCCATTTTGGGGTGTTGCTCTACTGTGCCCACTTCCCCTAAATCCTGCTCAATCCGTTGCATCATTTCCATACCCAATTCCTGGTGAGCGAGTTCCCGCCCCCGGAATCGTAGAGATACTTTGGCCTTGTCGCCATTTTCCAGAAAACGCGTCAGATTACGCAGCTTGACCTCGTAATCTCCCTGCTCCGTTCCGGGCCGGAACTTCATTTCCTTGATTTGCTGTTGTTTTTGCTTCTTTTTAGCAGCCGCTTTCGACTTCTTGATCTCAAACAGGTGTTTCCCGTAATCCATGATCTTGCAAACAATCGGTTCGGCATCTTTGGCAATCGCTACCAGATCCAGATTGACCGCCTGTGCTGCCAGCAAGGCTTCTTTGATGGATACGATCCCGACCTGCTCACCCTCAGCATCAATCAGGCGTACTTCCGAAGCCTCAATCTGATCATTGATATCCGGCTTTTTGCTGCGGCTCTTGCCATTTTCTCGACTGCTAATAGTGGGTTCTCCTGTTGGATGATTCGTGTCAGAGGTTCGTCAACTGGTCACGCGGCCACGCCGCGCCACATCCGCCGCCAGGCGAGCTTCAAACTCACCGAGGGACATGGACCCCAGGTCTTGGCCTTCTCTGGTTCTGACTGAAACCGTCTCATTGGCAACTTCTTGATCGCCTACGACGAGAAGATAAGGAACTCTCTGAATGGTGTGCTCGCGGATTTTAAAGCCGATCTTCTCATTTCTCAAGTCACTGATGACACGAAACCCGCTGTTTCTTAACAAACTCGCAACTTTTCGACCATATTCGGCCTGATCGTCGGTAATATTGAGCACCGCTGCCTGTTCCGGAGCAAGCCACGCCGGGAAAGCACCTTCATAGTTTTCTATCAATATGCCGATAAATCGCTCGAAGGACCCCAGGATCGCCCGATGCAGCATAACCGGGGTCTGGCGGGAGCCGTCCTCTGCAACATACGCGGCATCCAGCCGGCCCGGCATGGAAAAATCTACCTGGATAGTGCCGCACTGCCAGATCCGGCCGATACAGTCCTTCAGGGAAAACTCAATCTTGGGACCATAGAACGCGCCCTCTCCGGGCAACAGTTTGTAATCCAGACCTTTCACCTCGAGCGCGTCCGCAAGGGCAGCTTCCGCCTTGTCCCAGACTTCGTCGCTTCCGACTCTTTGCTCAGGACGGGTCGAAAGCCGAATCAGTACCTCATTGAAGCCAAAATCCGCATAAGCAGCAAAGAGCAGGTCGGTAAATTTTGATACCTCTTCCTGAATCATTCCTTCAGTACAGAAGATATGAGCGTCATCCTGCGTGAATCCCCGCACCCTCATCAGACCCTGCAAAGTGCCGGAGGCTTCGTTGCGATGACAGGAGCCAAACTCTGCCAGTCGCAAGGGCAAATCACGGTAGCTTTTCAAACCCTGGTTGAACACCTGAACATGACACGGGCAGTTCATCGGCTTCACCGCATAGTCGCGCGCTTCGGACTCCACGGTAAACATGCTGTCACGAAACTTGTCCCAGTGCCCTGACTTCTCCCACAGGGTGCGGTCAACTATTTGTGGTGTCCGGATCTCCTGATAGCCATTTGAACGCTGCAATTGCCGGATATAACTTTCGATGACGGTGTATACCATCCAGCCTCGCGGGTGCCAGAAAACCATTCCCGGCGCTTCTTCCTGCATATGGAACAGATCGTATTTTCTGGCGAGCTTGCGATGATCGCGTTTTTCCGCTTCTGCAAGCCGTGTCAGATAGGCATTAAGATCCTTTTTAGATGTCCAGGCGGTCCCGTAGATACGCTGCAGCATGGCGTTGGCGGAGTCGCCGCGCCAATAGGCGCCGGCCACCTTCATCAACTTGAAGTGCTTTATCCGACCAGTGGACGGTACGTGAGGGCCGCGGCAAAGGTCTTCGAAATCGCCCTGCCCGTAAACGGACAGGGCCTCATCGGCCGGAATACTTTCAATGATCTGGGCTTTGTAGTCTTCCCCCAGGCCACGGAAGAACTCAACTGCCGCATCCCGGGTGAGCACCCGGCGCGATACCGGTAGATCCGCCGCCGAAAGCTCCGCCATCCGTCCTTCTATCTTCTCGAGATCTTCAGGTGTAAAGGGTCTTTTATAAGCGAAGTCATAATAAAAACCATCTTCAATCACAGGGCCGATGGTCACTTGCGCATCCGGATAAAGCTGTTTGACGGCCTGGGCAAGCAGGTGCGCGGCAGAGTGCCTGATTATTTCCAGCGCCTCGTCTGAACGCTCGGTCACGAGAGAAACCGTGGCATCCCTTTCAATCAGACAGGTAGTGTCCACCAGCTTGCCGTCCACGATGCCCGCCAGGGTCGCTTTCGCCAGGCCCGGACCGATGTCGTTGGCCAGCTCCATAACGGTTATTGGCTCGGGGAATTGTCGTGTAGAACCGTCGGGCAGTGTGACTGTTGGCATGTCGATCCTTTGTCAATGGTGACCCTTACCAAAGGCCACTCGCTACAAAAAGGCGGGAAGTATACTCAACCCGCCGCCAGCCGATCAATGACGGCTCTGCATTCACGCCACCGGGCGGATCGCCGGAGCGCGCCCGGATCAGCGTATTCCACGGCGCCTCTTTTCAGCGTCGCCAGTCGGTTGCTTGCCGTGAACCCGTCCCGTTCAAGGAATTCGAGGACTTTGCGCGCATCGTCGGGATGATTGCATACAAGGATCGCATCACACCCTGCCGCCAGCGCCTGAGCTGCACGACCACAATAGTCACCCGCACAAGCGGCCGCCTCCATGGACAGATCATCACTGAATATGACGCCCTGAAAACCCAGGCGCTCCCGTAACAATGTTTGCAGCCAGACTCTGGAAAAGCCCACTGGCCTGTTATCGATCTGTTCAAACAGGATATGGGCGGGCATCACCGCGTCGAATTCTGTCGCCAGACTGGCAAAGGGTTGCATGTCCTCCGCAATCACCTGCGCCAGCGGGCGGATATCCACAGCGGACTGATAATGACTATCAGCTTCTATTGCGCCGTGACCGGGGAAGTGCTTCGCAGTTGCCGACATTCCCGCCCTGTGCATTCCGCGAATGTAGGCGCGCCCCAATTCGGTGACAGCCGCGATCGACCGCCCAAACGACCTGTCTCCGATCACATCGCTGCGGCAGTCATCCGCGTCCAGTACGGGGGCAAAACTCAAATCCAGTCCGACCGCCCTCAGCTCCGCCGCCATCAACCAGGCGCATTTTTCAGCGGCCTCGAGTCCTATGACCTGATCGACCGCGTACAGATTGCCGATGGCCTGAAGTGGCGGCAACCGGGTGAAACCCTCCCGAAATCGCTGTACCCTGCCGCCTTCCTGATCCACACCTATCAATAAGTCGGCGCGGATGGACCGGATCTGTCGCACCAGTTCAACCAGTTGCCCGGGAGATTCATAATTGCGTCCAAACAGGATCAAACCTCCGGTGGCCGGATGTTTGAGCATCGCCACTTCGTCCGGAGTGACTTCATGACCTGCCAGATCGAGAATGACCGGCCCTAAATTTGAGTTCATGTTCATCAACCAGCCCGCCTCTTCAGTGACCTTACTGATATATTGCCTGCACTCGCACTGATAGATTGCCTGCACCCGCAATCTGCCCGATTCGCTCCGTCTTGGCAATGCCAGGCAATCATCTTCCTGGCGCCAACCGTGCAATAATGCCCGGCTTTCGCGCCACTCGAGAAAAAAAGCATTGCGCAAACATAACGCCTGTATATAATCACACTGTATATACCAACAGGAGATCGGAGATGATCAAGTTAACTGCGAGACAACAGGACGTACTGGATTTAATCAAAACCAAAATGGAGCAGACAGGCTGTCCACCGACCCGCGCGGAGATTGCCCGGGAGCTCGGTTTCAAGTCAGCGAACGCTGCGGAAGAGCATATCAAGGCCCTGGCGCGCAAAGGGGCGATCGATGTTATCGAAGGCGCATCGCGGGGAATACGTCTGCCTCAACATGAACGGGGTCTGCCATTGGTGGGACGGGTCGCAGCCGGTCTGCCAATACTCGCGCAGGAACATATCGAGAAATATTACGCGATACCGGAGGGACTGTTTCATCCCAAGCCTGATTATCTTCTCACCGTTTACGGCATGAGCATGCGCGATGCCGGAATTCTCGACGGTGATCTGCTGCTGGTTCACAAAACCAATCAGGTTCGCAATAACGACATTGTGGTGGCCAGAATCGGCGACGAGGTGACCGTCAAGCGATTTCGGCGGGAAAGAAATCGGGCTGTCATCGAACTGTGGCCGGAAAATCCCGATTTTGAAGTGATTCAAATTGATTTGCGAGACGCACAGTTATCTATCGAAGGTCTTTCTGTTGGAATAATACGCAGGAGTTGATCCCATGCCAGTTTGCCAAGCATCCCCGATCAAACATTCACATTCATCTCACGGGGCACACGCCGCCGGGGTCACGGAGATTGTGCTTGCTCATCAGCAGAGTTTCCCGCTCATATTGCCAATGCTGGCACACATGAGTAACGAGCCGTCCGACAGGTGGTTTACGTGGATGCCGCCCGCAAAACTGACACGGGCGGATCTGGCTGAATTTGGTTTTAATCTGTCGAGGCTTCGGCTGATCTACCCTCGCAATGACCTGCAATGTTATTGGTTAACCCAACAGGCGCTGCTGGAAGCCAATAGCAGTATTGTCGTTGCGAGCCCCGGAGTTCTCAGCGATTGGCAGCTGGCTTATCTCGAATATGCAGCCCGGCAAAGTGATGCAACAGCTCTTTTGATCAGGCACCGATGATTTGACAATAGTTGAGTGGCCCCAAGACGCGCGCCGGCAAGGATTTTTCATTTATTTGACTGCCGTTAGTCCATGCCAATTGGATAGTCCTTCGGGATTTGTGGCCCTTCTACCTGGACGAGCGCTGCAATGGATCCTGCGACTTCGCGCAGGATGACGTGTTTGGTGGCGCAGGTGGGTGCGATGACGCAACGGTGGTGAGCAAAGGACGCAACGGGAGTGAGCAGAGGACGTAGGCGAGGCGCGCAGAGGCTTGTTTTTGCCGTGCATTGGCGGCCGCGCTAACGTTTTTTCAATGGTCTGCCAGGCTCTATACGAAAAGTGCCTGCGCTCGGTGATGCTGCGCTAAAAACAGGCTCAGAATGCTCATTTACAGCACGTAAACTCCGCTTCTTCGCCTGTTTTTGCCTTGCCTGACCTTCGCTCGACGGCTTTTCATTCAGACCCTAGTGCAATACGATTTGGTCAGTTTCAGATTCCATATCCATTTCTTCATCAGAAATTTCGCTGATTGCGTCGAGGCCCGCTTCAATCATGGCTTTTGCGACCTCAAATTTCACGTCATTCAAATATCGGAGGGATTCTCGCGAAAACTTGACTGACACCAACGGCTTTGTGCGTTCATCGTTTTTGCACAATACGATTTCGCCGCTCTCCAGTTCGACAATTTCATATAAGGCTGAGTTTTCAATTACTGTCATGAGTACCTGCTTGGTGGCGAACCCGTTGTGGGTCGTCAAATCGGATGTGCAAAAAAATAGTGCAATGAGGAATTTCCAACCACCCGCGTGAATTGAAACTGCAGGTCATTTGAACTTTCAACGCTGCACACTTCAATACTCTTCATCGCTGCTTCTATGACGGTCGATAAATTCCAGAAGCGCCTGCAAGGCGGACTGCGCTTCAGCCTGGTCAAGTTTACCGCCCGCTTCTGGTTGAGTCACTGTCTTAATCAGGCCGGCTGACAACGTGTCCGACTCCTCATCCGCGAACAAGGCGGACTTTAATGATTTTTCACCGTCAGGGACGGCCCGCGCACTATCGCAAACATCCAGCAATCGGGCCAGCCAGGAAATCTTTTGAGAGAGCAGTCGCCTCGTTTCCAGAAGAACTCCGGCTGTGGAAGACGACTGGAGCTGCTGCTTTAACCAGATGCGATCAATCGCGTTGCCGCTTTTCGCTGGGGAATGACCGAATCTGGAAAGCTCTTCGGCGACATGAAGACAGAACGCGAGCTCCATCTCCAGGTACACGGCCTCCACCAGAGCCTGCCCCACAAAATCCTGAAAATGCTCAACCGGCAAGTTCAGGATCGCCTGCGCAAATGCGCATTTCTGATTAACCTTACGGCCAATTTGACTGCTGTTCATCATAGATGCCATTGAAAAAGCCCCACGTGAGCTATCCTCAAACTATTTCGGACCATCCAGTCATCGAGTTCACCGTGATCTTTCTGACACACCTGGCTACGCACTCTACGTCTTTTTTGCCGTCTGCTTTTTACCGTCCGAAACTTTCCAGCGTCCGTTCTCATAAAAAGCTTTCCAACCCGTCGGTTTACCCTCCGCTTCAGCCTGGACATATTGCTCTTTCGATTTGCGGCTGTAGCGGATCACAGTTGGATTACCCTCGGGGTCGGCTGTTGGCGCGGTCGCCAAATACCGGTACTTCTCATCCAGTTCATTTTTGTGGGGCAATAATTCCGCTACCAGTGGGGCCCGGGTTTCCCGGTTTTTAGGAAACTGACTCGCCGCAAGGAATAACCCGGATGCGCCGTCCCGCAAAACATAATGATCGTCGACCTTTTCGCATTTCAATTCCGGCATGGGAATCGGGTCCACCTTGGGTGGCGCCGGCTCACCGCTGCGCAACAGTTTACGGGTATTGGAACACCCTTCACCGGTACAGCCGAAGTATTTGCCAAATCGGCCCGTCTTGAGCTGCATCTCGTTGCCACATTTATCACACTCGATGACCGGACCTTCATACCCCTTGATTTTGAAAGTGCCTTCTTCGATTTCGTAGCCGGGGCAGTCCGGATTATTGCCACAGATATGAATTTTGTGACTTTCATCCAGCAGGTAACTGTCCATGGCGGTCTTGCAGCGCGGGCAACGACGCTTTTTGCGAAGCTCTCTCGATTCCGCTTCATCGTCCTGTTCAACATCGAGAACTTCATCGCCCGCGACCAGATTCTTCGTATTCTTGCAGCGCTCTTTAGGCGGTAGTGCGTAGCCGGAACAACCGAGAAAAACTCCGGTACTACCCGTGCGGATCTGCATGTTGCGTCCGCACTTGTCGCATTTTATCGCGGTCTCGGTCGGCTGATTGCCCCGCATGCCAAACTCGGAACCCTGGGCTTTGGCTAATTTGTTGGAAAAATCGGAGTAGAATTCATCGAGCAGGTCCTGCCAGTTCCGTTTGCCGTCTGCGACGGCGTCCAGCGACTGCTCCATGCTCGCCGTGAATCCGAAATCCATCAGGTCCTGAAAACTTTCTGTCAGGCGTTCCGTGACAATATCTCCCATCTTGTCCGCATAGAAACGGCGACTTATTACATGCACGTAGCCGCGCTCCTGGATGGTCGAAATGATCGAAGCATAAGTAGAAGGCCGGCCAATCCCCCGCTTTTCCAGCTCCTTCACAAGGCTGGCCTCGGTGAAGCGCGCCGGCGGCTTGGTGAAGTGCTGGGTTGGCAACAGTTTGATCAACGACAGAATTTCGCCGATCTTGACGTCGGGCAACAGGCGGTCTTCATCGCTTTTCTGCTGCGCGGGCAGAACTTTGAGATACCCGTCGAAACGGATGACCCGTCCCTTGATCCTGAGTTGATACTCTGCCGCTTCCACGGTGATTGTGGAACTGGTGAACTGTGCCGGCGTCATCTGACAGGCAACAAATTGTTGCCAGATCAGGTTATAAAGTCGCTCCGCATCCCGATCCATGCCACTTAACTGATTGGGTTTCAGATTCACATCGGACGGACGGATCGCCTCATGGGCCTCCTGCGCGCCTTCCTTGTTGGAATATTTATTGGGCGCATCGGGCAGATACCGCTGTCCGAAGGATTCGAGGATGTGCTCGCGACAATTATCCACCGCCTCCTGGCTCAAGTTAGTTGAGTCGGTACGCATGTAAGTGATGTATCCGGCTTCATACAGACGCTGCGCGAGCATCATCGTCTTTTTAACGCCGAAACTCAGGCGGGTACTGGCCGCCTGTTGCAGGGTCGACGTTATGAACGGCGCACCCGGCTTTGATTGCGTGGGCTTGTCTTCACGTGCAATGACTTTGTACTGGGCGGGCTCAAGCGCCTTGATGGCGTCCTGCACTTCCTTGTGGGTTTTGGGTTCGAAGTTACTGTCGCGATATTTTTTGACTTCGAAGCGCGTGGACTGATTGTCACTCGTATTCAAATCCGCCGCGAGATTCCAGTACTCTTCCGGAATGAAAGCACGTATTTCCCGCTCCCGTTCTGTGATCAGTCGTACAGCGACCGATTGCACCCGGCCAGCGGACAGTCCACGCGCGATTTTTTCCCATAGCAACGGTGACAGCATGTAGCCGACGATCCGGTCCAGAAATCGACGTGCCTGCTGGGCATTGACGCGGTCGATGTCGATACGGCCTGGAGATTTAAACGCGTTCTGGATAGCGGATTTCGTGATCTCGTTAAAAACTACGCGCCGGAACCGCTGGCTGTCCCCTCCAATTGCCTCGCGCAAGTGCCAGGCGATGGCTTCCCCTTCCCGGTCAAGGTCCGTCGCGAGATAGATTTCGTCAGCGTTTTCGGCCAGCCGTCTGAGTTCCTCGACAACTTTTTCCTTGCCGGGAAGAATTTCATAATGCGCTTCCCAGCCATTATCCGGGTCGATTCCCATCCGTTTGACAAGCTGCTCCCGGGCTTTCTTGCGCTTGTGCTCGATTTTTTCCTCATCCGACATCTTGCGGGTTTTCGCAGCCTGCGCGGCCCGGGCTTTGGGGTCCGTCCCGCTGCTGGAGCCACTGGCCGGCAGGTCCCTGATATGACCTACGCTCGACTTCACGACAAAATTGCTGCCCAGATATTTGTTGATTGTCTTCGCCTTGGCAGGCGATTCCACTATGACCAGTGATTTCCCCATTATGAGCCCACTTTTGTTGCTGGAGAGAGTAAGGAAGGCGCCCCGGTAATCGCTTCAATCGCCTTGCCGATCGGACTGAGATGGGTACACCGCTGTCTTGAACATCGTTCACGGCTTTACAACTGCTCCATCAAAATCAGGGCGCCTCGCGGCGCATCAGGTGCGCATATATAAGTCTTGCAACGGTTCAGGTCAAGTATGGAGGTGCCCCGCGCCAACGAGAAGCCGGCTTCCCGCACCCCGAATCAAGGTGGCAGATCAACCGGATCACCCATGTATTTCCCGGTGAACGTCCCGCCGGTGCGGTTTCAATGTAGCGGGGATAGAGGATTGAAATAACAGGAAAACTCGTGAAAAGACGGGAAACCCGCTCGGATGCTCAGGATGCGCCCCATGTGCTCAAGGCGTTTTGTGGCCGGACTGAATTTCGGTTGATCCTTCATCCTTGTCCATCTCTTGCCTCACCAACGGCCAGAGTTGCTCGTGTGCCGTGCTCAGCCACCGGTGTATCTGGTCCTGAACCGCTTCACCGCCCCTTTCATTCCAGAAGCAGCCTAGCCCCTGACTGTCGCCGCTGACGCCCTTGACGCCCTCTGGCAGTGCCGCAAGATGTTGCCGGATATACGCCACCACCGCGGCGGCCGGTTCCACGTCGTGCTGCCAGTACCAGTAATCATTGATATGTATTTCATGCGCGTAGCTTTTGCGCTCTAGGACCCAGGCCTGGCCGCCGTAGGCAAAATTCCGGTCGGACGGCCAGGGAATCTGATAAACAGCCAGTTCTTCCCCTTCGATATGCCCGAGATGGACGCGTAAACCCAGCGCGGAGACCCGCGCCCGCAGACGGGCAAGATTCTGTTGCCGCCGGTTCGGTTTAAGCATCAATATGGGCCCGGCAATCATGCACAGGGCGAGCACTACAAACAAAACCGGTAACCACGACATATCGATCCTCATGCCTGTCTCTGTGCCGGTCTGCGGTCGTCACAGGCAAGTGACCACAGCCGGATAATGAATCCTCGTCTCCATTCATATACGCTTCCCTGCATTCTCCTGATCTGACCCCGACTGCGAAGCGGGTAGAAATGGCGGATACTCGCAACTCCAACCATCGAAATTGAGGAGCTCTGTCCATGAACAGTTACAAGCACATCCTTGTCGGGCTGGATCTCTCTGCCCGGGACTCCGAGAAAGTCACCGCCAAAGCGTTGGCTCTGGCGCAGTCATTGAATGCCGATATCAGCCTCGTCCATGTCATCGAGCCCCTCGCGTTCGCCTATGCCGGCGATATCCCCATCGACCTCACCGACACTCAGGCCGTGATGGAAAACCATGCCACGGATACCCTGAATCGTATCGCTGACGCCTTGCCAGTCACCCCCCGACAGGTCCGGGTTACCATCGGCAGCACAGCCGACGAGATACACGCGATCGCGGGAGAGCTTGGCGCCGACCTCATCCTGGTAGGCTCCCATGCACGTCACGGTCTGGCGCTGGTGCTGGGTTCGACGGCCTCCAGCGTGCTCAAACATGCCGACTGCGACGTGCTGGCCGTCCGGATCTGACCGGTTTCAATGCGTTCGGTCAGGAAAGCGGAACGCCCTACCGAATCAGCGCATCGATTCGAGCATTTCCCAGCGCGCGTAGTGGGCTTCGAGTCGCGACTGATACTGACCGAGCAGCGCGGTCCGCTCGCTGATGACGTCCGGCGCATTCTGATAAAACTCCGGCGAGGCCAATTCTTCCGTCAGCCGTTCGAGATCATTCTCCAGCTGTTCGATCTGGGCGGGCAGGGTTTCCAGTTCGCGTTGCAATTTGTACGACAATTTGCGATCCCGCACCGGGGAAACCGCTTTCACAGGAGCCGGCGCAGACGTCGACACCGCTGCCTGCGCCTGCGGCCGACTGCCCGGCCAGTGACCGCCCTGCCGGAGCCAATCCTGATAGCCACCGACATACTCTTTGACCACGCCTTCGCCTTCAAAGGCGATGGTGCTGGTGACCACATTGTCGAGGAATTCACGATCGTGGCTGACCAGCAGCAGGGTGCCCTGATACGCAGTCAGCAGATCTTCGAGAAGTTCCAGGGTTTCGACGTCCAGATCGTTGGTCGGCTCATCCATCACCAGCAGGTTCGCGGGTTTACTGAACAGGCTCGCCAGCAGGATGCGGCTTCTTTCGCCCCCTGACAAAGCGCGCAGAGGCGTTCGGGCCCGCTCTCCGGTAAACAGAAAATCGGCCAGATAACCCATCACGTGGCGTCGCTTGCCATCGATTTCGATAAATTCACGACCTTCCGCGATGTTGTCCACCGCGCTCTTGTCGAGATCCAGCTGTGCGCGCAACTGATCAAAGTACGCCACGGAAAGTTTGGTTCCCAGCGTTACTGTGCCGTCAGTCGGCTGCAATTGGCCGAGAATCAGTTTGAGGAGGGTGCTTTTGCCGATGCCGTTGGGACCGATCAATCCGATCTTGTCGCCGCGCATGATCGTGCCGGTGAAATTCCGGACCAGCGGCCGCCCTTCCCAGCCAAACGACACGGATTCACAGCGGGCTACCAGCTTGCCGGAACGCATGTCCGCCGACACCGCCAGACTGACCTCCCCCTGGCGCTCAATGCGCTGTGCCCGTTCCGAGCGCATTTTTTCCAGTGCGCGCACGCGCCCCTCGTTGCGGGTGCGACGTGCCTTGATACCTTTGCGGATCCATACTTCTTCTTCTGCGAGGCGCCGGTCGAACAGACTGTTGCTCTTTTCTTCATCCGCCAGCAGCTGCGCACGCAAGGCTTCAAATCCGGCGAAATCTCCATCCCAGACAGTCAGCTGGCCGCGGTCCAGTTCCGACCAGCGGTTTGCAACGACCCGCGAAAACCGCCGGTCGTGGGAAATGAAAACGATCGCACCGGCAAATCCCAGCAGCTGCTTTTCCAGCCACTCAATGGCAACGATGTCCAGATGGTTGGTCGGCTCGTCCAGTAACAGCAGATCAGGGCTGACCACCAGCGCCCGTGCCAGCGCAGCCCGACGGCGCCAGCCCCCCGAAAGATCACTCATGCGGGTCGTGGCCGGCAATTCCAGGCGCGTCAGTACCTGTTCAACCCGGTTCTGGGCATTCCAGCCGTCCTGGGCTTCAATACGCTGCTGGATGCGGGCGAGCTCATTCATGGACTCCGGATCCTGGCGGACCGAAAGCGCCTCAAAGGCCTTGAGGTCATCACGCAGAGCACCCAGGCCATCTTCCACGAATTCATAAATTGTCGAGGAGATCGCCGGCGGCAGTTCCTGGTCCAGGGACGCAACCCGCAATCCCGGCATTCGCCAGATGCTCCCCTCGTCCGTCTGAATGCCACCCTGAATGGCTTTGAGCAGAGTCGACTTGCCGACGCCGTTGCGACCCAGAATACACAGCCGGTCGCCTGCACTTAGCGTAAGGCCCAGTGAATCGAAGATAATCTGTTCACCATAATGGTGATTCAGCCCCTCAATTGTCAGTAATTGCATAGTGTCCAACTAATAAATGTATGAATTAACCGGTCAAAAACTGGTCGACCAGTTATTCGGCAGAGGAATCCGGATCAAGAAGCCTGGCCGGATCGGGAGGGTATGCATATTGCCGCATCTATAGCTAAAAAATCCATGCATTTACCGCGTACGCATGGCACAAGCACATCTTTTGAACAACACTTGAAGATAACCCGATCGTACCGCCGGTTCGCTCAACGGAGATTCACATTGATTCACCCCCGATTTTTGCCCGTATGGTTCCACTGGAGCCTGTCCGTTGCGCTGATGCTGTTGATTGGCAAGAGTTTTGCGCAACCGGTCGCGCCTGGCGCTGATGCTCACAAGGATCAACTGGCCAGTCAGCGCTTTCATTACCAGAAGGCCAAAATCGCCCTCGCTGAAGGCAAAACTGCGACCTATGAGCTGCATCTTTCCAAGCTCGGCGACTACCCTCTGACCCAGTATCTCGAGTTCGCCAAACTTCGCAAAAATCTGAGCCAACTCCCGCTGAGTGAAGTCGACACGTTTATTGCTGCCTACCCGGACAGCTTTCTGGAAAGCCGACTGCGCAGTCATGTGCTGACCATGCTGGCATCACGGCAGAAGTGGCCGGAATATCTGCGTTACTACAGAACGACCGATGGCGAGCAGTCCACCACGCTTCTATGCCACTCACTCACGGCTCGCTTGCGCGGGAGTGATCGGTCCGTGCTCGACGAGGTCACCGCTGTCTGGATGGTTGGCAAGTCACAGCCACAGGCTTGTGATCCGGCATTCGCCAAGTGGCGTGCAGCCGGCCATCAGACCGAAGACCGTGTCTGGCAGCGGATGCATCTGGCGATACAGAACAATGAAATCGGGCTGGCCCGGTACCTGTCGACTTTGCTGACTACCCAGAAGGCATTGGGCGAGCTGTATCTGAAAGTGCACGCCCAGCCGCAACTGGTAACCAACCGTAGCCTGTTTACCGGCCACGACGTCGGCACCCAGCAGATCATCGTCCACGGGATCCAGCGGCTCGCCCTGAAAAAGCCCCTGGACGCATTGAAGCACTGGGAGCTCTACGAAGCTCAGCAACTGTTTCCCGATGAACTGAGCCTTCAGGCCAAGCTGGTGGTCGTCAAACGTCTGATTCGCGAGGGTTATTCCCGTCAGGCACAGCAGATACTCAGCTATTCACACAGCCTGCGCGCCCAGAACCTGGTAGAAGAAATCATTCGTGAGGCTCTGGCGAACCAGGATTGGTCCAGAGTCAACGAAAGCATCCTGCTGCTGGATGAGGAAAGTCAGGCCAGTGAACGCTGGCAGTACTGGCGCGCTCGCACTCAGGATCAACTGGCCACGCATTTCGAGGATTTCCGACCCTCACAGGAAGTGTATGAAACCCTCGCGGCAAATCGCAGCTTCTATGGTTTCCTGTCAGCCGACCTGCTGCGCCGGGGGTACTCCCTTGTAGATGATTCCCGTCCGATCGATTCGAGCATCCTGCATCACGTCGCCGAGCTGGACGGTATGCGCCGTATCCACGAACTCTGGACCACCGGCAGTATTGTGGAGGCCAGCTACGAGTGGATTTACATCACCCGTCAGCTCAACAGCGACGAATTGCTGGCCGCCGGCGAGCTGGCGCGGGACTGGGGCTGGTACAACAGCGGTATCCGCGCCATGATCAGCGGTGACCTGTGGAACCAGCTTACGGTGCGCTTCCCCCTGGCTTACCAGGAGCAGGTCTTTAAAGTCGCCTCTGCCACCCAGGTGGAGCCGACCTTCATCTATGCCATTGCACGCCAGGAAAGTGCCTTTGATGAGCGCGCCAAATCACCGGTGGGCGCCATGGGTCTGATGCAGCTGATGCCACAAACTGCGCAATTTACCGCCAAAACCTATGGCTTCAAGCACTCAGCGGCCAGCGATCTGCTGGATGCCGAACACAACATGCGGCTCGGCAGTCATTACCTTAAACATCTTCTGGGCAAATTTGATGGCAACCGGATCCTTGCTGCGGCGGCGTACAACGCGGGCCCGCACCGCGTCAGTCGCTGGTTGAGCGAGACCGGCAAAGAGCGGCCGTTTGACGTCTGGATTGAAACCATTCCCTTTTTTGAAACACGACATTATGTGCAAAACGTTCTGTGTTTCTCCGTGATATACGGTTACCGACTCGGCAAGCCGGTACGCTTCGTATCGGAGACAGAGGCCAGCAGCTCCCTGTAATCCGCGCACCATCTCCTTACCCTGATTGACGGCGACCGGCTAATCCCGGTTCGCCACCGCAGCATCGGTCTCGGCATAATCGCCGCTTTTTGGCCGCCGAAATCCTGAAATCCCGGACTTTTCGCCCAACTGTCACATTTATCAGCGCGTTCGCTGGCCCCTGGTTGTTGAGCCAGCCCTGGCTTTGCAGTAGATTTACCTACCGACTACCCCCGACTGATCCAGGGGCGGAAACAGTGCTGCAATTTTCTGCATTGCTTCGCTTCCAGGGCGAATATGAGCCAGCAGTACATGTTTTATCTGACGTCGCCTCCATTGCACCGCCTCTTGAAGATGCCTTCGCGCGCACCGTGTTCAGCCCGCCATGCCGGATTTGACCGATGGGGCACGTAACTCCGCTGTTTGCGCGTCAGCCGATTTTCGACCGCAACCTGAACGTCGTCGCCTATGAATTACTGTTTCGCGACGGCCTCGACACCTTTGCCCGAACAGCGGATGGCGATCAGGCCACGTCCCATGTGCTCCTGTACGCATTTGGCCAGCATCGCATTCAGGAGATTACAGGCAAACTGCCCGCCTATATCAATTACACGCGCCACTGGCTGCTTTATCCACCGCCCTTACCTCCCAATCAGCTGGTGATCGAAATTCTCGAAGATGTGAAGCCCGATGATCAGGTGCTTGAAGCCATCGCAGAATTGCGCAAACAGGGTTACCGGATCGCCCTGGACGACTTCTTTTTGAACCCCGATACCCTGCGGCTTCTGGTTCTGGCAGACATCATCAAGATTGACGTACTCGCGCTGGAAGAATCGAAATGGCGTCCCTACGTCGAGTACCTGCGGCCCCACGGGGTCAAGCTGCTGGCCGAGAAAATTGAATCCTACGAAATGTATGAACAGTGCAAGCAGCTCGGTTTCGACTATTTTCAGGGCTATTTTCTTTCCAAACCTCACACGATTCAGGGGTTCAAGCTGTCGGACAGCAAAAACCGCATCGTGCAGCTGCTCGCGGTGCTGACCAATCCGGGCGAGAGCCCCGAGAGGATACTGGCCACCCTCGGCGCAGACGCCCTGTTTGTTGCCCAGCTTCTCAAGCTGCTTGATGCGGTCCGTCCATCCGACTCCCCGTCCATATCCACGCTGGACGATGCCTTGCGCCGGCTCGGTCTTGCCCAGCTGCGTCATTGGGCGTCTTTCCTCGCCCTGAACAGCGAGTCACACAAAACCACCGAGTTATGGAGCATGTGCCTGACCCGGGCCAAATTCTGCGAAATGGTGGGCGCCAGGGTGGGAGATCAGACACTGGCGGATCAATGCTTTACGGTGGGCACCCTATCCATGTTCGACGCCATCCTCGGCGTCCCGATGAGAGTGCTCCTTGCCAGCCAGAGCTTGCCGCATCACCTTTCCGTTGCGCTCAGCGAGCATGCCGGGCCGGCAGGGGCAGCCCTTGAACTGGTTCTGGATGTTGAGAAAGCAAACTGGGCGGGGGTGCAGCAGAATCCATATATAAAAGAAGGAGTCTTGTCGGACAGCGATATTACCGATTGTTACACCGCCGCCTTAAGCTGGGCGCATCACATAATCCGTGTGTATCATCCCGAGGCTTCGGGCTGAGGGTTGTAGTAAGAGGTTTGTTGTAAGAAGTTTGTTGTAAGAGCCGGCTGGGACCAGGACTTTTTGCTGCATTTGCTAAATATTGACTATCAGCCATAGTGGAATTGCCCGGGCAGGCAATGGGCATTACTCGCCATTTCTGATTGCCGCTGATACCGGCGTATTGAGCGTGACTTCATAAACCCGGAAAGCCCCAGGTGAAAGATCATTATCGAACTCTGGCAAACCCCGCGCCGCACGCTGCATAGCCAACCTGTCGTAAATTCGCATTGCCTCGGCTTTGGCGGCCTTCAATTCATCCTGGGTGATGGCAAGCGCCGGGTTCGCGATTGCGTTGGCCATTTCCTGTACTGCGTGCAGGTCGCCGCGATATGCCGAAAAATCCAGCCAGGCCATCCCATCAATTACGCGTTTTCTGGGAGCTTCATTTTTATAGGCCGGCGACGTATCCATCTCCGGACTTTCCAGCAGCAGCAAATATTCGTCCAGTAACGACTGGCCTTGCAATATGGACGACGTGGTCATTCCAAACATGGCAGCCTTCTCTCTCACCTGAGCCAGGCGCTCCCTGTCAAGCGACAGATCCCCGCTCATGTTTGAGCTGATTTTCCTTTCTAAAGCTGTGAGCGCAATGAAATCACCTGCGTCGGCCATGGACTCCAGAGTCTCCCAATCGAAGTTCTGGTATTCATATTCGGTCTGGTTTGGAATTCCCCACCCTCGAGCCGCCAAATGCTCGGAGTAATCCAGATAATCTTTCTGGGCTGGCAATCCCGCCATGCGCATTTCGATGTCAACATCACTTAATGCTTCGACGTCCGGATCGAATGGAACTGCAGCTGGACTGGATTCGGAAATTACCGACGGCTCAAGGATTTGCTCAACCACTGGTTCTTCACGCATCGGTTGAGCTATGTCGATCTTTCCTACTTGTGATACCGATGACAGTCTGTCGTCGATTATCACTGCTGCCAGCACGGCCAAACCGGCTATTAAATGTCCACCAAATATCCATGGAAGTTTTTGCCGGGTCATTGAGTATCCCTCAACTATCTGAAAACAGGAGCTCAATAAGACCAGAAAAGCCAGAGAAACAAATTGAGAACTTGTGTTCAGTTTTCTTTCGCAGTTTTTCCAAAGGCGTCAACATTTTTCCAGCCTGGCAAAAGATCGCTCCACGGCCCACCGCTTCGGCATGACAACAAAGGTGTGCAACTCACTGCGTTTTGCAACCTCGACAGATGCACCTGAGATGCGATGAATTTCATCTGCAAACGGAGCTTTCAGAAAAGAGAAGATCTTAAACAGGCTCTAAGAGGTTTATCCTCGCAGCCATGCATTCAGCCGAGACAGGTCGAAAGGCCAGCCGAGTTCAGCGC
>CAZJKJ010000035.1:0-3444 GCA_964546435.1 uncultured Cellvibrionaceae bacterium
GCACCGGCGGGATCATAAATGGGCGTATCAGCAACCGCGACATTGGCAATCAGGTGCCAGGAGGGCGGGCTGCCAAAGGGATACAGACCTCCATGGCTTGCCTGCGCACATTGAAATTTGACGGTCAGGGTTTTGTCCGACACCCAGGCCTGTAACGGTATTTTGGCGGTATGACTGTCGAATGCCTGGTTCCAGTAGGGGCTGGACAACAGGCACCCCGGTAAAACCAGAGCCGTTGCGATGAGGATGGTGGTTCGTAAAACAAAATATATGACTGACGATGGGTTTTCACGCGGAAAATCAAGTTGTTTCATACAAGAACTCCTTCAGCTACTGCTATTTTTCGACGTCACCGTATGCGACGTTCTGGAGGCAGTATTGCTGAAACAGTGGCTTCCATCGGTAACATAATAATCCCGGAATTTGTGAATTAATTCCCGGTAGCCAGCGCAGGTTCATATCGGCGCTGAGCCCGTTCTCAGTCGGGATTGATCTGGCCATTGTTAATTGAAATGAAGGACGCGACGGTAAATCTGCCCGTACGCGGATTGAGATCGTAGCGGTAATCCTTGCCGATATTGCCGGAATGCAAACTGAAGCCACGATAGGCCACGGCCCGGTTAAAGCGACATTCGACCGACGCAATCCGTTCAAAAAGCGCAGTGGAACCATTGATATAGGCCGCCTGCGTTATCGAAGGGTCCGTCTGTGCCTCGATCCGGAGTTTTTCCAGATAGGGAGTCATGCGCGTAGTGTCGATGAATTCAAAGCCGGTGGCGCGATGCCGATAAAATGAAGTGCCGCCGAATTTACCGTCACACAGATAATGAATCACTGCCAAATGGCGCGGATCCGCCCGATCAAAATGCGGTACCCGCTGTCGCACGTCGAGCTGCTCGGCCGGCGTGGCAACCAGTGAAAACCAAGCGTTCACTTCGTCCGGTTGCTGGTCTTCGAATCCGAACCAGTCAAGAGCGGGCATCAATAATGATTTTAATATCGACGTGTAGAGCGCCGGCGCAGGGGAGCGTAATCCGGGATACAATCCGGGCGCCTGCACGACATTGTTTTGCGCAAGCGCATAATCGATCAACGATTCGGCCTGTGGCATCAGATCGTCGATGATCAGCAGCGGTTGCTGCTCGGCGCCAATAAGCATGCGCTGATAGCGGGGCGGGGGAGCCATGGATTACCTTCGCGGGCTCAGGTCAGTCGGTATGCGCCAGCGTAGCGGTACGCGCCGGGGAAACCGGAACGGACGCGCAATGCTGCGCGATAAACTCTGCATGTGACGGCATAACGCCAGCCGAGCGCACCACGACATCTTCAATGCGTGCAACCCGACGCTCCAGTTCTGCCTGAGGTACAAGATCCACCAGCGGATGGTAGCCTTCCGGCTGGATTCCCTGTCCGTGAAATACTTCCAGCCAGCTGACATCGTTAAACAATTCCTGATTGGAACGGAAGATCCGGCCATTGGATTTGAACTGGTCAATTTTCTGCTGAAGCGTGGCCGGTATGCTCATGTGCTGGCAATACTCCCAGAAGGCGGAATCATCGCGCTGAGTGGCCTTGTAATGCAAAATCAGAAAATCGCGGATGCGGTCATATTCAAAATGGGTTTGCTCGTTGAAATAATCGATATCCTGGCTGTTGAAATTGCGATCGGGGAACAGTGACATCAAACGCGCAACCGCGCTCTGCACCAGGTGAATGCTGGTGGACTCCAAGGGTTCCATAAAACCGCTGGCCAGGCCCAGGGCGATACAGTTCTTATGCCAGAATTTGTGCCGCTTGCCCGCTTTGAAGCGCAGCAGTCTGGGCTCTGCCAAAGCTTTACCGTCAAGATTGCCCATCAATATGGAGGCCGCTTCATCGTCGCTCATGAATTCACTGCTGAACACATGACCGTTGCCGGTGCGATGTTGCAACGGAATGCGCCATTGCCACCCGGCACTGTGTGCCGTCGATCGGGTCAAGGGAAGCAATGGTTCGGTGCGCGCGCAGGGGACCGCCCAGGCGCGGTTGCAGGGGAGCCAGTGGCCCCAGTCCTCGAAGCCGACGTTCAGCGCCTTTTCGATCAGAAGGCCTCGGAATCCGGAACAATCCAGAAAAAGATCACCGGTAATGACTTCACCGGATGCCAGCGTGACGGATTCTATGAAACCGTCATTCGCACGCAACTGCGTACCGAGAATTTTGCCTTCAGTGCGGATGACGCCCCGCTGTTCCGCATACTCGCGCAGAAAGCGCGCATACAGACCGGCATCGAACTGAAAAGCGTGGACGATTCCGGACAGAGGAGAATTGCCGGCATCGATGGCCCGCATGAATTTAGCCTGATTGCAGGCGAGGGCATTGAGAGAATAACGACCGATATCCGGTGCTTTGCCTTGCTGACGAAGCTTCCACCAGTAGTGGTAAAACTGGAGTGAGTCCATGTCGTTGCCGACTTCACCGAACGCATGGATATAGGTCTTGCCGATGCTTCCCCAATTGACAAATTCGATCCCCAGTTTGAAAGTCCCGTGGGTGCGGCGGACGAACTCGTCTTCATCGAGCCCCAGAGTCCGGTTGTAGACTTGTATCTGCGGGATGGTTGCCTCACCGACGCCAACAGTGCCGATCTCCTCGGATTCCACCAGGCGAACCTTGCAATAATTGTCGCCGAGAAAGCGCGCCAGGGCGGCCGCGGTCATCCAGCCGGCGGTGCCACCGCCAACAATAACTATTTGTCTGAGTCTTGCATCGTTATCGCTCAATGTTTTTCTCCGGGTTTGCAATGACTGCATGACGCGAGCTGCCGGCCTGATCATTCACGACCTGATCCAGCCAGTTCTGCACGGTTGGCATGCGTAAAGCGGTAGTCTGGACCGCTTGAATGATTCTGTCGGCCACTTGTTCCAGTTCATGTTGCGGTATGGCGCCGACGAGAATGTCCGAGCGTCGCGGCCAGTGTTCCAGCCCCAGCAAAAGATGAACCCAATCATTGGCAGCAATATTTTCCCGTTCGAACTGGGCAATGCGGCCGGTTTCGTGAAATACCCGCAGCTTCCACTGGAGCGCCTCGGAACGAGGCAGGGTCGTCAGGGACCGGTAAAAGCCCGATTCGCCACGGGCCAGCAACAGTGCTGCGCTCTGCAAATCGCACCACTGTTGCGACAACTCCAGCGCGAGTCGATTGAATTCACCTTTAAGAAGCGCATCATTGAAATTTGCCGGATACAGCCGGTCAAAGATGAGCAGACACCGGGCCAGCCAGTCTTCACCGGACAGTGTCAGGCAGGGCGCAAGGGCGTCATGGGGGTCCAGTGCGATGGTGTTACCTCGCCAGGGAACCCAGGTTTGCGCATGGTGAAGATCAGTATCTTCCTGCAGTGAAAACGTTTCGCACCAGCTTGAACTGCGGCAATGAATGAGGCGTTTGAAACTGTGTTCCGCCGC
>CAZJKJ010000035.1:3544-31422 GCA_964546435.1 uncultured Cellvibrionaceae bacterium
CCCGGTCTTGCAAATCTTCCCAGGCGCGCAGCAAAGGCACCTAACGAATAGTCGTCGAAACGTCGCAAGCGACCGGTTTCCTTAAGGCGAGCGGCGAGGTGATGAAAATCGCCGATATGTTGCACGCCATATTCCGCCGGCGCATGAAAAAATTCGTGCCCGTCTTCGATCCAGTCAAGATAACGCCGCGCCAGGCACACATTGCCATCCGCTGCCGAAAGCACAGCATTTTCACTGAGTCCGATAGTGTCCAGCAGTTCGGCAAACTCCGTGAAACCAAACGACGCGCCCGTGGGTGCCGGTGCGCCGCCTGTCATGATCGTAATCGCAGTCGGCGAGTCAGGACCGCGTCGCAGTGCAAAAAAGTTCGCCGCGAGCCAGGCATAGGTATTGTTGCCGAGAATAACAACGGAATTGGCCACGTTAACCTCTCTGGTTGCGGGCGGTGACTTCAGGACGGGTTGACGCCCTCAGTCTGTCCACAAACTCTGCATGAAACGGCATTTTTGCCGCAGTGCTTGCATAGCTGGACCGCAGTCGTTCCAGTTCGGCAAAGAGCTGCGGGCGAGGAATGGTCGCCAGGCGCGGGTCATTGCGATCGGGAATTATGCCCTGACCAACAAGAATGGCGAGCCAGCTGGGCGGCCGGAACAGGCCGTTCTGATATTCAACAATGTGTCCCTGATTTTTGAACATTGAAATTTTGTATTCGAGGGAATCCGGAACAGGCATGTCGCGGCAATATTTCCAGAAGGGACTGTCGTCGCGCGTGGTGGCCTTGTAATGCAATATCAGGAAATCCCGGATTTTTTCGTACTCATCCTTGATCACCCGATTGAATTCCTGCTCGCATTCAATCGCAAAATCCCGGTGGGGAAAAAATTCGATCAACTTGTAAATGCCTAACTGGATCAGGTAAATACTCGTGGATTCCAGTGGCTCAAGAAATCCGCTGGACAGGCCCAGAGCCACGCAGTTGCGGTGCCAGCTCTTCTTGCGGCAGCCGGCTTGGAAGCGGAGTATCCGCGGGTCCGCCAGGGGCGCGCCAGGCAGTTGTTCCAGGAGGTCCTGGGTCGCGGCCTCATCCGAGATGTACCGGCTACAGTAGACATGCCCGTTACCCATGCGGTGCTGCAACGGAATGCGCCAATGCCAGCCGGAGGAACGGGCGATGGACTGGGTGTAAGGTCGCAGTTCGCCGGCCAGTTCGCAGGGTATGGCCGCGGCCCGGTCACACGGCAGCCAGTGGCTCCAGTCATCGAACGGAACATCCAGACATTTGCCCAGCAGCAGCGAGCGGAAGCCGGTGCAATCAATAAACAGGTCGCCGTGAAGTTCACTGCCGTCATCGAGGTGAAGGGTGGTAATACGTCCCGTGTTATTGCACAGGGAGACGTGCCCGATTTTACCTTCCTTACGCACGACACCCCGGCCTTCGCTGTATTCTCTGAGCATGCCGGCATAGAGACTGGCATCCAGGTGGTAGGCATAGGTGTACGTGGACGCGGGGGAGCCAGGCTGGGTGGAGGGGGGACGAAACCGGTTGGCCCGGGCGGCGACATTGGCCATGGAGAGCTCGTCCAGCGATCCGTGATAACCCGAACGCTTCGCCTCCAGCCAATAATGATGAAATTCGATGCCGCCCATGGGCACCCCGAACTCGCCGAAGGGATGCGTGTAATCGTCACCGGGCGCGCCCCAGTTCAGGAAATTGATTCCCAGTTTGAATGTGGCATTGGTTCTGGTTACAAATTCCGTTTCATCCAGGCCCAGCATGGCATTGAACGCACGAATGTGCGGAATGGTCGCTTCGCCCACGCCCACTGTGCCGATCATTTCGGATTCGATGAGTGTGATGGCGTATTGATTGCGGGGCAGGTGGCGGGCGAGGGCGGCGGCGGTCATCCAGCCAGCGGTGCCTCCTCCGGCGATGATGACGTTGAACGGTGGCGAACTCAAAAACACCCCCTGAAATTAAGTACAGTTCAATGGCGGCAGGGCTTCTGCAAGACGTCCGGCAAGTAATGAAGAGGTCGGAATCTGGGCCGACGTTGAATGCATTGATGTAGATAAAGGAACGCACCTTGCGGTGCGTTCTGTTGCTCAAACGATGGACCCGTTAGAAGTTCGCTCGCAGGACCAGAGAGTAACGCCGGTCATTGATAAACCAGGAGCGCCCGACCCGCGTGCCATTATCATCGACCTGCGCGTAGGTTTTGGTTTGTGTATCCAGCAAATTCACGCCCTGAACGCCGATCTTGAAGTTGTCCGTAATATTGTAGAAAAACGAGGCATCCATAAAGCCGGCGTCGTCATTGTAGATCGGTAGCTTGGTGATGACGTCCCGTGTCGTCAACAGATATTCGGAACGCCAGTTATACGCCACCCGCGCAGATATCTTGTCCTTTTCGTACATCAGCACCGCGTTGCTGGTATGTTCCGACTGTCCCTGCAGCGGCAGATCGGTGAAGTTGACTTCTCTGGCCGTTTCGGGATCGAAATTGACTTCGTCTGGCACATCGTCATAGTTCGGTGCACCTTCCGCATCAATAAACGAATAGTTGAACTGGACACCGAGACCATCCCACGGCTCTGGCAGCATGTCGAAAAATTGCTGATAGGCGAACTCGACACCCTGCAGACTGCCCGCGCCCTGATTGCGCGTCATCGCGGTAACCACCGGCATGGATTGCTGGGTATCCGGATTGGTATAGACCTCGTTCTGGCCGCCGTTTACGAAGAAATTGGACAGGTCTTTGTAGAACAGCGAAGTAGTCAGTGAGCCGACACTGGAGAAATACCACTCCAGAGACAGATCAAACTGAATTGATTCCATCGCTTTCAGATCAGGATTACCGCCTTCGGCTTTATATCCCGGCAGGTCGATGGAGTCGGGGTTCACCGCGCGGCGTTCCTCGGGAACATCATCCGGATTGAAGGTGCCCGGTACCATGTCGTTCGGGAAATATTCGGGAGTGTAGGCGTAACCGATCAGTGCCATAGAGCGGTAGGCACGCAGATCGCCCATGTCGGGCAGTGCAATGGCTTTGGCCACGGCGAAGCGCCCGATCAGGTCGTCCGTGAGTTCAACCTTCAGGTTAAAGCTTGGCAGCAGATGATTTTCGCTGGATTTGGTGTTGCTTGGTACGGCGACGCCGGTTGCGAAATCTGCGTCTGCCTGGGGCAGGAAATTGCGGTAGTCACCGACAGCTCTTGGATCCAGTCCGTCGATGTAGTATCCGTAGGGGTCGTCCCTATAGGCATCCATGTCGAATCCCTCGGGTATCGGATACTCAGGTCGCAGGTTGGGAAGCACGATGGAACCCAATACCCGACGGTCGATCTTTACATAGCGCAGACCGAAGTTACCGACAAAGCGCTTGCCAAAATCCCCCTCAAAGTCGAAGCGGACGTAAGCAGCCGTGTTGTTTTCTTCCACTGTATTGATTTCGCTGGGCAGGAAGAAAGAACCGTTAACAGTGTCGATCGTACCGTTCTTGTCCGGATCGCGTGAGTTAGCCGGCACCCATTCGTTGGAGATAGGTCCCAGGCGATTGTCCCAATTGCGGTAATCCATCACCAGGTCCATGGACGGATGGAACAATTGGTTGCCGCCTTCGATATTGACGACGCCACCGCGAAAGAAATTATCCCAGTCAATGACGTCAACCGCATCCATTCCGCCCAGCCCGGCGTCGATGACCCGTTGGGCATCCAGCCAGCCCGCCCCGTTTGGATAGATAGTTAATCCCGAAGTTGGATCGTCGGGATTTCCGAGGACAATGTTGCCGTCGGCGTCGCGTTCATAGATGGGCGGTCCCCAGGGCGCCTGGAGCTGACCCCAGTTGTATTGAGAGAATCGTACCTGTTGTTCCCGCTCTGCACGCCGCGCGCCGAATTTGACCTGGGTAAAGAAATCGCCGTCGAGGTAATGGGTGAAATCAACCCGCGCAGCCGTTGATTCGCCTTCACTGCGTTCATAATGGTCCATGGCGCTGCGCCAGAAGTAGGAGGTTTCATCCTGGAAATAGGCGGGATTGTCGTCCCACTCCACCAGATCGTCCGCTCCGTCGTAATACTCCCAGGGGTCGTTAATCTCCAGCGTCGGCGTGTCCCCACCTCCGTAGATATCGTAGTGCTGAGCAGCCCGGGTACCGAGCATCAGCTGCACATCGTCGTCTGTGGTCTCGGCTTCGACGCGCTGCAGATCAAATTCCATGTTCCAGCTGTCGTTAATATCCCAGTCGATGTTAAACGCCAGGTCGTCCACGACGGTCCGCTGATCCTTGGAGCGCGCATCGGTCTGGAATTCCATGCCGAAATTGCGCACCGGTTGCCCGCCCCAGCCTGCATCGGGTGGCAGATTGTGCGGGATACGGTTGCCATCACCCCGCCAGCCATCGCGGATATCCGTGAAGGTGCCGTTGGTAAAAATGCCGTTGTCGTCGAACTCGAAAGTTTGGCCATCGGGCGGGAACGTGGTGTTGGTGTAGTATCCGGACTGGTATTTGAGGGCATGTTCGGTCCACGCTAGCGTCGCATCCGAACGCATGAACTGCACGGTTGCAACCAGCGTGTCGTCCGGGTTCTCCCATTGAAATGCAGTGGCGACACCTTTGCGCTCGCGATCGTCTTTCTTCATGGTGATGTTGGATCCGTTCGGGACCCACACATTGTCAAACCCCGCCGCGGCGGCATTGGGAAAACCCGGCCAGATGCCGGTGGGCTCTACGCTGCGGTATTCGAAGAGATCAGTCTGGATACCGTGGGAGCTGGCACTGAGCTCCGAGTAGGATGCGTTCAACAGGAATCCGAACTCACCCACATCGGAATCCCAGGTGTTGCTGAAGATTCCGGAAAAAGTAGGTGTGCTTTCCTCGACCATATCGCCGTAGGTGACATCCGCAGAGAGTGCCGCCACGAGTCCGCGATTATCGAACGGTTTGCGGGTTTTGAGATTGACGGTGCCGCCAACACCGCCTTCGATCATGTCGGCGGTCTGGTTCTTGAACATGTCCACGCCGCCCATCAATTCGGGGGGCACATCCTGAAACGATAATCCACGGCCGGAGTTGGCGGTAAACGAATCGCGTCCGTTAAATTCGCTGCGGGTCTGGCTCATGCCGCGAACAACCGCGCCGGAACCTTCAACGCCGAAATGGTCGGGGTCGTTTGCCGCAGCAAAACGTTCTATCGACACCCCAGGCAAACGCTGCATGGCTTCAAGAACGCTGCGGTCCGGAAGCGCACCTATGTCAGACGCTGAAATGGCATCGACAAAGGTATCCGCTTCGCGCTTGATGTCCTGAGCGTTTTCCAGGCTGGTGCGCACCCCTGTGACAATGACTTCCTCCATCATCTGATCGGTCTGAGCGTCCTGCGCAAACACGCGTTGCGAGGCCAGAGCGCCAGTGAGCACAACCAGCGATGAAGCAAGTGTAATGCTTGCTTTAACACCGAATCTGTTAGCTGTGAAGTTCATAGCAGTATCTCTTTTGGTATCGTTATTGTGCTGTGATTGCCACTGTCGTATGAGCTGTGACAGGCCAACCTGTCGTTATTTTCCCTGAACGGGATTCTGGAGAACCGGGGGTCCGTGCGCCGGCGAATGTTCTGACCGAAACTTCGCGGTTGATGTTATTTGTGTACAGATGGATCGCTTGGCGAACGCGGCGTCATGAGAAAGCCTGTCGCGATATTGCAACATGCCCTGCGTGCAGTCAACCGAATCTCTTGGAGCTTTCATATCCTGAGGATTCCGGGATGAGCTTTCGCGTTCGATTTCCACCAAGTTTAGTAGCTCAAATCGAAGATGCCAGAAAAAACAGGCTCTGAATCAAACGTTTATCAGGATATGCGTTTAGGTGGCCGGGATCGGCAGCGAATTCGACATAGTGACTCGCCAGGAACAACATGCGTAAGCAGCTGCGAAATTAACGGATCAGCGTTAACGAAGTACAAGACAGATGGCAGGACATGCGGTGTCCACCGCAGCAACCCGGAAAGGAAAATATTGAAGTGGAATATGAAAAACGCGGGACCGATGGCAGTCCCGCGCTGGTATTTGCTGTTAGCGAATGTACTGGTTGATCAGGTTTTCGTAAAGCTCCTGCTGGCCGCTGGTTTGCTTGGGTTCGCCATTGGCGTTGCCCAGCTTGGCCAGTGCTTCCAGATCCAGTTGACCTTTTTCGAAGCGCGCGCCTTCTCCTGAATCGAAGCTGCTGTAACGGGTTTTGCGCATGCTTTCGAGCTTGGAATTTGCAAGCAGGTTATCCGCGATCAACAAAGCTCGGGCAAAAGTGTCCATGCCGCCGATATGACCGTAGATAATATCGTTCATGTCGGTCGAGTTGCGTCGGGTTTTCGCATCGAAGTTGACACCGCCGCCCTGCAGGCCACCGGCACGCAGGATAACCAGCATCATTTCAACGGTTTCATTGATATTGATGGGGAACTGGTCGGTGTCCCACTGGTTCTGGTAGTCACCGCGGTTGGCATCGATACTGCCGAGCATGCCGGCATCAGCGGCAACCTGCAGTTCGTGATCCATGGTGTGGCCAGCCAGAGTGGCATGGTTGGTTTCGATGTTCAGTTTGAAATCTTTGTCGAGGCCGTGCTCACGGAGAAAGCCGATCACGGTCGCGCTGTCGAAATCATACTGATGCTTGGACGGTTCCATCGGCTTGGGCTCGATGAAGAAGGTGCCTTTGAAGCCCTGCTTGCGTGCATAATCCCGTGCCATGGTCAGGAACTGAGCCATATGCTCGAGTTCGCGTTTCATGTCGGTATTGATCAGGCTGATATAGCCTTCACGACCACCCCAGAAAACATAGTTTTCGCCGTCGAGAGCGATAGTCGCATCCAGCGCGTCTTTCAGTTGCGCGCCGGCGTGGGCGACGACTCCGAAATCCGGGTTGGTGGAAGCGCCGTTCATGTAGCGTGGGTTGCTGAACAGATTCGCGGTGCCCCACAGGAGTTTCACACCGGAAGCGGCCTGCTTTTCTTTGGCGTATTCAACAATGGAAAAAAGACGCTTCTGGGTTTCGCTGCGTGAGTCGCCTTCTTCAACCAGATCGACATCGTGGAAGCAGTAATAAGGCGTACCCAGCTTGGTGAACAGCTCAAATGCCGCGTCCATTTTGTCTCTGGCGCGCTGGTCAGCAGTAGAAGCGCCGCCCCAGGGGAAAATTTTCGGTCCTGGACCGAAGGGATCGTGACCGGCATTACAAAACGTATGCCAGTAGCAGGTGGCGAATTTGAAATGCTCCTTCATGGATTTGCCGGCGACAACTTTGTTCTCGTCGTAATACCTGAACGAGAAGGGGTTGTCAGACTCCGGACCTTCGTAGGCGATGCGGCCTACGCCCGGAAAGTATTCTTTTTCGCCTGTAATAATTGTCATGGTGCTTTCCTTCTTTGAGAAAACGATTGGTGGTGAAGAATTCAGGTGTAACAACGATGCCTGTCATTACCCTGGTTTATGTGAAATCAAGCGTACGCCGAAAGTGCCTGAGGTGGATTTACCGGGTTCCACCGTGCGCAGGCCGTCGCCACTGTTGAACGCATTGATTGAGCAGCTCATCGGTTCAATGGCAATGGACTCGCGTCCGGGTGGAATGAAAATCTGGGTAAAGTTCATTCCGTCCGGGCCGGCATCCTGCCATATATCCAGACCTCGCTTGTGTTTTTCCGACCAGAGTTTCAGGGAGGCGACCGGCTCTTTGCCGGTTATCTCGAAACCGTTGTCCAGTCGCAGATCACCGATCTTCTTCAGCTTTTCGAAGTGTGGATAGGGCGTTTTTTTACCCGTGGCCATGTTGGTTTTATCTATTTCGATGGCCATCAGGGGCGGGGTCTGCAGATACAGGTCATCAACTCGCTCATCGAGTTGATAATAAGGGTGCCATCCGAAGCCCACCGGCAGGGGCCGGGTGCCGGTATTGGTAATCTTGACTTCGACCTTCAGCGATTCGCCATGGAGCTTGTACTGGAATTCAACGCGACTTGGAAACGGATAGCCTTCCACGTTGCCCGGATAGTCGTATACCGCCGTTGCGTGCGCACAGGTTTTCGTCAGGGTCTGGATGCTGATCTGCGGTGTCAGGTGGTACAGAAAACCGTGCAATGCATGGCCGCTGCCAGGTTCGTTGATGGCAACCTGATACGTTTTCCCCTGAAAGCTGTAGCGGCCCGCGGCCAGTCTGTTGGGAAACGGAAACAGTGGAATGCCCCGATAACCCGTGTCGTGGGCCAGGGCATCGCGACTGTCGTGGCCAGCGATCAGATTTACATCGAATTCATCGCTGAGCACCAGGCTGTTGATGCGGCCACCAAATTCCGGAACCAGTTCCAGGCGGACTTTGGAATTTTCCAGCTGGAGTTTAAAAGGTTTGTAATCAGTCAACGGAAACTTCTCCTGTTGGCAAGCCGGTCACCCAGGTCTGATAGGCATCCTGGTATTCATTGGCACGTCGTTTATCAGGTTCTATGACGGCGATACGCTCAAGGGTCTTGAAGGCTTCCTTTGTGTTCAGGTAGAACCCCGAACCGAGTGCGGCCGCCCGGGCGGCACCGGCGGCGCCGTCGGTATCGAACAGTTCCACCGTCGCCTGCGTGGTGGACGCGAAAGTCGTGGTGAAAACGTCGCTGAGAAACAGATTGCCTTTGGCTACGCGCACTACTTCGGCTGTTCCGCCAAGAGATTTCAGCACGTCAAAGCCCTGATTCAGGGCGAATACGATGCCTTCCTGCGCTGCTCTCACGACGTGCCCGAGTCCATGTCGGTTGAAATCGATGGAACTCATCTGGCCGCCGAGATTGCGGTTGTTGAAAATACGTTCCGCGCCATTGCCAAACGGGTAAAACCGCAAACCCTGGCTGCCCACGGGGACCTTGGCGGAAAGGTCGTTGAGGCGCGGGTAAGGCACTGGTTCGCCGCTGTCACTCAACAGTTGGCGCAACCAGCTGTATAGCCGGCCGGTGCCGTTGACGCAGACCAGAACGCCGTTGCGGGGCTGCTCCGGAGTGTCGTTGACATGCAGGAAGGTATTGACGCGGGACTGCCGGTCCGCCGCCAATTGATCAACGACCCCGTAAATGACGCCCGAAGTGCCGCCGGTCGCAGCGACTTCGCCCGGTTCGAGAACATTCAGGCTGCAGGCGTTGTTCGGTTGATCGCCGGCGCGGTAGGCGATTTTCACGCCAGGCTTCAGGCCGAGTTCGGCGGCGACCTGGTCGGCAACAGTGACCTGATAACCAATAGATGGCACCACTCGAGGCACCAGCGCCTCATCAATATTCCAGTACTTCAGCAGGGGCAGGGCGGGCTTGCGCGCAACGAAATCCCAGAGGGTTCCTTCAGACAATCCCGATGCGGTGGTGGTGACTTCCCCGGAGAGCTTCATGGCAATGAAGTCGCCGGGAAGCATGAACTTATCGACCTGCGCGAAAATTTCCGGCTCGTTCTGTTGCACCCAGCGCAGCTTGGCGGCGGTGAAATTTCCCGGCGAATTGAGGAGGTTGTCGAAACAATAGTCCATGCCAAGACCGGACAGGGCATCTGCGCCCATGGGTAGCGCGCGGCTGTCACACCAGATAATTGCGGGGCGCAATACCTGCTGGTTGGAGTCCACCAGGACCAGGCCGTGCATCTGATAGGAAATGCCGATCGCGTCGATCCGGGTAGTATCGATGTTGTCCCGGGTCGCCAGCTTGCGCAGGCCGTGGCGGATGCAGTCCCACCAGACGTCCGGATGCTGTTCGGCCCAACCCGCAACCGGGCTGAGAATATCAAGTTCGGTGTCGGGATAATGGGTCGACCCGAGACACTTTCCCGAATCGCCGTCGACGATGGACAGCTTTACCGATGAACTGCCAATATCCAAACCAAGGAAGAGCATAGGGATTCACTTCTTTTTGTTAATGAAAGAGATTTCAGACTGAGCCATCCCGCATGCGGGTCGATGATTCGGGGGAGGCTTCAAGCGCAATGAATGATGCAAGTATATTCTTATTGTCGGCCTGACTACAAGAGCTGGTTTCATGATCGGACAAAAGGGTAGCGTTTTCCTGCGCAATCAGCAAACCGAATTTGCGCCGAACCGCGATAAATCAGCTTGCAAACAAGGTGATGTTGCAATAAGGTCTCGTGCTGCCCAAAGGGCGAAACGAGATAACAATAACGCTGTGCCATGAAGAGAATAGTCGGTGTGATTAGCAACAATATTCAGCCTGAAGAAGAGCTGGTCGCGGTCAGAGCCCCTGATGATGTCATTCAGGCCCTGTCCATTGATAACGTAATCTTCGGTATGCAGGATGGGGAGCTGAAGATCCTGCTCATCAAGCACCGTGAAGGCATTCGCAAGGGACACTGGGCCTTGCCCGGCGGCTGGATCAGGTACGAAGAAAACCTGCGGGATGCGGCGGCACGTCTGCTATCCGAATTGACCGGCCTGAGCAATCTGTACCTTGAACAGTTCAAGGCCTTTGGCAGGGTGGACCGTTACCCTGCCGATCGCGTGGTTACCATCGCGTACTACGCCCTTGTAAGTGCGGACGATTATTCCCTGGTTGCCGGCCACAACGCCGAAGACGTGTGCTGGTTCAGCGTGTCCGAATGCCCTTCGCTGGTTTATGACCACGATGAAATCCTGGAAACCGGTATCCGCTACCTGCGCCATCAGATCTGCCACAAGCCTGTCGGTTTCAACCTCCTTCCCGAAAAATTTACGTTGCTGCAACTTCAGGAGCTGTACGAAACCATTCTGGACACCCGTCTGGACAAACCGAATTTCCGCCGCAAAATCATGAAAATGAATGTGCTGTCATCATGCAATGAAAAGCAGCAGGGCGTCGCGCACAGGGCTGCGAACCTCTACAGGTTCGATCGAGTGGCCTATCAGAAGCTGCAGGAACAGGGTTTTTCGTTCGAAATGTAACCATACCGGCAATTATGGTCATGCCCTTCAGCCACGGAGGCAGGCCGTGCCATCCAGTCAGGAATGCCAGGGTCTGTACGAAAAGTCGTCGAGCGCAGGCACTTTTCGTAGAGAGCCTAAAGACACGTACCCGGCGCGCGGAGACCGCAAAGGTCTGCGTTGGCAGGGCGGGAACAGCCGGGGATAACAATCGGCCGGAATAACAAACAATAAAAGAGCGAAGGTATCTCATGTGAAGGACGCAAACGAAGCAAATACCGGATTCATCATTCTTATCAGTTGTGTAGCGACTATCGGCGGATTTCTGTTCGGTTTTGACAGCGGCGTAATCAACGGCACGGTCGACGGCTTGCAGAAGGCATTCAATTCTGATTCGGTGGGCACTGGCTTTGACGTGGCCTCAATGCTGCTGGGTTGTGCGGTTGGAGCATTCGGTGCTGGACGTCTTGCGGATCTGTACGGACGGCGGATGTTACTGATCGTTGCGGCTGTTCTTTTCATCATTTCTGCATGGGGTTCGGGCATTGCGAGCACATCGCCAGAATTCGTGTTCTACCGTATCCTTGGCGGACTTGCGGTGGGTGCGGCAAGCGTCATGGCACCGGCTTACATCAGTGAGGTCGCCCATGCGCGTTATCGTGGACGCCTGGCTACGGTGCAGCAGGTCGCCATTATTTCCGGACTGACCGCTGCCTTTCTGAGCAACTATCTGCTGGCAGGTGCGGCGGGATCATCGATGACTGAATTCTGGTGGGGCTACGACGCCTGGCGCTGGATGTTCTGGATCGAGCTGCTGCCGGCGGGCGTATTCCTGTTTGCGTTGCTGCTGATTCCCGAAAGTCCGCGTTTTCTGGTAGCGAAAGGCAAGAAGGAGCACGCGTTGAACGTTCTGACGCGTCTTTATGGTCAGATTGAGGGACCCGCGAAGCTGAAAGAAATCGACGCGTCCATGGCCGCCGACCACCATCAACCACGCTTTTCCGATCTGATCAGCAAAGCCACCGGTCGTATCCGCCCGATCGTCTGGGTGGGGGTCGGGCTGGCCACGTTCCAGCAACTGGTCGGAATTAACGTTGTCTTTTATTACGGTGCCGTCCTGTGGCAGTCCGTTGGATTTTCTGAAAACGATGCATTGCTCATTAACGTCATTTCGGGCGCGTTGAGTATCGGTGCCTGCCTGATCGCCATTGCCCTGGTCGACAAGATTGGCAGAAAGCCATTGTTGTGGATCGGCTCGCTGGGCATGTCGGTCACACTCGGTCTGATGGTCATTGCTCTTAGTAGCGGTCAACTGGTCGACGGGCAACTGACGCTATCGGACAACATGGGCAAGCTGGCGCTGGTTGCACTCAACAGTTATGTGGTGTTTTTCAATCTTTCCTGGGGCCCGGTGATGTGGGTCATGCTCGGCGAAATGTTCCCGAACCAGATCCGCGGCTCGGGACTTGCCGTGGCGGGCCTGGCACAGTGGGTGGCCAACTTCATCGTCACCTGGACCTTCCCGATCCTGCTGGCCGGTGTCGGTCTGGCAGTCGCATACAGTCTGTATACCCTCGGCGCGATTCTGTCGATTTTCTTTGTGCTGCGCTTTGTGCAGGAAACCAAGGGTAAAGAGCTGGAACAAATGGAAGGTTGAACCTATTGTTTAAAGACCCGCCGGAAGGCGGGTCGCTAGTGACATGGTGAAAAATGACTCCAAGAAAACTCCTGATGTTGTTGTGTATGCAGGCTTCCGCAGTCCTTGTTTCTCCAGGCTGCAGCCATGTCGCCGAACAACCTCCATCCGATCTGGTGTACTTCGACTGGATCCGCTATTCAGGGCAGGACGATGTGTTCGCGGAGCCTTTGCGACCGGGTCATTACCGCAACCCGATCATTGCGGGGTTCTATCCGGACCCGAGCATGGTCAAGGTCGGGGCGGATTATTATCTGGTGAATTCCTCGTTCTCCTTCGCGCCGGGGCTGCCGATCTTTCACAGTACCGATCTGGTGAACTGGCGACCGGTCGGGCACGCCCTCACACGCTCCAGTCAGATTCTTTTTTCCAGGGCGGCAATTTCCCAAGGCATTTATGCGCCGACGATCCGCTATCACGACGGCCTGTTTTACATCATCACAACCGGTGTCGAGAGTGGCGGCAATTTTATCGTGACGGCCAAAGATCCGGCCGGCCCCTGGTCGGACCCGGTATTTCTGCCGGAAATCGAAGGCATTGATCCCGATCTGTTCTTCGATGATGATGGTCGCGTCTACATCGCTCACAACGGCCCGCCACCCGGCGGCAAATCACTTTACGACGGGCATCGGGCCATCTATCTGTGGGAATATGACCGGAAAGCCCAGAAGGTCATTCCGCCGGGCAAGCTGCTGATTGACGGCGGCACTGATATCCGCAAGGAACCCGTCTGGATCGAAGGGCCGCATCTCTACAAAATCAACGGTTGGTATTACCTTCTGTGCGCTGAAGGCGGGACTGCCGAGAACCATTCCGAAGTAGTATTCCGCGCCAAGAGTCTTACCGACCCCAAGGGATTTCAGCCCTGGGACGGCAATCCGATATTGACCCAGCGGGATCTGAATTTGGCCAGGCCGAATCCGATTGAAACTGCCGGTCACGCGGACATGGTGCAAACGGATACAGGCGAATGGTGGGCGACCTTCCTTGCGACTCGCAACTATGCCAACGGCGCCCATTACAACACCGGGCGGGAAACCTGGCTATTGCCGGTGAACTGGCAGGATGGCTGGCCGGTTATTTTGCCGGCGGGACAATCGATACCCTGGCAGCTGCCGGTGCCCGAGGGACTTGCAACAACGCCCGGGGCCGAGCCCATGACCGGCAATTTTTCCCGGGAAGACAATTTCGAAACGGATACATTGTCCTTCCACTGGACCTGGTTGCGCGACGCCGTACCGGACTGGATGTCGCTGGAAGAAAAGCCAGGCTTCCTCGCGCTCACGCCCCTGCAAAACTCCCTGGGTGCGCAGGAGTCAGTGGCCTTTGTTGCCCAGCGTCAGCAACATCTTGAGTTTGAATTTGAGGCCGCCCTGCAATTACCTCTGCAAGAAGGCGTAAGCGCAGGCATCGCGGCGCTGCAGAATGAGAAGTACCATATTTATTTTGGCGTTACCCGGACGGGCGATGATTACCGGATGTTCGTCGAGAAAGTGGAGGATGGGCAAACTTCAGTTGCGGGTTCTGTAACACTATCGGCAATTCCCACCGGCCAGACACTGGTGCTGGGGGTGGACGCGGAACTGGATGATGAGGAATCCTATCTGCTGAATTTTTACTGGAAGGATGGAAATGGCAATCGGCAGAGGGTTGCCGCCGGTCTTGACGGCAGGTTGCTCAGCACCAAAACCGCGGGCGGATTTGTGGGGACCACCTTGGGAATGCATGCGCGTCTGGAGGAAAAAAATGCGGCTGCTGAACCCTCACCGGCGCCGCTGCAGTAATTACTCCTGATGATCCAGCTGCGCAATATTCACAAGTATTACGGTGAGCTCAACCAGCGCCTGCATGTCCTCAAAGGAATTGATCTGTCCATCAGGAAGGGCGAACTCGTTGCCATCATGGGTTCATCGGGTTCCGGCAAGTCCACCTTGCTGAATATTCTCGGTATCCTCGATCACCATGATGGGGGAACCTATCATCTTGACGGGCTCGAAATCCGCAATCTCGGGGAGCGTCATGCCGCTCGCCTGCGCAATGAACATCTCGGCTTTGTGTTCCAGTCATTCAATCTTCTGCCCTTCAAAAATGCCCTCGAAAATGTCGCCTTGCCGTTGTATTACCAGAAAATGGGGCGGCGCGAACGCAATAAACGGGCGGAGCAATATCTCGAACGAGTAGGACTGGGCGATCGCAAACACCACTTGCCTGGTGAATTGTCCGGAGGTCAGAAGCAGCGGGTCGCCATTGCGCGGGCGCTGGTCACCGACCCGAAGGTGATACTGGCCGATGAGCCCACCGGCGCGCTCGACAGCGCGACGACGACGGAGGTGATGCTGTTTCTCCGGGAGATTAATGCGGGCGGTAAAACCATTGTTATTGTGACCCATGAAGATGACATCGCCAGCCAGACCCAGCGTGTGATTCATCTCAAGGATGGCAATGTTGTTGAAGCGGGAGACGATCCGGCCAAGAGGGACGCCGCTCATGAATCTGGATAGCTGGCAGGAAATCTTTTTCACGATCCGGAAAAACAAACTGCGCACTATCCTCACGGCATTCGGCGTGTTCTGGGGTATCTTGATGCTCATTCTGCTGTTGGGTGCAGGGAAGGGCTTGCAACGCGGTGCCGAGGCCGGTTTCAGCAGCGATGTCCGGGATGCGATCTGGGTGGGGGCAAGGCGCACCGCAATTCCCTACAAAGGCCTGACCGCTCCGCGACAGATTCAGATGACGATTGACGATGTAGAAGCGATTTACAACCAGTTGCCCGGTGTGGAATTTGTCAGCGCCGAGGCGTCCATGGGGTCCTTCCGGCAGGGGGATATCTATGTTACCTACAAGAATCAGTCGGGCAGCTTCGGGGTGTTTGGCACTGCCAGTGATTACTTCAAGATCAAAAGCGAGCAGGATTACCAGCAGGGACGCCGCCTGAGCGATTTCGACATCGACGAAAACCGCAAAGTGGCAGTGATCGGCACGCGAGTGGCAGAAGCGCTTTTTCAGAAGAATGCTGATCCCGTTGGTGAATACATCAATATTGCCGGCGTGCCCTTCAGGGTAGTCGGCATATTTTATGATTCCGGCTGGGAAGGCCGCATGTCCGAACGCATCTACATGCCGATGACCACATTTCAGAAGACATTTGGCAACGGACGCAACATCGGCATCCTCGCACTCAATCCCAAACCTGGGGTGGACGGATTTCAGCTGGAAAAGGATGTCGTAGCTCTGTTGAAGCAACGACACCTGGTTGCGCCGAGTGACACCAAAGCCTTTTTTTCCTGGAATTTACTGAAGCAGGCCCAGCAGCTTAACGGGCTGTTTTCGGCGATCAACATATTCGTGTGGTTTGTGGGTATCGGAACCCTGGCAGCCGGGATTGTCGGGATCAGCAATATCATGATTATCACCGTCAAGGACAGAACCCGGGAGCTCGGTATTCGCAAGGCGCTGGGAGCCACACCGGGATCGATCATTTCCATGATCATGACCGAATCGATATTCATCACCTCGGTCGCTGGCTATTTGGGGTTGGTGTTTGGCGTGCTGTTGGTGGAGGGCACCAATAGCCTGCTGACCCGATTTAACGTGAACCTGTCGTATTTCAAAAATCCGGAAGTCGATTTTCAGGCAGCGCTCAGTGCGATTGTAATACTGGTCGCGGTGGGCGCCCTGGCAGGTCTGGCGCCGGCCATACGCGCCGCCCGAATTACCCCGGTGGCCGCCATGAACGATATCTGATGGTATCTGCCAGTGTTTGATGTCGACAAATGGCGGGAAATTGCTGAAACCCTTGGGCGTCACAAGCTGCGCACGGGGTTGACCGCATTCGGCGTGTTCTGGGGGATATTCATGCTGGTGTCCCTGTTGGGCGCCGGCAATGGTCTGGAAAACGGGGTGGTTCGGGCCAATTTTTCCAGCTCCACCAATACTGTCTGGGTATGGAACGGGAGTCCTTCATTGCGGCCCTATATGGGATTGCCCAAAGGGCGGCGCATCACCATGCGTCACGATGACATCGCCATGCTGCGCAACCGCATACCCGAAATCGACACGATTGCGGCTGGCAATGGCATCGGTACTGTGCTCGCCGTTCACGAGAATAAATCAGACAGTTTTGAAGTCAGCGGCGTCTACCCCGAAGAGTTTGACATTCGCCGGCCAAACCTGCTCGCAGGGCGCTTTATCAATAACCTGGATATTCTGGAAAAGCGCAAAGTGGCCGTGATCGGAACCCGGGTACGGGATGTGCTGTTCGGAGCTGGGAGCAATCCTGTGGGTATGGATCTCACCCTGTACGGGGTTTACTTCCGGGTTATCGGTGTGTTCGAACCGGCGGGTCTCAATAACAACGCCGAGCGGGAACTGGAGCGGATCTATCTGCCCAATACCACCCTGCGGTACACATTCAATCAGGCGGATATTCTGCATGTCTTTGCCATGACCCCCCGGGAAGGTGTTGATGCGTCGTTTATCGAAGAGCGCGCCGTCGCACTTTTGAAGGAAAGGCACAAGTTCCACCCGGAGGAAAAGGCAGTTGTGGGGCACTACAATCTGCAGAAGGATTTCGATAAGGTCCAGGCGCTGTTCAATGGAATCCGTTCTTTCAGCTGGGTTGTTGCCATAGGGACAATCATCGCGGGGGTGATCGGGGTGAGCAACATCATGTTGATCGTGGTCAAGGAGCGCACGAAGGAAATCGGCATTCGCAAAGCGATCGGCGCGACGCCCGCATCCATCGTCGCCATGATCGTGCAGGAAGCGCTGGTGATCACGCTGTTCGCTGGCTACCTGGGGCTGGTAGCCGGCGTGGGATTTCTGGAATTGCTGTCCAGCATCACCGGGCAGGCGACTCCGGACAATCGCATGTTCGCCAACCCGGAAATTGATTTCACCACCGCAGGCGTGGCGATTTTCACTTTGTTGGTAGCGGGTGCACTGGCGAGCATGTTGCCCGCCAGACGCGCGTCCCGGATTGATCCGGTGATTGCACTACAGGATCAATAATTTCACGCCGCCGAGGCAACGCAGACAGCTTTTTAACAGCCTGCCAGTCGGCCGTTCAAATGTTTTTGCCGGTAATGAACCGGCAGATAGTGAGTCAGGAATCATGAGCAGAATCGGAATGTATTTGCTGCTGGGTATTTTCGCCCTGCTGTTTGTCGGTACCACGGTATTTCTCTACCAGAAATCTGTGGAGAAACCCGTGATATACGAAACCGCGCGGCCTTTCACGACAGACATAGTCCGCAAGACCGTGGCCATCGGAAAGATTGTTCCTCGCAAGGAAGTGGACATAAAATCCCAGGTATCGGGTGTCGTGGAAAAATTCTACGTAGCAGCCGGTCAAGCCGTAAAGGAAAACGAACTGATCGCCAGGATTCGCCTCATTCCGAACATGGAACATCTCAACATGGCCGAGAGCCAGTTGCAGACCGCAAGAATCAATCTGGAAAATGCCGAGCGGGAACATCGACGGCAGGAAAAGATGTTTCGCGAAAAATTGATGTCTGAATCCGAATTCAATAAATCCCGTCTCAATCTCGACCTGCAACGCGAAGCGGTTTCGTCCTCCGAAAGCAATCTGTCCATTATCCGGGAAGGCGCTTCCGTCAAGGGTGGAAAAGTGTCGAATGAAGTCCGCGCTACTGTCGAGGGGATGGTTCTGGATCTGCCCGTGGAAGAGGGGACCTTCGTCATCGAAACCAACACCTTCAACGAAGGTACAACCATTGCCAACATCGCGAATATGCAGGATCTGATTTTTGAAGGGACAGTCGATGAATCCGAAGTGGGGAAATTGCAGGAGGGCATGCAACTTACCCTGAATATTGGTGCGCTGGAAGCGGAATCCTTTGACGCCATTCTGGAATACATCGCACCGAAAGGCGTCGATGAATCCGGTACCATAAAATTCGAGATCAAGGCGGCCGTGGATCTGCCTGAAGGTAAATTCCTGCGCGCCGGCTACAGTGCCAACGCCGACATTGTCCTGGACAGACGCGACGATGTACTTGCAATCAATGAAGGGCTACTGCTGTTTGAGGGCAACGACACGTTTGTCGAAGTAGAAACGGCGCCGCAGGTATTCGAGCGGCGCAAAGTGGAAACCGGCCTGTCCGACGGAATCAATATCGAAATTCTTTCGGGAATCGACAGCAACACGGTGCTCAAGAAAGGCTGACATGCATAAATTCCTGATGGTATGGACCTTGATGCTGTTAACAGCGGCGGCGCAGGCAGACTGGCCGATCAATGTCATCACGGCCTTGTCGCAGGAAGATCCGGTGTACAAAGGGCTCCAGCATTTCAAGGAAGGCGTTGAGCGGCGCACCCGCCAAGAAGTGACAGTACGAATTTTCTACGGCTCGCAGCTGGGTAGTGACGAAGATATTCTGGAGCAGGCCCGCGCCGGCGCAAACGTCGCTGTGCTCATCGATGGCGGCCGTCTGTCGGTCTACACCAAGGAACTGGGCATTCTCGCAGGGCCGTATCTGGTGACCGGCGCGGCGCAATCCCGGGAGCTGGTTACCTCGCCATTATTTGAAACCTGGGCGCAGGCCCTGAAACATTCGGCCGGCCTGCAGGTGCTTTCGTTCAACTGGTGGCAGGGAGAGCGGCATATGCTCACCCAGAAACCGGTGACCAAACCGGCGGATCTGACGGGTGTCCGCGTGCGCACCATCGGCGCGCCCATGTTTCTTGAAACCGTGTCGGCAATGGGGGCTTCCCCGACACCAATTTCCTGGGCGGAGATTTATCCAGGGTTGCAGCAGAAAGTAATTGATGGTGCGGAAGCTCAGCATTCGGCCAGTTTCAGCTCACGGCTCTACGAAGTGGTGACTCACATTACCAAAACCAGTCATATCAATCTCATGACGGGACTGGTCAGTGGCTCGCGCTGGTTCGACAAACTGCCGGCGCACTTGCAAAAAATTGTGCGCGAAGAAGCATTGGCGGCGGGTGATTACGCCACGCAGTTGACGCTGTCGGCGTTATCCGGATACGAAGCAGAAATGCGGGCCCGGGGTGTCACCATCAGTGAAATCGATACGGCGCCCTTTATTGAAGCGACGGCGGGGGTTTATGAGAAGCTGGGATATACGGAAATCCGCAGGCAGGTGCAGCGCCAGCTGGATAACGCGATGAAAAACTGAGTATTACGTCAGGCGGATTATTCGGGGTGGAATTGAAACGCCCCTTGTCGTTGCTCCGCACTCCCTGATCGGGCGCTTTGCTGGCGTCATTGAGGCGATGATGCAACGACAACCGGATTTAATGAAGAAACTTATCGAGCTGGAAGAAGCGATCACTGCAATTGTGCTTGCACTGATTGTGTTCTTTGTATTCGGGGCGGCCATCACGAGAACGCTCGGCTATCCACTTATCTGGTCAGTGGATTTGGCCCAGTTACTCTTTATCTGGGTCTGCGTACTGGGTGGTAATCAGGCGCTCAGGAAAGGCGAGCATGTCGGCGTGGATTATTTCGTGCGACGCTTTTCCATGCGTGTGCAGATGATTATCGACTGGGTGTTGCATAGTCTGGTCATGGCGCTGTTCGTCATTCTGATCTGGTTTGGAATCGAGCTGACGTTGCTGAATCCCGAGCGGGATCTCGGGTCCGTTGATCTGCCCTATGCGCTGGTCACGGCCGCAGTCCCGGCAGGCGGGCTGCTGATGCTGTTTACGCTCGGCGTCCAGTGGCTGTATCTGTTCGCCGTCATTTTCAAGCGGAAGCCAGCGGACCTGACGCTACCATTCATGCAGAAATACCAGCCCCTGAATGAGGCGTCCCGATGATTCTGGTGGCCGTTCTGTTCCTGGTACTGCTGATGGCGGGCATGCCGCTCGCTTTTGCCGTGGGCGTGGCGGGTGTGAGCTATTTCCTGACGTCGGATTTTTTGCCGCTGACGGTAGCGGTGCAGCGAATTTCCAGTACCAGCCAGAATTTTCCTTTAATGGCAGTGCCGTTTTTTATTCTGGCAGGCCAATTGATGAACAAAAGCGGGATCACCGAGCACCTGATCCGGTTTTCCCGTCTGACGGTTTCCTGGATTGCGGGGGGCCTGGCTCATGTTTCCATTTTGCTCAGCGCCCTGATGGGTGGAGTGTCCGGATCTGCCGTGGCCGATGCGTCAATGCAGTCCCGGGTGCTCGGTCCGTCCATGTTGAAATCGGGTTTACCCAAAGGCTATACCGCGGGTGCGATCGCGGTAGGGTCACTGATCACGGCAACCATTCCTCCCAGCATCGGATTCATTCTCTACGGTTTTATGGGGAACGTGTTTATCGGCAAACTATTTATTGCCGGCATTGTCCCCGGCATTATGATGACTTTTGTTCTCATGGCAACGGCATGGGCCATCGCCAGGAAACGCAACTACGCACCGGAATCAACACGCAAGCCTGAAGCACGCGAAGTGTTAAGCGGTCTGTGGGACAGCAAGTGGGCCATACTGTTTCCGGTATTGCTGATTGCCACGATTCGTACGGGCATATTCACCCCGTCAGAGGCCGGCGCATTTGCCGTGATTTACGCGCTCGCAGTAGGCAAACTCGCCTATGGGCGGCTCGGTCTGAAGGACGTTGCGGATGCCTTGCGAAGCAGTGTGACGGATATCGGCATGATCATGCTGATTATCCTGTTTTCGGGCATCATCAGTTATGTCATCGCCTTCGAACAACTCCCCCAGAATATGACCGAAGCGGTGGCAACGTTCAGTAGCCACCCGCAGGCGATTCTGTTTCTGAGTCTCGGATTTCTCGTACTCGCCGGCATGGTGATGGAAGCGACGGTTATTGTTTTGCTGATGACGCCGATTCTGGTGCCGATTATTACTCATGCCGGTATTGATCCGGTTCATTACGGCGTGCTGATGATGACCGTCGTCACTCTGGGCGGCATGACACCGCCGGTCGGGGTTGCAATGTATGCGGTCTGCGGCATCTTGAAATGCCCGACGGACCGTTATGTGATCGAATCGTTTCCGTTCATAATCGCGGTGCTGGTTCTGGTTGCGGTGCTCGCGCTCCTGCCCGGTCTGGTGTTGTTTCTGCCCAATCTACTGATGCCTTGAAGGGATGAAAACGGTGCGTTCTGTGGGGTTTTTCGGTGAATGCATGATCGAACTGCAGGGCGAACCTCTGCATTTGATGCAGCAAAAATTTGCAGGTGATACCTGCAATGCCGCGATCTATTTCAATCGCCTGGCAAAATCAGCGGGGATTGCAACGTCCTGTATTACTGCCATCGGCAAAGATCCATTCAGTCACGCCATGGCGCAGGGCTGGCTGGACGAAGGTATTGACTGCCGCTTTGTGCAACGGCTGGAAGAACGCAATCCCGGGATCTACCATATTGCACTCGATGACCGGGGCGAACGCAGGTTCAGTTACTGGCGCAGCGAATCGGCGGCACGTTTCTATTTTTCTGCACCGGGATATCAGGCGCTCATTGACGAATTGCTGACACTGGATGTCCTTTATCTAAGTGGAATCAGTCTCGCAATTGTGCCGGATAGCGATCGGGAAGTGCTTTTTGCCTTTCTCCACGCCTTCAAAAATCGCGGTGGCAAAATTTGTTTTGACAATAATTATCGCCCGAGACTCTGGCCATCAACCGCCATCGCGCAGCAGGTATACACGCGGCTGCTGCCTCTGTGTGATCTGGCATTTTTGACGCTGGAAGATGAAACCGCGCTGTTCGGCACCCAGACGTATCGCGATGTCCTTGAGCGAGTGCGGATTTTCGGTATTGCAGAAATCGTCATCCGGCAGGGTGCCGAGAACTGCATGGTGTACCGTGCAGACGGAACCGAATCAGTTCCCCCACAGGCCGTGGATTCCATCGTCGATACGACGGCGGCCGGTGATTCGTTCAGCGCAGCGTATCTGGCGGCGCGACTTCAAGGAAAATCACCCGCAGAATCCGCCACCATGGGCCATCGTCTGGCGGGCCGGGTCATCCAGTATCCCGGTGCAATCATCCCGGCGCAGGCGATGCAGGATATGAGCATCACCCGGCAAACGTGATCGGGAATTTTGCGATTCGTACAGATTTCGAATTTTAAAAACAAATTCACAACTCTGGAGACTGCCAGTGAAAATAATCGACACCAAAGTTATCGTTTGTAGCCCCGACCGCAATTTCGTCACCTTGAAGATCGTTACGGATCAAGGTTTGTACGGTCTCGGGGACGCAACACTCAATGGTCGCGAAAAAGCGGTGGTGAGTTTTCTGGAAGACTATTTGTGTCCGATGCTGATGGGCAAGGACCCCCAGCGCATCGAAGATATCTGGCAGTATTTTTACCGCGGCGTCTATTGGCGACGAGGGCCGGTCAACATGACCGCGATTGCGGCGGTGGACACGGCATTGTGGGATATCAAGGCAAAGGCCGCCAACATGCCCCTGTACCAGTTGCTAGGAGGTCGCAGTCGTGATGGCGTCATGGTGTACGGTCACGCCAATGGCAAGGAAATTGGAGACACGCTGGAGCGCGTCGCGGAGTTCGCAGAAAAGGGCTATAAAGCCATCCGCGTGCAGTGTGGTGTTCCGGGGCTGGAGCAGGTGTACGGGGTCGGTAAAGACGGCAGGTTCGAACCCGCCGATGCAGATCTTCCGTCAGAGCATCTGTGGTCTACCGAGAAATATCTGAATCATGTACCCAAGCTGTTTGCGGCGGTCCGAGCCCAGTTCGGTGACGATCTGCACATCCTCCACGATGTTCATCACCGGCTCACCCCTATCGAGGCGGCGCGGCTCGGCAAGGAAGCGGAACCGTTCAAGCTGTTCTGGATGGAAGATCCGGTGCCGGCCGAAAACCAGGAAGGCTTCCGGCTGATTCGCCAGCACACCACCACACCCATAGCGGTGGGTGAGGTATTCAGCTCCATTCACGACTGCCGCGAACTTATCCAGAACCAGTTAATAGATTACATCCGGGCCACAGTGGTGCATGCAGGGGGCATTACCCATCTGCGGCGCATTGCGGATTTCGCGGCCCTGTATCACGTCAGGACCGGCTGTCACGGCGCGACCGACCTGTCACCGGTCTGCATGGGCGCGGCGCTTCACTTTGATTACTGGGTTCCGAATTTCGGGGTGCAGGAACATATGGCGCATACCGAACTTGCCGACGAGGTGTTCCCCCATGCTTACGCATTCAAAGACGGTTATTTCGTACCCGGTGAAACCCCTGGACACGGTGTCGACATCGATGAAAAACTCGCCGCCAAATATCCTTATCAGCGCAAATGCCTGCCCGTTAACCGGTTGCTCGACGGAACCCTTTATAACTGGTAGTCATCCGGCATCACAACGACCCAGGTGAACCTCAGGCGGTTGACATTATGAACGCAGAATACATTCGCTCGCAGTACGCACCGGCGGCTGTTGGAACCGGTATCGTGCACTTGGGCCTTGGCGCTTTTGTGCGGGCTCACCTGGCGGTATATACCGAAAAGCTGCTCAATTTGCGGAAAAAGGCAGACGATGATCACTGGGGAATCTGCGGAGTGAATATCCGCTCCAATCGCCAGATTGTGGATCAGCTGCGCGCGCAGGATTTGCGCTATACCGTCGCCGAGTATGAAAGCGAACAGCGGGTAACCCTGCGGGAAGTCAGCAGTATCCGGGAAGTGCTTTATGCCGGTGGCGGTGACACCGCGCCGTTGCTGGCACGATTGGCGGATCCTCAGGTGCGGATTGTTTCTCTGACCGTCACCGAGAAAGGTTATTGCCTTGATATGGGCAGTTGCCAGCTCATTGTCGATCATCCGGGCATTCAACAGGATCTGGCAAACCCGGAGGCGCCGGTAACCGTACCCGGCATTCTGGTCGCGGGGCTGAAAATTCGCCGCGACAAACAGCTGCCGGCTTTTACGGTGATGAGTTGCGACAATATGCCCAGCAACGGCGCGGCGACCCGGCAGGCGGTACTCCAGCTGGCCCGACGTCTGGACCTGCATCTGGCAACCTGGATCAGTGAACACGTCTGCTTTCCTTCGACCATGGTCGACCGCATTGTGCCCGCGGCTACACCGGAGTCGACGGCGCGCGTGCGGGGTTTGCTCAGCGAGTATGACGATCAGGTTCCGGTAGCCTGCGAAGCATTTTCCCAGTGGGTCATTGAAGACCGGTTTGTACGCGGGCGTCCCGACTGGGCCGCGGTGGGAGCCACTTTTGTTGCCGATGTCGCGCCTTGGGAGAACATGAAATTGCGCATGCTCAACGGCAGCCATTCGCTATTGGCTTATCTCGGCAATCTCGGCGGGCTCGAGTACGTGTCCGACTGCATGCAGCAGGCGGAGTACGTGCAGCTGCTGAAAATCTACATGTTGCATGAGGCCGTACCGACTCTGGATATGCCGGAAGGAACCGATTTTCCCGCGTATGTCACGCGCTTGCTGGCGCGGTTCGCCAACGACAGTCTGCGTCACAGAACCGCGCAGATCGCCATGGACGGCTCGCAGAAAATTCCCCAGCGCTGGTTGAGCGGGGCGCAGTTACTTTTGCAGCGTGGTGCGATGCCCAAAACAACGGCGCTGGGCATTGCCGGATGGATTCGTTATGTCAGTGGTGAAGATGAAAGCGGCAATATCATTGCCGTCAGTGATCCGCTGTCAGAGCAACTGCAGGCGCTCGCGAATCCAAACCAGGATGCCAGAGAAATAGTGGACGCGTTTTTTCGGCTGTCGATGTTCAATGCCGTGACGGCGATGCCTGCGGGCAATGAGTTCGCGGATCTGGTCGCCAGATACTTGCTCAAGATTCGCAAACAGGGCGCCCGTGCTGCAGTCGGGGCGCTGGTTAAAGAGTTTTCTGCACCGTCAGACCACCGGAGCTGAGCATGAAGCCATTTCTTGGGACGGATTTCTTATTGCATACCGAGACCGCGCGCCGCCTGTATCACGAGGTCGCGGAGCACTTGCCGATCATCGACTATCACTGCCATCTGCCTCCCCGGGAAATTGCAGAAAACCGATGCTTTGACAATCTTGCCCGGATCTGGCTCGAAGGAGACCACTATAAATGGCGGGCCATGCGCGCCGCCGGCGTGGACGAACAGGAAATTACCGGCAACGCTTCCGATGAGGAAAAATATCGCGCCTGGGCGCGGACAGTGCCGCAGTGTCTCGGCAATCCGCTGTACACCTGGACCCATCTGGAATTGCAGCGGCCCTTCGGTATCAGCAATACGCTTTTGAATCCGGAAACTGCGCCCGCGATCTGGAATCAGTGTAATGAAAAGCTCAAGCAGCCGGAGTTCAGCGCGCGCGGCATCATGCAGGCTATGAATGTGAAAATGGTGGGCACCACCGACGATCCGGCCGATTCCCTGGCGCATCATAAAAAATTGCGGGACGAAGGTTTCGCGATTCAGGTGATGCCCAGCTTCCGGCCGGACCGCGCCTGCAAACCTGAATTGTCGGGTTTTGTGGAATACCTTGAACAACTGGGCAAAGCCGCCGACCGGGAAATCCGCCGCTTCCACGAACTGCTGGAGGTACTGACAATACGCCTGGATCATTTCGCCGCCCACGGTTGTACTCTGGCCGATCATGGCATCGAGATAGTGCGTTTTGCGGAGATACCATCCGAACAGGTGCTCGATGATATTCTCGCGCGCCGTCTGGAAGGCCAGACGCTGAATGAAACGGACCTCGCCCGGTTTTTTACGGCCGTCACCGTCTGGCTCGGCCGGCAATACGCAAAACGCGGCTGGGTCATGCAATTCCATATGGGCGCCCAACGCGACAACAATACCCGCATGCACCGCGCCGTAGGCCCCAACACCGGTTTTGATTCCATCGGCGACCGACCGGTGGCAGAACCGCTGGCGCGGTTATTAGATGCCATGGATCAGACCTGCGAGCTGCCCCGTACGATTCTCTACGGCATAAATCCCGCCGACAATGAAGTGCTTGCAACCATGGTCGGCAACTTTCAGGACGGCTCCATGCCTGGCAAAATCCAGTACGGTTCCGCCTGGTGGTTCAACGATCAGAAAGACGGCATGCAGCGGCAATTAACACAACTGGCACAACTGGGCCTGCTCAGCCATTTCGTGGGCATGCTCACCGACAGCCGCAGCTTTCTTTCCTACACCCGCCACGAATACTTCCGCCGCATTTTGTGCGGCATGATCGGCGACTGGGTGGAAAACGGCGAGGCCCCCAACGACTGGGGGCTGCTCAGCAGGCTGGTTGCGGATGTTTGTTTTAATAATGCGAACCGGTATTTCGGGTTGAAGTTTTAATCCGCGGCATGCTGCTTCCGCCGCAGAATTTCAATACCGGAATCCGAATCAGTGGGGTGTCCCGCTCCGGGGATTTTTCGGTGGCAGCAAGGCATCATCGAACGCATCTGAGTAACCGAAGGCATTAAAGTCCTCCTGATAAAGCTGACGTGCCCGCTGGATAAGCGCGTCGTTTTCGAAAAGATGGCCGAGTTTTTCAGAGGCGGAGGTTCCGTGGGGATTCCACGAATTGACTTCTCCCTGGTCGACATCGCTGTAGATTCTTTTGATGATCCAGTGCATATCCTGATCCAGTGTTTCCACGTGACCGATAAAATCCAGCTCTTCCAAACCCCTGGGCAGCAAGTGACATTGCAACGCCCAGTGTGGATCATCTTTCAGGCCGCCTTGTTCCAGATAATCCAGAAACATAGTGAACGGAATCGGCTGATCATCGGCAAGCTTCATGCGCTTGCGGACGGCGAGGGCCTGTTCCTCGTTGCGGACAATTTTGTCCAGGTAGGCCGATGCCAGGCGCGTGTAGGGATTACGGACGACGGTGAAGGAGAAAAATGAGTTTCTGGCTTTGCGCGCATTCGCAAACTTGAGGCGGCTCGGTTTGACATAAAAATTCTTTTTGGCGTCGGCAGAGCTGTAGTTCGACGCAAAGGCTTCGTTTTCGTACTGGATGAGCGTTCTCATGACCGTCGAATTGGCACTTTTGGGAATGCGGTTATAGACAAACTTGTGCTTCTCGCTGACGGCTATCCGGCCATCTACCAGATCCATCCGGAAGCGGATATTTGAATTCCAGTAATAGGGGTGAAACTTCAGGCGAAAATCCCTGATCTCCCGCTTCCAAAGCTTGAGTATCTGCAAGGTTCATACTCCTCGTGGATTTTTCTGGTCGAGCCTGCCGCGGGCCGCCAAGTTGATCCGCTTCTTACTTCGAAGCGCTTGCCAAAGATCGCCGAATTCTACTGCAAGACGCAATATATCGCATCACAAATTCATGGTTTATCG
>CAZJKJ010000035.1:31522-36303 GCA_964546435.1 uncultured Cellvibrionaceae bacterium
GGCAAATTGAGCGGACCTTTGGCGCGCTGTGGTTACAGGCTTCGAAGGGAGAGCTGTATGGCTGGCGCCGTGAGGCGCGTGGTCGGCTCGCTGAAATAATTGTGCTGGACCAGTTTTCCAGAAATATCCACCGCAATACGCCGGCCGCCTTCGCTCAGGATCCCATGGCACTGACGCTGGCGCAGGAAGCGGTGGCTGCAGGGGTTCATCGACAGCTTACGGAGAGAGAGCGGGCCTTCCTGTTGTTGCCCTATATGCACAGCGAATCGAAACTGATTCATCAGGAATCGGAGCGCCTGCACCGGGAATTCACCTCGGCGCGCAGTTACCAGTTTGAACTTGACCACAAGGTGATCATCGATCGGTTTGGTCGCTACCCCCATCGCAATCAGATACTCGGCCGGGCGTCCACGCCGGAGGAAACCGAGTTTCTGCAGCAGCCCGGGTCGAGCTTCTGAGATTGGGTGAATGCCGGGTGGGTCAGCCCGGTGATTTCAAGAAATTATCGTTGTAGATCTTGAACCCAAGGATGATCAGGGCAAGCACCAGGGTGACGGCATTGGCCACAATGACGGCGGAATCCGAGCGGAGGATGCCGTAGACCAGCCAGGTGGCGACGCCCAGGGTGAAAATCAAATACATCATCAGCGACAGGGATTGGGTATCCCGTGTCTGCACGATCTTGAGCACCTGAGGCAGAAAGGACAGCGTGGTGCAGAATGCCGCAAAAAAGCCGATGGCATCGGTGAAATCTGTCATGAAACTCGGTCCGGATACACAATGAAAGAGGGCGGCAGTATAGAGATGCCAGCCCGGGTCGCATAGCGGCCTCGCCCGGATTCCCGGTGCTCGTCCTCGCTGCGACAATATGTCGCATATGGATCAAACGGTTACGCTCGTAGAATGTCTGCACATTCCATTTTGCGAGGATTCCTGGACGCTCATGCCTGTCGCTACTGTAGGTATCACCCGCCTGCTGCCCCTTGGCGGCTGTCTTGTCTGTCTTCCCTGTCTTGATGCCGCTGCCCAATCCCCCGACGATGCTGCAAAACCGCCGGAAGTGGTGGAAGAGGTGGTGGTCTGGAGCGAGGGGGTTGCGCGGGATGCCGCCGACTATGTCAGCCCTACTAGTCTGCTCGACCAGGCCGATCTTGCGGCCATCAACGTCGCCACCACTGAAGATGTGGTCAAGTTTGAGCCCGGTGTGATTATCCGCCGACGCTTTATCGGGGACGCCAACGGCACCTTGGGAATGCGCGGCTCCAACATGTTCCAGACCTCGCGCTCCATGGTTTTTGCCGACGGCGTGCCGCTGCACTACCTGCTTATGTCCCGCTGGAGCGGAGCGCCGCGCTGGAGCATGGTGTCCGCCAGCGAAATTGCCCAGGTGGAAGTGCTCTATGGGCCGTTTTCCGCCGAGTACGGTGGCAACGCCATGGGAGGCGTGGTGCTGATCGAGACGGAATTGCCCCAGGGGCCGACGCTCACTTTCGATACCAGCGCATTTGCCCAGTCCTTCAGCAGCTATGGTTTTGATGACTCGCTCTATGGATACAAAACATTCGTTTCGGCAGGCAACCGCCTCGGCAACTGGAGTCTGTATGGCTCCTTTAACCGGCTGGAGAATGAGGGCCAGCCGCAAACGTTTCTGTTCGGCAGTCGGTTGACCCCCGCAGATCAGCCGGACGCGGCCCAGCCGGTGACCGGTGCGATCAGCGGCGCCGACGTCTTTGGCGAGCCGCAACAATATTTTGGTGATACCGGCGTCGTCGACAGCACCACCGACAATATCAAGATCAAGGTGGGTTATGACCGGGGGGACTGGTCCTCGCTGCTCAATGTCGCCTTCGAGAAACGGCAGGGCGCGGAGGACAATCCCAATACCTACCTGCAGAATGACGAGGACGAGCCCGTCTGGGCCGGGGATTTTGTTCAGAGTGGCGCCGTGGCCCGGATTCCGTTGAATTCCCTGAGCGTGACGGATACCGCGCGGCGTTCTTTGTCGGCGAGCTTGCGCCTGCGCGGTGACATCAGTGCCGACACCCGTATCGAAGCCAACCTGAACCGGTTCGAGATTCTGGAAGATTCGACCGTCACCTCGGCCGGGCATCCGGCCAGTCCGGCGTTTTCCGGTGCGGGGGAGGTGGCGGAATATGAAGACTCCGGCTGGACCACCGGGGCGATCACGTTCCAGAAAAACTGGGTGGAGTCGGGTTTGAGTCTACAGGCGGGATTGCGCCATGAGCATTATGAGCTCAATTACAATCTTTATGATTCGGCCGATTATCGCCGCCGCCTCAAGTCCGCCCTGACGGGAGCCAGCGGCGGCGCCACGTCCCTGAATGCCGCCTTTGTGCAGGCGAGCTGGGAAACGCCGGAACACTGGAGTTTTACTTTGGGGGTGCGGCAGGAACGCTTCAAGAGTGAGGACGGTTACGTCCTGCAGGGCGATCCGCAGGGGGCGCTGCACCGGGAGCGGGCGCCCGAACTCACCCGGGAACGGACCTCGCCGAAGCTGTCGGTTGCCTATCAGTTTGATGACCGCTGGTCCGCCCGCTACTCTTTCGCCCGGGCCTACCGCTTTCCCATTGTGGAAGAACTCTACGCCCAGTTCAGCGCCTATAGCGCAATCAGTGAAGCCAATCCCGCCCTGGGACCTGAATCGGGCCGCCACCACAATTTCATGCTGGACCGTGAGCTCGACGGCGGTTTTCTCCGGATCAACCTGTTTGCGGAAACCATCGGTCAGGTCATTGAGTCCCAGGCGGACCGAATTGCCGGTGGGCCGAACGATGGTCTCAGCGTGCGCACTTTTGTGCCCATAGACCGGATAGAAACACGGGGCGCCGAACTGGTTTTGAACCGCTCGCAGCTCTGGAGTGACGCGCTCAGTCTGCGCTGGAACCTGACCTGGCTGGACTCCATCATTGAGCGCAACACGGCGGATCCGACCATCGAAGGCAATCACGCACCCCGGATGCCGCGCTGGCGCAGTCATGCCCTGTTGAGCTGGCAAGTCAGCGATCCGTTGCGTCTCAACGCCCAGTTCCAGTACGCCAGCCACAGCTATGGGCGCAATGACAATCGGGACACCGAGCATCGGGTCTACGGCGCCCAGGACGGCTACACCCGTTTTGGCATCAAGGGCGATTACCAGTTGGCCGGCGGAATTGAAGTCAGCGCCGGCATAGATAACCTGACCAACCAGCAAAGCTATGTCGCCCACCCCTGGCCCGGGCGCACGGTTTACCTGGGATTGACGTATAAGCTGCCATGACAAACACTGCCTTGCAAACGCCGTCGGGCGATACGGGGGCCGGAGCCCGGCTCTATCGCACTTTGTGGCGCTGGCATTTTTACGCCGGCCTGTTCTGCCTGCCGTTCATTCTCACCCTGTCGGTCACGGGCGCCATCTATCTGTTCAAACCGCAGATTGATGCCTGGTCCGAGCGGCCTCTCAAGGTTTCGGCGGCGACCGGGATCCCGCGGTCTTTACCGGAAGCGCAGGTGCAGGCTGCGTTGGCGGCGGTGCCCGGTGCCACCCTGGTCTCTTACCGCTTGCCCCAGGGGGCGACGGAGGCAGTGCAGATCACGGTTCAGGCGCCGGAGCGTCGCCAGCAGATCTACGTCAATCCTTACAACCTGGAAATCTTGCGCAAAGTCGCGGTGGAAGACCGTTTCATCAATATGGTCAAGGCGCTGCACGGGGAGCTGTTGCTCGGTAATACCGGCGCGGTGCTGGTGGAACTGGCGGGATGCTGGGCCATCGTCCTGATTATCACGGGTGTCTATCTATGGTGGCCACGCCGGGCGAAAGGTCTGGCGGGCGTGCTGTACCCGCGCCTGTTTGCCGGCGGACGGACGTTCTGGCGGGATCTGCACGCCGTAACCGGTATCTGGATCGCGGCGCTGTTGCTGTTTCTGCTGATATCCGGCTTGCCCTGGGCGCTGGTGTGGGGCAGCGCTTTCGATGAATTGCGCACGCGGTTGGGTAACACCGAAACCGCGGACTGGTCGGTGAGCAGCAGTCATGACGGCTCCCATGAGGGCCACGGTATGACGATGGACGCCGTGGCTTCCGCAACTCTGACTGCGGCGCTCTACAACGAATCCCGGCGTCTGGCTTTGGCGCCACCGGTGGAGCTGGCGCCTGCCGCAGGCGAGACCGGTATCTGGAAGCTGGCCTCCCAACACCAGAACCGGACACTGCGCGAGGAGGTCTGGCTGAGCGAAGCAGGGCAGGTGGTCCGCCGTGAAGCCTTCGCCCAGCGGCAAACGCTGGACCGAGTGATCGGAATTGGTATTTCCGCTCACGAAGGACATCTCTTCGGCTGGCTCAATCAGGCCCTTGGGCTGCTGGTGACGTTGGGAGCCGGGCTGGTCGCCGTGTCCGGATGCGTCATGTGGTACCGCCGCCGCCCCACCGGCAGGCTGGGCGCCCCGGCACCTGGGCGGCAGCGGCCGGGATGGATCATCGCATCGATCATGCTTGTGGTGGTATTAGGTCTGCCGTTGCTGGCAGGATCCCTGATCCTGTTGATTGTTCTGGAATGGTTGCTGCTCCGGCGACTGCCCATCGTTCGTGACTGGCTGGGTCTGAAAGTTTCTTAGGCTCTGTACGAAAAGTGCCTGCGCTCGGTGATGCTGCGTTTAAAACAGGCTCAGAATGCTCATTCACAGCACGTAAATTCCGCTTCTTCGCCTGTTTTTGCCTTGCCTTGCCTGGCCTTCGCGCGACGACTTTTCTTACAGACTCCAGGTCGAATGGGCGCGCGAGGACC
>CAZJKJ010000036.1:0-35351 GCA_964546435.1 uncultured Cellvibrionaceae bacterium
CCGCGGGCGATGGCGGTGGCGACCTCGGCAATGCCGCGTACCTGATCGGTGAGGTTGACCGCCATGACGTTTACGTTATCGGTCAGGTCTTTCCAGGTGCCGGCCACACCGGGAACGATCGCCTGGCCGCCCAGCTTTCCTTCGGTGCCCACCTCGCGGGCAACCCGGGTCACTTCCGATGCAAAAGATCTCAGCTGATCCACCATCGTATTGATGGCCTCTTTCAACTGGAGAATCTCGCCGCGCACGTCCACAGTAATCTTTCGCGACAGATCGCCATTTGCAACCGCGATCGTTACTTCCGAAATATTCCTCACCTGGTCTGTGAGGTTGTTGGCCATGGAATTGACGTTATCGGTCAGGTCCTTCCAGACACCCGACACGCCCTTGACCTTGGCTTGTCCGCCCAGTTTGCCGTCCGCGCCGACTTCCCGCGCCACCCGGGTGACCTCGGAAGTGAACACGCTCATCTGATCGATCATCCGATTCACGATTTGGGCGGAGCGCAAGAATTCTCCCTGCAATTGCCGGCCTTCGATATCCAGCGAAACCGTTTGCGACAGGTCGCCTTTGGCCACGGCCGCGATGCTGCGGGTGACCTCCGCCGTCGGCCAGAGCAGATCATCAATTAACGTGTTGACAGCGGCTTCCATGGTGCCCCAGCAGCCCAGGCGGCGATCGCAGCGGACACGCTGCCGGGTCTTCCCCTCTTGACCGACCGCCTGACCGACCCGTTCCAGCTCCCGGGCAATCTGACTGTTGGCAATAACTATGTCGTTGAAGGTGTCGGCGATCTTCCCTTCAATGCCGGTCCAGTTGCCGGGAAGACGCACCGAAAAATCTCCATCGCGGACGGCCTGCAAGGCCATCAGCACGGCATCCGGACTATAAACGGGAAGGGGCAGCGAGCTTTGTGAAGTTTCTGCTTCGCTGGTTGACGGGGGCGTGGCGCTCATGCTCTGGCAACTCGCGAGTAGTGGAGGGGTGGGGCTGGGAGTTTACATCAACTGAAGTTGGATGCTAATCCATCGATCAACCGCTCCACCGTACGCAAATAGTGGCAGAGCGGTTTTCGCAGGATGGGTCGAAATCAGCGGGCCTGTTTCTGTTCGAGCAGCCTTTCCATTTCATCCATGATCAGGTTCATTCGCTTGACGACGGCGCGGAAAGGTTCCGGTTTGGTGAGGTCCACACCGGCCTGTTTGAGCAGGGTGTGTGGGTAATCCGATCCGCCAGCCCGGAGCAAGTTGATGAACTGCTCGATGGCCGGTTCTCCTTCGGTCATCATCCGCTCATACAGGGCCGTGCCAGCGGTGATGGAGGTGGCGTACTGGAAGACGTACATGTTGTAGTAAAAATGCGGGATGAACATCCACTCGTTATGGAACAGCTCGTCGATTTCCACGATTTTCTGATCGTGTCCGTGATAGCGGCGCAGGATTTCACCATACATCTGTGAGATCTTTTCGCCGGACAATGCTTCTCCTTTTTCCACGGCTTCATAGAGCATCAGCTCGAACTCGGCGAACATGGTCTGCCTAAAGAAAGTGGCCCGCAGGCTCTCAAGTCCGGATCCGAGATAGAAGAGTTTTTCATCGACGGTGGTGGCGTTTTCAACCATGTATTCCTGCAGAATCAACTCCAGCGAAGTAGAGGGGATCTCGGCAATAAAGGTGGAATAGCGGAAAGTTTCGAAGGGCTGAGACTCGGTCGCGTAAAGCGTGTGAACCGCGTGCCCCCATTCGTGGGCGAGAGTCGAAAGCGATTCATAATCATTGTTGTGATTGAGAAGTACATAGGGATGCACGTCGTAGGCGCTGCCGCTCATGTAAGCACCACTGCGTTTGCCCGGACTGGGAAAGACATGCATCCATCTCTGCTCCATGGCCTCCGACTGCTTTTTCACCCAATCTTCACCAAGGGGTTGCATCGCTTTCAGCGTGATGTCGACGGACGTGTCAATATCGAATTCTTTGTCCAGCGACACCAGCGTCGGATAAATATCGTAATACTTCATCTGTTTGACGCCGAGCATCTCGCCGCGCAATTTGAAGTATCTGTGCAGGGTTGGCAGTGCCTGGTTGACCTCAGTCACCAGCGTGCGGTAGATCTCTTCGGGCAGATTGTCTTCGAACAGTTCCCGCTGTAGCACGCTGTCGTATTTTCGCGACCGCGCCAAAGCCACCTGAGCCTGCAGATGACTGTTCAGGACATTGCCAATTGTGCTGCGGTAATCCTTCCATTTGTTCCAGTAGGCGTCGAATACGGCCTGACGATCCCCTCGGTTCTGACTGGCGCGCCAACGGCTGTATCCCGCGGTATCGATGCGGTGTTCCTTGCCATCGGACAGCCGCACTTGTGGCCAGGGAATATCCGAATTGCTCAGCACCGAATAGATATTGCCTGGCGCTTCCAGGGACCGGGTGAACAGTGAAAGCGTCTTCTCTCCTTCCGTATCCAGCGTGTGTGGAGCGTTGCGCAGGGTGTTGTTCAGATAATGCCGGAAGGGTTCGAGTTTCTCGTTCTTTTTCAGGAACCGCTGTATTTTGCGTTCGCCCAAAGTCAGCAGTTCCGGCTCCAGCCAGGCGGTCGCCTCACCGAACTGCGCATAGGCGATTTCGGCCAGTTGGTTAATTTCCTGATTGGCCGTGTTACCGATATCTTCGTCATGCTTGAGACTGGCGTAAACGTAGAGACGGCTTACATTTTTGAGTGTGGCGGAAATGCTGGAAAGGCCGTTGTAAAGTCTTTCCGGACTCTTGCCAAGGGTACCCTTCAGCTGCTCCAGCGCGGAGATCTCTTCGAGCACGTCCTTGCGGGCTGTCTGCCAGGCCTCGACTGAGGGATACAGATCAGCCAGATCCCAAACATATCGGGTATCGGGTTCGGGATCTGGCTGCGAATAGCTGGGGGCCGTGGAAAGCAGGGTAAGTGGAACTAAAACGGTAGCCAGAAGGCGCCGAAAAGGTTGCATGGTTTGCTCCAGATCTGAGATGCCGTCGCAACCATGCTTGAACTTTTCGCCAACGTCAATAGTGTCCTTTGAGTGGCGCGGAGCTCCCTCGACATTACGTTCAGGTCATTTCCGGGGAGATCCAAACACCTGGGTCCAGTAAAACCGGTAAGTAGCCGCCCGATTTTCTGAATAGCCGAAACCGAACTCTTCAACGTTGTTGGCCATGATCGTCGTACAGTGGTCCCGGCTGTTCAGCAGACCTTTCATGACTTCCGCGATCGTTGATTGCCCGCCGGCCACGTTCTCCCGCACAACTGTCCAGCGGTAATCCGCAGCTGAAACCCGGTCACCGGGATCAAAGCCGTCAGTTCCCTGATGGCTAACGAAGTCGAAAGCAGCCATATCATCGGCGTGTGCCTGTGCGGCCTGCCTCAGCTTGCAGTTCCACTTTAACGGTGTAACGGCAGAGTAGGTAACGGAATCGCACTTTCTCGCTTTCAAACGTACCTCGTTGACGGCAGCAAGCATGGCGATATCGCGCTCGTTCATGCAACTATCAATAACGTCCTGAGGCGTGGTGCCGATATTGGCTGTGGTGCTGAACTCCCACTCGTACACTTCATTTTCCAGACCATCTGCCGACATTATTGCGGCGGTGCTGACGCGGTAGCGGGTATCCGGTGCAAGAGGATCATAAGGCGTGAATCTGAATCGCCTGTCATCGACTTCAACGACATAACCTTCAACAACACCCCTGGGCGATGACACGGTGATGAAATCGTCCTGGATGCTTTCGCGCATGACGGCGGCATTCAGCTCGATGTCGACTTTGGTCACCAGAGAAATATTCTTGGCATTACTTGCCGGAAGGTGGTTGACGATAGCAAAGCTGTCGTCCTTCACGCTGTCACCACTCGAACTCGTGCTACTGCTTGATGAGGTGGATGAGGTGGATGAGGTGGATGAGGTGGATGAGGATGAGGATGAGGATGAGGATGAGGATGAGGATGAGGATGTCGATCCTCTTCCTGAACTCGACGAGCTGCTTACCTCCGATGGAACGTAAGCATGTGACGAATCTCCGTCGTCGCAGCCCGTTATCAGCAGCGTCATCACCACACCAATTGCCATGTTCAAAGTAAAGTTAATTCTTCGCATGATGTTTAACAGGTCTATGGGTTTAATTCGTTGAGCCTGCATAAGTTGCGGCTTGCCAGGGTTCGAAAAGTGCCTGCGCTCGGTGGTGCTGCGTTAAAAACAGGCTCGGAATGCTCATTTACAGCACGTAAACTCCGCTTCTTCGCCTGTTTTTGCCTTGCCTGACCTTCGCTTGACGACTTTTCGTACAGATCCTGGGTTCCTGTGGATTTTATACGGAGTGAATCGCGCGGCCTGATCAATATTTCGCCGACATCAGCGCACAATGGTGTTAAAAACAACATTAACTCCAACTGAATCCTGGACAGGTAGTGGGGTGAATGAAGACGGAGGAGTGCCGCTTCAAGCTTTCTGGCGCGATAACGGTATCACGGGATGAGCGGATACAGGCCCGGCAGGCGCCGACTGGCACCCATCGGCCGTCAATGTGTGAAGAGAGTCAGGGGACTATCGCTTTGCACTGCACATGGCGCAACGGCGTCAGAACTTCCGTATCCGGACCTGCAAGAAAGCAGTCGCCGCCGTGGCGGAAGAGCTCAAAACGTCTCGGCGACCCTAGCATCTTCCCTTCCTGTACCCGGGACTGCCCGTTGCGGAGCGCGCCTTGGTCAATATATAAGCGAGAGGACTGGGTAAAGGCGGTCGGTGAAAGCGTTACAGGCACTCCGCCCAGCGCAGCGGAAACTGCCGAGGTGATTTCTGCTTGCGCCCCCGTATCAGTACTCGTCAACAAGGCGGGCATCGCTTGCAATGTAGAAGCAGGGCTTTGACAGCCCGTTAACAGCAAGACACAGGCTGCTGCCAACTGTTTCAACGTTTCGTTATCCAAGCTCAGTTCCTCCGAAGCGGTGGGCGGGGCGAACCCCGCGTTCTATAGCACTTTCAATGCAGGTACTCCCGGTATCGATTGCTGCAGATCCAGGGGAATCGACTTCTGGGTCGACATGACGCCGGTGTCTGGACATTCGCCTGACTCGAGAAAATGCAGACCTGTCGCAAATAGCCGTTCTTCGACCGATCCCAGGTCATGATTGAGATCATCAAGGGCGAAACAACCCGGCAGAATGCTTCCTTCATCGCCTTCTGCAAAATCGGCAGGGCTGAAACCGGAGACAAATTCGCCGAAACCCTTATCGTTGGCGCCGGTAAACATCACCGTGTAATAAACATTGCCGCAGTTTGGCAGCGGTCTGAAACCATAGGGCTTGCCGCAGGTGGTATCGCCGATCTGGATCACCTCCACATCTATCCCTCGCAAACCATTGATAAATGATTCACTGGCCGAGCAGGTGTCCGGGCCGGTAAGCACGAAAACGCGATTGAGATCCAGCGAGGGCAGAGGTTCTGCGGCCGTCGCGACAATCGTGCTGGAAATGAACGGTACGGGGTCGGTAGTATTGGTGAACGGATCCTGAGTCCCATGCTTGTCGTTGAACTGAAGACGCTCGAAGTCCCGGCCGGCGGTCTGTTCCGGACCTGCAACCATATAAGCGAACTGACTGGCGGTATCCAGGCGCCCGCCGCCGTTGTAGCGTAGGTCAACGAAAAGTTCATCAATTCCTTCTTCTTGTAACTGGCTCACCGCATCAATCAAGGCGCTTTCAGCTGTCATGTCGTGCGCATAGAACTCGATGTAACCAATGCGGCCTTGCGAGGTGTCCTGAACTTTCACTTGCGGCACGGACCGGTAAACAATCGGACCGGTTTCCAGGGTTGTGTCTATTACAGTGTTCGAATTTCTTTTCACAAATTTGAAGGTGTGGGTTTCTTCTGAAACTTCCGGATACAGGGCCGCCAACAGCTCAGAGAAATCCATGTCAACGACCTCAATTCCGTCTATTTCGAGTACTTTATCGCCGCGACCGACTGTCGTTGCCGCAGGGGCGGAGGCTTCAACCGTCTGCACATAGGCGGCATAACCGCCTGCCTCATCCACAACGCTCCAGAGAATGCCGTAATCCACGCTGACACCTTCTTCTGTGGCAGCGACGAAGTCGTCATACGGAATCACGTAATGAAACCGGTCGCCATCCGCCTTCAGCACTTCTTCGAAATACTCCAAAACCGAATAAGAGGCGGGGTTCACATCGGCGATCTCGTCGTACCAAAGATAGACGCTATCGGTAATAGAGCGGAGCCACATCTTTTCATGCATGGCTGTGCCCTGGCGGTCGGGGAAAAGCTCGCCGGTGAGCGGATCTTTACCAGCGCGCGGCTTCTCACACTGGTTCGCGAAAGTGGAGGGGCTGTTAAATTCCCCCGGTTTCCAAAGGGCGGCGCCGATGTCGGATTGTTTTTTGGGAGGTTTGACGGGGTCATTCAGCTGATGACTGCCGTCACTGGTGCAGCCCGTTGCCGCCAATGCCAGACAGATCATCCCCACGTAAAATTTTATTGCTTCCATCACTGCTATAACTCCAGACTCTTTCAAAGGGAAGGCGATGCCAGGGGCTCGCTCAGGTGGCAAGCTTACTGCAATCATCCGGATCTGACTGCGGCGTTGTTCATGATCTTTCTAACTGCGCTGAAAGAGGCGACAGGAGGCGACCGGGTGCGACGGGCTTGCCGGGCGAATCTGACGGTGCAGCACTGGCTGATCGGGACTCCGGGCAAGCGCTGGCGCCGCGCTTCCCTTGCAATCCAGAAACTAATTTGGAACTATAGATCGCTCACTCGAACGGACATCTCCCATGAATAAATCTGCTTCGACTAACACATTCAATATCGGGTTTGCTTCCACGATCACTACCTTGCTCTTCAGCCTTCCTCCCGCATACGCACAAACACCTTCCGAAGCAGAAGGCCTTTTCGAAGAAATATTCATTGTAGGAAGCCGCACCCTCGGTCGAACCGCTGATGATCTTCCGGTTCCCGTTGATTTGCTGGACGAAGAGCTTCTGCGGGACAGCGGTCAGTTCGAGTTAGGAAGGATGCTTCAGAAAATGGCGCCTTCCTTCAACTTCTCCAGTTCTGCCATCAGCGACGGTACGGATGCACTTCGACCGGCGACTCTGCGTGGACTGGGGCCGGATCAAACACTGGTACTCATCAACGGAAAGCGTCGACATCAGGCTTCACTGATACATATCAATACCTCTGTCGGCAGGGGAACAGCTGGAACCGACATGAATGCCATCCCCGTATCCGCCATTGAACGGGTAGAAATTCTGCGCGATGGCGCTGCCGCACAATACGGATCTGATGCGATCGCGGGGATCATCAACATCGTCCTCAAGAATGAAGACGAGGCGGGGCAGGTAAGTGGGTCCTGGGGTCAGTTCACCGAAGGCGATGGTGGAACCTACGCGCTCGATGTCAACAAGGGATTCGGCCTTGGCGCCGCAGGATTTGCAAACCTGACATTGCACTATCGCGATCGGAACCATACCGACCGATCCAACCCACAAGGGGTGTGTCTCTACGGTGGTTGTGTTGATACCGACGGTAACGGATATCTCGAGCCGGCAGCGGGCTTTGAGATTCTTGAATTGGAGGGGCCCGGCCGCAATGGCTTGCGCATCGGCGATGCGGAGTCGGAACAATTTGCAGCTGCCCTGAATACGTCGTTTGATGTCGGAGAAGGGGAGTTGTACGGATTTCTGACCTGGTCGCAAAGAGACAACGAGTCCGCGGCGTTTTACCGAAATCCTGCGGATTCTGGTGCAAATCTCGAGAACGGTCAAAATCCTGTTCACGCCGACGGTTTTCTCCCGCTGATCGCGTCAGACATTCGGGACCATTCCATCAGCGTCGGTTATCTTCTCGAATTCTCCTCCGACTCATCCCTGGATTTGTCCTATACCACTGGCAGAAACGCCATTGATTATGAAACTCGCAACAGCGGAAATTATTCCTACGCAAACTGGCTCCGCTTCGAGCAGGACCTGTCAGATGATGAAATCCGGAGGCAGATGCCCAGAAATGCTTTTGCGTACGGGCTGGAACTGGATCTGACCACGGTCAATCTGGATTACACACATGGATTCGACACATTGAATATCGGCGCCGGTCTTGAATACCGTGAGGATGGCTTCCGCATCACTCCCGGTGACGAATATTCCTGGCAGGATTTCGACACAGATCCGGCAACCGGGCTGAGCCTTTATCCCCAGAACGCCGACGGCGGTATTCAGGGGTTTAACGGGATACCACTCGCATCCCTTACCGATGAAACCAGAGATGTTGTTTCCGCTTATTTAGATGCCGAGCTGGATGCCTCCGACCGTTTGTTTTTAAGCGCTGCATTGCGCTACGACGATTACGAAGGTTTCGGCGAAACCATTAACTATAAAATCGCTTCAAGTCTTGAGATCACCGAGAACCTGAAACTGCGCAGTTCCTACAATACGGGCTTCCGTGCGCCCTCGATGCAGCAACTGTATTTCAACAACATCAGCACTCAGATAAGAGGCGAGAGCGCTGTGATGGTAGGCACCTTCCGGAATGACAGTCCGGCGGTGCGCGCAATTGGTGTGCCGGAACTCAAAGAAGAAGAATCACGTAATCTGGGGGTCGGGATGGTGCTGCACCTGACGCCGGCCTGGGAATTTACGGCGGATTTTTACCGGATCGATATCGATGATCGCATCACCATCAGCAACCAGCTTGCCGCCGCGGACTATCCTGGGCCGCTTGCGGATGCGTTAAATGACGTTGGCGCGGGCGCGGCCCAGTTTTTTCTCAATGGGGCAAACACGGAAACTCGTGGCGTAGATCTGGTGACCAGCTATTCGGGGGTTGAACTCGGGAAAGGTTCTCTGGACCTGATGTTGGCGGCCAACTACACCGAGACCGACGTCACTGAAACCTATGTACCTACCGCCGGTGCTTTATCGACTGTCGATCCCGCCGCCGTATTCAGCGCACAGGACATTTCCATTGTTGAGGAATGGCAACCTCAGGACCGGATAGTATTCAACGCAAAATATTACCTGGGCGCGTTCTCGGCAAATCTTGCATTTAACCGGTTCGGCAAGTATGCAACGGTGGACGACCTGGGCCGACAGACTTACGACAATGAATGGATTACCGACATCCGGCTGAACTACCGCTTCCGGGATGCGCTCAGCATTTTCATCGCTGGCAACAATATTTTCGATGTGACACCCGATGAAGTAACCAATACCGGATCTAGAGGAGGGTTGTTTGAGTCATCCCCGGGGGCGATGGACATGGCCAGTGATTCTGTCTTCCGCTATTCAAGAAGATCGGCGCCATTTGGCTTTAATGGCGCCTTCGTATCGGCTGGCGCGACTTACGAATTTTAGCTCTGGCTAATCAAACTGCATGCGATAGCTTTTGTAGAAAAGATAGCCTCCGCCGACGCAAAAGAGCGTCATGGGCACGCCCAGGGCGAGTGCGGAGGGTAATCCCAATGCTGCCAGAATATTCTTTGTTGGTAATACCAGTTCGTGGAGAACGAACATCGGGAAGGCGAGCAAGCCCGCGCAGGCCACGAGATTCAACGGCATGACCGCCGGCTTCGGCATGCGGTGGTAAAAGTTCAAGCCGCGGTCGGTGGCGGCCATAAGCCATAAGCATATGCCGATATAGCCCAACCACTTCCAGGCCTGTACCTGGTGCGCAGGCCAGACAAGCCACAGGTCCGTCTCGCCACACAAAGCAGATAGCCACCAGGCGCCCAACATCGCCATGAAACCCAGCGCGATGGCTGCTGGTCGCCGCAGAATGAACTGCTTTGAACGCAACGCGATTCCCAGGGCAACGCCAATCATCACACCGCTCGTCATATTGAAATAGCTGAACTTGGCGGTAAACAGCAACTTGATCAGTTCGATCAAACCGGCCGCCGGTCGCACCCCTAAAGGCAAGATATATTGCAGGTAAAACAGCTGCAGAAAAAGTGCGCCAGAAAGCGCCGCAATGACAGGCGCACCGCTTTTGCTGAGCAGCCAGAACCACGCAGGCAAGCTAAGGGTGGCCAGAAGATAGTAGCTGAGCACACCATACAAACTGTTACCGATGGTTGTCGCATTAAGACTCCCGCCAGTCAGGACGTCTTCGAGCAGTTTGGACGCGGCTATCACCAGGACGCCGGCGCCCAAAATCCACAAAATCGGACTTCTCATTTGACGCAGACGGGAGGGCGACTTCAAATAAGTAGGATAAAACGAATAGCCAATCGTGACCCCGTACATTATCGCAAAGCTGGGCGTGCCAGCCGAAAATACCGGGGCGAGGCTCGTCCAGAGGCCCTCCATCGCCGGCGGTAATCGGTTGAACAGACCCTCTGACCAGTGCGCGAAAATAACCAGAAGCACCAGCAGACCACGCACGAACTTGATATTCAGGGTAAGCCGTTGCGACTCGTCCAGAGCGTTTGGAGATTGCGCTTGAGTACGGTTGGCCAGCGCTTCTTCCTCAGCGACTATCTGCGCGATGGTTTTGCCCTGCAAAATTCCTCGGCAGGTCGCCTCGGGGATACCCATGCGCCTCATCTTTACAATGGCCGTGATGGCGGTAAGAGAGTCGCCTCCCAAATCATTAAAATTTTCGTGAGAGCCGACTTCATCTATCTGCAGCAGGTCTTTCCACAGCGCAATCAGCTCCAGCTCACGCGAATGACTGGATGTTGCAAACTCAACTGCACCGGGAGGCGCGCGCGATGGCAAAAGCTCGGAGCTCTGAGCGAGTTCCTTGCGCTTTATTTTGCCCGTCGGCGTCGTCGGAAACTGTTCGCACGACATAACCGTCAGGCCAGCTCCGATATTGATATTCATCTGACTCAATGCGTCGCGAGCCGCTTGGCGAACCGCGCCTTCATCCAGTGACAAGTGACTCAAAAATGCCACCAGTATGCCGTCCCCACGGCGCTCATCGGCGATGCGGCAGCAGGCGATACCGGCGCGCAGTCCCAACTTTTGCAGAAGGGCTTTTTCCAAACTCTCCGGCGCGATTTTAACGCCGCCGCAGTTAATGACATCGTCGGCGCGCCCCTTGTAAAACAGTTGCCCCTGCTTCAGCTCCCCGAGGTCACTCGTTGTGAGCCATCCATCGCTGTCTGTCAACGATTCTGCCTGTCCGTCACGCCACATGCGTTTGGCAACAGAGCGTCCGCGAATCGCAATCCGGCCATCGGTAGTGATTTTGACTTCGGTATCGCCGACCGGGGCACCGACCGACTCGAGGTGCTGCTCATTGTCGACTGTGTGAATCGGCAAGAAGGTGGCGCGAGATGCCTCCGTCAGGCCGTAATGCTGAACGATGCATGCTTCAGGAAATATCTGCCGGAGAAGAAGTTTTTCCTGCGCACTCATGTATTGACTGCCGATCTCGATCCATTTGACGCGCCGGGTTTCCTCTCCAAAGATGTCCTTGTTCTCGAAGAGTGTCCGCCACAGGCTGGGCACGGCAGAAATCGCGTTGATTTCATTCCGCTCAAGCATGCGCTGAATCTCCAGAGGGTTGAAACCGTCTGGAGGAATGTAGAAGGCACCGCCGACTGTCGCGACCGCACGGCAACGCCCAAATCCAAATGAGTGGTATACCGGTACGCCGACGTACTCTTTGATGGAGGCATCCATATGCATAACACTGTTCAGGCGCTCGACCATGTCCGCCAGATTCAAATGAGAAACGGCAATTGCTTTGGGGCGACCTTCGGTGCCAGAGGTGAAAGCGAACTGGGCGACTTTATCCAGATGCCGGGGAGTGAAATTCAGACGGGTCCATCCGGTGGTGTCAGCGGGTTCGACTATCCGCGTGAGGAGGAAACCCTGGGTATCATCAGCGTGGGCGGGACCCTTGAGAATTATCACTGGCAAGTCGTGCTGCAGATGGGTAAATACCGCGTCTACAAACGCCACAGAATTTTTGGCAATAATACCGACCGATTCCAGAGATGAAACCTGTGAATGGGAGATTGCCGGCTCGCTTTTCGTTGGAATCATTGGATGTCCCTGAGTCGCCGGTGGATCAAGGTAAATACTGGAATATTCCGTGAAAGTTGATTAACTTTCAACCGTAATTTAATCAGGAGAGGAGTGTATCACTTTTATTTTGTAATTTGGCTCTCACCAATTCAATGCTATCCGTCACGGATTGTTGTTCGAAAAACGGGCTTGATCCCAGGTCTCAAGCCCGGGGCGTTTACGAATTACCCGGTATGTGTTCATAGACGGCTCCGGTACCGTCGCGGCGGATAATGAGCACGTCATACGGATCCCGTCGATCGTCCATTTCCATGCCAGGACTGCCAATCGGCATACCCGGAACCGCGAGCCCCAACGCATCCGGCTTTTCCTTCAGGAAGCGCTCAATGACATGCGCGGGTATGTGCCCCTCAAATACATAATCACCAATAACGGCGGTGTGACAGGAATGGTAATTTGCATCGATGCCAAGACGCTCTTTGACCGCACCCATCGCATTTGTATCGGTTACTTCCGTAGGAAAACCGGCGGCTTCGACGTGATCGATCCACTCTCCGCAGCATCCGCAGGTCGGGCTCTTGAATATCTGCATTACTGGCTTGCTAACGACCTGCTCAGCCGTTGTCTGGTTTTGATCTATCGCGACACTGACATCCTCCTTGACCGCCTGCTTCTCGTCAGGCCCGCCGCAACCGGTCAGAAGCAAGATTGCACCAATCCCCAGAAGGATTGGCATTGTTCGGCGTTGAGTGCCACTGGCTTTGCCAGTGCGTCTGTTTATTAACGTCATTTCAGAATCTCGATGTTGCAGTTGAATACTGGGTCAGGGCCCGTCGTGTTCTGACGGAGCGACAGTATACCGAAGGAAGACGCCAAGCCGAGAGGAAAGCCGAAAATCACGGCGCAGCCGCTGAAGTTTAGTGAAGCATCAGACGCTTGAGCCAATCGAGCATGACTTGAGGCAAGTGCTCGGGTCTGGGCAAGAGCCCGTACTGATTGGACCCGAAAATCCTGGGTAGATACCCGGCAGCTTGATGGTCGATGGTGATGCAAAACGGAGACACTCCCTGCAGTTTGGCTTCAACCACTGCTTGCCGCATGTCTTCAACTCCGTATCGACCTTCATAGTGATCGTTATCATTCGGTTTGCCATCCGAGAGGAAAATAAGAAGGCGATGGGACGCGGATGCTCGCATTAACTCTGCCGTCGCGTGGCGCAGTGCGGCGCCCGCGCGCGTGTACTTTTCCGGCTCGAGTGAGCTTATGCGCAGTGCGATGTCTGTGCTGAAATTTTCGTCGAAGTTCTTGATGGGGTGAATGGTGACCGACTGTCGACCCTCGCCTGAAAATCCCAGCACCGACCACGGTTCTCCGGTGCTTTGTAATGCGAGACAAACGAGCAGCAGAGCTTCTCGTTCAACGTCAATGACGCGTCTTCCTTGTGCAATCCAGCTGTCGGTTGAACCGCTGATATCCACCAGAACGGTGACGGCCATATCGCGATCGAGATTACGGCTGCTCAGATAAAGTCGGTCGGAAAAGTTTCCACCCGCTCGATAGCTGCTGTAGCTGTCGACGTAAGCATCCAGATCGATTTCTTCGCCGTCGAGTTGGCGACGCAGTACGACCCGACGCGCCCGAAGCAGTTCAAATTGACGCTTCAAAGAGGAAATGATGGGCGCGTGTCGAGTCATGATGCTATCGACCCATTGCCGGGATCCGGGACCGCAAGGCCTGATCCTGATAGTTGCACCGGGATCGACATAGGATTGGGTGCGATAATCCCATTCCGGATACTGCAGGGATTCGCCCTCGGAGGGCGCGGTCGAGGTTTGGGCGGGCGTATCGAAGTTCGGGGGATCGTCGGAAATCAGTACTTCTTTGGCTCTACCCGGCGTGTTGACCAGACGCGCTTCCGGCAACTCTGAAACAAGATCGGCATATTCTTCCGCAGAAGTTTCTTCGTCCTTGTCGGTTGGACGCTGAAGCCCTAGCGGATCTTCGGCATGCTGATGCGGTTCATCACCCTGAACCATCCAGACTCCCTGGCTTTGTTCCTCATCTTCATCTTCCTGCGCCTCCCGGATTTCTGGCCGGCGCACCAGGCGGCCCGACCTTGTTTCGGAATCCTCATCAGCAGGTGAATCAGTATCTGCTGTCGCAGAAGCGTCGGGCCGTTTAGTACCACCGGGGCGTAATTCGCCCGTCCACCAGTCTTTTAACAGTGGATGCACCGCAAATGCCTGGCGTTTTGTCACCGCGGCTTCCAGCGAATAGGCAGCGATTATATCGGGAACACGCAGCATGGATTCTTCGGGAGACTGGGTGACGGGGAAATCTCTGTCAGAGAAACCGGACGTTTGCGTGAGCAGATTTCGCAGCAATTTTTCAATCGGCAACCGACTTTCCGCAAAAGCGCTCAGAGGCGGACGGGTCGCGACGACATGTTCTCTGAAACGGTGCGCAGACGGTCGCAGCCCCGGCAGCAGTTCCATCATTTTCTGATCGACAGACCAGGCCTCAAGCAGAAGATAGACATCTGCGGCAAGTGGGCTGGGGGCAGCAGAAATAAGCCGGTGGCTGCCGCGTTGTGCACGCAAACACTGCTGCATGGCCATGACGCGGTACCGCTCCAGTGCCGTCGCAAAATCACTCGTGCCGACCTCCGGAGGGAGCCAAATCATCTGGCCGTCCGTTGCGGGAATGCATTGGCGTAAAACCGGTTTTTGCACCTTCTTGAAGACAAGTGCGAGGAAAGTGGGGTGAGCAGGCAACTGTGCTTTACGCAAGGTTAGTGAAAGCCCCGTCACCGAGTTGACGAACAGCTCCAGCCGATTGGCGACATCACTTATTCGTATGTTTGCAGGCGTGTTATCAACGCGATGTCGCTGCCATAAATCCCGCACAAAAATGGTCGCGTGGCGCGCTGCATCTGTAATGACTTCTTCAGCTTCAGCCACGGCGGATCTGCAAGGTTAACAACGGATTCACTGACATCTCGATAACGTGCTAGACAAATGTCGCGTCAACAAGATCATTCATGGCACCCACCAGAGTCTCGTCATCAGACAGGGGTAACACGATGGCGACGCGACATGCTTCATGAATATCGATACCGGCACGGGCGAGCACAGCCGCTGTAATAAGGACGCGAGTGCTCGGCACCTCGGGGAGACCTCGATCCCGCAGCAGGCGGATCCTTTGCGCCAGAGTTACGAGCGCAACTGCCGTTGCGCGGTCAATGCCACTTTCCCGTTCGATGATATTCGCTTCACTGGCGGGAGATGGGAAGTCGAGATCCATGGCTACAAAGCGCTGGCGGGTACTCGGTTTGAGATCCTTCATCATCCGCTGATACCCCGGATTGTAAGACACGACCAGCTGGAATCCGTCGGCGGCCTCGATCTGTTCACCGGTTTTATCGATGGGCAAGACCCGCCGGTAATCCGCCAGCGAGTGCAAAACAACCACGGTATCCTGACGTGCCTCGACAACCTCATCGAGATAGCAGATTGCACCTTCCCGGACTGCGCGTGTCAGTGGCCCGTCCTGCCAGACGGTGCCTTCGTTGCGAACGAGGTAGCGACCGATCAGATCACTCGCAGACAGATCATCATGACAGGCTACGGTGATTAGCGGCCGTTGCAGCCGCCAGGCCATGTGCTCCACAAACCGGGTTTTTCCACACCCGGTCGGCCCCTTGAGCAGCACCGCCAACCGGTGCCGGAAGCATTTCTCAAACACCTCAATTTCGCTACCCGAGGGCAAGTAAAACGGTGCTTGATCGTCGTCCAGCAGGCTGGCGGCATTTGTTGACGCGTTGCTCATGGCGCTTTAACCCGTCACGTGTGCAGTGTCGCCCAGGGTGCCGGCGTCCGGATCCACAGTCGGTTCGAATACCGGAGGGAAACGGAAAAAGTCATAAATGAACAATGCCACGCCGACAGTAAACAGTGAGGCGGTTGCGATCAGCATCAGGAAATGAACCTGAATTTTCAGTTGTGCGTCCAGGTAGCCCATCCCCATGACGCGCTCCAGATACACCTGCCCGATTCCGGCGGTGGCAAACGACAGCGTCATACCGAACATTCCAGCCAGTTGCAACCAGAACGCCCAATAGCCAATGCTGCTGCCTCGCTCGGAACGGCCTTTGGTTAACGAAGGCAGGGCGTAGGTAATCATTGCGAGAACAATCATGGCGTACGCACCATAGAAGGCTGCGTGACCGTGCATGGCCGTGATCAACGTACCGTGGGTCCATTTATTGATGCTCGGCCAGGTGTGGGCCAGACCCAGAAGGCCCGCACCGAAAAGGGCGAATACCGCGCTACCCAGAGTCCAGTGCAACGCCAGCGTATTCGGGTGAGACAGGCCCGCACGACGCATGGCTCCGTAGGCATAAATTGCCATACCGGCAAGCGCCAGTGGTTCCAGGGCGCTGAAAAACCCGCCGATCGGCAACCAGTAATAAGGCACGCCAACCCAGTAATAATGGTGGGCCGTACCGATGATACCGGCGAGGAATACCAGACCGACGATAACGTACAGCCATTTTTCCATGACCTCCCGGTCTGCGCCAGACAGCCGGATCAGAAGATAGGCAAGGAAAGCACCCATGATCATCATCCACACGCCTTCAACCCAAAGATGTATGGTCCACCAGCGATAGAATATGGAAACCGTGTAGTTGGTGTAATGGAGCAGGGCGGGCAGGAACAGCAACGCTGAACTCACCAGGCCAATCATCAGGACACCTTCGGTTGTCGTAAAGCGACCGGATTTTTTTATCGTCATGCCGATGTTGTAGAGAAAAATCAACATGCAGATCACAATGACAATTTTATGCGGCAAGGGTTGTTCCAGTAACTTGTTGCCCGTTCCGTACCGGAACAGATACCCGATGATTGCTGTGACACCCATCAGAGTCCACAACACGAGCTGGATGATGGCAAGTTTGACACTGTGCAGTTCTGCTCGGGACTCCTCGGGAATCATCCAGTAAGTCGCCCCCATAAACCCGGTTAGCACCCACACGATCAAAAGATTGGTATGTATGACTTTGGTCACATCGAAAGGCAAAATGTACAGCAGTGGATCCGGTCCCAGATATTTGGTTGCGGACAGCAGACCGAATACCAGTTGCAGCCCGAATAACACCATGGCAACTGCAAAATACCAATAGGCAACTGATTGCGATTTATAACGCATGGCTAATCTCCATCGAAAGATGGGTATGTTTCCAGCTTCCCGGAAAATACCGGATAATTATTTTAAGGACGCTAAATAAGCGGTCAGTTGATCCAGTTGCTCTTCCGTCAGGCTCGTTTCATAACCGGTTGGCATAAACGAAACGCCATCTGCAGAATACATTGCTCCGGGAGTAAGGTGAGCGCTTGGGGAGACGATGGACTCCTTAATGTATGCCGTGACATCTTTCGCTTCGCCTTTGTAATCCTTTGAACCCACCAGTTCCTCGGCTCTCGTCGCCAGTCCGGCCAGTGTAGGTCCGGCCATGTCGGCGCCGGGCGCAGTAGAGTGGCACGCATTGCAGGCGGGAATGGCGGTACGGAAAACATGTTCTCCCAGTGCTCTCGGATCATCGTCAGCGGTAACGGGACGAACACCCGGTGGGTCTTCGGGCCCATCTGCATGACTCGTGTCGGCACCTGGAACAAAACTGCCGGTGACCAGAATCGGGCGCGGCGGCCAACCTTGATTGTCAACTTTGCTTACCCAATCCAGGAAAGTGATCAAATCTTTGATTTCTTTCTCGGACAAATCCTGCTTGGGCATCAACCGACGATGCTTCTGTTCGTCGTAAAATTTGGAGGGATCACGCATGTAGGCGTGGAGGTAAGCCTCGCCACGATGTTGGGTAATCTTGGTCAGGTCCGGTGCGTAGTATGCACCTTCACCAAAGAGGGTGTGACAATTGATGCAATTATATTTATGCCAGACGTCTTTTCCGTGCACGACTTCGGGCGTGATGCTTTCAGCGTTGGTCAATTTTGGAAATTGACGGTGACTGTCGACAGTCATTACCAGGAAGGCGAGTGCCGCGACGCCGGTCGACCCGATTGCAAATATTCGCGATTGTCTCTTGTTCATGAGTTCACCCGTTAGACTCCGATGCCAGACCAGTATCTAACAGCGATGGAGAAGGCATATATTATTGCCCCCGCCATACCCGATATAACCACGTAACTGAGGATTTTTATTGGGCCGAAAATCTGTTCCTGCTGCATGTCACCCCCGATTATTATATTTAAACCTGTTAAAGAATAGCACTGTGACGAGATAGTGCAACGGACCGCTTTTTGAACTAGACCCTGTCGGCAGAATCGGAAAATCCAAGCACCGAAATCAATCCGGGTTTGTCCTCCGGCCGTAAAGCATCTGCCAGGGTATAGCCTTCCAGGGTTTTAAAAAAAGCGCCCATGGCTTCATTGAGCATTTCCCTGAGTCGGCAAACCGGACTTAAGATGCAGTTTTGCTCTGCCGAAAAACATTCCACCAGCGCCAATGTAGGTTCCATGTCGCGAACCAACTGGCCGAGATTCAAATCTTCAGGGCGCCCCTTGAGCTTTATGCCTCCCATTTTCCCTCGAACCGCAATGATGTAACCCCGACTGTGCAGCTCCTGAACCACCTTCATCAAGTGATTTTTTGATATGCCGTAGGCTTCTGCAATCTCGCGGATTGTCGAAATTTTTTCTTCGCGCAAACCGACATAAATTAACACTCGAAGAGAATAATCCGTGTATCTGGTCAATTGCATATAACTGTTACCCAGCTCTTCCCATCTTTAAAATTTGAACGGCCACTTGATTGAACAAGCCACTAACCGGGGCGGCCGTCTACGCGAGGGGCACTCAGAATCGGCCAGTAGAACCAGATAAACAGTGCAAAGCTCATGGTCCAGGCTCCGCCTGCCAGAATGACCCCAAACCGGAAGTCCAGCCATTGAAGAGCAACCAGTACCCGAGCGACGGCCGCGGCGACCATGAAGTAATAAATGCTTTGAGCAAAAAGTGGGAGTTTCATAGGTCTGCCGGTGTGACCCAGAGAGACTCTGGTCATAACGCCGACAATCAGTAACGCCATCCCGCCAATGCCCAGAGTATGAAGCCATGCAGTCTGCGCCACAATGCCGAAAACGGCTCCTGCTTTAAAGAACAACCCCAAAATCAGCCAGGCATATCCCAAATGCAGCACCCAGAGGAGCGGCTCTTTCAGTGCGACCCGGCCATTCCAGCGCCACCACCGGATCAGGTTGAGTACGCCTGCCAGCAGGGCAACAACTCCGCTGACAACAACAAGGTTACCGGGCAGCAAGTCAGCCGGCAGCATGGCGGCAGTGATAACGAGCACGGCAATATCAAGTTTGCTACATACCCGAACAACGCCTGGATCCCGACCTTCGTTGCGAAGCCAGTTACTTGTAAACAGCGGGATTATTCGGCCACCGATGATAACAATAAGAAGGGCGATCAGGGTGAACGCCATCTTGACCCCGGCTTGCAGAAAATCGGTCGTGCCGGTCATGAAGCCCATGTGCATGACGATATTCGCAAGGAACAGCAAAGTGATTGCTGCGGCAAGGATGAGGTTTTTCCGATTGCCCTTTCCAAGGATGATGCAGGTGAGATAGAGTGCCACGGCCGCAAGGAACAACGCGTCTACTACGGCAACCAGCCAAAGAGGCCACCAGCTGGCAGTCCACATCACGACCCGTCCAGCCAGCCACAACAATGCGAGCACAAAAAGCCAGCGGCCGCGAAGGGGCGCTGAACCGGTCCAGTTACATACAGCTGTCAGGACAAAGCCGGTGACGGCCGGTGCAACAAAACCAAAAAGCATCTCGTGGCTATGCCAGTGAAAAGCACTCCAACCTACGGGCAAAGGCAGGCCGGCAAACAGATATATGATCCAGGCAGGGACTGAAAGAATCGCATAAACACCCGTGAGCAGAAAGAATATCCGGAAAGGGTATTCAAATAACTGCGCAACCGGAGAAAGCGGCTTTGGTGCCAATGGCGAGGGTGTCAGAGGTGCTGAGGGTGGTATCGATGATCGTGCCATGCGCCGGAGTCCTCGAGGCGGTGGTCGGGATTGATACGTTTGTTTCGCACTCATCCGACGGAGGCATATCGTCGTATTGGTGCGTGATGTCACATACCCCTTAAAGATGCATTTAGTTTACATCTTTAAATCGGCCGGATACAATAAATACATCCATAGAATTTATCGATAGCGGAGACATTTTGATGAGACTAACCCAAATCGCAGTTTTAGCAGCTCTGGTCACGGCGTCCGCCAGCGTCATGGCACAGGATTGCAGTATGACAGTAGACAGTACCGATGCCATGCGTTTCAGTACCGACAAGATAACCATCAGCAAAGCGTGCAAGGACTTCACCCTCAACCTGACCCATTCCGGCAAGCTTGCTGACAAGGTCATGGGACATAACATCGTGATCACCAAGGCAGACGACATGAAAGCTGTCGCCAGTGAGGGCATGAGTGCCGGATTGGAGAACAACTACGTCAAAGTCGACGACAAAAGGGTAGTCGTTTACACAGAAATTATAGGCGGCGGTGAGAAAACGTCGGTCAAATTCCCTGTAAGTAGCTTGACGGACGGCACCAGTTACGTATTTTTCTGCTCCTTTCCTGGGCATAGCGGCATCATGAAGGGAACCGTGGAACTCAAACCCTAGGGTCTGCACGAAAAGTCGTCGAGCGCAGGCACATTACGTACAGAGCCTACGCGCCGATACGAAATTGTAGACTGGCACCTGGCGTTTAACCCTCGCCCCTGGGGAATTCCCCCCCAGGCAGCGAGGGTTAAACCGCTGCTGACACGCGCGCTCGGAAACCTGCCCAAACGAAAAGACGCACTTCCATTTTGAACGTCCGGCCATCCGTGTTAACTTGCCGTCGAGGCCAACTGTCTGGTTAGCCGTTAATTCAGTGTCCTGAAGTTCCCTTTTTTCACTCCTTCCTGCAGATGACCCGATGATAAATAGGAGCGCCACCCTTTATCTTCTGGCTTTTCCAGTAGGTCTCATGGGGTGTGTTCAGCTGGTTTTTGCGTCACTCTCTCTCGTAATCTTCAATGATCAGCAGGTCGGCGCCTTTGCGTTGCCGGGATTGCCCATGATCGCAGTGAGCCTGCTTCTGGGGTTCAAAACACCTCACTCAAGTATTTCTAAACTGAGCTTCCGCGACGCTTTATTATTCGCAACGGTTACATGGATAGCCATGGGAGTGCTCGGTGCCGTCCCCATTCATCTGGTAACTGGCTCTACCATCACGGACAGTATTTTTGAAAGTGTCAGCGGCATAACGACCACAGGAGCAACCATCCTCACGGGACTGGATGAAATGTCCAGAACCTTCCTGCTCTACCGCCAGTTTCTGCAGTGGCTCGGAGGCCTGGGTGTCGTTGTTTTTGTAGTGGCCGTGCTGCCCGTGCTCAATGTTGGCGGTATGAAGTTACTGAAAGCTGAGACGCCTGGCCCCCTGAAGAATGACAAGCTCACGCCACGGCTGGTCGATACCGCGCATTATTTGTGGTTCGTGTATGGAGCCCTTACGCTGGCATGTGCTCTGGCCTATTATCTTTGTGGAATGACAGCCTTCGATGCAATCGCGCACAGCCTGTCCACGGTGTCAACGGGTGGCTTTTCTACCTATGACGCAAACTTCGAACATTTTGACACTCCGGTGATCCGGCTTGCCGCCGGCTTTTTCATGCTCGCAGGGGCCATCAGTTTCGCGTTGCATTTCAAGGTTTGGCAATCCAGGGACTTGAGGCCTTACTGGCACGATGAAGAATTTTACTGGTTTGTTCTCGCGATCGTCGTTCTGTCGTTAATCATTGTGGTTGATCTACTGATGGTGGGCGGCTACTCCAGTTTGATCATTGCTCTAAACGACGCCGTCTTTCATCTGGTTTCTTTTATTACGAGCACCGGATTTCATACCTCGGTGTATGCAACATGGACTCCAATGGTGGCGTTTCTGCTGATAGTGGCCGGATATCTTGGGGGCTGCGCCGGCTCTGCGGCAGGCGGTAACAAGATTGTGCGGAACGTTCTGAGCGTTAAAGTTATCAATCTTGAAATCAAACGTCTCATCCACAGCAGCGGGGTTTTCCTCGTTAAATATCAAGGGAAACCCGTTGAGAAAAGCATCCTGAGGACGACGGTGGCGTATATGATCCTGTCGGCTTTTGCAAGCATGGTGCTGACATTGGCACTCGTTGCAACGGGTCTCGATATCTTCGCTGCATTTTCTGCGGTTGCGGCCTGCATCAATGTCGTCGGGCCAGCTTTCGGCTCGCTGGGAAATAATTATCAGTCGGTTTCCGATACGGGCACCTGGATTCTCACGGGGGCAATGATTCTGGGGCGTCTCGAATTTTTCACCATTCTTGCGCTTTTCTTTCCCAGCTTCTGGAAGCAGTGAAACTTTTATTTGTGGAGTGGCCATCCGATCAGCAGAACGCAGACGGTGACAGCCCCCATGAACAGATTCATAGGTATCCCCACGCGCAAGAAATCACTGAATCGATAGCCGCCGGGCCCGTACACCATCAGGTTTGTCTGATAGCCGAGAGGTGTCGCAAAGCTGGCTGAGGCGGCCATCATGATCGCGAACACAAACGGTTCACTGTTCAGGTTCATACTTTCGGTCATGGTCAACGAGATGGGCAGCATGATGATCGCAGCCGCGTTGTTGGTAATTACCTCAGTCAGTATGGATACTGCCAGATACGTGAGGACGAGCATCAGCCAGGCTTCGCCGCCGCTAAGGCTGATAATGTGCTCGGCAAGAAACGCAGACACGCCCGTCTTCTGTAAGGCGACCCCCAACGAAAACGACGCGGCTATCGTGACCAGAACCGTCAAATCCAGACTCTTTTCCGCCTGGCTCACAGAGCAGCACCCGGTCGCAATCATCAGAGCGGCTCCAATCAGCGACGCATTGAGCATGCTGATGAGGTCGAAGCCTGCCGCAACAACGATGGTGATCAGGATCACCCAGGACAGAATGGCTCGCTCGTGACGCGGCTGTTCGGTTTCCAGGTCATTGATCAGCAGAAAATCCTTGTTGTAACGCTGTCGACTGACGAATGCGGGGCGGGCTTCGAGTAACAATGTGTCGCCAGCTTCCAGCTTGATCGTCCCCAGATTGCCTTTAACCCGCTCACCGTTGCGGGCTACTGCCAGCACAGCCGCACCGTAGCGATCGCGAAACCGCGCTTCCCGGATTGCATATCCTACCGCGTCACAATGGGGCGAAATGACCGCTTCCACGAGGCGGCGTTCGGCGCGGGCGGTCGCAAGAGTTTTTTCGCCACTGGATTCTTCAGAGGGAAGCACACCGTGAATGCGCAGCAGATCGGAAATCGCTTCGGTATCGCCGGCAAATACGAGGCGGTCACCACCTTTCAGGATTTCTTCGGATGGCACTGCTGAAACTACCGTCCCATTGCGCTCGATTTCAATGAGATAGACCCTCTTGAGGTTTCGCAATCCGGCATCAATAACGGATTTCCCTACCAGCGGTCCGTTGGGATCGACCAGCAGTTCCAAGGTGAATTCTCGCAAGTTCTCAAACGCCTTGCTCTGCTTTCGGTCTGGCAGCAGGTGAGGGAACGTTAGCCACATGAAGAGTACGCCTACACAGGCGACGGGCAGGCCGACAGCGGTGATCGAAAACAGGGTGAATCCGGATTCTCCAGTGATTGCCTGATACTGTCCGTTCACAACCAGGTTGGTACTGGTACCAATTAACGTCAGAGTGCCCCCCAGGATGGCACTGTAACTGAGCGGAATCATTAACTTTGAAGGAGATATACCGATCTTCCGGGACCAGGCGCTGATCCCCGGAATCATGGTAGCGACCACCGGGGTGTTGTTGAGGAAGCCACTGAGCGATACAACGGGGATGAAAATACGAAGCAGTGCCGAACGCGTCGTCTTTGGTTGCCCCAAGGCCTTGTTGACAAGCAGATCAATGCCGCCGGACGCATGAATGCCCGCTGCGACGATAAACATCGCGGCAACCGTGATCAATCCGTCGTTAGCAAAGCCTGACAAGGCCTCCTTGGCCGTCAGCACGCCGGAGAGACTCAACAACGTCAACGCCGCCATCATCACCAGATGCGGGCCGACTCTGCTGACGATCAGCGTCACCAGCGTGCCAAACGTAAGCAGTAGCGCAAACCAGCCTTGCCATTCCATAGATAACCCCTATGCAAAAAAACTGGCGTAGATTAGATTCTTTACCCCGAATTAAAAAGAACTGTTTTGCCATTGCATTGACTATCAATCAAGAATACGGCCAGATCGCTCCGCATACGAAGGAGGAGGAAGGGTAGATTGAGGTTGCCGGTGCCCCCCTAAGGTGACGCCTCAATGCTGATTTCGTACCAGAGGCTGCCATCAGCGGGATTACCCGAGATGCTTGTTCCCTTGCCGAGGGGGGTGACATCCAGCGGCCGCTTTCGGGCGCCAGTCTCCGTCAATGACCAGGCTTTTACTCGTGCGGCATCGACGGGGAGCTTCAGTTTGAACGGGATAATCTCTACCCGCGTGGGTGCGATTCCCCAACCTCCCGCGAGTTTCGTGCGCTCCGGACCGCTCCATTTCATATCCGTGTTCTCCACCAGACCGGTCGCCACCACCAGGATTCTCGTTTCCTGATCCAGATTTGCAAAGCTGCCGGTCTGCGCCGTTGCCGCGAGTGTTGCCCAGCCTTGGGCCAGTGAATCGAACTCAAACGCAATGTCATCGAGTTGGTAAACCTGACCAGCAGTAAACCCGATCACGGCCTTGGTCTTTGCGGTATTGATCGTCACATGACTCCGGTCGCGTGCCGGTGACTTCCACACGAGCTCCTCGGTATCTGACCGGAGATTTGTAATGGCCAGAGCCGACGGAGCGAGATCGGGCGGTTCGGTGGCTTTTCCCGCCAGACTGACTCCGTAACGAAACGCCCGTACCGGCGTAAACGCTTCATGCCAGCCTCCCAGCGTGGTCCAGGGTGATCCATGGGTTGACGCCCGGTCGAGCTCCACGTCCTTGTCAACACGGAATGTCTGCAGTTGGCGGGAAGCGGCGACGTCGAAGCGTCGAAACAGATTGGCACCCACTGCGAAGTTTGCCATCAAGCCGGGATGCTGGTTCATCTGGAAGTGACTTGCGAAACGATAATCGCGCCAGGATCCGGCTGCACTGGCGTCATAGCCAAAGAAATATATTCCGTCCCAATCCTGGAGGGCGCCATATGCCGCGATCATCAGGGGCCCTTCGGCCGCGTAACTATTGGGAAGGGCGTGCTGATATTCCGACACGGTGAAAGGCATGCCTTCGTACTTTTGAAACGCCAGGTCTGCCAGGATGTTTCTTTCCGGAAAACTCACGATCGAATGATTGCAGATGGACCAGTCGGACGGATCCCAGGGTTCCCCCGGAAATACCGGATGGCACCAGTAACCGTGCGCATCAATGAATTTGAACGTTTTCTGCAGGCTCGGCAGGCTCAGTGACGAGATGGTCCCGTAGGGTAACCCGGCGATGACGATTTCCTTTTGGAGAAAATCTTTCATATCCGTCCAGTAGTCGTCTTCGATGGTGTACAGGAATTCAAACCAATCACGGCTACGCTGCAGGGAATATTCCGGGACGGTTGAGTTAAGCTCGATGGATTGTGCTTCCAGTGACTCGGCATCTGAGAGAGTCTCCAGCGTGCCACCTTCGCGCAGGGAAACATCCGTGACGTGAACCTCGCCGGGTTCACTACTGAACCCGGCCAGAGTGAGTCGCAGATCGGAGCGCGCAACCGGAGAAGTAAAAGATCGGGAGTGGTTCGTCCAGTCGTCTTTCAGCTGAAAATCAAAGCTTTTAAATGTATTCCAGGGAGATTGGGACTTTTGGATGGAGATTGACAGCGGTCGTGGACTTTTGGCTCTGGCCCGGAAGCTCAAGGTATAGACCTGGCCTTTTTCCAGTGAGACACCCGTTTGCATGAGCTGCACATGCCAGAGCTCCGTCCCCGGGCGCAGTACATTGATCTGGGCTGCCCGTTCACCACTGAAACTGCCCGCGCCTGCGGTTGCCCGGGCCGTGCCATGCATTTCCAGGTTCCAGCGCGTCAACCCCTCAGCGAAATTGCTGTTCCTGATCAGTTCATTGCCCATCGGAATTTCCGGGTTACCCCACGCGGCTGCCAAACCTGCTGACGTACCGTATTTATCCCTCAACCAACGGTTCCATTGTGTTTGCAGCCGGCTTGTAGCGGACGCTGGCCAGTTGTCGATGGTTCCATCCAGGAACTGATGAAACATGCTGTTTTCATTGTTGATTTCAACAATAGCAATCGCAGGATCATCCGCATACTGCAGCTGGGTGTAGGGATTCACGTGGGTCAGCAGATTGCGGGCGTGTTCCTTCTCCAAAGCGCGCGCCTGGGGCAGGACAAACCCCAAGGCATGGCGCTGTTTCCAGTCGAGTTTCATTATGTCTGAAGGCAATCCGTCTTCCGGAGTGAATTCACGTGCTGTCAACAGATTCAGATTGACATAAATTCCCTCTGCCTTCAGGCGAGAGACAAAGTAGTCGAGGCGATCCAGTGCCACGTCGTTCAATTTCCGGGAACCACCTTTTGAATAGTCGATCAGCGACAGGTCGTTCCATCGATGATCCATATGGTGGAAGCGAACAATGTTGGTCCCGAATTTGGCCAGCCGGGCAGCGATGGCAGCGGCGTCCTCTTTGGAGGGAAAGCAGGAGGCACCGGTAATATTCACACCCCAGAATCTAATGCGCTCGCCAGCGATCTGGAAATGCCCATCGTTACCAATGGTTAGCGGTCCTCGTGCACCCGCCGGCCCTTTATTGAGGCGCTCCCCGAAATGGGTGATCCCAGGGGTCGCATCGTCATAAGGAAATATCCACGGGATCAGATTGACACTGACGGCATTTCCCTCGCCTTTACCTCGCGCCAGCTGGGATCCACCCAGGTCACTATCACTGCAACCGGATAAAGCCGCTGAAAGACACAGCACTGAAAGAAGACTGAGGCGTTGGATATTCATATCCAGGGAAAGCCATGTAGGTGAACGTGCCATTCAGTATAGAGATGGAGCGCCTGATCTGCCCGGGTTACCCCTCCCCACGCCTGCCGGCGAAGCCCATGCTATTTCTTTTTCACCATCCCGATGCTCAGAGCAGCCGCCACGGCCAGAGCGCCTAACAAAACAGGGACCCGGCTTTCGGTGAGCTTCAGGTACCAGCTGCGCTCCCGCGCTTCCTCATCAAAGCGACCGTGTGAACCAAAGTCGCGTTCTACCGGTTCAAACAGGTTATCGGGGCGACTCGACGGCACTGGAGAATCGGGATCCTTTTGTCCCGACCATGCTTGTTTGAGCGCCATGTAATCTCCGAGGTGTGGCAGTAAAAATCCACCTACGATTGTTTTGAAGGTCGAGAAGGTATTCCATACTTCACGCCGGTCGCTGCGGGCAGCATAGATAATGGACTCCGCCGCAACTTCCGGCTGGTATATCGGTGGTACCGGCTGGGGGCGGGCACCGAGTTTCGCTCGAGCCCATTCAAACTGAGGGGTATTGAAGGCGCCCAGTTGCACCATGCATATCTTCACCTCGGACCGGTCCCGCATAAGCTCGACCCTGACTGCATCCGTAAAGCCCCTGACTGCCGCTTTGGCACCGCAATATGCCGACTGCAAGGGTATGGAGCGATAGGCCAGTGCCGAACCGACCTGAATTACCTTGCCGCGGCCGCGCGGTTTCATGTGGCGCAAAGCAGCCCGGGTGCCGTACACCGTTCCGAGGTAGGTGACGCGAGTCACCTGATCAAATTCTTCATTGGTCATGTCATCGAAAGTTGAAAACACGGTCACCATGGCAGAATTTATCCAGATATCGATCGGGCCCAGCTCGGCTTCAATCCGTTCGGCCGCATGGTCTACCTGATCTGCATCCGCGACGTCCGTGGGGATGGCCAGAGCGCGCCCGCCCGCTCTTTGGACTTCCTCAGCCGCAGCTTCCAGTCCCTGGATGCCCCGGGCGAGCAGGGCAACATGTGCACCCTGGCGGGCGAACGCCACAGCAGTCGCACGGCCGACGCCGGCGGAAGCACCTGTGATCACTACTACTTTGGCGACATCCTTCCCGGAAACTGCCGAGCTTCCACTGACATTTATGCGACGGGGTGAATCTCCCATAGACGTTTCTCCGGATCGGTTGGCGGGCAACGGGTCGAGGTGCTGCGAGTGTGGGTATATACGGTTCAAAAAACGGGGATGATTGACTGGACGGACATTTAAGCGGGGGTCGTGATCAGTGATACATTAACGGTCAATCCGTGTTTTCCGCATCGCTTGCGATCAGGATGCGAGAGTTGGCCATATTTCGAAACAGCAGGGGTATTTCATTTATGCGTGGCTGTTGGGCCTGATGGACAATTGCAGTGACTTTCTCATGGAAGGGGCTTTTTGAGCACACTGGGTCGGCATTGGCCGCATTTCCCGTGAGCATGTATGCCTGACATCGACAGCCGCCAAAATCCCGCGATTTCTCCGGACAGCTGCGACAGGGTTCAACCATCCAGCTATCCCCCCGAAACACATTGAATCCGGCCGACCCTTTCCAGATGGATTCAATAGTGGTCGTGCGCACATTCGGAAACGCAATGGGCAAATTCCGGGCGCTGTGGCAGGGAAGGGCGGTGCCGTCCGGCGTGATGGTCAGGAATATGGAGGCCCAGCCGTTCATGCAGGGTTTCGGACGATCTTCATAGTAATCCGGTACGACAAATATCACCTTCATCTGTCCGACTGATTTTCTCCGGAAATCCCTGACCACTTCTTCGGCCCGTTGCAATTGTTTGCGTGTCGGCAGCAACTGAGTACGGTTGTGCAATGCCCATCCATAATATTGGGTATTGGCGAGTTCGACGTAATCCGCTGCCAGCTCAGTCGATAATTCGAGAATCTGTTCAACCTGATCAATGTTCTGGCGGTGCAGGACAAAATTCAGCACCATCGGATAACCCTGAGCCTTGACCGCTTTTGCCATCGCCAGTTTCTGGGAAAAGGCTTTCCGGTTCCCTGCAAAAAAATTATTCAGCTCTTCAGAGCTCGCCTGAAAGCTGATCTGGATATGATCCAGGCCGGCCTCCCGAAACGCGGCCACTTTATCGGCATCCATACCAACGCCCGACGTAATCAGATTGCTGTAAAAACCCAGTCGGCGGGCCTCGGCGATCAGCGCAGTCAAGTCCGAGCGGGCGAGAGGCTCACCGCCGGAGAACCCCAGTTGTACGGCGCCCATGGCACGAGCTTGCCGCATCACTGAAATCCATTCCTCGGTGGTCAGCTCAGCCGCGGTCGATGCGATGTCCAAAGGGTTTGAACAGTAGGGGCATTGCAGCGGGCAGCGGTACGTAAGTTCCGCCAAGAGCCATAAAGGTGGCGGAACCTCAGGCATCGGTGAGCCACTGGCGGTCTGTCGCATCCACAAAAAAATCGAGAACATCTTCACGAATACCGCTCGCATCCGGATACTTTTTCTCCAGTGCGGCGATGATGCCGTCCACCGACGTTCTGCCGTCGCACCGGCAAAGAATCTCTCCGGCGCTTTCATTGAGCTTGACCATGCCTTCGGGGTACAGCAGGACATAGGCGCCCTGGGCTTCTTCCCATTGCAAACGAAAGTGCGGGTGAATTGCAGGGCACAGCACGGAACGAGCGGAGCTTTCTTCAGACATGCTCTGGACTTCCACAGTTATGGTAGGGCGGTGTGTTATGTACATATGCCATGGTCATGGCATCCAGCATGGACCATAGAATATCCAGCTTGAATTGCAGGATTTCCAGCGCGTGCTCCTGTTGCCGACGCGTGGTGAAATAATCGAGAGTGACGTCAAGCCCGTGCGTCACATCCCGGCGCGCCTCATTCAGACGGCTGCGAAAGTAGTGGTAGCCGGACGGTTCGATCCAGCGATAATGATCCGGCCACGAATCCAGGCGGCGCTGGTGTATATCCGGTGCAAAGAGTTCGGTCAGTGAGGAGCAGGCCGCTTCCTGCCAGCTCGCACGCCGTGCAAAGTTCAGATAGGCATCCACCGCAAATCTGACACCTGGCAGCAGATGACGCTGGGCCAGCATTTCTTCCCGGGTCAGACCGCAGGACTCTCCCAATCGCAACCAGGCGTCAATGCCACCTTCGGCTCCCGCCCGGCCATCGTGATCGATAATTCGCTGAATCCAGAGCCGGCGCACTTCTCGATCGTCACAATTCGCAAGAATCGCAGCATCCTTTACCGGAATGGTTACCTGATAGTAAAAGCGGTTCGCGACCCAACCCCGAATTTGGTCCGGGGTGCATTGGCCGCTGTTCATGGCGACGTGAAACGGATGATGAATGTGATAGCGAGCCCCTTTGGCGCGCAGCCGGGCTTCAAATTCTGCGCGGGACCAGGGAGGTGCGCCCGCGAGGGAATCTTGGGTCAAAGGACAATCTCCATGCCGTCGCAGGCCACCTCAATCTGATGTTCTTTCAGCAGTCGTCGCTCTCTCGAATCTTCATCAAGAATTGGGTTTGTGTTATTGATATGGATAAGAATTTTGCGCGGCTTTCGCAGTTTATCCAGCACTTCGATCATCCCGCCAGGTCCGGATTGCGGCAGATGTCCCATCGCGCTTGCCGGCTTGGAACCGACACCCGCCACACTCATTTCATCTTCCTGCCAGAAGGTGCCATCCACGAGCAGGCAGTCAGCCTCTTGCATGATCGGCAGCAGATGCTCCTCGATGGTACCCAGACCCGGTGCGTAAAACGCATAGCGTTTTGTCTGCATGTCCTCAATGACCATGCCGACGTTGTCACCGGGCTGAGGATTATCGCGGTGGGGCGAATAGGGCGGTGCTTTGCTGGAAAGATAGGTCGGCAAAAAATTCAGCCCGGCCACCCTGGGTATCGCAAACCGGCGGTCGTTTTCGATTTTGTGCCGAACAACACCGCCATTCCAGGCTTCCAGCATGCGAAACACAGGAAAACCCGTGGTGAGATCCTCATAGACGCTGTCCGTGCAATACACCTGGTGCGGGCAGCCTTCCCTGAGCATAAGCAGCCCGGCGGTGTGGTCGATCTGGCTGTCCATGTAAACGATGGCGGCAATACCCGTTTCCCGCAGGCTCGTCTGTGGCCGGATCTGAGGAAATGCTTCGAGCTGGGAGCGGATGTCGGGCGATGTATTGAAGAGCACCCAGTGGCGGCTGTCCGTGCTCACGGCGATTGATGATTGTGTACGTGGCTGCGCGCGGAGTGTGCCGCTGCGTACTCCGCGGCAATTGCAGCAATTGCAGTTCCACTGCGGAAAGCCACCGCCGGCGGCGGACCCGAGAATTCGTATTTTCATGGGAAGCTAGGTGCTACCAGTGGTTGAAGCAGGCCGCGGTGGGCGGCTGCATTAACAGCAAGTGAGTGTTGCATCGCCCGGTACAAACCCCGGGCGGTATCTGATATTCGAACTCAGTCAGGGTTTGCCAGGACAATTCATCGCTGCCTCTGTCACCCCTGGAGGTTAGCGGTGAGCGAAATACATGGTCACTTCAAAGCCAATGCGCAGGTCTTCGTATGCCGGTTTGGTCCACATGTTGATTATCCTCATGATATTGAAGGAATTTAGCTGACTGCGGGGATATATCGGAAATACCCGGGTGTGTACTCAGTCCCCGGATATGTACGCAGTGAAGCTGAGACGGATCAGAACGTCGTGAGTTCCCGGGCGCACGGCCTTTTTATCCACCCGGTATAGCACGGCTCGTCAAATATACGCCATCGCAAACTAACGGAGTGTAAAGACTACCCCTATTTTTGTGGCACAACCCTTGTTTACCGCAGAACTTCGGATCATCCCTGAACCGAAACCTGCTTAAACATCGATTCGAAGACGGTCTACACTGAAGTTTATTGTGTTTTTGTCCAGGAGCCCTCCGATGTCTATCACTCGACGCCAGCTGTGCGTGGCGGTTTCTACGGGCATCATGGGAATGGCGCTGGGTTCTGCCAGGCTCGTGAACGCAGCGGAACCGCTTGTGGTGCAGTATTATGACCACGGATTCTCCGTACCCTTGCGACGGTATTTCAATGATCTTGTAACCGGAATTCTCCAGATAACAACACCGCAGTTCGGCCCGTTCAAGACGGTCATGCACGATGAGCGGCTATCGCCAGTTCGCACGATGCTGGAAGTGGCAAAGGGTGAGGTTCTGCACCTGGCCTTTTCATCAAGCTGGTTTCGCCACATCATGCCCAAAAACTCCTATGTGGAGTTCGAAAATGCGTTCCTGTGCAACCTGGTCGGGCTTCGCAGCTTTATTACCCGCCCTGAAACAAAGGCCGTGCTTGCCAAAGTTACCAGAGCCGGTCAGGTATACCAACTGCCGGTGGGACAAGGAGAAGGGTGGCCGGATTCAAAAATTCTCCGACACAACGGGCTCAAGGTGGTGGAAGGCTATGACATGGATTCGCTGTTTCCCATGCTCGCAAAAAAGCGCTTCGACTTGTTTCCATTGAGCATTCTGGAGGCGGAACGGACTGTGAGCGAATTTAAGACCCGCTTTCCCGAGTTTTCGGTCCAGCCGGACCTCAACTTGTTCTATCCATTCCCTTTCAGCCTGTTCGTTTCCGCCCGACACCCTCGCACCGTTGAGCGGTTTCGCTATGGAGTGGATCTGGCGCTTGCCAACGGAACAATCAAGGCGCTGTTCAGTCAGCATTTCGGCGCTGCCGAGGTTCAGATCGCCAAAAGCCAAAGCCGTTTGATACTGGCGGAAAACAACCTTATGTCAGCTGCCGAAAACCAGGCCCACGTGAGCCGCTTCCTGGATGCCTATGGCTCGCACTTCGACATTATCAACTAGGCTTTGTACGAAAAGTGCCTGCGGTCGGTAATGCTGCGCTAAAACATGTTTGAAATGCTCATTTACGCCGAGTAAACTCCGCTTTCTGGTCTGTTTTTGTCTTGCCAGGGCTGTCCGATGACGTTTTCAAAGGCGCGCTGGGCCGACCCACTGAAGCTGGCGAGTTTGCCGGCTGTCAGGGCGCATTCTTCCAGGAATGATTCCTCACGTCGGACAAAATACGGTTGCACACTTTAATGATGTAAGTAGGATACTCAATTAAGGACAGGTACTCTTCTCCGCGTTGATCTCCGGCAAGCCCCTCATCATCCTGGTTTGAAGCATCTGATTAGGGCTTACGCGTCTTTTTTCTCCTGTAAATGCATGTCAACAAGGTAAACTGTGCGGCGCGCTTTACCCGGGTCTTCGGAGCGCTGGCAATTTGAGTTCCACTTCCTGAATAAACGCTTGATTTGATTAGCAAATCGATCAGACGTGTTCTTGCCGCAAGAATAACTGACCAACGGGATCGACCAGGCGGGCGTTACCGGTCCGCCGAAGACCAATAGAATTCCGCAGGTCCGCGGCCATATCCACTTAATTGATATAGAAAGGTTTTTCGATGCACGAACCAAGTCAGAGAATACTGCAGATATACCAAACAGTCGTCCGTCGCAATCAAGGTGAACATGAGTTCCACCAGGCTGTGCAGGAGGTGGTAGAGACTCTCGGGCCGGTTCTGACCAGACACCCGGAATACGCGGAACACAAGATCATCGAACGCATCTGCGAGCCGGAACGACAAATCATATTCCGCGTCCCCTGGCTTGATGACAGCGGCGAAGTGCAAATCAACCGGGGCTTCCGGGTCGGGTTCAATAGCGCACTGGGTCCCTATAAGGGCGGTCTGCGGTTTCATCCCTCGGTTACGCTCGGCACCATCAAGTTTCTCGGTTTCGAGCAGGCCTTCAAAAATGCCCTGTCAGGCATGCCCATCGGCGGCGGCAAGGGCGGTTCAGACTTTGATCCGAAAGGCAAATCCGACGCGGAAGTCATGCGTTTCTGCCAGAGTTTCATGACCGAACTGTACCGGCACATCGGGGAGATGACCGACGTTCCGGCAGGGGATATCGGGGTTGGCGCCCGTGAGATCGGGTATTTGTTCGGACAGTACAAGCGCATCACTGGCCGCTATGAATCTGGCGTCCTGACCGGTAAAAATCCGGAGTGGGGCGGTGCTCTCGTACGTCGCGAAGCCACCGGTTACGGTGCTGTGTTTTTCGCTGAGGAGATGCTGAAAGTTCGCGGTCAGGATCTGGAAGGCAAAACCTGTGTCGTTTCCGGCTCCGGCAATGTCGCTATCTATGCGATAGAAAAATTGCAGGAATTGGGTGCAAAAGTTGTGGCCTGCTCGGATTCTGGCGGAGTTATCCATGACAGCAAGGGCATCCATCTGGATACCATCAAGCGCCTGAAAGAAGTGGAACGAAAGCGTGTTGCTGAGTATCTGGCGGAGCATCCGCATGCCGAGTATCTGGCCAATGGAAATATCTGGACAATTCCCTGTGAAGTGGCTTTGCCCTGCGCCACTCAGAATGAGCTGAACGAAGCCGCCGCCCGAACGCTCGCCGCAAACGGTTGTATCGCCGTGAGCGAAGGTGCAAATATGCCAACGACTCCAGAGGGCGTGCGAGTCTTCCAGGAAGCCGGCATTGCATTTGGACCTGGAAAGGCAGCAAATGCCGGTGGCGTGGCCACCTCCGCGCTGGAAATGCAACAAAACGCCAGTCGCGATCGATGGACATTTGAGTTTACCGAAGCCAGATTGCAGAAAATCATGCGCGACATTCATGAAGACTGTCATCAAACTGCGGAAGAGTATGGCTTCGGTTCCAATTACGTAGCCGGTGCCAATATCGCAGGCTTCCGCAAAGTAGCTGAGGCGATGATCGCCCTGGGCGTCATTTAAACCTTCCGGCAACCTTTCGCGGAGCGCTTCGCGAGGAATTTTACCGCGAAGCGCTCCGTCGTCCGGACAGGGATTTGTTCGGCTTGCGGCCAATGTGGTTGGGGGCGTTCACATCCCACGCGAGTTTCCATGACCCAAGTGCTGAATGATGAATTCTTCAGTCAGTTCCGGGGAGCAAAGTTCGATAAACCGATAGGCATATCGCCGCAGATAATGTCCTTTGCGGATCGCAAGTTTTGTTTCATTGACAGGAAACAGATCTTCGCCGCTCAGCAACTTCAGACTGGAATCCCGCTCGGACGAAAACGCGACGGACGCGATAATGCCGATACCGAGTCCCAGCTCCACATAGGACTTGATCACATCCGCATCCAGAGCCGGCTGACAGTAAAAATTGCTTGAACATGAAACAGGCTCCAGTGATTCAGATGCA
>CAZJKJ010000037.1:0-19919 GCA_964546435.1 uncultured Cellvibrionaceae bacterium
TCATCATTGTATTGTTAATTCTCGGGATACTTCTTGACGGCATACGCCGGATGCGGGCAAACAGGCGCAATGCATTGCGCATGTCGCCCAGCGTGGTGAAGCTGGACAATGCGCCCCCCGAACCAGCTGAAGAAGACCGGGTGAACCGCGGTGAATTTCCCAGCGGGGGCGCGCGCGTCGCTGCCCGGCGTGATCCCGATGACCTGCCCAATGTTAATCAGCATTTGCGCAAAAACTATGTGGCGTCCAAGCAGACCCGAGGTTCCCGGTACAAGCCCGCGTCGGCAACGGATTCCACATCCGAACAGGTGGAGCCTGTGGACGTGGCTGCGGAGGAATCTGCGCCCGGCGAATATTTCGAACACAAGGAACCGGTTATTGGTGATCTGGATAACCTGGAAACCGACAACCGGCCCCGTCGCAAAGTCCGCTTTTCTCCCGAAGATGATGTCGCTTCAGCGCCCGCTGCCGACGCTTCTGCCTTGCAGGAGGATTACCCTGTAGCGGAGGAACCGGTACCAGTTCCAGAGCCCGCCGAAGTGTCATTGCCCGCCCCTGAACCCGATCCGCTCCCTGAAGCGGAAGCAGAGTTTTCGCCGCAACCGGAAGCGCGTTTCACGCCGGAACCTGATTCGTTGCCGCCGGAAGAACCCAAAGCCATGCCGGACGAAGTCATGATTATCAATGTTATGGCCAAAGGAGATCGGCGCTTTGCCGGCGCTGCTTTGCTGCAGGCCATGCTGGATCAGGGGCTGCGCTTCGGCGACATGGATATTTTTCATCGCTTTGAAACGCCGGACGGGCAGGGCCCAATACTGTTCAGCGTGGCCAATATGGTGGTGCCGGGGACGTTTGATCTGGCGACGATGGAAGAATTCGATACGCCCGGTATCAGCATGTTTCTGTCGTTACCCATCAAGAGCGACAGCCTGCAGGCCTACACCGTGATGGTACAGGCGGCCCAGGCCATCGCCCATGAACTTGATGGCGAACTGAAAGACGAGCATCGCAGTGTGATGACCAGACAAACCCTGGAGCATGAACGCCAGCGGGTCATCGAATATGATCGCAAGCGGCGCTTGAACCGGACCTAGACCGACGTGAACCGTGACGAACTTGAAGGCTTGAAAGCCACCATCAATCGGCATAACCATCGCTATTACGTGCTGGATGATCCGGAAGTCCCGGACGCGGAATATGATCGTCTGATGCGTGCGCTGCTGACCGCCGAAGCGGAGCATCCAGAGTGGGTGACGCCGGATTCGCCATCCCAGCGGGTCGGCGCGGCACCGCTCACGGAATTCCGGCCAGTCAAACACCTGTTACCCATGCTGTCTCTGGATAACGTGTTCAACGAAGGCGAGTTGCGGGCCTTCGACAAACGCGTACGGGATCGTCTGCGCACTGACGGCCCCGTCGGCTACGCCTGCGAGCCCAAATATGATGGTATCGCCGTTAGCATTCTCTATCGCGACGGGATTCTCGAACGGGCGGCGACCCGGGGTGACGGCACCACAGGGGAAGACATCACGCTCAATGTGCGGACGCTGAGGTCTGTTCCTCTGCGACTGCTGGGGAGCGGGTGGCCACAGATCATGGAGGTTCGCGGCGAAATCTATATGCCCAGAGCGGAATTCCTGGCCCTGAACGCAAGGGCGCAGGAGGATGGATCGAAAATTTTTGTCAATCCGCGCAACGCGGCGGCGGGAAGTCTCCGGCAACTTGATCCCGGCGTCACCGCCCGGCGCGGTCTGATGATGTGTGCCTACGGAGTTGGCTTCCTCGAAGGCGATCCGGTGGCAGATACGCATACCGCGACACTCCAGGCCCTGTCCCGCTGGGGCTTTGTCATCAGCCAGGAAATGAAGGCGGTGGAAGGTATCGACGCCTGTTTCGAATATTTCCAGTACCTGGAAAGCCGCCGGGCAGGACTGACTTACGATATCGACGGGGTGGTTTTCAAGGTCGACAGCCTCGAACTGCAAAGCGAGCTTGGTTTTGTTTCCCGGGCACCGCGCTGGGCAATTGCCCACAAGTTTCCGGCTCAGGAAGAAACCACAGAAGTCCGTGCCGTCGAATTCCAGGTGGGACGCACCGGCACCATCACTCCCGTCGCGCGTCTGCGGCCGGTTTTTGTCGGCGGCGTCACCGTATCCAATGCCACTTTGCACAATCAGGACGAAATCCAGCGTCTCGGCCTGATGGTCGGTGACAGTGTCATTATCCGCAGGGCGGGGGATGTTATCCCCCAGGTGGTTTCGGTGATTACCAGCCGGCGTCCGGCAGATGCCCGACCAGTGGAATTTCCGTCGGAATGTCCCGTTTGCGGTTCCGAGGTGCATCGTGCGGAAGGAGAAGCCGCCATCCGCTGCACGGGCGGTCTGGTTTGTCCCGCCCAGCGCAAGGAGGCAATCCGCCATTACGCGAGTCGCCTGGCCATGGACATTGAGGGCCTGGGCACCAAACTGATTGACACGCTTGTCGATGCAAAGATGCTGCGTGGTATTGAAGATATTTATCAGTTGCAGGCGGCGCCACTGGCCAGTCTGGACCGTATGGGCGCAAAATCGGCAGACAAACTTGTTGCTGCAATTGAGCGCAGCAAACAGACAACATTACCGCGCTTCCTCTATTCGCTGGGAATTCGGGAAGTCGGCCAGGCAACGGCGGTGGCGCTTGCGGCGCACTTTCGCGAGCTCGACACAATCCTCAATGCAGACGTCGAAGAATTGATGACCGTGAGTGATGTGGGCCCGGTCGTCGCCCGCCATATCCACGAATTTTTCGGTGAACCCAATAATCGGCGCGCGATAGACGCACTGCGCAGTTGCGGCGTGAGCTGGCCGGATCTGCCGCCGGCGGAGACGGTCGCACAGCCACTTGCGGGCCAGACCTATGTCATTACCGGCACGCTCGAATCCATGACTCGGGAAGAGGCAAAAGATCGTCTACAGGCTTTGGGTGCAAAGGTGAGTGGCAGCGTCTCGGCGAAGACCGATGCGCTGGTTGCCGGTGCGAATGCCGGCTCCAAACTGGACAAGGCACAACAACTGGGCATCCGGATTCTGGACGAAGCTGTACTGCGGAACCTCATTGGAGACGAGTGATGAGGCTGTGCGTTTGTGCACTGTCTTTAATCTTGATCACATCCTTATATGGATGCAGCGCGTCACCACCCCAGAATCCCCAGAATCTCTGTGAAGTCTTTCAAGAGAAATCGCGTTGGTACAAATACGCCAAATCCGCATCGGAGCGCTGGGGTGCTTCAATTCCGGTCAGCATGGCCATCATGTACCAGGAATCCGGCTTCGCCCAGTTTGCCAAACCGCCGCGAAAAAAGCTTCTCTGGATTATCCCCGGCCCTCGGGCCAGTGATGCGTTCGGGTACGCGCAAGCGCTGAATTCGACCTGGGAATGGTATCTGAAAGAATCCGGCCGGGAGGTGGCAAGTCGCAACAGTTTTGCCGATGCCGTGGATTTTATTGGTTGGTATAACCACAAAAGTGGCACCTTGGTAAAAATTTCGAATCACGATGCCTACAACCTCTACCTTGCCTATCACGAAGGGCAGGGTGGCTATAAACGCGGCTCGTATCGCAAGAAACAATGGCTGATCGCTGTCGCCCGCAAAGTCGCGACACGTGCCGCCAATTACCAGCGTCAACTCGAACAGTGCAGCAAGCAGCTTGAACAGCCCTGGATCGTGAATTTTTTCCGGTCGTTCACTGGTAAATCTGAAGAGCCGTAAGTGCAGCCCGTAGTCATCGGTCTGGCGCGTCCAATTAATCCGATATGAATAAAAAGGGGTATGTTTGATCCGGGTAAAGTTCAAAACACGGTCGCGAGTTCTGGCGAGCCTGATCGCCAGCATGGCGTTCATATGTCTGGCGATCTGGGGATGGGGCCTGCCGGTCAGTACCGTGCTGGTATTTTTGTTGATTTGTCTGTTTTTTTTATTGCTGATTGTCGCGTTTGCGGCTCTACTGGGCTGGCTTATCGGCAAGATGCGACGGCTGGATGATGATCCTCCGGCTAATTCAGATTAGACCGAGGTGTCACCTCGCCAGTGACGACAGAGTCATCCGGTACGCGCCTGGCCTATACTGAGGCGAAAATAATTGGAGAAACTTCATGAGTGATTTAAACATTCGGGTAAGGGATATGCAGTTCGTCATTCATGAACTGTTTGAATTTGAAAATCATTGTCACGCGTTGGGATACGACGAAGTTTCCCGCGACCTGGTGGATGCCATGCTCGAAGAAATGGCGAAGTTCTGCGAAAACGTGCTGGCGCCTCTCAATGCCGTCGGCGATGCGGAAGGCTGTCGACTCGAAGGTCATGAAGTCCGCACCCCGACCGGTTTCAAAGAAGCTTATCGTCAATATGTAGAGGCCGGCTGGCCATCCATGAGTCACGAAGCCGAAGTGGGCGGGCAGGGATTGCCGGAGTCTCTGGGTACATTTGTGAGCGAGGCCGTCGGAACGGCCAACTGGTCCTGGACCATGTATCCGGGTCTTTCCCATGGCGCCATGCGCACCCTGGCGATCCACGGAACAGAGGAACAAAAGCAGGTCTATTTGCCGAAACTGGTGGAAGGTAGCTGGACGGGAACCATGTGCCTGACCGAAGCCCACTGCGGCACGGATCTGGGCATGCTCAAAACCCGGGCAGTCCCCCAGGAAGACGGTAGCTACCGCATTGAAGGAACCAAGATTTTCATTTCCGCTGGCGAGCATGATCTTGCGGAAAACATCGTTCATATCGTCTTAGCGCGATTGCCGGGCGCACCCGAAGGGACCAAGGGCATTTCGCTGTTTGTCGTGCCGAAATTCCTGCCGGATTCGGGCGAACGCAATGCGGTTTACTGTGGATCGCTGGAACATAAAATGGGAATTCACGGCAATTCAACCTGCGTCCTGAATTTTGACGGGGCCAGAGGATTTCTGGTGGGGCCACCGAACCGGGGACTGAACTGCATGTTCACCTTCATGAATCGGGCGCGCCTGGGAACGGCCATGCAGGGCTTGGCTCACGCGGAACTGGGCTATCAAAAATCCCTCAAGTACGCCAGGGAGCGTTTGCAGATGCGCTCTTTGACCGGTGCAAAAAATCTCGAAGGCCCAGCGGATCCCATCATCGTACATCCCGATGTTCGCCGCATGCTGCTGACCCAGAAAGCATTCACCGAAGGTCATCGCATGCTGGGTTATTTTGCGGCCATGCAACTCGATGTGGAAAATCGCAGTCAGGACGAAGACGGCAAGCGCCATGCCGCCAACCTGCTGGCATTGCTGACGCCGATCGCCAAGGCTTTCATGACGGAAACCGGTTTCGAATGCACTAACCTGGCGATGCAAGTCTTTGGCGGGCACGGCTACATCCGCGAAACGGGTGTTGAACAGAATGTGCGTGACAGCCGGATCGCCATGCTTTACGAGGGCACCACCGGTATCCAGGCGCTGGATTTGCTCGGACGCAAAATACTCCTGACCCAGGGCGAAAGTCTCAAGGCATTTACCGCGATCATCGACAAGTTCTGCAAGGCCCATGGTAGCGACGCAATGCAGGAATTCACCGGGCCCCTGGCGAAACTCAACAAACAGTGGGGCGAGATGACCATGAAGATTGGTCTTGGGGCGATTCAGAATCAGGACGAGGTGGGTGCGGCATCCGTGGATTACGTCATGTATTCAGGCTATGTCACACTCGCGTATTTCTGGGCTCTGGCAGCTATGAATGCGCAACAAAAATTGCGGGACGGAGCGGCTGAAACGAGCTTTTATCAAAGCAAAGTCAAGACGGCACGTTTTTATTACCACCGCATACTGCCACGCACGCGGGCCCACGCCTATGCCATTGCAGGCGGTGCGGATTGCATGATGGATTTCGAACTCGAGGAATTCTAGGGTCTGTACGAAAAGCGTCGGCGAAGGTCAGGCAAGGAAAAACAGGTGAAGAAGCGGAGTTTATGTGCTGTAAATGCGCATTCTGAGTCTGTTTTTAACGCAGCATCATCGAGCGCAGGCACTTTTTGTTCAGAGCCTAAAAAAAAGCCGCCGGAATCCGGCGGCAAGTCTGGCATTGCGATATACCTCCACATGGAAGCCGGTGAGGAACCGCTTCCAACCCTGACCCGAATCAGACAGGACAAATAATCCGCATCAGTTGTCGCAAGATTACCCGGCCGAAGGTGTTTTGTAAACACAAACGCAAATCATTCTCATTAAAGTTTGGAGTATTTGTGAGCTCCTTCGCATTTTTCGTAGGGGCTTTTTACAAAGAGACAAACCGCGATGAGGGAAGGCTGATCGGAGAAGTATTTCTCCGATCAGCCGGCTTTCAGTTGGCGTTGGTAACAGTCACCGAACCGGAGCCGGTGCTTGAGCAAGTACGGCTGCTCTCATTGCCGAGATACACATAGCAAAGTTTGGTGGTGTAGCTATAGGTTCCAGGTTGACGCTTGGTGAAACTGATAGAGTTTTGCCAACCGATATCGTAGCTCGCCGATCTGGTGTTGCCGTTGATATCGGTAAAGACCTCATAAAGAGTACCGCTGCGGCTCGTGATGGGACCCATCGACCAAGGGACGCCAACCGCGTATTTTCCGCAGGCGTTGGTATATGAGTTTCCTGAAGAAAGACTGTAAGGCTGCTCATTGCCGCAGTTCAAATAGTCTTTATGAGCGCTGGTGACCGGAATCCGGTCCAGTCGCGAGTTAAACGCGTAATAGGCGCGGCCATCGGCATCCAGATCGAGCGCTGCCTTGATTTTGTTGTTGATGTCACGGGTGACGTCGAACGTTCGGGCGGCGATGTCGCTGGTCGAATCATTCGCATAATCTTCGACCCAGTTTTTCACGCGCCGCTCCAGCTCCAGGGGGTCGCCGAATGACCAGTTGTCGAGAACGGTTCCGTAGACGGTTTGCACCAGCGGATCAGCAGCTGCCATTGCGATCTCTTCACTATTGCCACCGTCCAATATGGTGTGGGTCAGATTTTCCAGATGGTGAACTCGTGAACTGATATTGGCATAGGCTGAACCCAGGGAGCTGGCGCCGTGAATGTCAAAACTGGTCATGTCAAAGGTGATATTCGAGCGGAGGTCGAAGATTGGCTGGATTTCCAGGATGAAATCGCCATTGGGCATTATTTTCATACGCGGTTCGAGCGAGAAGTAAGTCACCAGCTGGGTCGTCAGATAGCTGGTTGCATCCGCGTAATAATGATCGTCGCCGATTTTGGAGCAGCCGAACAGGGTGCTGACACCGAAGTTGTCTTTCAGATCGAATCTGACGTAATTGCGTGTGTTCAATGTCGCGGCAAACACCACCGGTTCGTCGATCAGGTTGCCGGTTAGTTGGATCCCGGTGCCTTCATCGATACTTACGCTGGCTGATACGCGATTCAGATAGGTTTTCCGGCTACAGCTGTTGCTGATCCTTTCCGACATGGACTGGTCATATGAAAACAGGTGTCTGTCGATGGTGACGGGGTAGTCGTAGCGATCCAGAACCTGGTTTATCTCGTCCTGGGCAACTTCGCAAAGCTCCCGTGTCAGACTGTTCTTGTCACAGTTGACATAATCCCCGAGATTACCTTTATACTCCCCGATCGTTATCGCTTGAGCGCTGGCTGAAATTGCCAGAGCGGATGCGATTGCTACGCGGTTCAATACTCTGTGAGTCATTCCGTTTTTTCTCCGTGAAATGGTCTTAAGCCTGCAATACCTGCAGAGGTCCAGTGCCGGGCGCGAATTCTTTTTCTTCCCGGCATTGCAGCGACTGGTTGCCAATCTGGCATCGCTGCGGTGCGCATGATATCGCTAACTGGCGCAAGGATCTATCATGTGGCGACTTTTAATAAACCGTTCGGTGATGAACCCATGCTCTCCTTTGAAACCATCGACATGCTCGCGGATGCGTACAACCCGGTACTTTTCCTGGGGTATCTGATTTTTTCGGTAATTTATTGGCGCAGCGGCGATCGGGCCGCCGTTCTGAAAGGATTGGCCGGGCTTATTCTGGCTTACGTTCTGATGGGAATTGACAATAGAGCGCGCATCTGGGAAAGCGTAGGGCTGGATTACAGCACGCATACGGCAGTCGCGCTGGCACTGGTCATTTTTCATGTCCACAAGCGTTACTGGAGAAGCGCGGCCGCGCTCGCCATTGCAACTAGTTTGCTGGTGTATTTTGCTGTAATGGTTTACCAGAGATATCACACGGTGATGGACATAGTGACGACTGCAGCAATTGTCGCTGCGGTTGTGGCTACCTCGTATCTTCTGGTGGGTGGGGCGTGCCGAAGGCGCGGTTGAAGTGGATAAGTGGTCTGGGATGTTGCCATGTTGGGCCAACAGTATTCAGGCAGATTTTCTGATCAGCGCTTGATTGATTTTAGATAACCGGAAAAGAATTCACGTGTTAAATGAAATTGTTCATAAATGTGGGTTGATCTTCAGTGCTCTAAATCATACCTTTCCACCCGCCGCAGTTGCGGCTTACTGTTAGAAATTGGACTTAAGGAGATTTTATGAACACAGTTGCAATGGAAACACGCGCGTCAGCATCAATGAGAGACCTCGTCGGTCTGGAAGTAGATCAGGTTGCTGGTGGTTGGTTAAATTTTGCGGTAGGTGGCGCCATCGGTGCGATGGGCTACGGCGCTGTTGTTGCGTTTACCGATGCCACCTGGAGCAACGCCGCCTTCGCCGGTTCCGTCGCGGGTGGTGCTGTAACCAGTGGTTTCAGCGCGTTGACTGGAGCAGGCGCAGCGGGAACCCTATACTGGGGTGGCGTCGGCGCGATGACGGGCGGTGCAGTTAACGCAGCGGGCGAGTACGGCAACTGGTAGATTGGAGAAGTCCAAACTATTGATCCAGTTATAGATGAAAGGCAGCACCTGCGGGTGCTGCCTGATTGATGTGAGGCTTGGGAAATGTCAGAAAACAATCCGTCAAGTGTTCAGGTCATTTATATAAAGTTCATCGTCTCTGCAGTTGCGGGCAGCATACTTCTCATGGCAATAGTTTATTTGATTGCTGGAGAGTCGAGTTTTGGCCTTCAGGTAGGAATTGTTGCAGCCTATTGGTGTGCCCTGGCCAGATACTGGATTAACGAAGCGTTTAAACTGGGCCAGCGGTCCAAGGGTTGACCGGTCCGTACGTGAACAAGCCTGTTTAAGATCTTTTGATTAATAAGGCCAGAAAAGCCAGAGAAACAAATTGAAACCTGTATTCAGTTTTCTATCGGTGCAGCGAATTTCGGCAATGACTGCTGGAGAGCTGTAAGCATCAATTGTTCAGGGCTTCCTTCAGAGCGCCTGAAATTCTGTCATGAACTCCTGGCGCTTAATTGTTGTTATGCATTGGCAGGAATTTATGAATTTCTCAAAAAAAGTACCTGTCGTACAGGTTGTTTTTTTGAAGTTCTTACTTTCGGCGCTGGCTAGTGCTATTTTGGCTTTCGTGGTTGCACGATTCATCACTGATGGCTCGGCTCCCGCGATGGTTGTCAGCATCGTTGCAGTATCATGGATTGGTCTTGCCAGGCATTCTATCGAAGAGGCTTATAAGCTCGGTCAGAGTGCTTTGGGGGCTGTTGAAAATCCATAATTTGCAATATCCGAAGTTATTTCCGGAAGCGGGAAATGTCAGAAAATAATCCGTCAAGTGTTCAGGTCATTTATATAAAGTTCATCGTCTCTGCGGTTGCGGGCAGCATGCTTCTCATGACAATAGTTTATTTGATTGCGGGAGAGTCGAGTTTCGGCCTTCAGGTAGGAATTGTTGCAGCCTATTGGTGTGCCCTGGCCAGATACTGGATTAACGAAGCGTTTAAACTGGGCCAGCGGTCCAAGGGTTGACCGGTCCGTACGTGAACAAGCGGATGTTAATTATCAAACTTCCGCCACAAACACCGCCCGTCTCGGGGCGGGGTGACCTTCTATGGTTCTGGTCGGATCCTCGGGATCTAGAAATTTTTCCAGGGAATGAAAAGTCATCCAGGGCGTAGAGCGTTGTTCGTCCAGGGTGGTGCTGGTTTCGTCGACCACCCGGGCATTGCGAAAGCCACATTTTTTTAACCAGCCGAGCAAAGTCAGGCTCGACGGCAGAAACCAGACGTTGTTCATCATGGCGTAGCGCCCTTCAGGCACCAGCACTTCACCCGGTCCGCCTTCAATAACCAGCGTTTCCAGAACCAGTTCACCGCCACCGCGCAAGGTGTTTTTCAGCTCGCGCAGATGATCCATGGGTGAGCGGCGATGGTAAAAAACGCCCATGGAGAAGGTGGTGTCAAACAGCGCGCAATCGACAGGCAGGGCTTCAATGCCCACGGGCAGGACGTGGACAGGCACCGGACCGAGATATTTTTTCACCATTTCAAACTGCACCACAAACCGGGCGGACGGATCGATTCCAATCACTCGGCGAGCGCCAGCGCCCAGCATGCGCAAAGCGTAGTAGCCATTGCCACAACCCACATCAAGCACAAGACGATCGGTCAGGGGGTGAATGTGAGGTGCGACCCGCGCCCATTTCCAGTCTGACCGCCATTCCGTATCTATGTGGATTCCAAATAGCGTTAACGGACCTTTACGCCAGGGCTTGAGATTCTGCAACTGTTCCAGCAATTGTATGTGTGCGGCGGGGGAAAGGTCGCTGGCGTCCCCGACGGATACCTGGTTCTGCAAATCAATAATCGACGCCTCGGCCGCTGGCAGGCGGGACAGAGCTTCCAGCCACCCCGGCAAATCCCCCCAACGTGCTTCCCGCAACCCCTGTTCAATGTCAGCCCGCAAATGCGTGACCAGAGGTTCGAGGTCGGTACCCTGAGCGTCGGAATAGAGATCAGTGAAATCAATCATTTGAAAGCAATTATTGATGTGAAGTTAAAGCATTGGAACCAGACATCCACCGATCGGAACCCCGCCTGCAGAAGCCGGGATTTGTGACCGGGCAAGGTTTCCGGTACCAGCACATTTTCAAGAGCAGTGCGTTTCTGGGCAATCTCAAGATCGGAGTAGCCATTGGCACGCTTGAAGTGATGATGCAAATCTTTCATTAACGCGTCGTGTTCGGCATTTTCAAAGGCAATTTTTTCCGAGAGGATGAGAATTCCGCCGGGTCGTGTCGCCGCAGCGACCCGATCAAGCAACGCCTGACGCTGAGCCACGGGAATGAATTGCAGGGTGAAATTCAGTACCGAAACGGATGCATTGCGAATGGGCGCGTCCTGCAGGTCGCCGCAGTGCAGCTCAACCGGCACCACCCCGGCATCGGCGTCGATCACGGCGCGACAGTGCTCGACCATGGCGGGTGAATTGTCGATGGCCACGATGCGTATACCGGAAGCGGCGACGCGGTGCCGCATGGCCAGGGTTGCCGCGCCCAGAGAACAGCCCAGATCGTAGAGATTGGTGTCCGTTTGCGCGTAGCGTTCGGCCATCTGGCCAATCATGTGGATGATGGTGGCGTAGCCGGGCACCGAGCGCTTGATCATGTCCGGAAAGACGGATACCACCTTCTCGTCGAAGGCAAAACCGGAGACTGCGTCGCGAGGTTGTGCGTAAAGGCGATCGATCAAGTCGTTCATCTGCGGGGGCTCGTGGGCAAACCGCGAATTCTACCGCGGATTGCTGGTCGACTACACTTATCGATGTGCGTAAACGTTGTCCGCTCAGGCATGCAATTAGGAGGTTCGGTGAGCGAGTTCAATTTCAAGAACTTGCAGATCTTGGTCGCAGACGATTTCAGCAATTTCCGGCGAACGGTCACGGACATGCTCAGCAAGATGGGCGCGTCCCGGATCGAGGTTGCGGAAAAAGGCTCTGTGGTGCTCGATTACTGCGAACACCGGCAGTTCGACATCATTCTCTGCGATTATGATCTGGGCAGCGGCAAGAATGGCCAGCAGGTGCTGGAAGCACTGCGATTCAACAAGCTCATCTCGCGCAAAACCCTGTTTGTCATGGTATCGGCTGATTCCAGTAAAGACGTGGTGATGGCCTCCTACGATTGTGAACCCGATGATTACCTGATGAAGCCGATCACGGCCCGTATGCTGCATCAGCGTTTGCAGCGCCTCTTGACCCAGCGTCAAGCCCTGATGCCGGTTTACCGGGAACTGGACGTGGGTAACCGGGAAGGAGCGATTGAACTGCTGAGTGAAATGGCCCGGGATGAAGGTCGGCATGTCGCCACCGCCCAAAAACTTCTGGGAGAGCTTTTGATCGAAGTGGGCGATCTTGGCAGGGCTGAAAAGTTGTTTACCAAAGCGCTCGAAGTGCGTCCGCTGGACTGGGCGCGACTGGGGCTGGCGCGGGTCAAGCATTTGCGCGGAGAGCTGAATGTAGCGCAGAAGTGGTTACAGAATATTCTCAAGGACAACCCGCTGTTCCTGCCAGCCTATGATGCTCTGGCCACCAACTGGTACGAGCAGAAAGACCGCGCTGCCGTGCAGGCGACCGTGCAGCGCTCTGTGCAGATTTCGCCGCGCTCCATTCTGCGGCAAAAGCGTCTGGCGGAAGTTGCTGAACTCAACGGAGATCTGCGGGTCGCCCTGACGGCCATGCGCGCGGCTATCAAACTCGGGGAGTTGTCCTGTCATGGCAGGGCAGAAGACACCCTGGATTTTGTCCGGCTTGCCAATGCGACAATCCAGTTACAGCTGGAAGACCCGCAACCGCTGGGGCATGAGGTAGTGGATTTGCTCAACAAGGCCCGGCAACGCTACACGCTGGATCGGCAGCAGGCCCAGCGGGCAGACATACTCGAAGGGCATACCCATCTGTTGACCGGAAATACTGCCCGGGGCCGGGAACTCCTGACGGCGGCCCTGGAGCAGGAACCCTCGGGAACGCTGGAAGTGCAGATCGAACGGTTGCTGGCATTGCGGGCGCTGGGCGAGACGGCCAAGGCGCAACAGTTGCAGAAGCAACTGATCGCCGAAAATGCGCACAATGAAGCGGCATTGGAGCGCCTGGATCTGGTGCTCGACGAACCGGCCAGTGAGATCAACCGCAATTTCGTCAGCGCGATCAATCGCGAAGGCATCAACTTGTATAATCGGGCGCAGTTCGACGACGCCCTCATCTGCTTCGACCGGGCTGCCCGCATATTTCCGAATCATATCGGTTTGCAACTGAATATTATTCAGGCGCTGATCGGCAGGTTAGGGGCGGATGGAACCGATATCGATGCGCGCAAGCTGGTCCGGGAAAAGCTCGCCTCAGTGGTTCGGCAGATCGCTCCGGAACATGCACACTATCAACGTTATCTCCGCCTGAAGACTATGGCGGACGCCGGCGCAAGAGGATAAACCCCATGGCAGATTCAGGCCAAGACGTCGATTTTTCGCTGGTTCTGGCATCGAGCGTACATGACATGAAAAATTCTGTCGGTATGCTGGTTGCATCGTTGGAGAAATTTCTGGAAGATCACCCACCGACCACCGCCGAGCAGTTCAGTCATTACAATGTGCTGCAATATGAGGCCTCGCGCATCAATACCGAGCTGGTCCAGTTGCTGACGATTTACCGGATGCAGAATAATCATTTGCCGGTGCGCATGGATCAGCATTTTGTGGTCGATATGCTGGAAGACCAGGTGGCCCGCAATCATGCCATGCTCGACAGTCGCCATATCGATTTGAAACTGGAATGCCCGGACAATCTTGAATGGTTTTTCGACGCGGATCTGGTGGGTAGCGTGGTGCAGAATGTTCTCGTCAATTGCGCCCGCTATACCCGTAATGAACTTATAGTGCGCGCCTGGGTCGATGATGACTTGTTGAATATCATGGTCGCTGACGACGGCACGGGATACCCGCCGGCGATGATGATTTCACCCGCCGAACTGGTGGAGGAAGCTCAGGTGAGCGGCGGAAATACTCGTCTGGGTCTGTACTTTGCGGATAAAATTGCCGCGCTCCACAAACAGAATAATCGTGTAGGTTACATCAAGCTGGAAAACGGCGACCCTCTTGGAGGCGGCTGTTTCCGGATGGTCCTGCCTTAATGTACTGGCTGACCAGTCAGGTTTCGGGGGAGTTTTGGAGGTATTCAGACCTGTTACTGGCGTAACCAATCCCATCGCCGTGTTTGGCGCGGCCCATTCGGCCAATGCGCTGAGCATGGGTATCCAGATCGTTTTGCTGTCCTGGCTCGCCGCCGGTGTTCTGCGTCTGCCCGCAGACCAGATCGCCTGGGTCCAGGCGGCGGTATTCCTGCCGAATCTGCTTTTGCTGCTCATGGCCGGTGCAGTGTCCGACCGGATTGCCGCGCCTTTGGTGTCCGTTACCGCCAATACCTTTCTCGCGCTCACCCACGGATCTGCATTTCTGATCATCCGCTTCGGCGAACTCGGGTTTCCCGAACTGGTGGGTTACGCCATGGCGCTGGGTTCCGGCAATGCGTTTGTGCAGGCGGCTCGGGAAAAACTTGTGGTCCAGATGGGCACGCAACGGGTCCGGCAGACGATTTCAGCGATGGGTATCTGTCAGTTTCTGGCGCAGGCAATCGGGATGGGACTGGCCGCCTTCAATGACTGGTGGGGCGCGCAGGTACTGCTGGGGATCCAGGCCCTGGCCTGTCTGGCCTCGGCCATTATTTACGGTGTGCTGCATCGACGTTTGCGGACCGAAGATGAGCACCTGCAGAGCACTGCCACTACGATTCTGGCCGCCATCCATGAATCGCTGCGGGCCGTGAGCATCAACCGACCACTGCGCCAGGTGCTGGTGTTGGCCGGCTTCAATGGCTTGATGCACCTGGGGCTGTTCATTGTCGTGGTGCCAGTCATCGCCCGGGACGTCATGGCGTTCGGATCGCTGGAATATGGCGCCTTGCAGCTACTGTTTATCCTGGGCACGGTCCTCGCCCACGGGCTTATCTTGCGGCGAAACGTCCGTTATCCCGGTCAGAATATCCTCTTCTGCCTGCTGTATTCGGGATTCGTCGGTTTTGCGATGGCGGCCGGGCCGACGGTTGCCGGTCTTTATGCTCTGATCCTGGTCTGGGGCATCATCGCCGGCGTGTCGGCGAACCTGAGTCGCTTGGTCGTACACTCGATCACGCCCGTGGAGAGCCGGGGTCGCATCATGGCGCTGTATCAGTTTGTGCTGGTGGGGGCAGCACCCGCCGGGGCACTGTTGGCCGGCTATATCGTCAAGCACGGGTCAGTATGGCTGGCGCTGAAAATCATGGGAGGAGCGAGCGTTACCCTGTTCGGTCTGTTTTTGTTGAGCCGCTCGCTCTGGTCGGTCAGTGTCGCGGATACTGCATCGAGTTGAGTTACTGAAGCAGTGACGCTTCCATTGAAATTTTCGCCTTCAAGACCTTGGATACAGGGCAGCCGTGCTTGACCGCGTCGGCGATCGTCCGGAATTGATCTTCGTCTATGTCGGGAACTGTGGCTTCCACGCTCAGATGAGCCGCCGTGATGGTGAAGCCGCCGGCATCACTTTCCAGGGTAATTTTTGAGGTCGTATTGATTTGCGTGGCGGTAAATCCCGCTTCTTCGAGTTCCTTCGCCATGGCCATGGTGAAGCAGCCGGCATGAGCCGCACCGATCAGCTCTTCGGGGTTGGTGCCTTTCTCGCCTTCAAAGCGTTGAGTGAATCCATAGGGTTGCGAGGCCAGCGCACCGCTTTCGGTGGATATTTCTCCGCGACCATCCTTTAATCCGCCCTGCCACGATGCCGCGCCGGTTTTATCTGTTTTCATGGTCATTCCTGCTTGTCAGTGGGTGAAGATACCTCGGAAGGCAATGAGTGCTGCGGCAATACTTACGTTGAGGGACTCCACCTGGTTCGCCATGGGGATGTTTACAAACTGGTTGCAGACCTGGCGGCATTCCATTGATAGTCCGCGAGTCTCATTTCCAAGTACAAAAATACTGCGAGCGCCGGTATTCAAGTGTCCGACGGCCTGGTCTGCATCGGCGGCCAAGCCATAGACGTCCGCGCCGCGCGTCTTGAAACTCTGCAGGGATTGCGCCAGATCTTTGCAGAAAATCAGCCTGGCTTTGAACAGGGTGCCAGCGCTCGCTTTGATAACCAGCGCATCGAGGCGGGCACAGCCTTTCTCCGGGATCAGCAGTCCATGCATGGGCGAAGCGCATACCGTCCGGATGATCATGCCCAGATTCTGTGGATTGGTGATCGAGTCGAGGGCCACCAGCTGGAATTCGGCCGGCAGATTCGCGAGGAACTCTTCTTCGCCCATAAACCCGGCGCAGCGCAGATCCAGCGCGACGCCCTGATCCTGTTTGCCGTTTTTTGAAATGCGGGACAGAGCCTGTTTATCGTGATACTCAACCGCCACGCCGCGTTTGTGCGCGGCCTTTTCCATGTCCTGGATAATCGCAGCGGCTTTGTTGCTGTCGGCAAAATGCAGCTTGTAGGGCTGCAGTTTGGGGTCTTGCAATGCCTCCAGCACCGGTTTGCGCCCGTAAATGGTCAGGAAGTTCGCAAAAAAACGCTTCCGGGCTGTGTATTCATCGGAATCAGTGGGCGGCATTTTGGCAGGCATCCAGATACAGGCGCAGCGTTCGGGCCAGCCCCATACTGATCGCATCGACGATCAGCGCATGGCCGATGGAAAATTCCAGCAGGCCCGGAATGGTGGCAAATCTCGGCAGATTGACCAGATTCAGATCATGGCCGGCATTAATCCCCAAGCCGACAGCGGCGGCTTTTATTGCCGCCACACGATAACGCTCAAACACCACTTCGAGATCGGCGGAGCGGCTGGCAACGGCGGCGGCGTAGGGACCGGTGTAGAGTTCGATACGGTCAGCGCCGAGGGCAGCGGCCAGTTCGATCTGATGAGGATCCGGATCCATGAACAGGCTAACCCGCACACCCCAGTCCCGTAGCTGGCGGATCACCGGCTCCAGCCGGCGCGAATCCTTGTCGAGATCAAACCCGTGATCGGAAGTTGCCTGATCGTTGCTGTCGGGAACCAGAGTGCACTGATGGGGCCGGAACTGTTCGACCAGGGCCAGCAGGCCCGGATAAGTACCGACCGGTTCCGCAAAGGGATTGCCTTCCACATTGAATTCAGTACCGGGGAACCGGCCAACCAGCTCGGCCAGCGCCTCGACATCCTGCGGCCGTATGTGTCGCTGGTCTGGTCGAGGATGGACGGTAAGACCCTGGACACCGGCTTCCAGACAGGAGCGGCCGTGCTCGGTGACATCGGGGTAATTTCCCGGTCGGGAATTGCGGATCAGGGCAATCTTGTTGAGATTGACGGACAATGCGATAGACATGGTTGTAACTGACTTTAAAGAAGGGACGAAAGGGCGGAAACCCGCCGGAGTGAGCGGAATCCGCCTTCTGGAGCTACGAAGGCGGCCGAGGGATTATTTGCCGGATTTGACTTTGGCAGACTCGATGACGATCGGTTCATTAGGGGCGTTGGCGAACAGGCCGCTGTGGCGCCCTTGTGGTGCGGTGGCCATCTTGTCGACCACGTCCATCCCCTTGATGACCTTGCCAAACACGGCGTAGCCGGGGCTTCCCGGTTTCCAGTCGAGGCTGGGATTATTGACGAGACTGATAAAGAACTGGCTGGAGCCGCTGTCGGGAACAGAAGTGCGCGCCATGGACAGGGTGCCGCGAAGGTTCTTCAGGCCATTGTTTGATTCGTTGACAATGGGTGCTCGTGTTTCTTTGCGATTATGATTGCGATCGAAGCCCCCGGCCTGGACAACAAAATTGGGAATGATCCGGTGAAAAATGACGCCCGAGTAAAATCCCGCTTCGACATACTCAAGGAAATTGGTCACGGTTTTTGGCGCTTTGTCAGGATACATCTCGACTTCGAAACTGCCGATGGAGGTGGTGAATACAATTACCGGACTGGCCTTGGCGTCAGCCTTCGTTGCCGTGGCGGTTTCCCCGGTCTGGGGGGCACTGTTCGGGCTGGCGGCAGCCAGCAGCGGCGTCATCAGGAACATCAGGGTCAAAAAGGTGGAACGGAGTGTGTGCATCAGTCTTCCTGCCGTTAAGTGGTCCGGTCGCTACTTAATCCGGTTGCCGGTTAGTCAAGTTGTAAACTGGTCGTTAGTTGGCCCAGTCGGAGTTGCGCTTTTTGGGGATTATTGCTGGCATGATGAGCATCAGAATCATCCCGAAAAGCACCATCCCGGCCCCGACCAGCCAGTGCGTGATGACCTTGTCTGCCTTGAGGCGATCATTTTCTGCCTGAAGCGCATCGCATTCGGTTTGCATGAGCTCATGTTTGGCCAGCAGTTCCCGGTAGCGTTCGTTCAGATTGATAGCATCGGCGGATAAGGTCTTCAGGTTCACCAGCTCTTCTTCAAAGCTGTCTCTTTCGGCGGAACTGACGTTCATCGCCTGTACGAGTTTTTCATGTTCTGCGAGCAGTTTGGTGTACTGTTCCTGCAGGGATTCGGCGTCTTCCCGGGTTTTCGCAAGTTGCGCTTTGGTGGCGTCCATCTGTTGCCGGGCAGTAGGCTGCTCGAGCAGGTACTGGGTTTCCACCCAGCCGCTGGTGCCGCCGGCCGTTTCAATCCGGGCCCACAGGCCGTCTGCAGAGGTTTCGAACTGTTCGACCACCATCCCCGTGCGCAGCTTGGAAAAGATAATACGGTATTCATTGCCGGCGCCGCTGCGAACTGGAACATAGATTATGTCGGATACATAGCGGGTCGCGGCCAGGGACTGGGACGCAGCGAGAAGCAGAAGGATCGACAGAGTGATGGTTTTCATGGCGGATTCCCTTACTCGGTCTATGGCAATACTTTTTTGAAGGGTTTGACCACCACTCGCAGGTAAACGCCCGCCGCGACATAAGGATCGGCATCGGCCCAGGTTTGGGCCTCCTGCAGACTGGCAAATTCGGCGATGACCAGACTGCCGGTGAAGCCGGTACTGTTGGCGGTATCCGCGGCCGGATGTGGGCCCGCGATAACCAGACGGTCTTCGGCTTGCAATTGTTCCAGACGAGCCAGGTGGGCAGGTCGCGCGGACTGTCGTCGTGGCAGGCTGTCGGGTACGTCTTCACTGAGAATGGCGTAGAGCATGGGTGGCCAGTAACTTGTTATTGGAATGGATACACGGCAAACCGGATCACGGGTTTGCTACTCAGTATGGAGAACTTATTGAGGTTTTTCGAGTTTTTCTTCCGGCTCGATCATGATCTCCTCCCATCGCAGATGCGTCAGACGGGTAATATTGCGGAACAGGTAAAGGATGGCCACGATCATCACGACCATGGAAGGTATGGTAATCACTGGAAAACTCAGGGCCGTCATTTTGCCCAGTTCGGCATTGTAAGCTTCGGTGCCGGGCGGACTGACCAGAACGACCTTGGCCAGAATGTAATTGAGTGCCGACGACAGAAAGAACGAGCCGGCGAGCATGCAGGACGCCACGTTGAGCACCCGCTCGAAGGCGCGGGTATTGCCGAATTCCACCAGTGCCTGATGAACCTTCTCGACCTGCATGATCTTGTCGTTGTACAGAAACGTTTTCACCAGCGGGTACGGCGTGTACAGCGACCCCAGAGTTGCCAGCCCCAAAATTGCCGGGATGCTGGCTTCTTTGATGGCCATATATTCCGGCGGCAGCTTGAGCAGGCTGATGCCTCCGGTGAGCATCACGCTGATCACACCCAGAGCGGAAAAAAAATTGACCTTGCGGGTTCGGGTGTAATCGTAAATGCCGTAGCCAATGGGGAAGGCCAGAGCAACCAGCAGCCCGAGGGTGGGGCCGAGGTAGGCTTCCTTGCTCCCTTTCATCAGGATTACCGTGGGGATGATGATGTTGACCAGCAGGTTGAGAAAGACGTTCTCCCTGGGTTTGGCGGTTGCTGCTTGATTCATCGGAACTCTCATTTACAAAATATCGGTCATTTACAAAATATCGGTCATTTACAAAATATCGGTCATT
>CAZJKJ010000037.1:20019-33293 GCA_964546435.1 uncultured Cellvibrionaceae bacterium
AAAATATCGGTCATTCACGAAATATCGGTCATTTACAGAAATATCAGTCTTGTACGGGATATACCCGTTTTTTACAAAAAGTATCAGTCTTTTACGAAAAGTATCAGTATCAGGAAATCCCGGTCAGGCAAATCTCTTTGCCGCAAGCGCTAAAGCGGGGCTAGAATGGCGACCCGCACCGGAAATGGCGTCATTGTCGGCAGAGCGGGGCCAGATTGAGGTTGCCTTGATATACGATTTGCACGCGCATAGCAATGCTTCGGACGGAATACTCAGTCCTGAAGACCTTGTCGCCAGAGCGAAACTTCGCTCGGTGGACGTGCTGGCACTCACTGATCACGATACGACTGCGGGCCTTCAGGCTGCCTCCCGTGCGGCGCAGGCAGTCGGCGTGGCATTTGTTGCCGGAATCGAATTTTCGACCCAGTGGCAGAAAAGAGGCATCCACGTTCTCGGGTTGAATATTGATCCGCAGGAGAAACACCTCGCGGAAGTAGTTACGGAACAGCATCGCCGCCGTCTGGAGCGGGCGCACCGGATAGCGGAACGGCTCGAGAAACTGGGATTCGCGAATTCACTGGAAGGGGCCAGGCGCGTGGCCGGCTCCGAACTGATCGGCCGGCCGCATTTTGCCCGATATATGGTGGAAGCGGGTCATGTGCAAACGGTGGCCGCGGCCTTCAAGAAATACCTGGGATCGGGCAAGGTGGGCGATGTTGCCCCCAACTGGCTGAGCATGACGGAAATCATCCATGCCATCCGGCGCGCGGGCGGGGTCGCCACTTTGGCGCATCCCCGCAAGTACAATCTTTCCCGGTCGAAAATCTGCGCCCTGGCAGACAGCTTCAAGGAAGAGGGTGGGCAGGGCATTGAGGTAATCTCGGGTTCGCAGGCGCGCGACGAGACCCAGGATATGGTGCGGATCGCGGAGCGGTTCGACCTGTGTGCATCGGTAGGCAGTGATTTTCACGAGCCGGACCGGCCCTGGCAGGAACTCGGCGCCTGCGGAAGTTTGCCGTCTGGCTGTACGCCGGTCTGGCAGCTGTGGCAATCGCATTGATTTGGTAAAACGACAGGATTTTAATGGCGCAATTTCTCTCTATCCACCCGCAAGACCCACAATCGCGATTGATCGCCCAGGCGGTCGAGGTGCTCAAGCGCGGCGGTTTGATCGTCTACCCGACCGACTCGGCTTACGCGCTCGGCTGTCACATCGGCGACAAGCTGGCACTGGATCGCATCCGGGTCATCCGTCAAATCGACAAGCACCACAACTTTACCCTGATGTGTCGCGACCTCTCGGAGCTGGCGACCTATGCCCGCGTGGACAATGCCGCGTTCCGGCTCCTCAAAAGCCATACGCCGGGGCCTTACACCTTCATCCTCAACGCAACCAGCGAAGTGCCGCGACGATTGATGCATCCGAAGCGCAAAACCATCGGGCTGCGCGTGCCGGACAACCGCATAGCGCTTGCCATCATGGAAAGCCTCGGAGAACCCCTGATGAGCTCTTCGCTGATTCTGCCCGGGGACAAGCTTCCCCTGACCGATCCTTACGAAATCCGGGCATTGCTGGAACACCAGGTGGAACTGGTGGTGGAAGGGGGATTTTGCGGACTCGAACCGACGACCGTAGTGGATTTGACCGGTCCTGTGCCCGAGATCATTCGCCAGGGGTGCGGTCCCACCGACAAGATCCTGTAACCGGCCGCCGGGTCTCTGGTGCGCCGGAATCCGAAGTCGTTATAATGACCGCCTTTTGGGCGGGCGCGGCCATGGTGGCAGGCACCGCCCAGTTCGCATATTTCACAGGGGTGGCTGCTTTTGTCCGTGACCGACGACTCTTCCATTGCGCAGGAGACGGCTGAAGTGCCGCACACGGATGCGGATCCTGTCCAGCCGTCCTTGTCGGATGAGACGTCATCAGCCGGCGCATTTGCGTTTGCGCTGGTCAATGGCAAGGCCTATACCGCAATCCCGAAGGATCTTTACATCCCGCCGGATGCCCTGGAAGTTTTTCTTGAATCCTTTGAGGGGCCGCTGGATCTGCTGCTGTACCTGATCCGGCGCCAGAATCTGGATATTCTCGATATCGACGTGTCGCAGATTACCCATCAGTACATCGCGTATGTCGAGATGATGGACGCCGTCAAATTCGAGCTGGCCGCCGAGTATCTGGTCATGGCGGCGATGCTGGCGGAGATCAAGTCGCGAATGCTGCTACCTCGCAGCAGTCAGGACGAAGATGAAGAAGATGCCGATCCGCGAGCGACGCTGATCCGCCGGTTGCAGGAGTACGAGCGCTTCAAGGAGGCTGCCGAAGAGATCGACCAGCTGCCGCGCCTGCAGCGCGATTTTCACGTGGGCAGAGCAGCTCCGCCGGATCGCAACCTCACCCGGCCGGACCCCGACGTGGATCTGCGGGAGTTGCTGGTGGCATTGTCCGAAGTGTTGCGGCGCGCGGACATGTACATCAGTCACCATGTGGAAAAGGAACGCCTGTCGACCCGGGAGCGAATGGGTCAGGTACTGGATTCCCTGAAAGGTCGGGCTTTTGTGCCCTTTGTGACGCTGTTCCAGCTCGACGAAGGCAGACTGGGTGTCGTCGTGACCTTCCTCGCCGTGCTTGAACTCATCAAGGAATCCCTGATCGAGATCGTGCAAACCGAAGAATTCGGTCCCATACATGTTAAGACCCGCGTCGAGCAGACAGCGGACGACGGATCAATCGATGGAAATAGCTGAAGACTTACCCCCCCAACCCCAGGCGCCCGTGCAGGGCGAGCTATCGCTGATCAGGCGCATTGTAGAAGGCGCATTGCTCGCAGCAGGTGAAGCACTGAGTCTGGACCGGCTGGAAAGCCTGTTCGAGGACAACGACCGACCCGGCAAGCCCTTGCTGCAACAAGCACTGGCCGAACTCCGTGCAGAGTGCGAGGGGCGCGGCTTTGAACTCGTGGAAGTTGCCAGCGGCTGGCGGTTTCAGGTGCGCAATGACCTGGCGCCCTGGGTGAACCGTCTGTGGGAGGAGCGGCCGCAGAAATATTCCCGCGCTATCCTGGAAACCCTCGCTCTGATCGCATATCGCCAGCCGATTACGCGGGGCGACATTGAAGAGGTGCGCGGGGTATCGGTCAGTTCGCACATCGTCAAAACCCTCGCTGAGCGCGAGTGGATCAAGGTGGTGGGGCATCGGGACGTCCCCGGGCGCCCGGCGCTTTATGCGACGACGCGACACTTTCTTGACTACTTCGGACTCCGGAGTCTGGATGAGCTGCCGACCCTGAGCGAATTGCGGGATCTGGACGCGGTCAGTCGCAGCCTGGGGTTTGAGGAGGGCACGGATCTCGAGTCGGAACAGATCGATGAAGCGAAACATTCCGGTGAAGAAATGGAAGCCGAAGCGGCGAGTCTGGAAGAGGCTGGCCCGCAGCGGGAAGATGAACCGGAATCGCAGTCCATGACTGCTTCCACAGAAATTGTTGCCGATGAAAACGGCGTTGAAGAATTACTCGCTGATAATCGGCGGGATCGAGAGCCAAAACCGGCAGGAGAGTCGCCTGATGAGCGATGAGAAGATTCAAAAAGTGCTGGCCAGCGCGGGTTTCGATTCGCGCCGGGCAGTGGAACGGGCCATTGAAGCGGGCCAGATATTTGTAAACGGCAAGCGCGCCACCATTGGCGACCGGGTGCGCGCCGGCGACAAAATCCAGTGGGAAAGCAGGAATTACACCGTTCCCGACCAACGATCGAATGACATCAAGGTGCTCGCTTACAACAAGCCGGAAGGCGAGGTATGCAGCCGCAACGACCCGGAGGGGCGACCGACGGTCTTCGACCGGCTGCCCCAGCTGAAAACCGGCCGCTGGGTGTCCGTAGGGCGCCTGGACATCAATACCAGTGGCTTGCTGCTGTTTACCAACGATGGTGCCCTGGCCAACAAACTGATGCATCCGTCCAGCAACGTCGATCGGGAATATCTGGTGCGTGTGCAAGGGGAAGTGCCGGACGAAACGCTCGAGCGCCTCAAGGAAGGGGTTCTTCTGGAAGACGGCCTCGCCCGCTTCTCAGACATCGGTCGGGGCAAGGAGAGCAGCGGCAGCAACACCTGGTTTTACTGCACCGTCATGGAAGGGCGGAACCGGGAAGTGCGGCGGTTGTGGGAATCCCAGGAGCTGCGGGTCAGCCGGTTGAAACGGGTACGCTACGGACCGCTGATGCTGCCGTCTTATATCCGTCAGGGACAATGGCTCGAACTGGAGACGGTCGACGTTACCGTGCTTTACAAGGCGGCCGGGATGACGCCGCCCCGTCTGAAAAAGCCGACGCCGAAGGAGCAGGTGCGCAAGGAGCGCCAGGTGAAGAAATTGCGTTCTGTGGGCGGTCGCAAACCGGTCGCACCCACCCGTAAAAAGCGGTCCTGACCTCCAGGTAGCCAACCTCTCGGTTGGCCGTGTCGTTCATGAATGTAATTGGATGCTCATGATCCGCTGCGTTCATTTGCCAGGTTTCCGGACGCGTTACGATCGGTCGGAAATTGCGATTCGGCGCTGACCACACAATTGCGGCCCTGCGCTTTGGCTTGATAAAGCGCCGCGTCGGTCCGCTGGAAAAGCGTGTCGCGACTATCGGTATCCCGGCTGGTGCCAACGCCAATGCTGACGGTGACACGCACGGGTTCTTCCTCATGTTCAAATGCCTCGGACGCGAGCGTAATTCGCAACCGGTCGGCGATCACCAGGGCTTCGGCGTGGGCCGTGCCTCCCAGAATGACCAGAAATTCCTCCCCACCGTAGCGATAGACCTGATCCGTCTGCCGCAAGGTGTTGCGGATCAGAGCGGCGACGAATTGCAGGGTCATGTCGCCAACTGCGTGTCCGTTTTCATCATTGATTTTCTTGAAATGATCCATGTCCACGATCAGTAATGAAAAATAGGCACCATTGCGGCGACACAGCTGGAACTCGCGCTGGATGGCCAGTTCAAAAGCCGCCCGGTTCCCCACTTGGGTCAGGCTGTCGCGGAGTGAGTTTTCAAGCGCATCGCGATACAGGAGCGCATTGCGCAAAGGCAGAATCAGCAGGCTGATCAGAGTTTCCAGGTCTTCCAGTTCGCTTTCGGAGAAGGGCCGGTGGCGCTGCAGTACCAGTTCACCCAGCGACTGGTCCTTTATTTTGAGGGTGTATTGCGCACTGTGGCGCTTTTCTACGCCGAGCTGTACTTCGATGCGTTTTTGGGGAAAGCTGTATTTCAGCCCACCGCAGGGGAGTTGGGTCTGTACTGCGCGGAAAAAACTGCTCAGGGTTTCTTTCAGGTCCAGCGAGCGCTGCAAGGCGTGCGTGACTTCAAACTTGATGTCCTTAAGTTCAGCGGATTTCATATAAGTTCAGCGGATTTCATAATGGGACCGGTGCAGCCACGTTGTTGGGTTAGCGCGTAAAAGCTGATTCGCGCGTGAATTCAATCGGCATTTAAGCGCTGATTGGCGCATGAATGCGATAAGCCACTTTTATGCCAGAAAAAGTTGTACATGGGAATCAGAAACTTGCAGGCAGAGCGGCCTGAAGCCGTTGGATTTTTGACACTGAAGTCATCTTGGGTACCGATCCTGGCGCGCCGCAGGGGCGCCTTTCGGGGATTGCTTTCTCGGTTGTACTGCCTTGTCATTGTTGCGACAATTGCGCGCTATCCAATATCTGTGGAGTTGAATCGTGGCGCAAGTGGGCTTGTTTTTTGGCAGTGATGAAGGCAACACGGAGGCGGTAGCCTATCGCATCCAGCAGCGTTTGGGTATTGATGTAGTCGATGTAAGGGACATTGCCGACGCTACGCAGCTGGATTTCGATGCCTATGATTTTTTTATCCTGGGAATCCCGACCTGGGATTTCGGCCAGATCCAGTCCGACTGGGAGGAGTTCTGGAACGATATTGCTGAAGTCTCCTTCGCCGGAAAAACCGTGGCGCTGTATGGTCTGGGTGATCAGTTCGGTTATGGTGATTTTTTTCTGGACGCGATGGGGATGCTGCACGATATCGTTAAGGCCAACGGCGCCCGGATCGTCGGTCATTGGTCCACCGAAGGGTATGAGTTCGACGCATCCAAGGCTCAGATTGAGGGCGAACCCCTGTTCGTGGGCCTGGCGCTGGATGAAGACCAACAGGGCGAACTCACCGATGAGCGGCTGGACCGGTGGTGTCAACAAATCCATCAGGAGTTCGGACTGCAATCCCCGCTGATTTCCGCACACGGTTAATCACTGACATGTTGATCAAAAATACCGGCATGCTACGGTTGTACAAAGCGGTTTTTTATTCCTACAAAGGTCTCAAGCATGCGGTATTGCGGGAAGCGGCATTTCGCCAGGAGGCGACAGCCGCGCTGGTGCTGGTTCCCCTCGCTTATCTTCTGGACGTTTCCAGCGTAGAGCGCATCTTGCTGGTGGCGTCGGTGCTGCTGGTGTTGATCGTTGAATTGTTGAATACCGGAATTGAAGCGGTCGTCGATCGGGTGGGGTTTGAAGTTCACGAACTGGCCGGTCTGGCCAAGGATATGGGGTCGGCGGCGGTTCTGGTCAGTATCGGAATGTGGCTGTTTGTCTGGGGAAGCATTCTGGTTCCACGGTGGTGGTAAGGTGGCCTGGGAAATTTCCGCAACAAAATTTCAACGACTAAACTGAGATGGCGGGTTCCGGTGGGGAGTTACCGGTTTCACTGGTCGTCAGTTACGTCAGTTACGTCAGTTACAACAGGTAAAACAGGTAAAACAGGTAAAACAGTTTCTCAAGACACGGACGGGTCGGCGCCGAGACGCAGGCTCTCGGATGTAATGCATCAGACTCAGGAGCAGATTTTGAGCACTCAGCGTTTCGATACCGTCAATGAACTGATCGAGCACAGCTTCCAGGCCTTTGCAGCGCGGCCGGCGTTTACCGGGCTGGGTCATACGCTGACCTTTGCGGATATAGACCGGCTCAGTCAGAAATTCGCAAGCTACCTGCGCACCTGCCTGAAAATGCAACCTGGCGAGCGGATCGCCATTCAGCTTCCCAATATTCTCCAGTATCCGGTGGTCGCCTACGGCGCCATACGGGCCGGGATGGTGCTGGTGAATACCAACCCGCTGTACACCCCTCGGGAATTGAGCCATCAGTTGCAGGACAGCGGCGCCAAGGTCCTGGTGGTGCTGGCCAACGTTGCCGACATCGCTGCCCAGACGGTCGCCAGCACTCAGGTCGAAAAGGTCATCGTGACGGAACTGGGTGATCTTTTACCCTGGCCAAAGCGTCCCGTCGTCAACTTTGCCGTGAAACATATCAAGCGCATGGTGCCTCAGTATTCCATTCCCGGGTGCACCCCCTTTCTCGAAGCTCTGCAGCTGGGGGACGCCGATTTCCCGCCCGCCACGCCCGACCCGGAAGAGCTGGTGGCGCTGCAATATACCGGCGGGACCACGGGGGTTGCCAAAGGGGCCATGCTGAGCCACCGAAACATTTGCGCCAATTATCGGCAAATCCGGGGCCACTACCCGACATTGCTCGTATCGTCATCAGAAATATTCGCCGCCGCCTTGCCCCTCTATCACATCTATGCGTTTACCATGCATGCGATCAGTGCGTTTGGGGGTGGGGCGCACAATATCCTCATTCCCAATCCCCGGGACATGGCGCAACTGGTGAAGGCGCTGCGACCTTACAAATGTCATGTATTTGTGGGCGTCAACACGCTCTATGCGGCCATGGCCCGCTCCGAAGAATTTGCCCGCCTGGATTTTTCCGAAGTGACCACGTGTTCGGCGGGCGGCATGGCCGTTGCCGACGCCGTGGCGGAACGCTGGGAAACCATTACCGGCAAGCCTATCTGCGAAGGCTACGGATTGTCGGAGACCTCACCGGTACTGGCGGCCAATCCCCTCAAGGACATACGGCGCGGCACCATTGGTACGGCCTTGCCGGAAACTGAAATCCGCATCGTGGATGATGCCGGTGAAGAGGCACCCGAGGGTTCCCCGGGAGAACTCCTCGCCCGGGGCCCGCAGGTAATGAGTGGTTACTGGCAGCGTCCAAAGGCAACCGCGGAAGTACTCGATGACGAAGGGTGGTTCCGGACGGGTGATATCGCGATCCGTCTCGACGATGGCTATTACAAGATTGTCGATCGCAAGAAGGATCTGATCATTGTGTCGGGCTTCAAGGTTTTTCCCAACGAAGTCGAGGAGGTCGTCTATCAGCACCCTGCCGTGGTGGAAGCAGCGGTCGTGAGCGTTCCGTCGGAGTCCACCGGAGAGGCGGTCAAACTGTTCGTCGTCGTCTCTGACCCCGCCGTCACAGAAAAGGACATTCTCGAGCATTGCCGCGTGCACCTCACGCCGTACAAAATTCCGCGTTCGGTGGAATTCCGGGATAGTCTGCCGAAGTCCAATGTGGGCAAGATTCTGCGCAAGGACTTGCGCGGGCAATAACCGGAAGTAGGACGATATGGCAGTTATTCTGATTACAGGTGCGTCTTCCGGTATAGGCGAAGCCTGTGCCAGGGCATTCGCAGCCGCGGGGCATTCACTGATTCTCGCGGCCCGGCGGCAGCAGCGGTTGCAACAGCTCGCCAGTGAACTGTCGGCACGGGTGCCCGTGCATAGCCTGCCGCTGAATATCGCCGACCGCGATGCCGTAGTTCGCGCCATGGAAGAGCTGCCCGAGCCTTTCGGGGAAGTCGATACCCTGATCAATAATGCAGGATTGGCGCTGGGAACGGAGCCCGCGCAGCAGAGCAGCCTCGATGACTGGGATACGATGATCGACACCAACATCAAGGGGCTCACTTATCTCACCCGCGCCTGTCTGCCCGCGATGGTAGCCCGCAACCGCGGACATATCGTCAATATGGGTTCTACGGCGGGCAGCTGGCCGTATCCCGGCGGCAATACTTACTGCGGCACCAAAGCCTTCGTCGCGCAATTCTCCCGCTGTCTGCGCGCCGACCTGGTGGGCACGGGAGTGCGCGTCAGCTGCGTTTCACCGGGAATGGTGGAAACGGAATTTTCCGAAGTGCGGATGAAAGGCGACCGGGAAAAAGCCGCGAAGGTGTATGAGCGAACGCAGCCACTCACTGCCGGGGATGTCGCCGGTATCGTGCTGTGGATCTGCAGTGCACCGGCTCATGTGAATATTAATGAAGTGGAAGTCATGCCTGTCTGTCAGGCCTGGGGTGGCTGGGCGGTCGCACGGGATTGACAGAGCGGTCGCCAGAGAAGGCGGCCAGTTTAAAGCTCAAACGGATAACGGAACGCCCAGGTGCGCCGGAAGCTGTCCATCAGCGCCATGGTCGCCGCGGTTTCCGCCAGCGGCATGATGTCGCTTTCCAGTCTGCCTGCGCGAATGCAGCGAACCACTTCCGCAACCTGGTAACGAAATCCGTTTTCATGGTGGGTCTCTCGCACTGTTTCGGTTTTGACGATGTCGCGGGTGCCGTTGTGAGTGAAGATCGTAAATTCCGGGCCTTGCTGAAAATGCGGAAATTCAATAAACCCGGTTGAACCATAAATATTGGCGGCCTGCCGGGTGTGCAGATTGAAACTGGTGTTGATGGTGGCAATGCATCCGTTGGGATATTTCAGCTGATAGCTCGCGAGTTCGTCGACGCCGGATTCCGAAAAATTACAGAACGAATGGCTGTCCACCGGCATCTGGCCCATCAGGTAGTTGGCCAGCGTGATCGGGTATACCCCCATATCCAGAGTAACTCCGCCGGCGAGCTCGAGGGCATACATGCGGCCTTTGTATTCCGGCGGGGCGATGCCGCCAAAGATCAGGTTAAGCAGTTTTAAGTCGCCGATTGCCCCCGACTGAACCACCTGTTTAAGGCGCACAATGCTCGGCAGATAGCGCACCCACAACGCCTCCATCAAAAACAGCGATTTCTCCTGCGCCAGATTGATCAATTGCCGCGCTTCGCGTTCATTGACGGTAAACGGCTTTTCCACCAGGACGTGTTTACCGTGCTGCAGACACAACTGCGTATTTTCGAAGTGGAAGTTGTGGGTCGTGGCAACGTACACCACGTCCACGTCGGCTCGCTCTACCAGTTGCTGATAATTTTCGCAGGCGGATATGTTGTGCTTCTGCCCAAAGAGCCGGGCCTTTTCAGGCGTTTTGGAGGCAACGGCAACCAGCTCGCTGTTCGGATCCAGATCGATGGCATTCGCCATCTTGTGGGCAATAACACCGGCACCAATAATGCCCCAGCGCAGTTTTGCATAATTCATGATCTTTTTCTCCAGAGGCAGAATAAAGGGATCGGCATCGGTCGGATTCAGATATCAGGTTTTTCAGGTGAACTTGTAGCGGATGTCGTCTTGATACGGCCGGTCAGATCAGCCGCATGCTCCATCACATGAAAAATGACATTCTGCTCCAGTACGCCGCTCACCAGATGGCCGCCCGGTCCTCGTGCATAAATGGGGACGTCTTCGCCACCGTGGGTTTCCATGTTCAGTGGCACCGCGGTTTCCTGCTGATAATCGGGAGCGCCGGTATCTACGTTTGCGGTCAGCATCCGGCCGCTGCGAGGCGGAGCCAGTCCCGCAGCGGTCGGGATATTACCCGTGACCCGTGATCCAGGGCCGTTGGCATAACCCAGAGTGGTGAACGGTCTTGCGTCGGCGGCCAGGTCGGGGACATCGCTTTTCACACCCATCACCTTGCCGAGTATCGGATTGCCGCGTTTCGGATAGCCCGCCATGGTCAATACATGGCTGTGATCGGCGGTGACGATAATCAGGGTATCGTCCGCCGACGTTCGATCCATCGCGACTTGCACGGCATTGGCGAGTTCGGCCGTGTCATGTAAGGCGTTATAGGCATTGTTGACGTGATGGGCGTGGTCGATACGGCCGCCTTCGACCACCAGAAAATAGCCATTCGGTGCGCGTTGCAGGATGTCCAGCGCACCGGCAGTCATGGTTGCAAGGGACGGCTCCTTCGAGCGGGTTGCGTTCCGTTCGGCTTCATAGAGCAGGTGCGTTGGCGAGAAGAGGCCGAAAAGCCGGTCTGCTTTGGGGGCCGCCAGGGCAAGTTCATCGCCATCTTGTACAAAATGGCCATCGGGGTACTGGCTTTTCCATTCATCGATCAAGTTGCGGCCATCGAGACGATCGCCAGCCGGGTCTCCAGGACGCGCCCCGGCGCGGGGTAAAAAGCTCCGCCAGCCTCCGCCCATTACCACGTCGATGCCATCAATGTCGGCGTTATGGCGAGCTTCAGTGGCGGTCTCGAATTCGATCAACTGCCGGGCAATATCCCGGCATCCGGCAGCCTTTGCCCGCGGGGGCATGCGGGCGTCATCTTCCCAGGAGCGATCGGCGGATTTGGCGTAGGTCGCAGCGGGCGTGGCATGTGTGATCCGGGTGGTGGTGACAATTCCCGTCGCCATTCCCGCCAGTTCCGCCAGCTCAAGTGCAGATCCCAGTTCCTGTCCCCGGGACGATTCGCAGTCACCAAGCCGGGTCGCCTCGGATACGCTGATCAACCCGGCATTGGTTTTTATGCCGGTGATGATAGCGGTCATGGTGCCGGCGGAGTCAGGGGTCTGGGCGTCGACGTTGTAGGTTTTGGCGAGCCCGGTATACGGCAGGCGCTCAAAGCTGAGCAGTCCTTCCTCTCCGCTGGCACCCTGGCGCTGACCGTCGAGAATGCGGGCCGCGGTCACCGTGGATACGCCCATGCCGTCCCCGATGAACAGCACCACGTTGCGGGCCGCGCCCCGTTCAGGTTTGATGTGGGCAAATGCGTTTTGTGTCGTCAGCAATTGCTGTTGCGCCGCCTGATACCAGTTGCTCTTAGGCGTCTCTTCAGGCGTGACTGTGGAGGCATCGTGCGTCGACCGGTCATCTGCCGGACGGGCGTCGGCTGGCGGCGGCGGAGTGGCCTGCGGCGGCGCATTTTCCTGACGGGTGTCAGAGCAGCCCAGAGCAGGGGCCAACAGCAAGGGTAAAAACAACAGGCGGCTGACTTGGCGTATAGACATGGAGTGCGGTGATCCATCGTGGGAGAGTGAGTGGCTGGACGGACATCCTGATCTTTTGCGACGGAGGGCCCGTAAATTGAAGGGGTTTGTTATACCGCCCCAGGGAGCGGCACGCAAGACTCGCAAATAGCTTGTTCGGTGTCGTCTTATTGTTATTTGAGGAGGTTCACTCTGGTTACCCTTGGTCGCACGGTTTCCTTGAGCCTGTTAATGATGCTTGTTGCCCTGGCAGGGCAGCCGTCGCGAGGATGGTGCCAGAGTCCGTTGGGCGTCGAATCCAGTCTGAAAAAAAACGAAACCGTGCAGTTTTTTCGTACCGCTGCGCATTATTTGCCGGCGAGTCGGGAATGGCTGGTTCCCATCTACGCCTGGACGTACGAACCCGAACCCAGCCGTATCCGGATGAACACGTTCAGGATCCTTTTGGAGCAGAAGTACGATTTAAAACTCGAGGACAAGAACGCGGACCTGTTTCGCCAGCGGGTCGACCTGCTGATTGCCGACAACGACCGGGGCAATCGCCTGGTGATCCGCATCGGCGGGCAGGTTCATTCCCTGCCAGTTACGAATCCCCGAGGCCACAGCCAGGCGGTCATCCGCCTTCCGGCGACGGCCGCGGAAAAATATCGCGTCGGCAATTTGCTGCCATTCACCCTGCTGAACCGCAAGGGCGATGACCGGCTATTCGCGGGCGAAGCGCTGCTGATACCACCGGAAGGTGTGTCGGTTGTCAGTGATATCGATGACACCGTCAAAATCACCGGTGTTACCCGTAAAAAGACCCTGATGGAGTACACCTTTTTCGAACCATTTGTCGCCGTACCAAAAATGCCGCAGCTCTTTCAACGCTTCGCGCGACACGATATTCCAGTCCATTTTGTTTCTTCCAGTCCCTGGCAACTTTACTCTCCCCTGAACAACTTTCTACTGGATAGCGGCTTCCCGCCGGCATCCTTCAGCCTGAAAACGGTCCGGTTTCGAGACCGCAGTCTGTGGAACCTGTTCAAATCCGGGGAAGTTACAAAACCGATCGCCATCGAAGCCATCCTCGAAAAATATCCTGATCGAAAATTCATACTAATCGGCGACAGTGGCGAGCAGGATCCGGAAGTATACGACCTGATCGCAAAAAACCACCCCACCCAGGTGCTCGCCGTATTTATCCGCAACGTCACCGGGCAGGAACTACTGGATACACGCTATGCCAAAGCACTGGCCAATCTCGGGCCGGAGAAGTTCTTCGTGTTTGATGATCC
>CAZJKJ010000038.1:0-30901 GCA_964546435.1 uncultured Cellvibrionaceae bacterium
GGACTGGAAGCGTCGCTGATCGATCATCTGGCCAAGTCCATGGCCTGGTGGGACAGACGCTCGGACCTGGCAAAACGTCTGAGCGCCGAAGGACTGCCCGCCCAACGGCGGCAGATTCAGCAGTTTTTTGTGCTGGTGGAGCAGATTCTCGGTTTTCCCCGGCACCTGTCCCAGCACGTGGGCGGTTTTGTCATCACCCAGGACAAGATCAGTGACCTGGTGCCGCTGGAGAATGCCAGCATGCCCAATCGCACCGTTATTCAGTGGGACAAGGAAGACCTGGAAGTCATGCACCTGATGAAAGTGGACGTGCTGGCGCTGGGCATGCTGACCGCCCTGAAGAAATCACTGACCTACGTCAATCAATACTGCCCGGATATCAAGACCCTGGCAGACATTCCCCGGGAAGACAAAGCCACCTATGACATGTTGTGTGTGGCCGATAGCGTGGGGGTGTTCCAGATCGAATCTCGCGCGCAAATGTCCATGCTGCCGCGTTTGCGTCCTCAGTGCTTCTACGATCTGGTGATTGAAATTGCGATTGTGCGGCCAGGCCCGATTCAGGGCGATATGGTGCACCCATATCTGAAACGCCGCGACGGTGAGGAAACCGTGACTTATCAGAGCCCGGAGCTGGAGTCGGTGCTCAAGCCCACACTGGGGGTGCCGATTTTTCAGGAACAGGTTATACGTCTGGCGATGCTCGCCGCCGGTTTCAGTGGGGGCGAGGCCGACGAGTTGCGCCGCGCCATGGCCAGCTGGGGCAAAAACGGCGATCTGCTCAAGTTCCAGGAAAAATTCATTCAGGGCATGCTCAGTAACAATTATCCGCTGGATTTTGCACACCGGCTTTTTGATCAGGTGAAAGGATTCGGCGGTTATGGCTTCCCGGAATCCCATTCGGCCAGCTTCGCTTTGCTGTGTTATGCCTCATCCTGGCTCAAATGCCATCACCCGGCCGCGTTTTACTGCGCTTTGCTGAACAGTCAGCCCATGGGATTTTATTCGCCGTCGCAGCTGGTGCAGGATGCCCGTCGCCACCAGATTCCGGTGCTGCCGGTGGACATCAATCGCAGCATTTATGAAAACCGGCTGGAAGACGTTGCGGATACCCCGGATTACCGCAAGCGTTTCGGCATTCGTCTCGGCTTTTGCCGGGTGAAGTCCCTGGATAACACCAAGGCCCGGCAGATTCCGGTGTGGCGCGAGCAGCACCCATTCCGGGATTTGACCGATCTCGCCCGCCGCACCGGTTTGAGCTCAACCGATTTGCAGCACCTGGCAAGCGCCGACGCCTTGCGCAGTCTGGCGGGCGATCGTCATCAGGCACGCTGGAGCGCCGCGGCAATCGAAGCACCCGCTCCTTTACTGCACCAGAGCGATTCCCCCACGCCGAGCGATTCGCTGACCACCCGGCCTCCGTCCCTGCAGAAGGATATTCTGGACGATTACCGCAGCACCGGCTTGACCCTGCGCACTCACCCCATGGCGTTGCTGCGCCGGCAAGCGCCTTTCAACCGCTGTAAAAAGCAAGCGGAGCTGCTGCAGGTAGGTCACGGGCGTTTTGTTCAGGTCGCGGGACTGGTCACCGGTCGCCAGCGGCCAGGTACAGCCAAAGGCACCATGTTTGTGACCCTGGAGGATGAAACCGGCAATATCAATGTCGTGGTCTGGAAAAGTACACAAGAGACGTTTCGACAGGCATTGCTGACTTCAAAAATTCTGGTGGTCAAAGGCCGGCTGGAAATCAGTAATACCCGAGCGTCACACCCGGTTATTCATGTAATCGCCGGACATCTGCAGGATTTTTCTCATTGTTTGCAGAATTTCGATCTGTCCTCGCGGGATTTTCACTGAATTCAATCCGGTTTGCATGTGATCGCCACAACAGAAAAATTCGGAAAAAAGCCCTTTTCCGCGCACTTCAGATGATCCGATTCACACAATGATCGCTGCACAGAAAAAAGCCTTACTGACCCCGAATCGTTTGCAGTACAATTTCGCCGCTGGGTAAAACTCAATCAATGATGCAGGCGGTGGTGGAAGCAGGCCGACCGTCAGGAAGACACTTCAAATGCCGCGCTTCGACCCGCGCTGAACCGGTTAAAAAAAGAAAGCGGGAACGAAAGAGACCCGGAATAAATGAACGGGGAACATGTCCCGCCACCGGTTGTCTTTTGCTTCAGGTTTAATTTCAGGGTGCGCCGATCATCAAGGGAATGCCATCCAACGTACGCCCACCGAACGGATCAACCGACTGAACGCCGGCAATACTCCCCTGAATTGATCGAATCTTATTCAGCAACAACCTGAGCAATTTCCGGGAAGGATCGGGTTTTTATCCGGATCCAGGCGCTGAATGACCTGCGTTGAAAGCGGGCTCTAACGGCACGCTGAACTGCACATTGTCGCTACATCCCGTTCAGAAGCCTCCAATTCGATCTGTCCGCCAGTGGCGGGCAGTCAAGACAAGAACAGGTACTCGACTGTCTGCAAACGGCCGACAGTCGAGACAAGAACAGATATAAGGTACGGTCATGGAACAACGCAGACGTGGCACCATTTTGCTCGCCGCCATCAACGCCCGGTTTATTGAAGACGTCGGCCCGGTCGGCAGCATACTGATCGAAGACACCATCCAGTTATGGCGCAGCAAACGCTGGCACGGGCCCGCCGCGTTCCGCCACTACATCAATCACCTCGCCGCCAACATCGATAATCGCACCCTGAAAGAACGGTTTTTGCGAGACGCCGGCCATCTGCTGCTTGAGGCACAAGGCGCCGCCACGACCCATTAAACCCGCCGGTTTCCCTGCTGTCCCTGCACGACCGTCTCGCTCAGACAGCGGACCAGGCGGCGCGGGGGCATAAGCCACCACAATTCCATTCAATTTTAAAAACCGCTCGATACGGATTTATCGATTTGGGAGTTACACATGGTTCGCAGCAGAATGCCGGTTACCTTGCAGCTCTTCCTGCTCCTGGTACTGGTCCTTATCATCAACGCCGGCGCCTATCTGTTCATCCTGCAGAATGTTTATCAGGAAGAGTTGAGGTCTCAAGCGAAAACCGTCGTGGCAAACGTGGAAGCCTTCAGCGCCTGGGTGTCGCGCTCGGGGCAGATCTGGGTCAAGGACGGCACCCAGGATTATCTCAGCACCGAGACCGTACAGGCGCTGGACGAGCCGGACAACGTCTATCACTTCTACTCCAAGAACCCGGCGCTGGCGACCCGGGAATTTTCCGAAGTGGTCGCCCAGTCACCGTCGCCGGCGAAGTTTCGCATGACGTCTCACAACGTGATAAATCCCCGGAACCAGCCCAATGCGTTCGAGCTGGACGCCATCAATAAAATTCGCAGCGAGAATCTGACCGAATATTTTGATTCCACCGCCGACTCCTTTCGTTACGCATCGCCGCTTTATCACAAAGCGTCCTGCATTCGCTGTCACGGCGACCCCGCCCAGGCGCCTCAGGATGTACTCGACATTTACGGTTCCGACGGCGGCTTTGGATTCAAAGAAGGCGACGTCGCCGGCATCATCAGCGTGACCTTGCCCAAAAAGAACCTCTGGCAGAGCACGATGTCGATGTTCAGCTTGGTTGAAGTGGGCATTATCTTCCTGTCTATCCTGCCCATTATGTGGTTTGTGCGACGCGCGATTATCGTGCCGGTCAAAACCCTGACAGCCGCGGCGGACAATATTTCCAAAGGCCAGGAAGCCGACGTGGACATTTCCGCGGTGCCGCAGAACAGCCAGAATGAAATTCACCAGTTAATGCTGGCCACCGCCCGCATGCGCAGCAGTTTTACCATCGCCACCCGCAAAATGAAGGAAGCTCGGGCGCAGACCGACAAGGCGATCCGCTACGCCAAAGCCCTCAAAGCCAAACTTTAGCCTTTAGCCTTTTAGCGTTTAGCTTGTAACCTATAGCTGCCGCCTCCCCCGGATGCACCGGTGGGGGCGATCCTCTCGCAATCCTCTCGCAATCCTGAAGGCAATCTTGAAACGCGGCCCTGAAAGGGAGTCTTATAGTCACTTTCACCCGAGAAAACCCGGCTATCCGTGCTTTCTGCAAGTTCAGATTGTGACGTCCTGTGCAGCCCATCACCCTAAAAGGGACGATAATTCCCGTTGATTCCAGCACGATAAAAAACTTATAAATTCGGGGGCTCTACAATGTCGACTGTTCCACAATCATCAACCGGCGGGTTGGCGCGACGCATCTGCATCGCATTTCTCGCACCACTGGTTCTGACGCTCGCCGCGTGCGGAGGACCGGGCTCAAGTTCGTCCAGTTCGTCCGCATCGAGCAGTTCGTCTTCCAGCTCCAGCTCCAGCTCCAGCTCATCATCAAGCAGTTCTTCATCGAGCAGCTCCTCGTCCAGCAGCAGCTCGTCCACCAGCGGCAACGTGGTTGACTTTCCGCCAATCCAGAATGGCTGCTCCGGCTGGGCCACCCGCTTCTGGGATTGCTGTAAACCGCATTGCGGCTGGTCGGGCAATACGTCCCTGATCGGTCAGCCCATGAACAGCTGTTCGGTGCAAAACCAGCTGATCACCGATGCGGATGCGCGCAGCAGTTGCGACTCCGGTGGTGGTTCTGCGTTTACCTGCTGGGATCTGGTTCCTTATGCCGACACCAGCAATGACCGCATCTCCTACGGTTACGCCGCCACTAATCCAGGTACCGACATCTGCGGTCGCTGTTACCAGCTCGACTTCACCGGCCCGTCCAGCAGCGCTCCCAATGACCCGGGTGCCGCAGCCCTCGCCGGTAAAACCATGATCGTCCAGGCGATCAACATCGGTGGCGATGTGGGCAGCGGTCAGTTTGACATTCTGGTACCCGGCGGCGGCGTGGGCCTGTTCAACGCCTGCACCAGCCAGTGGGGCATTCCGGAGCAGGAGCTGGGGGCGCAGTACGGTGGCCTTCTCTCCGCCTGCAAACAGGAACTGGGCTATGAAAGAAGTCTCGGCGAATACAAATCCTGCCTCACCAACAAGTGCGACAGCGTCTTCGGTTCACGGGGTTTGACCGAGCTGCAAAACGGCTGCCTGTGGTACGCCGAGTGGTTTGAAGCGGCCGACAACCCGGCACTGAAATACAAGGAAGTGGCTTGCCCCGCGCAGCTGACTTCTGCAACCGGCATGGATCGCAGCCACCTGAACGACATCAGCAACGCCTGCGGCAACTAACCGCATCACCGGAGCGGCGCCCGTCGCTCCGGTTTCATTCTCTCTCCTTGTCGCAATGTTTACCTGCCACTCCCGTTTTAAACGATCAACTTTTCCGACCATTAATCAAATTTCAGACCGTTAAAAAGCTGCGTACCCGGTTTTCATCCATCTCGCTGATGCGTCCCTGCACCACCACATTGCCCCGGTCCATCACCGTATAGGCATCGGCGAGGTTGCGGGCGAAGTCGAAGTACTGTTCTACCAGCAGAATCGCCATCTCGCCGCGCTGGCGCAGAATGGTAATCACACCGTGGATGTCTTTGATAATGGATGGCTGTATGCCTTCGGTCGGCTCATCCAGAATCAGCAGTTTCGGGTTCATAACCAATGCTCTGGCGATGGCCAGTTGCTGTTGCTGGCCGCCGGACAAGTCGCCGCCGCGCCGGTGGAGCATCGCCAGCAGTACGGGGAACAGATCGAATATCTCCGGGTCGATCCGGCGGTGCAGACGCGGCAGAGTGGCGAAGCCGGTTTTGAGATTTTCCAGAACCGTCAGCTGGGAAAATATCTCCCGACCCTGGGGAACGTAGGCGATGCCCTGATGAGCGCGCTGGGCGATGGACAGGTTCGCAATGTCTTTGCCCTGCCACCGGATCGCGCCCCGACGGATTGCCTGACGGCCCGTCACCGCCCGGGCAATGCTGGTTTTGCCCACGCCATTGCGACCGAGAATGCAGGTGATCTCACCCACTTTCGCTTCAAGACTGACGTTCTGCAGGGCCTGGCTCGCGCCGTAGAACAGGTCGACGTCTTCGACTGACAACATAGATTTCTCCCACCCGTGGCTTTATCCAAACCGAGACTTTTTCATGGCCGCACCGCTGAGTGCCGTTACTCAGCGGCCGAGATAGACTTCGATAACGCGGGGATTGCTGGATACCTTGTCCAGATCCCCTTCCGCCAGCACCGAACCTTCATGAAGAACGGTGACCCGCGTATCGAGCGCGCGGATAAAATCCATATCATGTTCAACCACCACCACCGAGTGATGCTTGCTGATGCTTTTGAGCAGACGGGCGGTCTCGAGGGTTTCGTAATCGGTCATGCCGGCGGCCGGTTCGTCTACGAGCAGCAGCTCCGGGTTCTGGATGATCAACATACCGATCTCCAGCCACTGCTTCTGGCCGTGGGAGAGATTTTTCGCAAGGCAACCGCGCCGTGCCGCCAGCCCGATCAACGCCAGAATTTCATCAATCCGCGTGACCTGCTCCGGTTTAAGGCGGAAAAACAGGGTTTGAAAGACTTTGCGGTTGCCGGCCAGTGCCAGCTCCAGGTTTTCCCACACCGTCAGACTTTCAATGACGGTTGGCTTCTGGAACTTGCGCCCGATCCCCATATTGGCGATTTCGGCTTCGTCATGACGGGTCAGATCAATGGTGTCCCGGAATTTCACTTCACCGGAATCCGGTCGGGTTTTGCCGGTAATAATATCCATCATGGTACTTTTGCCGGCGCCATTGGGGCCGATGATTGCCCGCAATTCGCCGGGACGAATGTCGAGTGAGAGATTATTGATGGCCTTGAAACCGTCGAAGGTTTTGTTGACTCCGCTCAGATACAAAATGCTTTGCACCGGACTGTTCATGGCAGATTCTCCACGGGTGCAGATGGATCCGCTTCCGGCACAGTGCGTGCCGCGCGGCGTTTTTCCAGATAGTGATCGAGAATGCCAACGACACCGCGGGGCAGATAAATGGTCGTGATCACAAACAGGGCGCCCAGAATAAACAGCCAGAATTCCGCAAAGATACCGCTGGTAAAAAAGGTTTTGGCAAAATTCACCAGCACCGCACCAATAATCGCGCCGTAGAGCGTACCGCGACCGCCGATGGCCACCCAGATGACGATTTCAATGGAATTCAGCGGATTGAATTCGCTGGGATTGATAATGCCCACCTGCGGAACATAGAGTGCGCCGGCTACGCCAGCAATCATCGCCGAAAGCACAAACACCACCAGTTTGTAATTTTCCACCCGGTAGCCCATAAAGCGCGCACGGCTCTCTGCATCCCGCACCGCCACCAGCACCCGTCCCGATTTGCTTTTCACCAGATACTGGCACAGCACATAAACCAGCAGCAAAGCGCCCACTGTCAGCAGAAACAGACTCAGTCGGGTTCCATCTCCATGCAGATTAAAACCCAGGATGTCCTTAAAGTCGGTCAAGCCGTTATTGCCGCCGAATCCCATGTCATTGCGGAAAAATGCCAGCATCAGAGCGTAGGTGAGCGCCTGGGTAATGATGGAAAAATATACCCCCGTCACACGGGAGCGAAATGCCAGCCAGCCGAAGGTAAATGCGAGGATGCCCGGTATCAGCAACACCATCAGAATCGCAAAGCCGAAGTTGTCGAACCCCAACCAGAACCAGGGCAATTCCTGCCAGTTGAGAAACACCATAAAATCCGGCAACACCGGATCACCATACACGCCGCGATCGCCAATCTGACGCATGAGATACATTCCCATGGCGTACCCCCCCAGCGCAAAGAAGGCCCCGTGCCCGAGACTCAGAATGCCGCAGTAGCCCCAGACAAGATCCAACGCCAACGCCAGCAAGGCAAAGCACAGATATTTTCCGATCAGGGTGACGGTGTAGGTGGGCATGTGCAACGCCGACCCCGCCGGCACCATCAGATTGAGCACCGGCACCACGACGGCCAGTCCAACCAGCACCACACAGAGCCAGCGCGACGCTTTATCGTTTTGCAATAATTGCCGGACAAAAGAAGTGTGCTGCATGTCAGTCCTCCACAAACCGGCCTTTCAGGGCAAACAGCCCGCGCGGGCGCCACTGAATAAACAGGATGATAAATACGAGTACGATGATTTTGCCGAGAACCGCGCCGGAGTAGGGTTCGAGAAATTTCCCAAAGACGCCCAGCCCCATGGCCGCGAAAAATGTACCGATCAGATTGCCGACCCCACCGAACACCACAACCATAAATGAATCGATGATGTACCCCTGCCCCATATTCGGACCGACGTTGGTGATCTGGCTCAGCGCCACCCCGGCAATTCCGGCAATGCCGGAACCGAGACCAAAAGTCAGCGCATCAATCCATGAAGAGCGGATCCCCATGGAGTTTGCCATGGCGCGATTCTGCGTCACGGCACGCATCTGCAGGCCGAGCATGGTCTTGCGCAGCACCAGGGCCAGTACGACCAGCACCAGCAGGCTGAACGCGATGATGTACAGGCGGTTATAGGTGAATGACAAAGCACCGTTGAACTGATAGAAACCGCTCATCCAGTCCGGCGTAATGACGGGAACATTATTCGAGTTATAGCTGCGCACCGCCTGTTGCAAAATCAGGCTGATGCCGAATGTGGCCAGCAGGGTTTCCAGCGGCCGCCCGTACAAATGCCGAATGACTGTTCGCTCGATAATGACACCGGCAAGTCCCGATACGAGAAATGCAGCGGGAATTGCGATGATGATGGAAGCGTCCATCCAGCCGGGAAATATTTGCTGGATGGCGAAGGTGGTGTAGGCGCCGAGCATGATCATCTCGCCATGCGCCATATTGATCACCCCCATAACGCCAAAGGTAATGGCAAGACCGATGGCGGCCAGCAACAACACCGAGCCGAGACTCAAGCCGAAGAAAAGATTTTCAATAAAACGGTAAAATCCGATCCGGCTCTCGGCCCGCTCAAGACTCTTCTGGGCGGCTTTGACGATCTCCCGGTTGGCTTCCACAAATTGTCCCGCTTCGTCTCTCTGCAAAAATCCCTGCAAGATGGCGATGGCCTCCGGTGTCACGGACTTCCCCAGGGTTCTGATGGCTTCCTTCTGTTCGGTTGCATCCGTTGAACGGGCATCAATAATGGCCAGCGCGACGTTCAGCTCACTTTTCACGGCATCGCTTTTTTCACTTTCAAGAGCGCTGACGATGGTTTCGCGCAGCGCCGGATCGGGGCCCTTGATCAAATCACGCGCGGCATTCAGGCGGGTATTGCGATCCTTGCTGCTTAGCTGGATGGCGGCCAGTGCCGTACGCAATTTTCCCCGCAGACTGTTGTTGATGCGGATCTTGTCCAGCTGCCGTTTGGAAACTTCGCCCAGTTCTGCGCCGGTTGCCGCGTTTATCGCTACCGCTGGGGCGGTCGTCGCGCGGAGCACCACCACTGTATTCAGGCGTTCGGAATAATACAGATCACCGTTGAGCATGGACTGCAAAACCTGGGTCGCGCGGGAATCCTGCGTGGCGGCCAGCTGTTCGATTGCCTGGGCCTTTGCGGCATAGCTGCGGGCATTCAGATTTTGAACCCGCTGTTCAAAATCCTGTGATGTCGCCAACAACGGGCAGGACAGCAGCAAAGTAAACAGCAGATATTTTATCGTTATGGCTTTACTCATGAATCGCACCAGTCATGGATGCACACAGTATCTGGATGCCGGCACCTGGCCGCTTTGCATCCGACACAGAATTGGTTTCGGAAAAGGCGCCCGGTCGTCAACCGGGCGCGGGTTTTACGGAAAGGCTCCGGCTTTTTCAGTAGTTCTGCCCTGAACATTTACCGGTTTTGATATTGAAATTGCCGCAATTGATGGGCGCGGTCCAGTCTGCAACCAGGCTGGCCGAGTCGGGGAGAAAATCGGTCCAGGCATCACCGATGACACCACCGGGTGTTTCCCAAACCGTCTCAAACTGGCCATCTTCCTGAATTTCACCAATCAGCACCGGCTTGGTCAGGTGGTGGTTGGTGTTCATCACCGCAATGCCACCGGTCAGGTTGGGCACGGTAATGCCGTACATGGCTTTGCGAACGTCATCCACGGCGGTAGTGCCCGCCTTTTCAACAGCTTTAGTCCACATTTTAAAACCGATATAGGTGGCTTCCATGGGATCGTTGGTAACGCGCTTGGGATCTTTGATGTATTTTTGCCACTGGCTGATAAACGCTTCGTTTTCAGCGGCATCGGCGCTCATGAAATAATTCCAGGCGGCCAGATGCCCGACCAGCGGTTTGGTATCGAAGCCGGACAATTCCTCTTCACCCACAGAAAACGCCACAACCGGAATGTTTTCCGCATTCACGCCGGCATTGGCCAGCTCCTTGTAAAAGGGAACGTTCGCATCGCCATTAATGGTGGATACCACGGCAGTCTTTTTGCCGGAGGATCCGAATTTCTTGATTTCGGCTACCCGGGTCTGCCAGTCGCTGTGACCGAAGGGTGTGTAGTTGATCGATATATCCGCTTTGGCGACGCCCTTGCTCAACAGATACTGTTCAAGAATCTTGTTGGTTGTGCGCGGATAAACATAATCGGTTCCTTCAAGAACCCAGCGTTGCACGCCTTCTTCGTTCATCAGGTAATCCACGGCAGGAATTGCCTGCTGGTTTGGTGCGGCACCGGTGTAGAAAACATTTTTGGAAGACTCTTCACCTTCATATTGAACGGGATAAAACAGGAGTCCGTTCATTTCTTCGATGACCGGCAGCACCGATTTTCTGGACACGGATGTCCAGCAACCAAATATCACGTCAACTTTGTCTTTGGAAAGCAGCTGTTTGGCTTTCTCAGCAAACATCGGCCAGTTGGACGCCGGGTCAACAACGACGGCTTCGAGTTTTTTACCCATGAGACCGCCGGCTTTGTTCTGCTCGTCAATCATCATTAAAACCGTGTCTTTCAAGGTGGTTTCACTGATGGCCATGGTGCCCGAAAGAGAATGAAGCACGCCGACCTTGATGGTGTCGGCAGCCTGTGCACTCACCGTGATTGTGAGTAAAGCTGCAGCCCCTGCCACCACACCGGTTTTGGTAACCAGTTTTTTAATATTAAAACTCATATCGTCTCCTGATGAATACTGAAACCCTGAGCGCGAGTGGCCGCGGGTCGAGTCGGGAAAATTCTGGTGTCGTAATGATGTGTACCATCTGTGTCGCCGCTTCAGTCACGGAATGTGACATTGGACGCGAGAGCAGGTTTGGTGCCAATTGGTTTTATCCCGCACAATTTCCTGCGAGCGACAGTGATAAGCGATTGTTTTTAATCGTGGGAGGAAATGTAAATTTAGACGGGTACGGCGCCGCCCAGATGCGTGGCGAATGCACTGTGCATCTGGACGCGCATTTTAAGGCACCAAATAAGTGCCGTCGCACCAGATTGGTGAATTTAATTATGGCGCTATTGAGGCAACTCCGAATTGCGTCGGCTCACCGTGCATTCCAGCGAGAAATTCCGGATTAACCCGATACGGTCGATTCCGTGGCTGGCCGGTTATGGATTAACGGCAGCGCAGTTTTGGTGCGCTCAGCGATCAAGCGGCAAAGTAAAGGTGACTTCAAGGCCGCCGCCGGAATGATTGGCCAGGCGCAGCTCACCGTGGTGACGTTCGATGGATTTGTCGGCGATGCTCAATCCCAGCCCAAAGCCTTTACTGTGCATCTGGTTACCGACGCGATAGAAGGGTTGTTTCAGCAGTTGCAATTCGGCGTCGGCAACACCGGGACCGTGGTCACGGATGCACAACACCGCCGCGCTTGCGGTCGTTTCCAGCGTGATATCGACGGGAGACTCTTCCACCGTGTAATGACAGGCATTGCGCAGCACGTTTTCCACAGCGCGCAGGATTTCCCGATCATTACCCTGGATAAAAACCGGGCCGGGCGGCAACTGCGGATTGAGCTGCCGCGCCGGGAATTCGAAGCGGATGGATTCGAGCAGGGATTCCAGCAGCGCGCGCAGATCTATCCGCGTCATCTGCACCGGTATCTGGCGGCTGCGGGAATAATCGAGAATTTCCTGGATCAGCCCGGACATGCGCTCGCACTCCGCGTGCATCCGGTCCACCTGCGCCGACCGTCCGCCTTTCTGCTCCAGCAGACCCGCTGCGGCCTGCAATCTGGCCAGCGGTGCACGCAGCTCGTGGGATACGCTGTGCAGCAGACGTTCTTGGGCTGCGAGCGTGCGCTCCACCTGGCCGGTCATGGACGCCAGGTCTTTGGCCAGATCGCCCACTTCGTCGCCGCGACGCAATAGCCTTGAATCGATGCGGGCCTGAGTATCGCCGCTGGCATAGGATCGACTGAACCGGCCCAGTTGCTTGAGCGGTCGGGATATATGCCAGCTCAGGAAAAGACTCGCCAGAGTGGAGGCAACCAGGATGAGGATAAATTGCAGCGACTGCAACCGGGTGAGGGCCTGTCGCATAAACAAGGGCACGCCCGGAGCGCGGGCCAGCACCTCATACTGGCGCCCCTGGGTATCGGTGATGTGCAACCGTATGATTTCGCGGCGTCCACCTTGCCCGAGTGACTGCCCGTACAGTAGCGCCCCGGACTCATCGTAAATGGCCAGGCCGCGCACCGGCCGCTGCGGGGACCGGGGATCGCCACCGTCTTCATTCCGGGTCTCGGGTAGCGCCACCCCCTCGTTCTGTCGCTCGATTATCCGGACCGCCCGCTCTCGCAAACGGGCTTCGTAACGCTCCACAAAACGGCTGCTCTCGAATGTATCGACGATCACGAAGGTGGCGATGAAGAGGATGGCAAGACTGGTCGACCAGAATGCCAGAAAGATGCGCCAGAACAGACGATTGAAACGCAAGCGCGCGGGCTTGTTCATGCCAGGATTCCCCTCGACCACGCCCGTCACTCCTCGCGCCCGCTCTGGGCAACCATCTGATAACCCACGCCGCGCACCGCTTTTATCACATCCTGCACGCCCGCCGAAGCCAGCTTCTGGCGGATGCGACTGACATGTACATCAAGGGCGCGGTCGTACTGCTCCAATGGCCGATGCAGGACCGTTTCTGTCAGGTGCTGCTTGGTGAGGGTGTCACCGGCGCTGCGCATCAGCAACTGGAGGGCATTGAATTCCGCGCTGGTAAGGTTCAGCGATTGACCGTTGGCGGTCGCGCTCAGGGTACGACTGTCCAGTTCGATGCCGTGCAGGCGCGCGGTTCGCACTTCTTCGACGGCCGGTTTAACCAGGCGCCGACGTAAAACAGCCCGCAGGCGCGCGGCCAGCTCCCGCGGATTGCAAGGTTTGGCCAGATAATCATCAGCGCCCATCTCCAGCCCCAGAATCCGGTCGATATCATCTCCCCGACCGGTCAGCATGACGATGGCGGTGCCGGGGTCACTGACCCGAACCCGTTGCAAGACTTCCAGGCCGGACAGGTCTGGCATCATCACATCAAGCACCACGGCATCATAGGGGTTGCCTTTACTCAAGGCGGCGACAGCGGCGCGCCCCTCATGCAGTGCGGTGCAGGCAAACCCCTCCCCGCTCAGATATTCCATGAGCATTTCACACAGATCGCGATCATCATCGACCAGTAGCAGTTTGGCTGTGTCGCTAACCATGGGTCCACTCCGTTCAGTTTGTTTGGCAGCGCCGGTACGTGATCATGGCGCAGTGCGGGCATGCAAGCTCCTGCCAGGCCCGACCTTTACATAACTTTACTCCCTCTTAACCCAAGTTTGCGTTTGCTGCGGCCATACTGGACTCGTCATCAAGGCAAACCTATCGGAGCAAGACATGAAACAGATTCTCAAAACCGCACTCATGGTATCCATCCTGGCAACTTCAGCAAGCGCATTAGCCGGTTCGAAAGAAGGTCATGGCGATCATCACAAACATCGTGGAGGAATGGGACTCGGGAAGCTGGAGCGCATGGTGGACCTGACCGAGACACAGAAGACCCAGCTGGCGGAAATCGAAAAGCAGATGAAAGCAGACCGGCACGCTCACGGACGCAAGCACCGCACTGGCGGCCTGATGTCGCTGGACCCGGCAGCGCCGGATTATCAGCAACAAGTCAATGAACATGCGGAAGCCGCTGCCGACATGGCGCGCCAACGGGTTCTGAAGAGCGCCGAAATTCACCAGCAGGTGCAGGCGATTTTAACGGATGAGCAGAAAACGCAATTGCAGCAAAAACGCGCTGAGATGAAAGCGAAATGGAAAGAGCGCCGCAAGGACCGCTAAATTCCGCCCGGGTTATTGCGAGGCAATTAATGGTGTCCCGGTAGCCCGATGCAGTTCATCCATGCGGTTCCATCCCTGTAGATTACGGCCCAGCATGTCTGGGCCGTTTTTTCGCGTTATCTCGCCACGTTATCTGGCCGCGTTGCGGTTGTCCTCGAGGATGATGATTTCCACCCGCCGATTCTGCACGCGCCCGAAGGTCGTTTCATTGGACTCTACCGGCCGGCTTTCACCAAACCCTTCGGTCTCGATACGTTCAGCTTCCACGCCATAACTGACCAGCGCATCCTTGACAGACTCGGCCCGCGCCTCAGACAGCTCCTCGTTATGTTCAGTGGGGCCGGTGCTGTCGGTATGGCCTTCGATGACCAGTTCGCGGTCGGGATATTCGTTCAGGAATTTGGCGACCTTGAGCAGGCTATCGTTGGCATTTGTCTTGAGTCGCGCCTTGTCTGTCTCAAATAAAATGTCGCCCAGAGTCAGGACCATGCCGCGTTCGGTGTTTTCTGCAGACAGCTCTTCCACTTCACTCTGCAAAGACTGCACTTTGGTTTCCATCCGGTCCGCGCGCTGCTCCGCCTGCATTGCCGCAACGCCGAGTACCGCTGCGGCATTTTCTGCCTCAACTATCTGACGGTCTTTCTCCTGAATGACGGCGTCCTTGCGGAGACTGTCGGCGTCCGAGATAAAATCATCGGCCTGTTTCATTTGCGCCGTTTCCCGGACCAGACCGATTTTGCGCTCGGTGATATAGAGCTGCTGGCGGATCTCCTCTTCCGACGCGTCAGCATCAACCAGACTTTCCAGCTTGTTCAGCTCCTTCCTGGCTTCGTCGACGGCCACGGGCGCCTGCTCCCGCACCACGCCCTGCCCTGCCATCAGGTCAAATTCCGCGCGCAGTTGTTCGGCGCGCGACTCAGTGGTCGACGTGGTACTGCAACCACTCACTGCAAGTGTTCCTAACAGGAACACCAACCCGGTCAAATTCCTCATAATCTGTCAGCCTCTACGGTTTGATTATTTGATTTGGCTCTGAAGTGTCCATGGAGTTATGCCGACACTCGGTTATGCCCATTCTCGGTTATGCCCATTCTCGGTTATGCCTTCTCGGTTATGCCCGCTCAGTTATGCCCCTCTCAGTTGTGCAGTAGCTCCAGACTTTCGCGAACTTCACTCGCCGCCTTGCGGGATTTTTCCGCATTGGTTTTGGTAATCGCCAGTTCGGCGTCTGCCTGTGCCCTCTCCATGTAGAGTTCTGCCTCTTCATATTCTTTGTCGTCCATGGCCTGCTCTGCCTTGGCCAGGTTGTCCTCGGCATTGTTCAACTCCAGCGGCGCATGTTCGGTCGCACCGACCAGTTTTGCCTGATCAACACTGCTCTGGGTCGCACTGAGCATCGACTCCGGCGGCTTGACGGAAGTGCAGGCAGAAGCAGCGACAAGTGTCAGCGCGATGATTAACGCGTTCGTCAGTTTCATAAAGTCACCTTTGCAAGACTTACAAGTATTATCAGTAAAAGTGCCGGTTTCACCGCGATCAGCTGGCGCCACAAACACATATCTATTTGATATATCTAGACTTTATATATCGGAGGCACCCGCTATCGGAGAGTGGCTTTTCTGGTGGTTCTCCCGCAGGTTAACGAATAGCAATATCAGTACCAGAGTGAGATGACGTTCAGAAAAGTGTTAACGGGTGAAGCGGGTTTTGGCGGGATTTCTATTGCTGACCGGTAACGCGATGATATATCGGATAATTACAGCGTCGCACCAGTTCACAACTTATGATCATTTTGACATTTTTATTACAGAAATTTGGCACTGCTCACATTCGCTCCGCGGCACTTCAACGTACCATTGTGCGCACTGCATGATCGCCTCTACCGCAGATACACGAAACCGCCTCTGGATCTCCATTAGAAGTTTTCAGGCTCAGCGCGGCGCAAGAGCGGGCTTTTGCTTCTCCACTGAACGCCCCGGTATTTCTTCCCGTTGGCGATCTGCAACAGAATCTGGACAGGACACATTTTAATCCGCAACCCCACGGACGCGGAAACCACGCGACTGTCGAATCTGCCTGACCACCTTTCAGGCGATGCGACCAGATCTATAAAAATATGAAGCGGCGCCTTTCAGATTGAAAAGGCAGCCGGCAACGGTGGTCGGGAAGAACGGAACCGGCTTTCACGGTCTCCCACCTGGTTTGCTGAATAACGTCAGTACGCATTTCGGACAGATATGCCACACGCTGAATGGGCTGAGCGCAATGGGCCATTCAGAACACGGCTGTCAATACGGGTGCGGAGCGGTGTACTAAGCGAGTGCGGAAGGATGCAGACAGAACGGTATTGCCGGCACGGCGTTACCGCTGTTGATCTCCGCAGTCCGGGCGGAAGCGCAGTTAACGGTCCGCTGGCTTCTGGACAAATCCTTACCGTCAGTTGCCTAACAAGCCCCAGGATAAAGGGGCTCCGATTATTTTATTAGAGGTTGGGCGGACTCATAACTCCGATTCAGCTGTCGACAGAAGCGAGGCTTTACCATGCATCATAAAATGAAAATACTATCGGTCGTTGTTGCCGCTGCGGTTCTTTCCGCCTGCGGCAGTGGCAGCAGCTCGAGCTCTTCAAGCTCAGGCAGTTCAAGCTCAGGCAGTTCAAGCTCTTCCAGCTCAAGCTCTTCAAGCTCAAGTTCCAGCAGCTCATCCTCCGGTGTGGTTATCCCCGATCCGGATACCGGTGGCGTGGATCCGTTTCTCGATCTCCCCGATGAATTCCGCATTTCCAGTGACGGCGAACGGCTGGAACGCGGCGGCTTCTACCAGGGAAAATTCTATAATGAAGACACCCTTGAAACGATTTATATCGATTTCCCGCAGGGGGACTTCCAGCAGCAGCTGACCCAGAATTACCAGAGCAAGACTCCCATTCAGGCCACAGTGACCTACAAGGACAAAGTGCTTGAGCAGGTCGGCGTGCGTTATCGCGGCATGACCAGCTACCAACAGTCGGGCAACAAGAAATCCCTGAAACTGGAGCTGGACTGGCAGATTGATGGGCAGGACATCAATGGCTATAACACGCTCAAATTGAACAATGCCTTCGGCGATACTTCCAATATGCGCGAAGTGTTGTACAGCAACCTGGCGAGACAGAATATTCCCAGCGCTCGGGCCAACTTCGTAAAAGTCGTTGTCAATGGCCAAAACTACGGCGTCTTTGCCAACGTCCAGCAACTGAACAAGGATCACGTACGCGAGTGGTTTTTTGATGAAGACGCCACCCGGTGGCGCGGCGAGTCTCCCAACGGAGACGTGTTTGGCGGCGGCGGCGGCTTTGACTTTGGCGGTGGCGGTGGCGGTGGCTTCGACTTTGGCGGCGGCGGTTTCGATTTTGGTGGCGGTGGCTTTCCGGGTGGCGGCTTCGATGTCGGCACAATATTCGGCGCGGGCACGTCCAGCCTGAATAACCTCGGAGCAAATGGCAGTGATTATGAAAACGCCTACACGCTCAAATATTCCGCGGTTGACAACCCCTGGCAGGATCTTGCCAATGCCGCCTATGCATTGGGTACAACACCTTCTGCGAATGTGGTTGCAGAGGTAGGCAAGTACCTTGATCTCGACGCAACTTTATGGCATTTGGCTACTGAAAACCTCTTCACCGATGATGACAGTTACATTTACAAAGGCGGCATGGACTACTACGTCTATTTTGACCTCGCATCGGGTCGAATCGTGCCCATAGAATACGACGGCAACTCCTCAATGGAGCATTCATTCGCTACCGCGTGGTCGCCGTTCTACCATGCTGACAATGCGAATTATCCGCTGCTTAACGTGCTTTTGAATGTGCCCGAGTTGCGTCAGCGTTATCTTGCACACTATCGCACCCTGCTTGACGAAGTGTTCAATCCCGATGAAGCTGCGGCAAAAATTGACCGCTATGTCGATCTGATCGATGCGGCCATGTCCGAGCAGAGCAACGTGCGCCAGTATTCCTATACGGATTTCATTCAGGGCAGTGAAGATCTTAAGAGCTTTTTCCATGAGCGCCTGAATTACCTGCGCAGTAACAGCGAACTGAATGCGACCGGTTTGTCCATCAGCAATGTTCAGGATTCTGTCAACGGCCGCGTCTCGGTAAAACCGTCTACCGCCGACACCGTAGAAGTCAATGCAAGCATCAGTGGCAACCAGGGCGTGCGTCAGGTCAATCTGTATTACAGTGCGGCCCTTGCCGGTGCCTTTGAAAAACTGTCCATGACCGATCCGGATGGTGACGGCACCTACACCGGGACACTGCCGGCCCAGGCGAGCGGTACCTATGTGCGTTATTACATAGAAGCCATCGCCAATGACTCCGCCGGCACTGCGACCTTTGAGCCGCGAGGTGCGGAGCACGATGTCTATATTTACCAGGTACAGGCTGCGCAAACGGTTGCCAGCGCCGTGGTCATCAATGAGATCATGGCGTCCAACAGCGTTACGGCATCCGATGAAGACGGTGAGTTTGGAGACTGGATCGAGCTTTACAACAATTCCGATCAACCCGTCGATCTGAGCGGATATTATTTAACGGATGAAGATATTCAACTGGACCGCTGGGCATTTCCGCAGGGCACCACCATCGGGGCAGGCGATACTCTGGTAGTCTGGGCAGACGATAAGGCGTCCGGCCTGCATGCCAGCTTCAAGTTGAGCGCCTCGGGCGAAAGCCTCTATCTTGTGACGCCTGCACTGGAGATTGCCGACCGGGTGTCGTACAGCGATGCACAGACCGATCAGAGTTATGCGCGATCACCGAATGGTACGGGTGCGTTCAGCTGGACGAGCAGCCCGTCATTCGACAGCGCCAACTGACCGGCATCTGCACTTTTTTATATTCGTGAATCGAAGGCACCCAGCGATGGGTGCCTCTCATTTATTGGGTGAACCATCATGAATCAAGTCATTCAACAAGCTATTTTCGATCGTCTGGACGAGTATCCCAGTCACGGTCTGAACGACCTGGATAAAGCCTCACTTCAGAATCGGGTGGATACCAAATTCATTTTGCCGGTCCAGCAGATTCCGTTTCTACTGGATGCGCTGGAGGACTATTATTCTGTGCTCGAGATTGAAGGCACACGTTGTTTCCGCTATCGCAGTACTTATTTTGATACCAGCGACCTGCGTTTTTACAACCTGCACCATGCCGGCAAATTGAACCGTCACAAGGTGCGACTGCGTGAATACCTTGATTCGAATACGCAGTATCTCGAAGTAAAATTCAAGAATAACAAGGCGCGTACGATCAAAAAACGCATTGCAATTGACGATGCAAAACAAAACGTCAACATGTACAATGCCTTCCTTCAAGAAACCGGGTTACCGCACAATATCAATCTGCAACCGAGCTTGATCAATCGTTATCAGCGCATGGCTCTAGCCAGCGAGGAAAGAGGCGAGCGTTTAACGATTGATTTCAATCTGCGTAATTCCTGCATGGTAAAAGCGGGTAGCAATGTGAACCTTCAGGCACTCGCCATTGCGGAATTGAAGCAAAGTCGGGTCGATCGCAGCTCACCATTTTTTGGTCTGGCACGCACATTGGGCATCCGCTCAAGCAGCTTCAGCAAATATTGCATGGGCATGACCTTCACCTTGCAGCAATCCAACCTGATAAAACACAATCGGTTCAAAAAGATTGTGCGGCAAGTAAATTTTCTATCTTCGACCGCGCTGAGCGCTTAAGTGATGATGTATGGCTTCTATTGATTTTCTGGTTCGTTACCTGGAGTTGCTGGTCGGCTCCCTTGTATTGCTGCGGCTGATCTATTTCCGCATCACACCCAACAGGGATGCATTTTTCAGCTTCTTTCTGTTTGCCAACGGTGTTTTTCTGGTGACCTATCTGCTGCATGATGTCGAACTGTCCATGGGTTTTGCCTTTGGTCTGTTTGCCATCTTCGCGATGCTGCGTTACCGGACCGAACCCATCACCATTCGCGACATGACCTATCTCTTTATCGTCATAGGCATGGCACTGATGTGCTCCATTGCAAACCTCAGTTATCTGGAGCTGGGACTGCTTCTGGTCCTCATCTGCGCGCTGGCGGCCATTGGCGAGACGTCAATGCTCGCGCCGAGAATGGTCGAGAAAAAGATCTTTTATGACAACGTCGAAAATATCAAACCGGAAATGCATGACGTATTGATGGAAGATCTGCAACGGCGTACCGGGTTGAATATCCTCAAAGTTGAAGTCGGACGCATCAACTACCTGAGTGACAGCGCGGAACTGACCGTGTTTTGTGCCGAGTACGTGCACAAGAAGAACAAGTCAGACGATATGGAGTAACCAGGGAAATATGTCCGGTTGCGGTCAGCGCCTGCTGACCGCAACTTCCTGACGACCGCTCAGGCCCGTCAAACTGCCCTCCCCCGCCCGACTGCCCCCATCCGCACCCGCCGGCCTTCACCAGAATGCGGATGCTCGACCTCGCTTTGGCAATGGTTTACCATACCCCGCGCTGGCGCGACGCATAAACTCTTTGCAGTACCTACACCTTTATGAATGTCCTCGTGATTCCGGAACACCCGAATTGCGTTCCCCCCTTGTCGTACAGGAACGTAGCGTGCGCGTCTCTGCGAAGGAGCGACAACCACGTCGACCGACAGTTAAAACAACCGAGCGCTCAAGCGACAGCCAATTAATGCCATCGGCAAATAAATCAATCGATAAATAAAAGAAAGGTAGCCCTGCGCGATGAAGATCCTGATTTTGACGACCCTGCTGGCTTTTTGCGGTTCAACCGCAACGGCCGCCCCCGCTGCCGAATGGTGGAACCAGCCTTACCCGGAGCGCTTCGACAAAGCCCAACTCCAGCCCCAGTCCTTTATCCGGGTCGAAAAGAATAAATTCGTCAGTGAAGACGGAAGCACGTTTGTGTTTCGCGGGATGAATATTGCGGACCCGGACAAGCTGGTCAAGCAGAAACAATGGCGTGAATCCCTGTTCACAGAACTGGCGGATAACTGGGGCGTCAACACCATCCGGCTGCCGATTCATCCGGTTGCCTGGCAGGAGCGCGGTAAGGATGCATATCTCGAACTCATCGATCAGGCGGTTATCTGGGCCAATCGCGCCGGGGTGTATCTGATCATTGACTGGCATTCGATCGGCTATCTGCCTACCGAACAGTATCAGCATGCCATGTACGACACCACTATCAAGGAAACCCGCGACTTCTGGCGCCGCGTGGCATTTCGCTACAAGGACGTGCCGACCGTCGCAGTATACGAGCTGTTTAACGAACCGACCGATCAGGGCGGAACGCTGGGACAGGCAAACTGGAAAGAATGGAAATCCCTGAACGAAGACCTCATCGACATGATCCGGGCCGAGAACACGTCCATGATTCCCCTGGTCGCCGGCTTCAACTGGGCCTACGACCTGACTCCGGTAAAACGTGATCCGGTCAGCCGTCCAGGCGTAGCTTACGCCATTCACCCCTATCCGCAGAAAGCAAAACCGGACGTACCTTCCAAAGAAAACTTCTTCGCGCTCTGGGAAAAATCCTGGGGTTTTGTAGCACGCAAACATCCCATGATCGCCACCGAGCTGGGCTGGGTACGCGAAGATGGCAAGGGGGCCCACATTCCGGTGATCAATGACGGCAGTTACGGTCCCCAGATCATCGAATTCATGCAGGCTCGAGGCATTTCCTGGACCGGCTGGGTATTCGATCCGGACTGGGCGCCCACCATGATCCACGACTGGACGTTCGCCCCCACCGAGCAAGGGGCCTTTTTCAAGAAAGCGTTGCTCGAAGCCAGGCGCTGATCGCCAACGCCCGCACATATCCGGCTACCGCCGTTCTGCGACCTGACTTCTGCTCAGGTCCATCCGGATATCAATGCATGCAGGTTCAGGAGTGGTATAGCCTTGACGACGTACAATGCCTGCCACTCAGGGCGTCACGGTTCATCGGCGACTGATTTGCAGGCATGATCTGCATCCAGCGCGATTGGAACCGCCGACGCCTCAGACCGGAATTCCACGCGCATTAATGTCATCGACATAAAAGTTGACTGGAATTTCGTCAATATCCGTATTCAACCGTTACGATCAGGCCAAGCCAACCCCGGAGTTTCAGATGCACGAAAAATATTCCTATCGCGGAAGCTCGTCGAAACTGTCGATGATTCTGGTCACCGTGGTGGCGGTCGGAGTCATAGGTTTTATTGTCTGGCAATTGCAGACCATGGGTGATCCGCCGGGTTCCGATTACAAAAAGCTGGAGAACCTGAACCCCGCGGAAGCGCCGGAAGTGGGCGCGGACCTTGACCCGGAACTCGCCAAAGCGCAAGAGGATATCGAAGCGATGGTGGCGCGGATCGATGCGAAAATGAAGGCCCGTAAAACCGATGATGATTCCGCGGAAGTCCCCATCTCCGAGCCCGCCGTGCCGGCCATGGCCGACGACGACCCGGCTACCCTGACGCCGGTACAGGTCGAGTCCACGCAGTCGGCATCCAAGAGCGGTCTGCCCAGCATGGCCGAAAGCGACGCCGCTGTCAGACAGGACCTGGCGAGCATCGCGCCGGAATCTTCCCAGTTGCTGGCGGACGAGTTTATCGTCGCCAAAGCCGCGCGTGCCATAGCCGCCCTGTCGGAGGGCAAGCTGGTCAATGAATTCCGTCCATTGAAAAGCCCCTTGACACCCTTCGCCGCCGAACCGCTGAATCAGGGGTTTCAGATAGCATCGGTCAATTCCGTGCGGTACAAAGCGTATCTGGATGTACTGACCAGCATCGGCAGCGAGCGTCTCGTCAAGATGTACTGGCACTACTACCCCTTGTTCGAAGAATCTTACCGGGAGCTGGGCGCAAGCGAGCGCGAGTTCAAAGATGTGACCATTGCGGCAATCGATCAGCTTCTGGCGGCCCCCCCGTTGTCGAGCAATCACGTACTGATCCATCCGACGGTCATGTACAAGTACGAAGACCCGTCCCTGGAAAAGCTGCCGGCCGCCCATAAACTGATGATGCGCCTCGGCTCGGGCAACCGGGCCCGGCTCGAACCGCTGTTGCGCGAGATTCGCACGGAACTGAACAAACCGTGATGATGGACCGGATGAAATCGCATGTGCTTCGGTTTGCCGGCGCGCTCGCTCTGTGTTCGGGTTGCAACGGTGCGACAGCAGATGCCTTCAACTATTGGGGGCTGCAAGCGTACCTGGTGCAGCAGGAAGCGGACATCGTGCTGCCGGCCGGAGCAGATCTGATCCCGGACACCGACACCAGCAGTTTTGGTTCGCGCCTGCTCTTTGGTCGGCACTTCAGCCGGTTTTTCGCCCTTGAAGCCGGTGCTCTGACTTACCGGACTGCACCTTCGCGGCTGCTTGATGCCGAGGGACTGACCGTGCTGCACTTATCGGCACAGTCAGATGTGGCGATCGATATTCGTGCCGTGGGTACGCTTCCGGTCGCCGATGACTTTTTCTTCAAGATCCATGCGGGACCCCGTTTCTGGAACCTTCGCACTTATCCGATTGAATCCACCGGCGAGCAACCGGCATTCAGCCAGACTAAGTCCACCCAAACCAGTACGACGGTGGGACTGGATATCGGGGTTGCCTGGGGAAGAAATGCAGCCGTGCTGCTGGGTTACGAGCACATGAGTTCACAACCCCACGACGGTTCCTATGTATCGTTGGGAATTACCTTTCGACTCGACTGAAACTGACGTCGTTCAACGGAGCATTGACTTAAGAGAGATTCGGCCGGAAGCATCCTGTGGATACGGCGCCTGCGGGCGCCGCCAGGGCTTGATCAGAGGGTTTTACAGGTGCAGATCCCCAAAGGGGTGCCGCAGAATGATGGTCTCCACGCGGTCGGGACCGGTCGAAATGATATCCACCGGAACCCCCAGCAATGACTCCAGACGCCGGATATAACTGAGGGCATTTTCCGGGAGATCTTCGATTCTTTTCACGCTGACAGTAGATTCCTGCCAACCCGGATGACTTTCATAGACTGGCTGTACGGTTTCCCATCCGTCCGCATCGCACGGGACGCCTGTTGGCTGACCCTGTTCATCCTTGTAGCCGATGCAAATCCTGATTTCTTCCAGACCATCGAGAACATCGAGTTTGGTCAGGCACAGGCCGCTAATGCTGTTGATGTATACCGCGTGCTTGAGCGCCACTGCGTCTATCCAGCCCGTGCGCCGCTTGCGTCCGGTCGTCGCGCCGAATTCCATCCCTTTGGAACCCAGACGTTCGCCAACGTCGCAATCCAGTTCGGTGGGGAACGGCCCTGAGCCCACCCGGGTCGTGTAGGCTTTGGTGATCCCGAGGACATAGTCCAGATAAAGCGGACCGAAGCCGCTACCGGTGGCCGTACCGCCTGCCGTGGTATTGGACGAGGTTACGTAGGGATAGGTCCCGTGATCGATATCCAGCAGCGAACCCTGGGCACCTTCGAACATGATGTCATCGCCGGCTTCCCGCGCCTGATGCAATATCTGCGCGACGTCGGCAATCATGGGGGCCAGTTCCGCGCCAATGGCGAGGGTACGCTCCAGTACCCGCTCGGCGTCTATCGCTTCGACACCATAGTAGTTGGTCAGCTGAAAGTTGTGGTATTCCACAATTTCCCTGAGCTTGGCCGCAAATTTGTCCCGGTTCAGGATATCGCCCAAACGCAGTCCGCGACGGGCCACTTTGTCTTCATACGCAGGGCCTATGCCACGGCCGGTGGTGCCGATCCTGGCGTCGCCGCGGGCATTTTCCCGCGCCTGATCCAGCGCCACGTGATAGTCCAGGATCAGGGGACATGCCGGAGACAGCCGCAGGCGCTCGCGCACCGGGATCCCCTGGGCTTCGAGCTCGACCATCTCTTTCATGAGCGCTTCCGGGGATAGCACCACGCCGTTACCGATCAGGCAGGTAACGCCTTTATGCAGTACACCGGAGGGAATGAGGTGTAGCACCGTTTTCTTGCCGTCAATAACCAGCGTGTGGCCAGCGTTGTGCCCACCCTGGAATCGAACGACATATTTGACCTGTTCCGTCAGCAGATCGACGATTTTGCCTTTTCCTTCGTCTCCCCACTGGGTTCCTAAGACTACGACATTCTTGCCCATTACATGTAACTCTTATCAATGGTCCGTTATAAATGGCCTGCTGGAAATGGCCTGCTAAGTGGCCTTTCAAACGGCCTTAAAAACGGCCTTCTACCGCTCGTTCGGCAGAACGCAAAGCGCGCGTACGGCCGGGTTTAATTGGTAACGTCAGGGAAATTGCGCTCAATCAGGTCGCATCGGGATGGATACCACTTTGAAGGCCTGCGCTTCTTCCACAACCATGCGGTCACAGGCCTGGTATCGGTGCGGTCGGGTTTGCCCATGGGAACCGCATACCACCCGCTCACCGCCACGACGCAGATCCTGCACAAAACGCCAGTGCTCGGCATTGTCTGATACCGGGGCAAATATGCCGGTCGCCGGCGGTGCCTCCAGTGCACTCAGCCGGTGCAGGGCTACCAGATCCAGGGTAAATCCCGTCGCGGATCGGGAACGACCAAAAACTTCGCCGATTTTGTCATAGCGTCCTCCCCTGGCGATTGAAGTGCCCCGCCCCGGTGCGAACGCAGCGAATACCAGGCCAGTCAGATAGTGATAGCCGGTCAGTTCGCTCAGATCAAAATACAGACGCACGTGACCGTACCGGTTACTCAGGGTCTCGGCCACTTGCTGGAGTTCGTCGAGGGCTGCAAATACGGCGGCGGGTGCACCCTTGAAGACTTCTCTGGCGACGTCGAGTACACGCACTGATCCGGCGAGACGGGGCAGTTCCCGGAACCAGTGGGCGACGGTCGGATCGGTGATGTTCTCCGTAATCCAGCTGCTGATGTCAGTCAGTGCCTTGGCCTGCAGAAGCGTGAACAGTTCGTTTTCCTGCGCGGTACTCAACCGGGCGGCGTTTGCCAGCGTCCGGTAAATCGCCACATGCCCCAGGTCCAGGCATACCTCCTGTATCTGAGCGAAATCAAATACGTCCAGTAACAGCGAGGTCACTTCGATATCCGCAAGCAGCGTCGCCTCGCCAAACAGTTCCAGCCCCACTTGAATCGGACTGCGGGTGCTCAAGGCATTTTCCATGCGCGTGTGCAGCACATGACCGGAGTAGCACAGCCGGTTGACGCCGGTGCGCTTGAGACTGTGAGCATCTATCCGGGCGATCTGCGGTGTCATGTCCGCGCGCACGCCCATGCTGCGTCCGGACAGCTGATCGGTCAGTTTGAAAGTGAGCAGATCCACGTCATCGCCGAGACCTACCAGCAACGAATCGGTGAACTCCATCATCGGCGGAATGACCAGCTCATAGCCCCAGCGGCGCAACAGCCTCAGGAGCTGATGGCGCAAATCATCCACCTGCTGCGCTTCGGGCGGCAGAATTTCTTCGATACCGTCCGGCAGCATCCATCGTTCAACGGGAGTTTTGGTCATTAGATTTCGGAAACAGCGGAATTCATGTCAATGGACCAGGTACAAGAGGCCCACACCGATCAGCATGCTCACCAGCCCCGCAGCGCGCAGCTGCTTATCGCTGACGAGCGCCAGGGATACTGCCATCTGACGCCAGCGACGGGGATAGAGGAAAGGCAACATACCTTCCAGCACCAGTACCAGACACAAAGCCTTGCCCAGATCCTCCCACATAGATGTGATCAGAAGCGGTTTCATAACTGCTGCGCTCGCCGATGCTGTGTTAAAAACCCGCTCACAATGCACATTTACAATGCGTAAACTCCGGTTATCCGCGTGTTTTTGCCTTGTCTGGCCATCGCTCGCGAGTTTGAAACAGCTTCTAATCTCTCGAGATGTCACTGCGCTGACGAAGCGACATAAAAAAACCGGGACGCGCCCGGCTGCGGCATTTTAACATTTTTTGCCCACTTGGAAAGCGCCGGGGAGCGGCTCACCGAAGCGGACCCTGCATCCCCTGACGCGCGGCTATTTCCCGGCTTCGAACTGCCCGGCCTGACTCTTGAAGTACTTGAAGAAGTCGCTTTCCGGATCCAGCAATATCATGTCTTCCTTACCGGAAAACGTACTGGTATAGGCGTTCAGGCTGCGCACGAATGCATAGAACTCGCGGTCCTTGTTATAGGCTTCCGCATATATACCGGTGGACTGAGCGTCCCCCGCACCGCGCAGTCGCTCGGCTTCACGATACGCGTTCGCCTCGATGACGGTGACTTCGCGGTCGGCTTCGGCGCGGATGATCTCGGCCTGTTCACGTCCGATGGCCCGGTGTTCCTTGGCTTCGCGCTCCCGTTCGGCACGCATCCGGTTGTAAACCGGTTCGCTGACTTCTTTTGGCAGGTCGATCTTCTTAACCCGCACGTCCACGACTTCAACACCCATGGAGCCCTGGGTAAAACCGTTGAGCTGATCCCGCAGATTCAGCATCAGCTGGTCGCGTTCACCACTGACAACTTCCTGCAGTGAGCGTCTGGCAAACTCGTTGCGCAACCCTTCGTTGATTCGTTGAGCCAGCAGGCGTTCAGCCCGGTCCTGCTCGCCGTTGGTGGATGTGTAGTATTTCTGGACGTCGAAAATGCGCCACTTCGCGAAGGAATCCACTTCGGTGCTTTTCTTCTCCACGGTCAGAAAACGCATGGATTGCGCATCCAGAGTCATGATGCGCGCGTCGAAGCGCCGGACCTGGTCGACAAACGGTATCTTGAAATGCAATCCCCGCCCTATGTCGGGATTGACGATGCGCCCCAGACGCAGGAGCACAGCCCTCTCGATTTCCGTGATGATATACACCGACTGGCTGCCGATGAAAAACGTCAGAACCAGAATAAACAGATAGGTAAAGGAGCGGTTAGACATTAACGACCCTCCCTGCGGCGCGCATTGGATGCATTTGCTGCTTCCTCAAGTACCTTGTTCGCAATGCGGCTGGCCAGTTCGTCCAGATCCGCCGGGGTGGTCACTGCACGGGCAGTTGTCGCCTGTTTCCCCGCCTCAACCAGTTTGTCCAGGGGCAGATACAGCATGTTGTTGCCATCTTCCACGTCGATCAGTACTTTGGAAGCCGTGCCCAGCACTTGCTCCATACTTTCCATATAGAGGCGCTGACGGGTGACTTCCGGTGCTTTCGTGTATTCGGTCAGGAGCATTTCAAACCGGTCGCTTTCACCTTCTGCGCGAGCGACCACCTGATCGCGATACGCGGTGGCTTCTTCAACCATGCGCTGCGCCCGGCCGCGAGCATCGGGAATGATGCTGTTGGCGTAGGCCTGGGCTTCGTTCTTGTATCGCTCTTCATCTTCGCGCGCACGGATGACATCATCGAATGCGGACTGAACCTGATTCGGTGGTTTGGAATCTTCCACGTTGACCTTTTCCACCTGGATACCGGTTGTATAGGCATCCAGGTATTCCTGCAGGCGAGACTGGATATCGGCGGCAACCTGACTGCGGCCTTCGGTCAAGACTTCGTGCATCGCTGTGGAACCAACCACATGACGCAACGCACTGTTGGCTGCCTGCTGCAGGCTGTCTTCGGGATTCTTGACGTTGAGAATAAAATCCTCGGCGCTTTCGATGCTGTACTGCACCGATACAACAACATCCACAATGTTCAAATCCTTGGTGAGCATCTGTTCGCTGGTACTCCAGATGCGTACGCGGGTAACGTTCTCGGTGAAAACCTTGTCAATAAATGGAGGATTCCAGCGAAACCCCGGCATCTTCGTCTCGACGTATTCACCAAACCGCAACACCACCGCCCGCTCCTGCTCGTTGACAATGCCCGCGCCGCGGAACAGATAAAACGCGACCAGAAGTGCAAGCACCAGGTAAACGATATAGTTCGAGCCGCCATCGGATCCGGAACCGGAACCGCCACCACCGCCCTTGCCTTTGCCGAACAGCCTGCCAAAGGTGTTTTTGAGTATTTCGTCCAGATCGGGAGGGCCATCCGTGCCGCTGCGTTTGCGGTCATCTCCCCAGGGATCTTTATTGTTACCCGGCTCGTTCCAGGCCATAAGGATGCTCTCTCTTTTGTTCTTCATTGCAGACACATGATCCTCACCAGCTTTTGTAGTACGCCCAACCCGGCTCCGTCTCGCCGGAAAATTACCCGGCCGGCAGATCGGTACCTGCACAACGCCGCCAGCGAGCAATCCCGCAGGCGGCGTTCACTGGTGTCGGGGTAACTAAACGAATATTTGCCACCCGGCCGCGCGCGGAGCGGCTTCAGGCAGCATGAGTATCCCATTGCAGATCGTCTTTACTGACTGTTTCCGCCGCCAGAATCCGATTGAGATCCGCCTCTGGCAGCAATACCGTCATTTCACAGGTGCCGTCGTCCAGATAGTGTTCCTGAACCACTGCGTTTGCCCGGTGCAAGCGCGCCCGCAGGCTGCCCAGATGGCCAGGAATCCGCACTACGCCGTTAAACATTTTCTCGGCAACGCGCTGGGCAATTGCCTCTTTCAGCAGATCCAGACCCACTGCATTGCGCGCCGATATCCACACGGCCACCGGCCGCTCCAGCTCGTCCCTTTCAATACGGGCAGGCATATCCTCCAGAAGATCGCATTTGTTGTAAACCGCAATCTGCGGAATGTGGTCGGCACGGATCTCCGCCAGTACCTTGTTGACCTCTTCCATCTGCGACGCCCGTTCCGGAGTTGCCACATCAATGACGTGCAGCAGCAGATCAGCGCTGGCAGCCTCTTCGAGGGTCGCCCGGAAAGCTTCCACCAGCCGGTGAGGCAAATGGCTGATAAAACCCACGGTGTCCGCAAGGATAACCGGCCCCGCCCCGTCCAGCTCCAGTCGGCGCATGGTCGGGTCCAGGGTCGCAAAAAGCTGGTCTTCGGCGAACACCGTGGAATCGGTTAATGCATTGAACAAGGTCGATTTTCCCGCGTTGGTATAGCCCACCAGGGATACGGTCGGAATATCCGCACGGGCGCGTGATCGTCGGCCCTGTTCGCGCTGGCGTCGCACTTTATCCAGCCGTTTTTCAATGGTCTTGATGCGGGCGCGCAACAACCGGCGGTCGGTTTCGAGCTGGGTTTCGCCTGGTCCGCGCAGACCAATACCGCCTTTTTGCCGCTCCAGGTGCGTCCAGCCCCGGATCAGGCGGGTGGACATGTGCTGCAGCTGGGCCAGCTCGACCTGGAGCTTGCCTTCATGGGTGCGGGCTCGCTGCGCGAAAATGTCGAGAATCAGTCCGGTGCGATCAAGGACACGACACTGCAGTTCCTTCTCGAGGTTGCGCTCCTGGCTGGGGCTGAGAGTGTGGTTGAAAATCACCAGTTGCGCCGAATGCTCCGTCACCAGCTGTTTAAGTTCGTCCAGCTTGCCCGTGCCAATAAAAAATTTTGCATTGGGAGCCGCACGGGCTCCGGTCAGCATGTCCGCAGGGTCGGCACCTGCGGACAGCACCAACTCTTCGAATTCGCGAGGATCGGAAGCCGACTTGTCCTGGTATATTTCCAGATGAACGAGGATCGACAATTCACCTGATTGGGGGCGTTCAAAAAACAAGAATGATCCCTTTAGCCTCCGAGTTCAGCTTCTTCGCCGCCAGGAGCGTCAGGATTCAACATGGGCACCCGAACCGGGCGCGACGGAACCACCGTGGAAATTGCATGTTTGTACACCATCTGGCTGACGGTGTTCTTCAGCAGAATG
>CAZJKJ010000039.1:0-30655 GCA_964546435.1 uncultured Cellvibrionaceae bacterium
TTCTTTGCGCAAAACGTTCAGGTAAGGGTCTTGTAAGCTGTGCCCTTTTGACATGGTGGGTTCTCCTTACTGGAATGAATAAAATTAAGGCCAACTCAGGTGTCGTCATTAACGACGACCGACAGGCTCCAGGGCCGAACAGTTGAACATCCTTCGCAGGGTGCAGGGCATTATATGGCCCTTATGCCCTCAATGTTCAAGACTTCTTTTAAAATTTCGCTTAAGGGTCGCGGGCCGTTATCTTCTGCCGTTGTGACAACCCAATTCAGGTCCGGCCAGCTCCGCAGCCAGGTAAATTGTCTTTTGGCGAGCTGCCGTGTTGCCGCCAGCGCACGCTCGCGCATGGCCACATCATCGATCTCGCCGGCCAGATATTGCCACACCTGACGATATCCCACCGCCCGCATCGACGGCAGCCCGTCATGCAGATCGCCCCGCCGGAAGAACCCGTCTACTTCTTCGATAAGCCCCGCTGCCAGCATCTGGTCGAATCGCTGGGCGATTCTTTCATGCAGGGTTTCGCGGCGGTGCGGTGCCAGGGCGAGGTTCACCCACCGGTAGTCGGCAGCGGCGCCGGGCGCCGGTCCCGTCTGCCATGCACTCAGCGGTCGACCAGATATACGGAATACTTCCAGTGCCCGGCCTATCCGTTGTGAATGATTTGGATGCAATCGCTCAGCGGAGACGGGATCCACTGCGCGAAGTTCCGCGTGGAGTGCCGGCCATCCCCGTTGCGCCGCCTCCGCTTCGATGCTTGCCCGGATCGCAGCATCGCTGCCGGGCATCGGCGAGAGTCCCTCGGCCAGTGCTTTGAAGTACAGCATGGTACCGCCGACCAGAACCGGAATTTTTCCACGGGCGTGTATTGCATCGATGCAGACCCGCGCGTCCCGCGCAAAATCGGCGGCATTGTAAGGCGTAGCCGGATCGCAGATATCAATCAGATGATGGGGGATCCGGGATCGTTCAGCCGGGCTCGGTTTGGCCGACCCAATGTCCATACCGCGATAAACCAGCGCGGAATCAACGCTGACAATGTCGGTGGCAAACCGCTCCGCCAGTGCCAGAGCGAGATCCGTTTTGCCCGACGCGGTCGGTCCCATCACGGCAATAACCTTGGGTAGCGGCTGCTCCGGCGCCACGGGCGCTTCAGGTGTCGGCACTGGCGCTGCTGCTGAAGCCATAATTACTGACCCCGCATAAACAGGCTGTCCAGCTCGGGCAGGGTCAGCTGCTTCCAGGTCGGTCGACCGTGGTTGCACTGGCCGCTGCGCTCGGTCGCTTCCATATCCCGCAGCAAGGCGTTCATCTCCGGCAAGGTCAATTTGCGGTTCGCCCGCACGCTGCCATGACAGGCCATGGTTGCCAGAACTTCATTGATCGAGTGTTCGAGCCGCTGGCTGACCCCGTGTTCAACCAGATCCGCCAGGACATCGCGCAGCAGGCTCTCGATGTCGCCCGCCGCCAGCAACACCGGCACCTGGCGGATCAACAAGGACTCGGGGCCGATTCGCTCCAGCCCGATTCCCAGCTGCGAAAAAATCCCGCAGCTCTCTTCCGCAATATTCGCTTCCTTTTCACTGACCGCCAGGGTCTGGGGTACCAGCAGTGGTTGCGATTGGATCCCGTTTACGGCGTACTGCTCTTTCATGCGTTCATAGGTAATGCGCTCGTGCGCCGCGTGCATGTCGACAATCACGAGCCCACGGGCATTTTCGGCGAGAATGTAGATTCCCTTCAGTTGCGCCAGCGCGAAACCCAGCGGCGGCAATTCCGGCTGCGAATCCGCCGGCGTCGGGGCGCCGATCCCGGGGGCGCGGTTCCATGCCGGACTGGCTGGAGCCTGACCGAATGCGCTTGCTCCACCCGCCGCAACGCCGGTGCCATAAGAACTGCCGCTATCCGCCACACCGCCAGCACCATCGAAGCGGCCACCGGCCCAGCCTGACGCGGCACCCCCATTGAACTGCAACGGGGATTGCCGGGACAGCATCGCCGGCGCATCCGTCATCACCGGCTCCTCCGCCGGTATCGCCTCAGTTCTTGCCGGACGCACGTCACCCAGCGCCTTGTGCAGGCTCCTGAACAGGAAATCGTGGACCAGTCTGCCATCCCGGAAACGCACTTCGTGCTTGGTGGGATGGACGTTAACGTCCACATTGGCAGGATCCAGATCCAGATACAGCACATAGGCGGGGTGGCGGCCGTGAAAGAGCACATCCTGAAAAGCCTGTCGCACGGCGTGGGTTACCAGTTTGTCACGCACGCCCCGACGATTGACGTAAAAGTACTGCAGGTCAGCCTGACTGCGCGAGAAGGTGGGCAATGCCACCCAACCCCACAACGCCAGGCCGGCCCGTTCAAATTCGATAAACAGACTGTTGTCGATAAAGGCCGGACCGCAGACCTGGGCAACGCGGCGCATCTGTTCGGCCTGACTCGCGGCGCGCTTCCATAAGTGCACCGGGCGACCATTGTTCTTCAAGGAGATACCGACGTCGAAATGGGAAAGCGCCAACCGCTTGAGCACGTCCTCTATGCGGGAATACTCTGTCGTCTCGGTGCGCAGGAATTTGCGGCGGGCCGGTGTATTGAAGAACAGGTCGCGCACTTCCACCGTTGTGCCGCGAGGATGTGCCGCCGGTTCGAGTTGTGCCTGCATGTCCCGCCCATCCGCACGCACCGCCCAGGCGCATTCCTGCGCGCCCGTGTTGCTGGTCATCTGCAGGCGTGAAACCGAGCTGATGCTGGCCAGGGCTTCCCCGCGAAACCCGAGGCTGCGGACCGATTCGAGATCTTCCAGCACCTGGATTTTACTGGTGGCGTGCCGGGACAGCGCCAGCTCCAGCTCTTCCCGGGCAATACCGCCGCCATCGTCGCGAACCCGCAACAGCTTGGTACCACCCGCTTCAATTTCCACGTCGATCTGACGGGCGCCGGCATCGAGACTGTTTTCCAACAACTCCTTAATGACGGACGCGGGGCGTTCGACCACCTCTCCCGCAGCGATCTGGTTGGCCAGACGCGGGCTCAATAACTGGATTTTAGACATGTTCAACTGGCTGGGATGACGATTTTCTGGCCCACTCTGATCACATCCTGCTGGTTGAGACCATTGTGGCTGAGCAGATCCCGAACGCTGATTTTATAGCGCTTGGCGATGGCCGACAGCGTATCACCCCTCGCGATAATGTGCTCCTGGGGATTGCGACCACCATTGAATTTCTGCCACGCCACCAGGCTTCCCGCCGGGGGCGAATCGTAGAAATAACCGCGAATTCCCTGAAAGATCGAACGGGCGAGCTGGGTCCGGTGGTTGCGGTTATTGAGTTTGCTGGCTTCGGCGGGATTGGAAATGAACCCGGTCTCTACCAGGATTGAGGGAACATCCGGCGATTTCAGGACCGCAAACCCGGCCTGCTCGACCTGCTTCTTGTGGAGTTCGGTGAGCTTGCCCAGTTCCGTCAGTACCCGACTGCCGACATCGAGGCTATGCCCCAGTGTCGCCGTCATCGACAGGTCCACCAGCACGCCGGCGAGCACCTCATCGACATCGGTCAGACGTACGCCGCCGACACCGCCGATCAGGTCGGCCTCGTTTTCTTTTTCGGCCAGAAAGCGGGCGGTCTCACTGGTAGCACCGCTGCTGGACAGGGCGAATACCGAAGCGCCCCTGGCCTTGGGATTGGTAAAGGCATCGGCATGCACTGAAACAAACAGATCCGCCCGCTTGGAGCGCGCCCGGTTGCGGCGTTCGTGCAGTGGAATGTAGTAGTCGCCGGTGCGCACCAGAAATGCTTCATAGCCCGGCTCGGCGTTAATCATCCCCACGAGTTGCCGGCTGATGGCCAGCACTACGTCCTTTTCCTGGATCTTGCCCGAGCCGATGGCGCCGGGGTCTTCGCCCCCATGGCCCGCATCGACCGCGATAATGATGTTGCGACGTTCATCGGCCTCCCGCTCGGCCGGCGGTTTTTCAGGGGGGAGGACGTCAGCGGGTGCATTTACGTCAAATAGATCCAGCACCAGGCGGTCCGCTTTGTCGCCATGCTTGCCGAGAAAAAAACTGCGGCTGCGCGCTTCCTGTTTGAGATCCAGCACAACCCGCAGACTGCCGCCATTGCGGGTCCCATAGCGGATATTGCTGACGGGGGTATCTGCCAGGGGCAGGCGTTTGACATTTTGACCGAGGCTGGTCTGGTCAATATCGATGACGACACGTTCGGGGTTCTTGAGGGTAAAAACTTTGTGTTCTACCGGCCCCGTCAGATCGAAGACAATGCGGGTACTGTCGGGCGCACGCCACAGGCGCACGCCATCGACCTGCGCGGCCAGGGCAGGCTGTGCGAAAAGACTGATAACAATGGCTGACGCGGTCGCCAGCACTCCCCATGCACTCCTAAACATCAAGTCAGGTCTTCTATCAGTTGTTGGCCATTTATAGAAACGGCTTGCAGCGTCGCCTCCCTTTGCAAGCTTCTGATTGCTAGACTGACAATCAGATCGGGCGCCGCCAGATACCCTTCACCGCGCTGCGGCCACTCCACCAGACAAATACTCGACACGCTGAAATAATCCCGTATTCCCAAATATTCCAGCTCTTCTGCATCCCCCAGACGATACAGGTCGAAGTGGTAAAGCGTGGCGCCATCTAAATGATAGGGTTCCACCAAAGTATAGGTCGGACTTTTAACCGTGCCTGAATAATTGAACGCGCGAAGGATACCGCGCGTCAAGGTTGTTTTACCTGCACCCAGATTGCCCTGCAGATAAATCACCATTCCCGGTCGCAGATTCGTACCCAGGCGCTGCCCCAGTTCGACGGTAGCGTCCGCATCCGCCAGAAGAATCTGCCGGATGTCTTTCCCGGTTGGCGAATTCACTCGGACAGCAGCCTGCGAATATAGGGAACAAGTTCACTGGCGAGCATGCCAGACAATCCTGTTTCCGGGGCGGCCGCGACTGCCGCATCCCCGTGAATACAAACGGCGAGCTGGGCTGCTTCGAATGCGCTCACTCCCTGTGCCATCAACCCCCCGATCAGGCCACTCAACAAATCCCCGGTGCCGCCACGGGCCAGACCGGCATTACCTACAGATGCCAATACGACGGTTTTACCGTCACAGATCAGGCTGCCGGCCCCCTTGAGAATGATTACGCCACCATATCGGGACTGCAACGCCCGAACTGCGGTGAACCGGTCTGCCTGCACCTCTGCCACACTGCAGCCAAGCAGGCGCGCCGCTTCGCCGGGATGCGGTGTAAGAACACAATCGGCCCCAGCCGGCAGACTCAAACGCCCGCCCGCGAGAATATTCAAGGCATCGGCATCAAGAACCATGGGCAGGCGGCTGAGCAAAGCCTGTTGCAGCACCTGCTCAGACCAGGCCGTCTGGCCGAGGCCCGGACCTACCACCAGCACGTCCGGTCTCGTCAGGTGCGGCTCCAGAGCCTGCCCCGAGTCGATCCCGATGACCATGACTTCCGGCCGGCGTATCAGCACGGCGGTCACATGCTCGGGCCGGGTGGCCACGCTGGTCAGGCCGGCGCCACTGACCGCCGCACTTTCGCAGGCGAGCAAAGCCGCACCGCCATAACCGTGATCACCGCCGATAATCATGACGTGTCCGAAGGCGCCCTTGTGGGCATCGGGCAACCGTTGGGGCAAGCGCGCTCGCAGGGCTGACCGCTGCGGCGCTCGGGCGACCGGCTCCAGGGCGTTGACAATGGCAGGGTCCGCATCCAGGTCGGCGCAGCGCAACTGGCCGCAAAACCGCGGGCCCTGATGAGTCAGCAAACCGGCTTTGATGGCAATGAACGTGACCGTGAGCGACGCGTTCACCGCCTCTCCCAGCGCAATCCCGGTATCGCCGCAAAGACCCGACGGGATGTCCAGAGAGACCGTCCTGCGACCGCTCTGGTTGATCCATTGAATGGCGGCCACGAACGGGTCTCGCACCGGCCCGCGCACACCGGTCCCCAGCAGGGCGTCAACAATAATGGTGTTTTCAGACAGGGCGGCTTTGGCACCATCAACTGAAAACGGCTGGAGTTGCACCCCTTCCTGCAACGCGAATTGATACGCACGCAGCGCGTCGTCTTTCAGGCTGGCCGGGTCGACCACAGCGAACACCGCCACCCGGTGCTTCTTCTGGGCCGCGAGGGCCGCAAAGATATAGCCATCCCCGCCATTATTGCCGCCGCCGCAGAGGACGAGCCAGTCGTGGGCGCCTTCCCACGTGGCCAGCGCGTGATAGAACGCACTGCGGGCGGCCTTTTTCATCAGCTGGATACCGCTGATGCCCTGTTCCTGGATGATTCGCCGATCGAGTTCGCGAACCTGATCGCAGCTGTAAAAATTGTCGGGTATGCTGTGCCCCATGGTCATATGCTCTGTTCTGTGGTCATGCGCAACCGGAAGTGAAAAGCGGGCATTATACTGATTCCATGCATACCGAAGTCGACCACGCGAAACTCGCACGCCAGATCAAGCACTGGGCCCTTGAATTGGGCTTTCAGCAAGCGGCCATTACCGATATCCATCTGCACGAAGAAAGCGCTCGCCTGCAGGCCTGGCTGCAAAAGAACTATCACGGCCAGATGCAGTGGCTCGCGGAGAACCACGACAAGAGAACCCACCCCGAACAGCTCCTGCCCGGCACTTTGCGGGTGATCTGCGTGCGCATGAATTATCTGCCGGCCGACACCCAGCCCATAAAAATCCTGAAAAGTCCTGAAAAAGCCTATGTATCGCGTTATGCGCTGGGGCGGGATTATCACAAGCTGATGCGCAAACGCCTGGCGACCCTCGCGGACAGAATCCGTGACAGCGCCCAGCCCGGCAGCACCACCGGAATCGTGCAGCGCCCCTTTGTCGACAGCGCCCCAGTCATGGAGCGTGCCCTCGCCGCCAAGGCCGGACTCGGCTGGGCGGGCAAACACACCTTGATCATCAACCGCAACGCGGGCAGCTGGTTTTTCCTCGGCGAGATTTACACCAGTCTGCCGTTACCGGTGGATGTCGATCCCCAGGCCGATCTGTGCGGCAGCTGCACCGCCTGTTTGAAGGTCTGCCCGACGGATGCGTTTCCCCGGCCCTACGAACTGGACGCCCGCCGGTGTATCTCCTATCTGACCATTGAAAACGCAGGCCCCATTCCGGAAGAGTTTCGTGAACCGATGGGCAACCGGGTGTTCGGGTGCGATGACTGCCAGGCCATCTGCCCCTGGAACAAGTTCGCCAAACCCACCGATGAAGGCGATTTCGCGCCACGGCACAACTTGCATAACAGTGACCTGGTCACCCTCTTCAACTGGTGTGAGCAGGAGTTTCTCGACCACACCGCCGGCTCACCGATCCGCCGCATCGGTTACGAACGCTGGCTGCGCAATCTGGCCGTAGGGCTTGGCAACGCCCCCGCCAACCCCGACATTGTGGCCGCCCTGCTCCGCAAGCGCCCCCTTGTGAGCCCACTGGTGCAGGAGCACATCGACTGGGCGCTCACCCAGCAAAGCAAGCCACAGCACATTCGTCGGCGCAAGGTGAAGCGGACCTGAAGACCCGACCGGGGGCTGGCAAACAAAAGTCGACGAGCCACGACGAGTTGTCAGAGCTTGATGAAATGCTCGCGATAATGTTGCAGCTCGGCGATAGAATCCCGAATATCGTCCAGCGCCAGGTGCGTGCTGGTTTTTTTCACACCGGCCGCCACGGCAGGTGCCCAGCGTCGCGCCAGCTCTTTCAAGGTGGAAACATCCAGATTGCGATACATGAAAAACGCTTCGAGCTGGGGCATATAACGGGCGAGGAACCGGCGGTCCTGGCAGATGGAGTTGCCGCACATGGGCGACTTCCCGGGCGGTACCCAGTTTGCGAGAAAGTCGATGGTCAGGCGCTCGGCCGCCGCCGCGTCAAACGTGCTTTGCCGGACCCGCTGGACCAGTCCGGATTTGCCGTGCTGGTTGGTATTCCATTCATCCATGCCGTTGAGCACGTCGTCGGGCTGGAATATGGCCATCACCGGCCCTTCCGCCAGCACATTGAGGTGGGAATCCGTCACCACCGTTGCAATTTCAATGATGCGGTCCCGTTCGGGTATCAGGCCGGTCATCTCCAGGTCGATCCAGATCAGATTGTCTTCATTGGGCTTCATAGTCAGTTCCTTTATATTTGCCCGCATATTGACCTGTCCAGGAGCCCCGGTTCAAGCCGGAATTCGCAGACAGTGTGACCGTCCGGCACGACACTGAGGTGCACCCGGCTGCGACGGCGCTATACTCTTGCACCCGGGTCGGCCACAATGGCAACGATCTGGTGGGCTTCGACTCCGCTCAGCCAACGGGGTTTTAAAAGGTGCCACCGTTGTAAACTGAACAGAGCACAACGTTTTGCATCCCGATCACTTGCCACGCGACTCATAGACATTGTGACCAAACGTAGACTCACGCAACATCAGTCCGCCCGCATCGCGCAGCGCCGTCGTGCGACGACGACTGCCAGAAACGAAGCGGCCGAGGGCGATCTGGGGCCCGAGCAGACCGGGCTGGTAATCAGTCATTTCGGTGCCCAGGCCGACGTGGAAGATCCCGTCACGGGCGCCGTCACCCGCTGTCATCTGCGTGCCAATCTGGGCGATATAGTCGCGGGCGATCAGGTGATCTGGCGCTCTTCGTCAGCCGCCACGGGCGTCGTCACGGCCCTGCTGCCGCGCCGCTCTGAGCTGCACCGCCCGGACAGCTATGGAAAAATGCGCTTGGCGGCGGCCAATGTTACCCGCATGCTGATCACTCTTGCACCGGAGCCGGAACCCCACGCGAATCTCATTGATCGCTACTTGGTCGTAGCGGAGCATCTAGGTTTCGACGCGGTTTTGCTGGTTAACAAAGCAGATATCCTCACCGGCGCGAAGCAACTCGAAGAACTGCTGTGCGTGTACAGGGAACTCGGTTACCACGTTCTGCAAACATCCGTGCGAACCGGTGCCGGGATCGTTGAGCTGCAAGCCTTGCTGGGCATAGGAACCAGTGTGTTTGTCGGGCAATCCGGTGTCGGCAAGTCCTCATTGATCCAGGCGCTGCTGCCGGAAGAGCAGATCAAAATCGGCGACCTGTCAGAACAGGTCCGCAAGGGGCGCCATACCACCACCCATGCACGCCTTTATCACTTTCCGACGGGGGGCGATTGTATCGATTCTCCGGGAATCCGCGAGTTCGGCCTCTGGCATCTGAATGAAGACGAAGTTGCGCGAGGGTTCCGGGAGTTTCAGCCGTATCTGGGCCAGTGCCGCTTCCGCAACTGCCGGCACCTGCGCGAACCCGGCTGCCTGTTGCAGGCGGCACTGGCGGACAACCGGATCCGCCCCCAGCGTTACCACAGTTTCAGACTCATTGCGGATCATCTGGACGAAGTGCATATCCAGCCGCCTACTTCTTGATTCAAACGACAACGACGGCTCCACCGACCATGAAAGATGAGTTATTTGTAGCGATTCAACGCATCACTCCCCAGCACTGGCTTTCCCGCTGCGCCGGCTGGCTTGCCGACAGCGAGATTCCGCTGATCAAGAACACGTTTATCCGCCAGTTTCACGATCACTACAAACCGGACATGAGTCAGGCGATCGAGGAAGATCCGCTGGCCTACCGGAATTTCAACGCCTTTTTCTCCCGCGCGATCAAGCCCGAATCCCGCCCCATCAGCCCGGACCCCGACGCCATCGTCAGCCCGGCTGACGGCTTTGTCAGCCAGATCGGCAAGATCAACGAAGGCCGTATCTTCCAGGCCAAAGGGCACACCTACTCGGTCCGCGAGCTACTGGCCTGCGACGATTCCACCGCGCACATCTATAAAGACGGCCGCTTCCTGACGGTGTATCTGACGCCTCGGGATTACCACCGGATTCACATGCCGTTCACCGGCGCCCTGACTCAGATGACCCACGTTCCCGGGCGACTGTTTTCTGTCAATACTGCCACCACCGAAGCGGTACCACGACTCTTCGCCCGCAATGAACGGGTGGTCTGTCACTTCGATACCGATATTGGGCCCATGGCCGTGGTCATGGTGGGGGCAATGATCGTCGCCAGCATTGAAACCGTCTGGGCTGGCCTGGTGGTTCCCAACAGGCGCGTCGTCCGCCATACCCTTTACCAGAAAGCCGACCCTTTCCGTTTCAGCAAAGGCGACGAAATCGGCCGGTTTCTGCTCGGCTCTACCGTGATCGTGCTGTTTCCCGATGAAGCAATGGAATGGCTCGACACCGGCAAAGCCGGGGAGATGGCGCGGATGGGTGAAACAGTCGGGCGCGTAGTCAGTAAATCCCTGCCTGGCGGAGCCTCTGGCTAATCCGGCTTTCCTTTGCCAAACAGCGACGACAGCCCTTTTCCCTTGAAAAAGGAAAACAGTTTGTTGTCGCCCCGCTGATCCATATATTGATCGCGAATGGCAGCAATATTGATGTCGTATGCCCCTGGCTCCAGATCATGGATGATCTCGTAGTGATCAAGCTCCCAGGCTTCGACCCGACCGGATTCGATTTTGTCGCGTTTTTCCTGGGCGTCTTCAGCCATATCGAAAAACTGCGGCTCCGGCAACAACTGCTTGAATGTATCGGTGACGATCATGATCTTGGGCTTGAGACGGCGGGAGAAATTCTGCTCCACCACCACGGCCACTTCACCGGTGTTCAACTCCACCAGAGTTCCAGTCGGATACAGGCCGATGGCGCGGATAAATTCAACCACCAGATCCTCCTGGAACTCCACATTCCGCAGTTCGTAGAGCCGGGCCACGGCTTTGGAGGGCGGTAACGGGTTGATTTCACCTCGAGGATTGATGATTTCGTCGTAAAAAGTCACGATCCCGGCAATCTTGCCCAGAGGCGGAATGCGATCCCCACGCAGATGCTCGGGGAAGCCGCTGCCATTGACCCGCTCACAGTGCGTCTTGACGACCGACATCACCCGCGGCTGCACATCCGGCGTTTTCTGCAGAATCTCCACACCGTAGTCGACGAATTTTTCGTAGGCTTCCTGCTCGGTCGCCGTACGTTCCTTTTTCTCCAGAATATGCCGCGGCAGACGCGTCTTGCCGATATCCTTCAGCAATAACCCCAGCGCCAGGACATCCAGATCTGCCTTGGTCAGGCCGATATGCCGACCGAACAGGATTCCCCAGATAGCCGACCGCACCGCATGGCTGTACGTGTGCTGGTCCTTCTCCCGCACCCGTCCGAGCCAGGTAAAGGCATCCGGGCTGCGCAGAACGCTGTCTACCATGGCGCTGGCGGTCCGTTTGGTCGCAGCCACCGGAAACTGGTGATGATCCTGGTCGATCTGGGTCATGACTGCCGCAACCGCGTCGTACACTTCCCGATGCAGCTCCCGGGCGCGTCCGATCTCCTTCTCGAGAGGAACAACGTGAGCGGAATAAACGTTGGGACGTACCGGAAGCGGCGTCGTATTGACGACCACGCTCTGCCGGGCAGCCCGCAAAGATTTCGAGACACCCCGATCGGGCGTCACCCGCCGCAAAGTGGTCTTGACGGGGCCCGAGCCTTTGACGACATCGATATAAACATGCCGGCAATAGGACTTCAGCTGCCGAATCTCATCGGCATCCCGCACATAAAACCCCTGCAACGGGAATGGTGTCTGCGTCCAGGGCCGATCCAGCCCGGAAACAAACATCCCGATAGTGACGTCACCCACGCCTATTTTTATCTGTTTTACGCCCAAAAACGCTGCTCCCTTCGTTCACCCGGCATTCACCCGCCAATATAGTGAAAGCGGAGTCAATATGAGTATAAGACAGGTCTGACTGGTTAACGAATAACCAGCCGAACAGCGGTTCTTTTATAGCGATGAAATCTTAAAAATGTGGATCCGTCCGTGTTCGACGGCAGTGGGTGTCTTGCTTGCCCGTCCTGAAGTGGGTGTCCGGTTGGCAGCTGCTCTCGATAATGTCCCTGAAGTGGGTGTCTTGATAAGAAGTGCTCCGGTTGGCAGCTCTCCTGAAGTGGGTGTCTCGCTAATTTTCTCATAAAACCCCTGCAACGGGAATGGTGTCTGCGTCCAGGGCCGATCCAGCCCGGAAACAAACATCCCGATAGTGACGTCACCCACGCCTATTTTTATCTGTTTTACGCCCAAAAACGCTGCTCCCTTCGTTCACCCGGCATTCACCCGCCAATATAGTGAAAGCGGAGTCAATATGAGTATAAGACAGGTCTGACTGGTTAACGAATAACCAGCCGAACAGCGGTTCTTTTATAGCGATGAAATCTCAAAAATGTGGATCCGTCCGTCTTCGACGGCAGTGGGTGTCTTGTTTGCCCGTCCTGAAGTGGGTGTCCGGTTGGCAGCTCTCCTGAAGTGGGTGTCTCGCTAATTTTCTGGTCGCTAAAGTGGGTGTCTCGTTAGTTGTCCTTGAAGTGGGTGTCTCGCTAATTGTTCAGGTGTCCGGTGGGCAGCTCTCCTGAAGTGGGTGTCTCGCTAATTTTTAGAAGTGGGTGTCTCGTTAGCTGCTGTCGTTAGCTGTCGCCGAAGTGGGTGTCCTGATATGAAGTGCTAAAGTGGGTGTCTCGTTAGTTGTCCCTGAAGTGGGTGTCTCGCTAATTTTTAGAAGTGGGTGTCTCGTTAGTTGGTTAGTTGTCGGTCGCGGTGGGTGTCTTGATATGAAAATGGTGGGTGTCTCGGTATGGAATCGTCTTGATATGAAAAAGGTGGGTGTCTCGTTATGAAAGCGTCGTGAAAGCAATCATCAGTCGCGCTGATCTCTGACTCGGTGGGTTTCGTACACTTAGGCGGGCATAGATTAAGGAATTGTTGACTGTTTGCTGTCGTGCCCCAATCCAATGCGCCGTCTGTGGCGATTCCCCGCAAGGAGTTCCTGAATGCCCTGGCTTTTGCTGCTCCACATGTCTGCGCTGGTGTGCTGGTGCGGGGCGTTGCTTTACTTGCCGGCGCTGGTCAGTGGCGGCACGCGATCGGATCTTCTGGCCACGGACACTTTGGTCAAACGAGGCGCTGTGCCGCGTTTTGTGTTCACCCTGGTCGCAACTCCGGCCGCACTAATCGCCATCGGCAGCGGTACGGCGGTTTTTGTCGCCAACGGAATAGTGACTTTCTGGCTGATTGCAAAGCTGACGCTGGTTTCCCTGCTGGTGCTGAGTCATGCCGCCATGGGGTTGCTGGTGGCACGGGCGGACCGGCTGGAGCAACCGCGTCTGAGCCGGTATTGCGCCTTGCTCGGCGGGTTTCTCGCCTGCCTGATGTTGACCATTATCTGGCTGGTGCTTGCCAAGCCGTTGCAGGAAGGATGACCATGCCCACCGGCTCCACCGCTTTACACCTCGGAATCGACGCCCACCCCGTGTTCGTAAACCAGCTGCCCGCCGAGCACGCCTGTGATGGCGATGAGCAGTGCCGTCAAGCCCGAGATGAACAATCCCCAGGGCAGCACCCAGGCCACCGGGTCGCCAAAACGCAGCAGCCAGTTGAATGTTGCCAGCGAGAGCAGCATCACGGCCACAATGGCGTGGCACCAGGCAGCGATCAAGCGGCGGATCCCGGCGACAGTCACCAGATCCACCAGCCCGACAAACCCGGCGAACCAGCCGCCAAAGGCACCGACGCCGGCAAGCCACAGGCTGGCTCGCGCCCAGAAGTGGTCGCCGGTGAAAATGAGAGCAACGTCAGTGGCCAGCAGGCCCAGCAGCGCCGCCATCGGGAAGTGGATCAGCATCGGGTGCACCGGATGTCCGAACAGCGACATGCGGCTGGGTATTGGGGTACGCGCCATAATATTCTCCCTGGAAAGTCGAAGTTACTACGTTATTGCGCGAAAAAATGGCCAACGGCGTCTGTCACTGCCATGACATTGATGGCGACCGGTTGCGGTGGACCCCAATCGGCTCTCGACCCGGCCGGTCCCTCCGCCTGGATGATCTCCTGGCTCTGGTGGGGCATGTTTTCTTTTTTCACGCTGGTGTTTTTTGTGCTGGTGGGGCTCTGGATACTGGCCATGCGCCGACAGAAGGAGCCTGCCAGCCAGGAGCAGGCCAGGCGCATCCATAACCGCTGGATCATCGGGGGCGGGATTTTGCTGCCACTGATCAGCGTCACCGCCATTCTGGCCTTCGGCATTCCGGCCGGGCAGCGCTTGCAGCTGCTCGATCCCGACGATACGCCTTTAATCGTAGAAGCCATCGCCCATCAGTGGTGGTGGGAGTTTCGCTACCCGGAGCTGGGGATCACCACCGCCAATCACCTGTATTTGCCGGTGGGACAGACGGTCGAGATCCGTGGCAGCAGCCAGGATGTCATTCATTCCTTCTGGGTGCCACGCCTCGGCGGCAAGATTGATCTGGTACCGGGAAGGGTTAATACCCTCAGATTAAGGGCGAGCGCCACCGGCTCCATGCGGGGCCAGTGCGCCGAGTTCTGCGGTACCGGTCACGCCCACATGATTTTTGCAGTGGATGTCCTGCAAGGGGTTGCGTTCAGACGCTGGCAAAGCGCCCGCCAGCAGCCGGTGACGGTTCCGCCAGAACATCAGGCCGCCGCGACGGCCTTTCAGGACAATTGTGGTCAATGCCACACCGTCAATGGCGTCAGTACTGGCTCCGGCGCACCGGATCTGACTGACGTAGGCGCGCGTCGGCTCATTGGCGCCGGACTCAAACGGGGGCGCTCACTGTCGGTGCGCGAATGGCTGACGGATCATCCTCGCGCCGGAGAAATCGGCCTTGCTCTGGAGGATCACCGGCAAGCACCCGATCAACTGAACCTTATCGCCGCCTGGCTGGAGACGCTTGGAAATGACTGATGCCCCCGCTGATCCGGATGTCATGCACGACGAGTTCAACAAGGTTTGGGGCAATCCTCGAGGCTTGCGGGCGTTAACCATCGTCAACCACACCGCCATCGGACTGCGGTTCATGATCACCGGTGGCGTCTTCTTTCTGATCGGTGGTCTGCTGGCGATGCTGATTCGCACCCAGTTGGCCCTGCCGGGGCAGTCCATCATCTCCGCCGATGTTTACAACCAGGTTTTCACCATGCATGGCACGGTGATGATGTTCCTCTTCGCCGTACCGGTGCTCGAAGGATTCGCGCTCTATCTGATTCCCAAGATGATTGGCGCCCGCGATCTGGTCTATCCGCGCCTGAGTGCCTACGGCTATTTTTGCTATCTGTTTGGCGGCATCATTCTGCTTTCCAGCCTGGTCCTGGACATGGCGCCGGCCAATGGCTGGTTTATGTATACCCCGTTGAGCAGCATTGCCTTCTCGCCCGGCAGCGGTTCGGATTTCTGGCTGCTGGGGATCACGTTTATCGAGATTTCGGCGGTCTCAGCCGGCGTTGAGCTGATTGTCTCCATCATGCGCACCCGCACGGTCGGCATGGCGCTGCACCAGATGCCCCTGTTCGCCTGGTACATTCTGGCCATGGCTTTTATGATCGTCTTCGGATTTCCGCCGCTGATTCTCGGCAGCATTCTGCTGGAGCTGGAGCGCGCCGCCGGCCTGCCTTTTTTCGATGTCGCCCGGGGCGGTGACCCGATTCTATGGCAGCACCTGTTCTGGCTGTTCGGGCATCCGGAGGTCTACATCATTTTCCTGCCCGCCGCCGGCATCGTATCCACGATACTGCCGGTGTTCGCCGGGCGCCCGATCGTCGGTTACCGCTGGATTGTGCTGGCCATCATCGTCACCGGCTTCATCAGTTTCGGCCTCTGGGTGCACCACATGTTTACGGTCGGGATTCCCCATCTGGCCCTCGCCTTTTTCTCCGTGGCCAGCATGCTGGTTGCCATTCCCACCGCGATCCAGGTGTTTGCCTGGCTGGCGACGCTGTGGCTGGGCAAACCCTCCTGGCAGATTCCGATGCTGTGGATTCTGGGCTTTCTCATCATTTTCGTGGCGGGCGGGCTGACCGGGGTGATGCTGGCGCTGGTGCCGTTCAACTGGCAGGTGCATGACACCCATTTCGTGGTGGCCCACTTTCACTATGTGCTGGTCGGCGGCATGTTTTTCCCGACCATGGCGGGCGTCTACTACTGGCTGCCCCACTTCTCCGGGCGCATGCCGTCGAAGAATCTGGCCCGGTGGGGTTTCTGGCTGACGTTTATCGGTTTCAATGCGACCTTTCTGATCATGCACTGGACCGGCCTGCTGGGTATGCCGCGCCGCATCTACACCTATGACGCCGACCTGGGCTGGGATCTGCCCAATCTGATTTCATCCATTGGCGGCTTCATCATGGCGGCAGGGGTGGCCACCAGCCTACTGGATATCCTGTTGCATTTCCGCTTCGGTGAGAAAGCGGGCGTCAACCCGTGGAATGCCGACACCCTCGAATGGGCCACATCCATGCCGCCGAGCGCTTACAACTTCGTCAGTCTGCCGGAGTGCTCCAGCCGGCAGCCGCTTTGGGACAACCCGGATCTGCCCCGCACCATCGCCGCAGGGCAGCATTCCCTCGCCACCATTAATCACGGCCGCCGGGAAACCTGGGGAACGGACCCCCTGACTGGCAAGGTCCGCGAGATCATCCATCTGCCCGGCAACACCTGGCTGCCCTTCTTCGCTGCCGTGGCGACCGCCGGTGTCTGCCTGGGGCTGCTCACCAAAGCTTACTGGGTCGCGCTGGCAGCGACCCTGGTCACCGTGGCATTACTGCTGCGCTGGTCCTGGGAGAACGGCGCCCATCCGCTGGCCGCGCCCGATGCCCGCGTGGTGCCGGGTGATCCGCCGCTGCATTCGCGCACCCACGACGGCCCCGGCCTGTGGGGGATGATGGTCACCCTGATGGCCAATGGTTCGCTCTACCTTGCGCTGCTCTTCGGCTGGTTTTACCTGTGGACGGTGGCGCCCCACTGGCAGGTGCCCGACGAGCCGCCCCTCGATGCGGTGATACTGCTTATCAGTGGGGCACTGCTGACGGTGGCTCTGGCCGGGTTCAACCGGATGGTGCGACATCTGCGTCGACGGTTGGACCCGCACCTCGAACGTCATTTGTGGACGGTGACCGCTCTTGGCGGGGCTCACTTTGCTTTGCTCGTCTATGTCCTGCTGGAGGCGCAACTGGCGCCAACTGCCACGTCTCACGACGCCGTGATCACCGTCATGCTGGGATACCAGCTGCTCCATAGCGGCCTCGCCGTCATCATGACGGCCTTGCAGGCCTGTCGGGTGCGCTGCGGCTATGTCGGCACCCTGGCGCCCTACGAGCCGGTGGTGGTTGAGCGCTGGTGGATCTATACCGCCGGAGTATTCTGGCTCAGTTACATTTCCATGGTGCTGCTGCCCATGACCTGGGAGGTTGCATGACGGTATCTCCCTACCATCCCGCGCAGTTGGCGCTGGGACTGGTCATCTGGAGTGTCTACTTTGTCGCCGTCTACAGCGGTCTGTCCATCGGCTGTGCCTTGCAAGCACCGGATGCCGACAACGGCCCGCGCAACTGGCTCAACCTGTCTTTGCTGGTGCTGACCCTGCTCACCGCCGGCTGGCTTCTCGGGCAGGCATACCGCTGCTGGCGCACGCCCGCCTCCGCTCACCAACCGGATTCCGCTGAAAGGGCCTCCCGGGAACCGGGATCCGGGCAGTTGACGAGCTTTCGCAAGTTCATCGCGTCCGTCGCGTTGGGCGTCAATCTGGTGGCCGGGATTGCCACGCTGGCAATCGGGACACCCTTGATTGTGCTCGCGCCCTGCCAATGATGCGGTTTATCGCGAGCGGTTTTCTGAGCCTTGCCAGCCTGCTGTGGAGCCAGACCGCAGCCGCTCACAGCCCCATCGATGTCATCGGCAACCCGGCAGCATTCCTCACGGGTGTCCTGCTGGGGAGTGTCTGGCTGGGTTACAGCCTCGGGCTTCGGCGTGTGCGCGCAAGCGGGCGGCACATCCTGGCCTTTCAGGCCGCCACTCTGGTCACCGCGCTGGCGATCTTCGGGCCGCTTGATGAGCAGGCCGAAACCAGTACGGCCGCACACATGGTGCAGCACATGCTCATGATGGTGGTGATCGCGCCTCTGTGGGTGATCGCCCGTCCTCTACCCCAGTGGCATGCGCTGGCACCGAGACTCGTTACGGGAACCTTCCGGCCGCTGTTCTGGTGCGTCCGGTACCCGCTGCTCAGCGCCGCCATTCATGGCGCCTTCATCTGGTTCTGGCACCTGCCGCGATTTTATGTGCTTGCGCTGGAAAATCCCTGGTGGCATGCCGTCGAGCATCTGTGCTTCATTGTCAGCGGCGGTATTTTCTGGTGGTCAGTGCTGCGGGCGCAGCGCCAAAGTGCACCCCGGGCAGTCCTCGCCCTGCTGTTCACGCTGATGCACACGGGCTTTCTGGGCGCATTGCTGACTTTTGCAAACCGCTCCCTGTACGGGGCCGACCGGCTGCTGGCCGATCAACAGCTCGCCGGTCTGTTGATGTGGGTCATCGGCGGCTTTCCCTATCTGATCGCGGCCGCCTGGATTGGCTGGACATGGTTCTCCCGGGTAACCCGCCGGACACGCGCTGCCGTTCCGGCTAAACCTTGACCCACTCCCGGAAATCCCTCAGCAGGCGGTCCAGATTTTTCCGGTAAGCCTCTTCCGTCAGGCGCCCGTTCTGAAAGTGCAGATGAGCGCTCCCAATCGCCAGTTCCGGCGCCGGAAATACCGGCGTCAGGGTCCCGCCGAGAACCTGCTTGAGTTGACCCTGCGCGCGGATGCCGCCGCTGGCGCTCATGGCGGCACTCATGATCAGCGTGGGCTTACCCCGCAGCGCCGACTTGTAAGCCGGTCTCGATAGCCAGTCGATGGCGTTCTTTAATCCACCCGGCACGCCATAGTTATATTCCGGAGTGGCAATGATCAGCGCATCCGCCTGCGCGGTCTGCTCCAGCAATCGCTGGACGCCCGCCGGCTTCTGCTGCGCGTCCAGCTCCTCGTTATACACAGGCAGATCGATCGAACCCCAGATCCACTCAACATCCGCGAGGATTTCCCGGGCCGCTTTCAATAATGCTGTATTGAACGAATCGGTCCGCAGACTTCCGCTCAGTGCCAGTATTTGCATGGTGAATTTTCCCCATTTGATGTTAATAAACCCGATCGGTGCTTTTTGACACCGGGATTTTGCCGACGCCATGGTTGCCCGATGAATCGGTGTCGGTTATAGTCCTGTTCGGCAAAAAGCACTCAGGATGACGTCGCGATGGAATGCACCGGTCTTACCCCCCCGTTTCATCTCAGACGATAACCCTTTCAGAGCCATTCCATGCCTCGCTAGCATATACGCTGGCATTCACAACCCGTGGAATATGCCCGGAAAATATTCTAAGCAAACGCGAAGACAAAAATAATTCTGTGCCAGAATGAGAATCATGGCGCATAAACCATCCCGACAACCGCCGCTCTTTGAGCAACGCCGGGGTGCAGAATAATCTTCAACCAAAAAAAGGAAGATATCTCATGGACCCTATCAGCAGCACGCCCCAGGAAGTCAGCCGTTCGTATACGAAGCCCGTGGAGTTTACCGGTAAAGCCGGTGAATTTTTCAGCATCTGGATCGTAAACCTTTTATTGAGCATTCTCACCCTCGGTATTTACAGCGCCTGGGCAAAAGTTCGCACCAACCAGTACCTTTACGGACACACCCGCCTCGACGGGCACAGCTTCCGCTACCTCGCCAAACCGCTGCAGATATTGATCGGCCGGATCATCGCCTTTGTGGTTTTTGCGGGGTTCATTGCGGTATCGTCCCTCAACCCCCTCGCCGCCGTCGTATTGAGTCTGATCATGCTGTTCGTTTCACCCTGGCTGATCACCCAGTCCCTGAAGTTCCGCATGCGCATGACATCCTATCGCAATGTCCGTTTTTCCTTCAGTGGAACCTACGGCGGGGCGCTGCTGCATTTTGTCGTGCTGCCGATTGTGGGCGTTTTCAGTCTCTATCTTGCGTTTCCCTGGGTTCTGAAAAAAATCGACGAATATCTGATGAACCATATCCACTACGGCAAGCAGGACATGCGTCTGCGTAATCAGACAGGGCAATATTACATCGCTGCCCTGATCGTCATGGGCGTCACTTTCGCCGTCGCAGCGGTATTGGGCATAGGCATTGCTTCGCTGGTGAGCAGTCGCGGACCCGAAGCCACCTCCGATCCGAGTTTTATTATCGTTACCATGATTGTCTACTGGCTGGGTTTCAGCCTGGTTGGCGCGATCTATCAGTGCCGCATCCGCAATCACATCTTTGCAAATCTTGAAATAGACAAAGTCGCAACCTTCCGCTCAAGCATGGAAGCCGGCTCCTTTACGCTCCTGAATGTTTCAAACGCGATACTGATTCTGGCTACTTTCGGTTTTGGTTATCCCATCGCCAAAATACGCAAGCTGCGTTATCTCGCCAACGCCACGGAAGTCAATATCGAGACAGCGGCTGCGACGATTGTTGATCGCCAGGTTCAAGAGCAGGCTGCCTTTGGTGAAGAAGCCGCAGATTTCTTCGACGTCGAGCTCTCACTGGTTTAACCGGATGGTTTATTAACACCTGATGTCAGCAAAGCCCCTCGACACCATCGCAGGCACATTCCAGTCACCCGGACACTCCGCAGTGTACCGGGCGCTGGTGTCTGTGGATCGCGGGTGCGTATCCGTCTCGATACCGTCCCAGCCATCTCTCGACCGAATGGTTCAGTCCGGTTATTCCTTCGGTCCGGCAGTTCCCGGACTGCCCGTGGAAATGAATTTTGCCGACGGAGCCATATTCGTCCCCGAAGATCCGGATTTTCGCTGGCCGGATATGGCAACGGGCACAACCCTGCTCAGCCGCATGGAAACAAGCTGGTGGATCGTGGCTGTCGCCGTGGTGCTGACGCCGCTGGTGGTCTGGTGGATCGTCGCCCGAGGCATGCCTGCCGCAGCCGCGTACAGCGTCCCGTTTATTCCCGATAGTGTTCCCCAGGAAATGGGTCGCGAAACCCTGATCGTTCTGGACAAGTGGTTTCTCGAACCCACCACACTCGATGACACATCCCGGCAGGCACTTACCGAGCGCTGGCACAACGCAATTGAGCAGCTCGCCCTCTCGCCGGAAAAATTCAAACTGGAATTTCGTGCATCCGAAACATTCGGAGCCAATGCTCTGGCCCTGCCCAGCGGCACCGTCATCGTGACCGATGAGCTGGTCACGCGCCTGCAGGATAATCCCGACGCGATAGTCGCCGTGATGCTCCATGAGATCGGTCACGTCGAACACAAACACTCCCTGAAAATGGTCACCCAGTCCGTCGCCACCAGTTTATTTTTCGCAGTATTTTTCGGTGACATCGAAGGCGCCGGCGAATTGGTCATCGGCGCAGGATCGGCACTGCTGCAAAGCGCGTTTTCCCGGGAAATGGAAACCGAAGCAGACCATTACGCCTTCGAAAAACTTGAGTTACTCAACATCTCCCCCGCCGCATTCGCCGACGCCATGATCGCCATAGTCGCAAGCGAAAAATCCGAATCCGGAAACACCTCACCCCCCACCACCGACAGCGACACCGCAACCTGGACCAACTACCTCAGCACCCACCCCGCCACCGCAGAACGAATCAAAGCCGCACGGGAACGGGCGGAGAGGGTTCGTTAACAAGATTCGGCGCCAGTGCGGGTGGTAATAAGGGCGTGATGAATCGCGCCCCTACAGTGATGTCTTCCCCACGCCGGTGCGGGGGTTAATCAGGGCGCGATCAATCGCGCCCCTACAGTGATGTCTTTTCCACGCCCGTGGGGGTGTTTCTAGAACGCTGGATTGTGATTCCAGTGGTCGCGGGTCTTCCCCACGCCCGTGCGGGTGTTAATAAGGGCGCGATAAATCGCGCCCCTACGGTGATGTTCTCCGCACGCCCTTGGGGGTGTTTTTGTCAAGAAACAGGATTCGAACCTGTCACCCCTCTTCTCCCTGTCCTTCGGCACGGTTCTAGAGCCCTGGATTGTGATTCCAGTCGTCCCGGGCCTTCCCCCACCCTTGGATATTGCGAACGAAGTAATTCACAAACTGATCACCTTTCTTGGGCCTGCGATATACCCTGAAAGTCTCCGCCCATCGGTTGACATGGCTAATCAACGCCGAGACATTGCGTATTGCGCAATAGACACCTATAGTGGCGCCATGATTAAGACATTCGCACACAAAGGCATTGAGCGGTTTTTCAAAACAGGCAGCAAAGCTGGCATTCAGGCCCGGCATGCCGAAAGGCTGCGCGACCAGCTTGCCTTCCTGAACTCAGCAGAGTTCATCGAAGACATGGACGTGTCCGGCTGGAGGCTGCATTCGCTCAAGGGTGACCGCAAGAACTACTGGTCGATCACAGTCAACAAAAACTGGCGACTAGTGTTCCGGTTCGAAGATGGCGATGCGTATGTCGTGAACTATGAGGACTATCACTGATGAGACAATTCAACCCTCCACACCCCGGCGGCCTGATCCGCCGTATTTACCTCGAGCCTCACGGCTTGTCGTCGAATTCGGTCGCGCGTGCCCTGCACGTGAATCCGAGCACGTTTAATCGGCTAATCAACGAGAGAGCCGACGTCACTCCGGATATGGCGATCCGTCTGTCGAGGGTACTCGGTCGATCACCGGAGAGCTGGCTCAAGCTGCAGGACAGTTACGACCTTTGGCACGCCCAGCAGCGTAATGATCACTCGGATTTGAAACGGATGGAGCTGGCATAGCGCCAGCTATGCTACAGACGTCTGACGTGTGTAAATCCCTGTGGGCGGGCGGACAACCGTACTCTCGCTGAGCGGAGCCGGAGCCGGAGCCGGAGCCGGAGCCGGACGAGGATGGCCAATCGGGAACGCACTTTTTTACCCAGCCAAGAAACGCGCGAAGAGCGCGCAGGCTTTGAAGTCTTGGGTATCGTGAGAAAACGGGGATTTTTGAGAAAAAGCAGGTGTCGAGAGGGTGGCGGTATCGAGAACCTTGCCTGAGTTTACAGCGGCACGTCCGTGTGCCTTAGATGCATCGCATCTTTTTATCAATAGAAAAAGCCACCGCCGCCTTCTTCACCCATTGCATAAGTTGTTGCGCCACCTTCTTCACCTAATGCCTGAGTGGTGACGGTGCCGCCGCCAGATTCACGCAGGGCCAGGGTTACATTGCACGGGATTTGGATGGGGCGGCCCCATCCCGGAGTGCTGCCGGACTCGTCGAATGCAGCCAGGGTAAGCTGAGATTGAGTTTTTGTCATACCGCCAGCGACGGCATTTGTTTCAGTCTCGTTAAGTTCTACCACCGTGGCTGAACTTTTTTCCTTCGAGAAAGGGTGCTTCATGTTTATTGCTCCTTTATTAATTTGAGTAAAATCCAGTAATTTTCACGATTCGAAAACTGTGAAAATCCACCTGAAACATCACGTCGCAAGTGGCGTCGGCAATCCTACCGATTGCCGATTCAGCATGCAATCCAGAATTCCAGCTTGAATCATTCTTGCATTACTAAACCGTTAATAGATCACACGTTATTTTTGATCCGGAAATCCTGTTGCATTTTTTGCATAGTTTGTCGGCCCATAAATGTTTACATTTTTGCTTGCACCGACAACTTCCCGGTCGCATCGACCGGTCGCTACGATGACAAATCAGACAATCAGTGAACACGCACACCGTTGCGGCTTGCAGGACGTCCGGGCCACGCTGCGTGGCCCGGACGATCGCGCTTCGGTCGGCGCGCGGTGTTTGCTGCCTGGGGCGAAACTGCTTGACGTCAATATTCACCTTGGCGCAGAATATTCCCGCTTTGGAGAGCCGGGTCCGGAGAAAGGTCTGCTCTTTCCGGTTTAACAGGTAACAAACAAAGCGGTCTCAGGGGTTTGCAAATGGAGATTTTCACGGAAGAACGACAGGGCGTGTCTATCTGATGTTAGGGCAAGCGAGTATCTGTTCCTGTCTTGATTAATTCCTTCTGAGCACTGGTTTCACCGAATTTTCTGTTGATTGTTACCTATTTACTGCATAGCTCCAGTGCGCCATTTCGCCTTATGGATCATGACAGGCGCGGGTGATGCAAATAATCAGGTGGCGCGCTGTCCGACCGGAGTTTCAATCCGGATAACGTTGTTTTTGCGCGTAACAAAATGCCGGGGTGCAGTCGCGCGAATGGAGAGTCGATGAAGAACGTGTTTACTGGATATGGAACGCCCATAAAGCCAGATCAGCCGGTAATTCAACCGCGGCATGTTTGTCCGGCGGAGGCTGCTTGAGCCAGTCACTTTTTCGGGAAGAAGCCGTCGCGCAGCAGCTTGACCGGCTGCATGGCGATGTGCTGCTGCTACCGAGCTTGCGGCTTTCGGTTGTCGCGGGTTTTCTCGTCATCATTGTCACCGCTGCGGTGATCCTTCTATTTACAATGTCGTATGCGCGAAAGGAGACGGTGGTGGGCTGGCTCGAACCCACGGAGGGCGTGGTTCGCATTTATCCGGAAGGCGAAGGCATTATTGCGGATACGCTGGTTGCCAATGGCGATTATGTTGAGAAAGGTCAGCCACTGGTCAAAATCAGCAATGAGCTCACCATGGCAGATGGCGTCGGTCTCGACGAGCGCATGATGGAGGAGTACATCAAGCAGCGCGAGTATTTTACCGAACAGCTTAACAGCACGGAAAACCTGGCAAACCTGCGAGTCACGGAACAGGCCCGGGAAGTAGATGCCCACGAGGCCGACCTGCAATTCCTGAATCAGGAAGTATCCATACTGGAAAAACGCAAACACCTGCAAGCCATGCGCGTCGAACGTTCCCGGCGGATGCTTGACAAAGGCCACCTGTCGCAGACCGAGTATCACACCGTCGTGGAACAGCACCTGGCTCTGGAATCCGAATTGAAGCGGCTGCAGCGCGAGAAGAATGCCAAACAGACGTCGCTGGACCAGCTCCTGGTCGAAAAAAACCGGATGGCAGAGGAATACCGGATTCAGGCATCGACGATCAAATCGCAGATCAGCGAACTCTCCCAGAAAATAAACAGCAGCGAACGCAATCGCGAGTACGTCATCACCGCAGACAGGAACGGTATCGTGTCCAATCTCCAGGCGGAAAGAGGTTTGCGAGTGTCACAAAGCCATCCGCTGCTGTCCTTGCTGCCGGAGGACGGCAAACTCCGGATCACTCTCATCGCGCCGGTGCGCGCTTCCGGTTTCATCAATCCGGAGCAGGCCATTCGCATTAAATATGACGCATTTCCCTTTCAGAAATTTGGAGCCTACGAAGCCGTCGTGGACAACGTATCCCGATCCATTGTTTTGCCCAATGAACTTCAATCCGCACCGGTTCCGTTTAATGAGCCGGTTTATGTCATCGCCGCACACCTGAAAGACGAAAACGTCGTCGCCTACGGTGGCCAGGTGCCCCTGAAAGCCGGCATGACGTTATCCGCCGACATTACACTGGAAGACCGGACATTGATGGAATGGATATTTGAACCGATTCTGAGCCTGCGAGGCGCGCTCTGACATGGGAATAAGTGCAGCCAGCTCCGATATCACCCGGCTACTGAATTTTCAAGGCGGCAAGTCTCTGCCCGCGATTCTGCAAACCGAAGCCGCCGAATGCGGGCTGGCATGCCTTGCGATGATCGCGTCTTACCACGGGTTCGAAACCGATCTTGCGTCCATGCGTCGGCGCTTCGCCATCTCCACCCGTGGCGTAACCCTGAAATCCCTCATTGAGCTTGCTGGTCAGATCAACCTGCAGTCGCGTGCCCTGCGCTGTGAAATTTCTGATCTGCCAAAACTGCAACTGCCCTGCATTCTGCACTGGGACATGAACCATTTTGTGGTGCTCCGGCAGGTCACCGGCAAAAAGGTCATTATTCATGACCCGGCGATAGGCAAGCGCGAGATTGCGCTGTCGGAGCTAGGCAAGCATTTCACCGGCATTGCGCTGGAGCTGACGCCGACGGCGGATTTCGTCCAGGGAGAGGAAAAGCAACGGGTCAGGCTGAAGCAACTGTGGTCGCGGGCTACCGGGTTGAAGCGCGCCCTCCTGCTGGTGCTGGCGTTGTCATTCCTGTTGCAGCTTTTTGCGCTGGCCGTGCCCCTTTACATGCAGACGGTGGTTGATGACGTTATTCTCAGTGGAGACTATGACCTCCTGCTCGCCCTGGCGCTGGGGTTTGGTCTGCTGCTCATCACTCAGGTTGCAACCGAAATGGTCCGGCAATACTCGATTCTGGGGTTATCCAGCCGTTTGAATCTGCAGCTTGCGGCCAACGTATTCCGACACCTGATCAGGCTGCCCACGGATTTTTTCGGCAAACGCCACATGGGCGACGTGGTCTCGCGTTTTGGCTCTCTACAGAGCATCCAGCAGCTTATTTCCACTGGCCTGGTGACCGCCGTGGTGGACGGTGTCATGTCACTGGTGATGCTGGTGGCGATGTTTATGTACAGCGGCACCCTGACGATCGTGGTGCTGGTAGTCGTGGCTCTCTATACCGCAATCCGGGCCGCCCACTTTTTTCCTCTCAAGGTGATGACCGAAGAAAGTCTGGTCGCCAAGGCGAAGCACGACACCCACTTTATGGAGTCGGTGAAATCCATCCAGACACTCAAAATCTTCCAGAAGGAGAATGATCGCCAGGCGCAGTGGCAAAACAAGATGGTGGATTATCTCAACCGGGATATCCGGATTGCCGGGTGGAATATCAATTATCAGGTTGCCAACCAGATTCTTTTCGGCGTCGAGAATATTGTGGTGATTTATCTCGCCGCACGCATGGTGGTCGCCAATGACATGACGATCGGTATGCTTTACGCGTTCATAAGTTACAAGGGGCGCTTTATTTCTTCCATCGAATCGCTGGTCGCCCATGGCATCGAGCTGAAAATGGTTGGCCTCCATCTGGAGCGACTTTCCGACATCATCCTGACGCCGGGGGAAAAGCTGCATGATGAAAATCACCTTCCCGGCACTTATCAAACCGGCTCTGATCCTCGCGACCCGAAACCGCGTGGCGGTATCGAGGTGCGCTCTCTGGGCTTTCGCTATGGTAAAGAAGACGAGCCGGTGTTCCAGAACATCAGCTTCAAGGTGGAACCCGGTGAAACGGTTGCGATCGTGGGGCCGAGCGGATGTGGCAAAACCACACTGGTCAAATGTCTTATGGGGTTACTGGAACCCACGGAGGGTGAAATTCTCGTTGATGGCACCCCCATCCAGAAGCTACCAGGTTACCGTGGCTCCATCGCGGCAGTGATGCAGGACGATACCCTGCTGAGTGGTTCAGTGCTGGACAATATCGCCTGCTTTGATGCCCAGGTGGATGTCAATGCCGTGGTCTTCTCCGCGCAACTGGCCTGCATCCATGAAGAAATCATGAAGATGCCCATGCAGTACAACACCCTGGTGGGTGATATGGGGAGCAACCTCAGTGGCGGCCAGAGACAACGGGTAATCCTCGCGCGGGCGTTCTACCGAAGGCCGCAGATCCTGTATCTGGACGAAGCCACCAGTAATCTGGATACCGACAGCGAACGTGCCATCAACATGAACATCAAGCAACTGAACATCACCCGCGTGATGATTGCCCACCGCCCGGAAACCATCGCCTCCGCCGGCCGCGTGATCGAAGTGGGTCGCAAGGAATTGACAGAATAACCACGGGCATCTGAATGGATGCCCGTGTTTTACAGCATGTTCTTTACAGCCTGTTGCGCTCGACAATATGCGTCGGCAACCCATCGATGCTCGCCTGGTTTTTTTCTTGCCAGTAACGCTGAATCCCGTCCTCGCCTTTTTTAACGGCCCACTCGTTCAGCAGTTCGCGGTCGCCGTCAAAGGAAAAATAAGGAACCGCCATACCGCAGGAGGTCTGCACAAGCTCGACCTGAAGGTCGAATATCTGGCGGGCACCGGGCAGCGGGGTGAATAGCGGATAGAGGTCCTGCCACTGCGGCTCCGGCGGGTGGATTACCCGCGCCTTACCATACAGCCGCAAAATCAGCGGTTTGCCTGCAAACGCGCAGAACATGATGGTCATGCGCGGATTCTGCTGGATATGGGCGGAGGTTTCATTGCCGCTGCCGGTCACGTTCAACCAGACCACCCGTTTGCTGTCGATAATTCGCAGTGAATCCATGCCTTTGGGAGAAACGCTCACCCTGCCGGACTCGGTAGCGGTGCCTACAAAAAACAGGTTTTGTGCTTCGATAAACTGCTGATGTTTTTCCGACATCTCGGGAAACTGCTGTCCCATCCTGATCTCCTTGCGCGACTCCGCTCCTATAGCGGTGCCTTTTTCTTTTTAACTTTTGCGAGAATACTCCCTATTGCCACCGCCAGCAAAATGACACCGCCAATCGCCAGCGTCGCCGCGCCCACCACAATGAATTCCAGAACTGCCAGAAGGATCAGAGCGGTAATGATCAAGCCCACCAGTATTTTCCACCACATAGAGAATCTCCAGGCCAGGTACTGTTGACTGCTTCCCCTTAATCGCTACGACCATTTCGCCAGGCACCACCGACCCGCCACTCGCGCCCTTCGCCCCGGCAAATTGTCTCGCAACTCTATACGCGATCACTCCCCGCTTTGTTCATCGGGTACATACCCCGCCATCCCGGTTGATTCATCTGCTCCCCGCGCCCAGCGACGGCCATCTTTTCCGCCAGACCGGCCTGGGCGCTGAGCTCTGCATCATCCAGCCACCTTTAATCATACTTTTCTAATGCTGACTCTATAGCCACCGCTCGCACTGCCCTCGCCAAACTGATCACATTTTAATCATTTAATTTCAGCTTGTGCGCCAACAGATAACTTGCAGCGCCAAGCCGCCTCACATCTGCGTTGAATTTGACTACTTTTGAGAAGATCAACGGATCTGCGTGACCACCACAGGGCATTTCCGTTATGGGGAACAGCGCACAACACACAGTCTTAAGCTGTGGTTTAGTACCAAAGCCGGTCCGCCTTTCTGATAGATCAGCAAAGTGTTAACTAGTCCTAACGTTTATGTAGTACCGGAGCACATTAGTGAAAAAGCAGTATTGGTTAGGCGGCAGTATGGCGCTTGTGCTGGGCTCAGCCATTGCCCTTTACAGTTCGGACGAGGCGCCGGACGATTCACGTCATTCCGGGAAACCTGTCACCGCCGTCCAGACAGAATTGCCGGCCGCCGCGACAGTAAATACTTCGATCCAACCGGACAAGCGCACTCCTGAAAAGGTCATCACGCATGCCGGTACCGGGACAACGACGTCACCACCTATTCCACGCCCGGTCAAAGCGCCCGCATCCTCCTCCGCCGACCCCGTGCAGCTGTGGGATCTTTCAGGTGACGACGATGCCGCCATTGCGGTCGACGACATCCCCGCAACCCGGATTCAAGTCGATCCGGCTCACCTTGAGGAATTCAGCGTCGGCCAGACCCTGATTTTGCAGACGCCGGATGGCGACACGATCGAAACCGATCTGACAACGACACACAACGATCCCAACGGCGTGCATGTCTGGCAAGGCGACATCGCCGGTGCCCGCAAAGAGGCGGCGGTCATTATCACCCGGGGTGAAATCCAGACACACATGATTATTGCCAATGACAGTGGCACTTATTCCGTCGTCATCGACAACCGGACAGGCGCAGGCACGCTGGTGGATGAGGGCTATATCAAGGAACTCCAGGCACCCTACGACGACGGCATTGTCGTGGGCCCGCCCGATGAAATACCGCTCCCTGTCATCAACTAAAAATTTCCGTTTTTAACCAAGCAGTAGGCTGTATCCATGAAAAAATTCAGTTTTATCCGGCTGCTCGGCGCCGCAGGTTTTGCCGCGATGAGCGCTGCCAGCGCGCAGGCCGCACAAGTTGTGGACGTGCTGGTGCTGTACACGCCGGAAGCCTTGCAGACCCGCAACGGCGCCGACATCAATGCGCGTATCTCTTCCTATATCACCTATGCGAATCGGGCGTTCACCAATAGTCAGGTCGACATGCAGTTGCGGCTGGTCGGCGCGCAGCGGCTGGATGCCGCCTATACCCGAGTGACCGAAAGCAATCTTTCGAACTTCAGACGCGATACCACCGTCGCCAGACTGCGCCGCGAATCCGGCGCCGATGTGGTGGCACTGCTGAACCTGCGTCAGCAAATGTCCGGCGGCTATGTCTGCGGAATCGGCTATGTTCCGTCGGGAAATGCCAGCTCCAGCCAGCTCTACAGCAACGCCGCCAGCGCCGCATTCAGCCTGGTCGGTATCGACTGCGGCGTGGACACCTTTATCCACGAGATCGGCCACAATATGAGCCTCGGTCATTCCTATGTCCAGAACAGCAATGGCGGCGTCTGGCCCTGGGCCCGCGGGCACGGCGTCCAGGGGCTGTTCAGCACCATCATGGCGTATCCGCAATCCTATGGAACCAACAATCATCTGCCGGTATTTTCCAACCCCAGAGTCGATTGCGACGGTAATGCCTGCGGGGTTGACCGGTCGCGCACCAACGGCGCCGATGCCGCCGCCAGCCTGACTAACCTTGCTTCCCAGATCACCCAATTCATGCCCACCGTGGTAAGCACCGGCGGCTCCAGCAGTTCGTCATCCAGCAGCTCGTCATCCAGCAGTTCAAGCTCATCGTCCAGCAGCTCATCATCGAGCAGTTCATCATCCAGTAGTTCGTCATCCAG
>CAZJKJ010000040.1:0-30496 GCA_964546435.1 uncultured Cellvibrionaceae bacterium
AGGCAGGGGCTTGACCCCCAGCAAGCTTCGCTTGGAAGGGGAATGCGCCCCTAAGCATGTTCAAGGCCGCTGCCACCGATAGGGGGGGGGGCGGGCTTATCGAGATCGACCGCTTAATCGCAGCGCCGGGACGTTTTATAAGTGCCTAAAGACTCACTGCCCTCATACTGAGGATAGCACTGCGAATATGTGCTGCCCGCAAGCCTGGGCGCGCCGTTGATGCCAATGCGCTATCGCAAGATGCGGCTTAAGCCGCACCCGGGCTTGCCGAGCGCCCACGCGGCGCGCTCGGCAAGTAGCGCACTTAGAGATCCGATCAGTGCAAGCGCGGCGCACAGCACGATTGCGGCCAGGCCCGGGTGCGAGGCAAGCACGATCTGATACAGCGTCACCCCAGGCAGCAGCGCATGCACTGCCGCGATGAAAATGGCCGCCTCACCCCGGGCGGGCCTTCCTGATCGGATAAGCGCCACCCCCAAAAGAGCACACCCTGCCACAAGGCTAAGCCACAGGGCGGGCGCCGCGCTGATTGCCGCAAGAGCGGCCGGTAGCTGAGCATCTTGGGGCGCGGGTGCGGCAAGGGCAATGGCGCCAAGCATAATGGCTGTGCTTTGAAGGGGCGCGCCCGCTTGTGCCGGGTGGCGAAATAAATGGCTCATTGCACTTTACCTGTCTTGCGGGCGGGCATCCCGACCGAGAAGCGGGGCGCTCATTGGCGCGCGCCCGATAAACTATGGGCAGCAAATAAATGCCCTGGCACAGGCGGGCGCGCACCGGTGCATGGATCGCCCCGGGCACTGCCCGGGGTGTCCTACTGGCACTTTGAGCTGCCGCACGCGGTGCAGGTATCGCAGCCATCAAGCCTGATCACCGAGGCCTTGGCGCGACAGCCCGTGCAATCACGCGCCCCGGGGATCGCCTCGTGGTGAGTCGCCTCGGCCGCGCCCTCGCTCATTTTGCGCTTTAGGTACTCCGCCTTTTTCGTCTCGACCATCTGCCTTGTGGCATCATCCATGGCGGGCGTTGCAGGGGCCTGGCCGGTGCAGGTGGTACGCACGTGGTGCTCGATGGCATCAGCGATCGCTGAGACCAGAGAATTAATGTAGCCGTTTCGACCATCCAGGTGCTGGCCGAACCAGCCGCCTTTCGGATCAATCACCTCTTTAAGCTCATCGAGCAAAAACGCGTACTCGCCACCTTTTCGAAACACCGCCGAGAGCAGCAAAGTGAAGGCATTGACCCACTGCAGGTTCACGTGATCTTTCGTGTTGATGAAGATCTCAAAGGGGCGGATCTCCTCCTCATCCGTACCGGCATTTAGATGGATATTGGAGATGGTGACAAAGTAGCTATGATCGAGCGAAGGGGCCTTGATCTGATACACGCTTGCCCCCAGGGCCTTGGGTCTTGGCAGATCCTCGATGCGCTCAAGTGCTGGCTCGATAGCCGTGGGGGTCGTGGGGGTGATGATGCTAAAGCGCTTGATCGCAGAGCTCAGCTCTACCGGGGCGCTCTGGTTCATGTCGTGGCTCATATCGGGCTCGCTCTGTGTAGGGGGTTAAGGGGTCGGGGTCAGTCGGTGCTGATGTGCAGGTGCCCTGCGTGCAGCTCTAAGCTCGGTGCCCTGCGCACAGGCCGATCGATCCTCGTGCGCGAGGCTATGCATATGGTCGATGGCGCGGCGGGTCTGCTCGGTGTTAAGCGGCTCGGTCATGGCAGATTCCGGTGAACTGTAATAGTGATATGATTATATCAAATAAAGAGGTTTTTGTCAACGACTTTTAGTGAAAACCCGGGAAAACGCCGGCTGGATTTTATATTATTATAAAGGATATTAATTGCACGTCAAGATTATGAGGCGCCTGGCCGCGCGCCTGTAATCTTCGCAGGGGCTTTTAATATTGTGCCACCAGCACAGCCCCTCCTGGCTCATTCGGGCGCCTGCACCAGCGGCTCTTGATTATCGAGCTCACTGATCGCAAAGACGGGCGTAAAGAGCCCAACCGAGTCACCCGCACCGTCGGGAATGCCGGTAAAGCAAAAGCCATTGGCGAAAACCTTGAGCGTGGGCACCTCGATCCGCGCTGCCTTGTCGCGCAAGATCGTAAACAGCGCATCAAGTGAGCCGGCACAGGCAAACCCCCTGGCAAGTCTCGCCTGGATGTCCTCATCCAGGGCATGTCGCGCCACCCAGACGCCATCAAAGCAAAAAACCTCGGCCGAGTGCAGGCCATTGGCTGCGATCAGGGCGCTGATGGCGCGAATCCGCCGGGTTAGCGCCGGGGGCATTTCGACAGCAAACAGCGACGGCGCCTCATCGGCAAATTCATCGATACAGCGCACGGGGCTGAGGATTCTCTTAAGCATGGAGGCGCTCCTGTAAGGTGATGAATTTATATCATATCAAAGGGGGCCCAGGCGCAGCTGCGGCCGCACGGGCTCTGCGTAAGCTGCCTCAATCCCACCAGGCACGCACGCAGTAAGTATCACGCCCGAGCGCCTCACGGCTGACGCTATCGGCGCCGGCGCTCTGGAGCAGCTCGATGATTGCCTCAAGATGATTGGCCTCAAGTTGCGCCGCCTTAAGCTCCGCGATGAACTCCCAGGCATCGCCGCAAAAGACCCAGTGCCCGGTGGGCGCTGCGGTGTTGGGGTTGTTGGGGCCGTAGTCCAGGCTGATGCGTCGTGCCGCAACAGCCTCAATGACCCTGGCCATTGCCTTGGGGCAATAGCGATTAAAACCCTCCTGGACCGAGACAAAACCGCGTGCCTGGGCGTGGGTGAGCGGCAGGCGAAGCTCATTCTGGCGCTTAACGGCGCCGATGATGCGGGCGAGAGCTGCGCCCTCATCGCGCTCGAGCTGCTCAATCGTGCCTGTGTGGCGTGCACGCTCGCGCTCATGCTGCTCCCAGATGCGCCTCATGGTCTGCTCTGGCGCCGCCTCGAGGCAGGCTGTAAGCTGCTGTGAGTCCATCAGGCCCTCCACTTTCCAGCACACCCCCATGTTGACAATCAGGCTCCAGGCTGCGCGAAACAGCTGCTTCTGCTCACCGTAATGCTCAAGGATCTCGCACAGATCCAGCGAGGGGTTCAGGCTGCCGTTAACGATGAGTGCTTTGGGTGTAGATTTGGGTGCAGGCATGGAAGGGACTCCGCAGTAAGTGATATTATTATATCAATAATGCCCGCCAAAGTCAAGTCGATCGCGCGATGCACAGAGCCTACAGGAGAGCAAACAATAACACCTGGCTCAATCGCCCGGCATCAGCGTGGGCTGATGATGGAGGTTTCGATTCGCTCATCTATTGCGATTACAATACGGCGCTCGATAAGGCCAGGGGCTATTCCAGTGACGGGATCGCATACATTGGTCCGTTTTACTCACGGGACAGCGGGGGCAAGCCCGGCTTCCGCTCCCTGTCATGCATAGTTGGAGAGCAGCGCCAGTTCGGCACGCTTTGGGAAGCTACCTGGCTGGTAAAGCCCACATACACAGCTTATAGACACAACGCTATCTGTGTTGAGCTATAGCTAAAACAAGGCGTGCACAGCCAGGCCCGCCCGAGTTGTGGTTGTGGTTGTGGTTGGGGGGGGTGCGGGGCGAGCGCAAGGCAGCTACACCCCCACCGCGGCGCAGATCAGGCGGGCGGGCTTAATCCCCGGCCGATCGGACCAGAAGCGCGTGCAGCTTTATTGCTTCGCTATCGTAGCGGGCGCTGCCTGCGCGGGCGTGATCGGGAAAGTTATGGACGTGATAATAAAGCGCGTTCGTGGACTCGATCTGCAGATAAAGCGGCTCAAGCACCGTGCTGTCAAAGTACGGGGCAAGGTTTGAGCCGATAAAAAAATCCGCAATGACCGGGGCCATCTCGGCAGGAACGCAAGCCGGGCGCGTTGCAAGAAAATCGCACGGACCCAGACCATCAAGCTCCTTCGTTGTGGGCAATCGCCAGCCATCACCAACCAGATCCATGTGGGCCGTGATTTGCGCAGCAGTAAATTGCGTGGCATCACTGCGGCACTCATCGGTGAGGTGATCGTACTGCTGACCCTGCGCGCAGCGCTTGATCTGAAGATTTAGCACCGGATCAAAATAGATCGAAGGATCATCGTGCGAGACAATAAAGCGGGTGTAGGCGCTGTCGGTGGCCGGCAAAGACTGACTTGCACCGCGGCGGGCGATGATCTTAAAGGTGTAGGACAGGGCTTTTTCTGGCGGGTTAAACACAAAAGGGGGCAGAACATTTTGCTCAAATCCAGCATTGTCATAAACCGAATAGTTCTCGGGCTCAAGCGCAGGATCGCTCGAGGAGTACACCTCGTACGTGAGCCCCCGCTCGGCTCGCCACTGAAGAAGAACCGTGCCATCGGTGTTGGCGCTGGCTAAAAACTGCTGAGGGATATGCACAACTGACTCATACGGCTCGCCGGGTGGCCGGGGCGCACTCGCATCAGCTGAGCCGCCACTGCTGCAGCCGGCGATCTGGATCAGAAACAAGATGCACAACAGTGCTCTCATGGGCAGTCCTAAATGGTGTGGGTTATTGATGGAAGGATACATAGATAAAAGATATCTTTGCGTGCGCGCAGGCACAAAGAAAGTGACAGGGGTTTCTTAATTTGCTGGCTGCCCCGCAGATTAACTGTGTGGGCGTATTCGCACAAGCTTAATCAGGCGCTCTTGCTGTCCTCACCGCAGAATCTCTCACCCAGACTAATCGTTTTCATGCACGCAGCCAGGCCGGCAAATGCGCTTATGGTGAGCACAAGGCCGCTGTCGCTGAAGTAAATGGCAAGAAGCGGGATGGCAAAACCGATACTGATCGCGGCGATGAAGAAAAAAGCAAACGCGAAGGATTTTTTTGGGTTCTTCATCGCATCTCTTATGAGGCTCCCGATAAAGACCATCACGATGAAAAGCAGCCCGAGTCGTATGACAGCGACCAGCAGCAGATCAAGCCCGCGAAAAAGAAGCCCTAGCGTCTCAACTATCCAGTCAATCATAAATTAAGTCCTTGCGCAGATTAGGCCGCTTGGGAAAAATGTGTCGATGAGCGCTCAAAGGCGCGCACCGCGATCATAAAGATGACTGAACTCATCGCGCGCCCTTTTCTTGGCATCGACGCACTGGACCATGTGCGCATCGGATCTAAAGACCAGACAGTCCTCGGGGTCGGTGTAGTGCTTGCGCCAGGCCGCCTCTTTTGCTCTTTTGTATTCCGCCTTGCGCCGTGCCAGCTCCTTCGCTTTGCGATCGCGCTGTTCGGCCTGAAGCTTTTGCTCGATTAACGCCTGCCGGGCACTGGCCGCGTTCTGGTTGTGCTTATCGATCGATTCGCTTGCAAGCTCGGTGACCGTTTTGATCGCTGCAAAGTAAACGGCTACCGATACGGTCAAGGCAATGATGCCTGCGAGCAGGACTCCCGCAGCAATCTTTAGAATAAGCCCCATCGATCCACCTCATAACCGCGCGAGCACGCGCGCCCTTGTGGTGCGGCCGGGGCCGCAATGAAAGATCCGCCGATTTAGCTGGAGCTGTTGCACTATTTGATCACGCCCTGATTAATGGCAGCCTTTAAATTTTCAGTCGGCTTCTCACAAGCGCGGGCCCAGAAGGAGGCAAGATTACCGCTTGCATCCATCTCGCTTATTTCTTGCTGGGCAAGCGCCAGGTACTGCGAGTGGTTGCCGTCCAGCGCCTCATCGCGCTCCCGCGCGAATCTGATGACACTTGCGAGCGTTTGCGCACCGTCGTTGTTATTTAGCTTGATTGCACTGGCCCGGCAAACATACACCGTAAACACATGAGAATCCTCGAGTTGCTCTTTGGTGAGGGCGGGCCTGTCTGCGGGTGAAGCCTCAGTAGAGACTTCGCACTTGATACGCTTTAGAATCCACAAAGACATCGCTTCATCTGGGCGGAACTTGCCTTTATTTTGATCCTGCGCCCAGCTGATTGCCTGGCAGAACGTGTAGTGATCTGGAGCGGCGGACATCTCCCACAATCCATTTGCAGCAATCCAAAGGCAAAATGCTGCCAATGCAGTCCCTATGTTTTTCAAACTTAACCCCTCCTTGACGCTGGCGCTAACGCTCATCTTTTAGGCTGCATTCGGGCCAGGGTGCGGCCGACGAAATCCGATTTTACGTATGAATACAGCCACCGACCGAGCGCAACCGGCGCGTGCAATGATCATGATTGCCCAAAGAGCAGACCGGCCGTGCATTGTATTAATATAGGTTTGGGATTAGCGATTGGCAATTTTATTGCCATGGGCTTAAGCCTGCGCAAAGATAACGCTCTAAGGGCAGCACAGAGGCGATAATTGCGTGCTATGCCAATCAGGTGTTTTCCATGTTCAAGAAGTCAGCTGCCGCATCAATAAGGCCTCAGGAGCCGATAAGCGTGCCGATGAATATTCCGATAATGCCTGTCGCGGCGGGGATTAGCAGATAAAGGCAGATACCCCTCGCCCATTTGGAGCTTTGCGCGGCGGGCGTGCCAGGCGGCTCGCCGATAGGCTCATGGAAGCTGCGCTGTCGAAGCGCCCGGGCCTTCTCTGCCGCAAAAAGCCCATTGTCAGTCAGCCGAAAGGCATCATCCCCGATCGCCTTCAAAAGACCGTCATCGACTAATGAATGGATACATATTGCGGCGTCGCTCGCGCAGATATCGGTATCCTGTACGAGCATCTGCACTGCCGCGCAGCAGTTGCTGCCCATGGCGCGGTGAAGCTGCAGCAGGCGAAACAAAAAGTGCACCGACACCGGATCTGTCGGCAGGCCCTCGTGCCTTAAAAGGAGCATGAACTTAAGATCAGCCTCGGCAGATGAGTTTACTTCGCCCATGGTCAGGCTCCTGTTGATTCGCTCTTGTGGCACAACCTTGCGCGCTCAAAGCGTTTACGGCCCGGCCGAGCATGGTGTTAATATAGGATCGGGGTCGGTGACTGGCAAATGTGTGGGCGCTGTACCTGCAACTGGATGAGGCTTAAGGCGGGGTTTGCCGCTGATTAGCCAGGGGCCGCTGGCGCAGCATTAATCGCAGCCACCTGCACCTGGACGCCGCACGACAAAGCCGTCTCTCTTTGCCTAAAGAGTCTGATCCCGTACGCGATCCCCGATTTAATTTCTGAGCGCACGATCGGTCTAGCGTGTTCGATAGCAACCATTCCTAGCGCTGTCTCACCAAATCGCAGGAACAGATTCCCAAACAGTGCGTTACTAAAGGAGCTGTTCACTAGCCTCACGCCGCTAAAGTCTAATGTGACTGTGGCGCCGGACTTAAAAAGGGGCATTAGGGACTCATTTAAATACCTGAATGAGTCTGTACCATCAGTGCAGCAGGGGCCAAATCGCTCCTTCATTCCAAGCTTTACCATTTGACTCACTTGAATACCCTCTCAAAATCAAAGAAACCATCGCTCGGGCGCCGGCGCTAAAGCCTTTCAGCTCGCAGACTGCGCTCGGCGCTCGCGGCGCGCTTAGAACCGCCCGTACTGGCCCTCTTTGAGCGCATCGAACAGATTCGAGGCAATGTGCTCCTCGCCCTCGTAGATCACTTTCTCATTGCCCTTAAGGCGCACGGTTTCGCCATTTTCAAGCTCGAACTCATAAGTGGTTGAGGCAAGATCGGCCTCATTGACGAGCACGCCCGAGAAATTCTCCGGGTTGTAGCGAAAGGTGGTGCAGCCTTTAAGTCCGTGATCGTAGGCGAGCATGTAGATGTCCTCGAACTCGCCAAAGGGCATGTCGGTCGGAACGTTGATCGTCTTTGAGATCGAGGAGTCGACCCATCTTTGCACCGCGGCCTGCACGAGCACGTGCTCGCGAGGGGTGATGCTGCCTGCATCGACAAAAGAGCCGGGAAGTTGCGATAAATCAAGGCGGCTGTAGCCGTGCTCCTGGATCATCGGGATCTGCCAGTTGCCACCGGTCTGCTCATCGCGAAGGCGCTTAAGCGCAAAGAGCTCCGCGCTCATGACGCTCACCTGTCGCTTGGTCTTCTTCCCCGGCACGATGACGTTGCGCATGTAGTGATGTGCAAAGCTCGGCTCGATGCCATTTGAGCAGTTATTGCCAAGGGACAGGGAGATTGTGCCGGTCGGGGCGATGGAGCTGTGGTGAGTAAAGCGAAGCCCGTACTCGAGCGCCTCGTGATACCACTTGGGGCCAAGGCGCTCAGCGATTTTCGCCATGTAGCGCCCGAAGGAAACGTGCAGCACCTTGCCCTTGATCTGATCACCCACGCAGTACCGTGCGGCCATCTCGGGGCGCTTTCGCAGCATTTCTCCTGTCACGCTAAAGCGCTCATCCATGATCGGGGCGGCCCCTTTTTCCTTGGCAAGCTCAAGCGCCTGACGCCAGCCCTCAAGTGCCAGGGTCTCACTGACCTTATCTGCAAACACCAGTGAGGCATCATCCCCGTAGCGCATTCCGAGCATTGCCATCGATGAGCCAAGACCGGTAAAGCCCATACCGTGGCGGCGTTTTCGCATGATCTCATCGCGCTGCTGCTGTAGTGGCAGCCCATTTGCCTCCACCACATTATCAAGCATGCGGGTAAACACCCCCACCACCTCGGTGAAGGTATCAAAATCAAAGTGCGCCTCAGGGCTAAAGGGGTTGCGCACAAAGCGGGTCAGATCAACCGAGCCGAGCAGGCAGGCCCCATTGGGCGGCAGCGGCTGCTCGCCGCAGGGGTTGGTCGCACGGATCAGCTCGCAGAACCAGTTATTGTTCATCTCATTGATCTGATCGATCAGCAAAAACCCGGGCTCTGCCACATCGTAGGTGAGCGCCATGATGGCGTTCCACAAACGCTGCGCGTTGACCTTGCGATACACCCGGCAGGCCACAAGCCCGCTCTTATCAACAATGTAGCCCTCATCGTGCAGCGGCCACTCCCGATAGATCACCTGCTCGGGATCGGTAAGATCAAGCCCCAGGATCTCGCATTCACGAGTGGTCGTCGGGAACACCAGCGGCAGCTCGCTACCGGTGCGCACCGCGTGAATAAGCGCATCGGTGATCAGCACCGAGAGGTTAAACTCGCGCATCCGACCCGCTTCGCGCTTAACTTTAATGAACTCGAAAATATCCGGGTGCTGGCAGTCAAAGGTCGCCATCTGCGCACCGCGCCGACCTCCGGCCGAGCGGATGGTTTTACAGGTGCGATCGAAAATGTCCATAAAGGACAGGGGGCCGGAAGTCGCAGCGCCCGCCCCGTAGACAAAGGCGCCTGCGGGGCGCAAAGTGGAGAACTCATAGCCGATACCACAACCGGCCTTAAGGGTGCGGGCGGCAAGCATCTGCGCCTGCATAATCCCATCCATGCTGTCATGAAGGGTCTGGCTGACGGTGCAGTTAATGGTGCTGACTGCGGGCTTGAACGCCTCGGCGCCGGCGTTCGCAAGCACGCGTCCTGCCGGAATCGCCCCGTTAATCATTGCCCACAAAAACCGGTTAAACCAGTGCCCCTGCAGAGCCTCGGTGGCCTCATTGGCGCTTAACGCGCGGGCAACGCGCACGTAGGTATCAAGGATGCTCGAATCGATCGGGTTACCTGCAGCGTCGCACAGACGGTACTTGTCACGCCAGATATCGACCGAGGCGATCTGATAGCCCGAGACATCAAACGCCTCGGTAAGACTTGCCGCTACCGCCTCGCTAAGAGCGTGATTGGATACCGGTTTTAAATCAGACTGAAAAGCACCCACAAAACACCTCGACCCGATGAGTTCTAATTGATGACATTATATCATATTGTGGCACAAAAATCAATCGCTAAATGCGCCGCCACAGCCCACAAAGACACTGGCCGGGGCGCCCGGTGAGTACACCGGGGCCTGTCACAGCGTCAATTGACTGATAATTAAATTATACAATAATATCCAGTGATCGGAAAGTTAAAATGCCAATCGGGACGCTCTTGCAAGGCGGGGTAAAGGAGCCCTGCGGGGCAGGGCGGCCGGCGGATGCGGATCTAAGCGCTATCGATCGGCCGCAAAGCCCATGCTTAGAACCCGCACGGTCTTATCGGTGTCCTCGGGATTGTCCGATGCGAACTTAAGGCTCGGGTCGTAGTAGTCGAACTGAAAATAACACCTGCGCGATCGCCCATCAGCCAAAGTGACATCAAAAAGCGCCACATCGTGCTCCCCATACGGATCATTGCACGGACCAAAGCCATCGAACGCGGCCGCCGCCCGGGCGATCCTTGCGATGTCCTCCCGGCAAAGCGCTGCGGCATCGCCACAAATCGCGATCCGAAGATTATCCGAGGCCACCATGTTCTGACGGCAAAAATCATTGATCAGGGCAATTCTCGAGGGGGGCATGGCAGATCCTTGCTGTATCAATTGATGATATAATATCAAATCCTGAGCGCTCGGTCAATCGCCGATACAGGCATTTGTGCGCTTTAAGGATCGTGCCAGGCTCCGTACAGCCAGATGTCGATTGTCATTTCTAGTGTGCTCACTTATTATTTAATGAAATAATAACACCGGGTCACGCTTTATGATGACATTACGAGCACTCACCCTCGTTGCACTCACCGCCTGCGGCGCCAACGCCCAGGCGGCAAGCTACACCATGCGCGCGACAATTCAGGGCATGCGTATGCCTGGACCAGTGGCCGAGCCAGTCATTTACGATGGGTACTGGAGATTCTGGGGTCAGCCTTTCGCGGACGATGCGCCGAGCCTTGATGTCGCAAGGCAGCTTGCCGCATCGCTCTCGCACGATGGGATCGCATACCTGGTTCCCTCATACAGGAACAACGTACAGGCGGCACTTGATGATGCCGGCCTGTCATCAATTCGCTGCCAGTCAACAAGCGAAAATGTCCTTTTTGGCGTATATTTTGTCTATAAACGCCGCTATTACGCTCACCAATATGAGCTCAGGTGCATAAAAGATGGATCCTGAGCCGCCGCTCACCGCTCTTAGGTGGCGAGCGGCTTATGGCCGAGGCTGCCGCCAAATTGACCGGCTGCGCCTTGCGAACTATATTCGATCTGATAAAGGCGCGTTCGCGCCGCAAGATCAGTGCGGATATCCATGAGTCAAGAAGAGCCCGAAAGACCCGCTAAAAGGCGCCGACCCGGCAAACCCATCATGGCCGCAGGTGCGCTTGTGGCGGCAGCGCTTGGCGCGTGGCTGATTCACTCCAATCTTGAGCTTGGTGTGCGGGTCGAGGCGAAGATTATGGAGGGGTGCGCTGCGCACTATCCGATTGCGGTCACGGTGAGAAATTACACCTATCGCACCGTCAAGCAGGTGTACTTTGACATGGAGCTGTACCGGCATGCTCGCACGACAAACCGGCTTAAAGCGAGGATGGCCCGCGTAAGATCGCACGTATTTGATCAACTGGTTCGCCCCTTCGAGAAGGTCGTACTGTGCTACACGGATCCCTACATCGACAGTTTTTACGAAAGCGTTAATGCGCTTAATGCGCCAACATCACTTGACGCTACTAAGCTGGATTTTTCTGACATCGATACGTACGGTTGGTGGGAAGAGCCCCTGTCGATAGCGCCGGGCGAGCGTAATGCTGGCATGCACCTGCAGGATGCGCATCAGGTCCACCTCGGCAAGATCGATGTGGAGTTTTTCTAACGCAAAACCCATGGATCGGGGCATGGCTGGGCGAGCGCTGCCGATTGAGGGCGAGTCGGTGCAAAAAAAGAATTAAGGCGAAGATCCATTTACAGGCACCAAAGCGAGCCCTGGCGCACGATAATCGCTATGTCCGACTGCGTGCGCGCCACTCAGCGCACAAAAACGACGGCAGTAAATACCCGATTAGAAGACCAATCACAGCCGCCAGGATAGCGGCGATAAGAACGCTGCGCACGATGCGAATAGCAATAAGGCCCATCGATGAAAACATGCACCGGATCGATCGGGTCGGCGGGCGGGCGCAACGCGGCGCAATCATTTTCACGCGCGCCGCCCGAATCACTACGCGCCCACAAAGGGGGTAAAGTGCGCGCACGCCCACACCCCCATCAGCATACCGGCAAGTAAGCAAAGATCGATCATCCGCTCGGTGAGAACGATCCTTGCGGTGACTGTGGCTGTGGTGCAATCAGATCGGCGCGGCTCGGTTGACATGGCTTGGTTCATCCTGGCACGGTTAGGTGTGAATATTAACTATAGTATAACAGTAAATATAGATACGTCAATTTAACCTGGTGCCAGCGATGGCGGAGTTTTTAACGAGGCCGGCACAAGCCCTCGCCCAGTCGGGCGAGGCATCAGCAAGGGGGCGCGTAATCACCGCCTAAATCACTGAGGATTACAGGTTTGGGTGTGAACATAAACCGTATTGTAGGTGTAGTACGTAGATGCAACAACGTAGTCTCTGGACTCCCCAATGTGTTTGCATGCCGACCCCACCATCATTTCCATCGACTGCGCGGGATTGATTCCAAGCTCGCTGAGAATGAATCCCGGTATGTTATCCTTATGTACCGATAGATGCTTGATCTTAAGTGATGGCGATCCCCACACCCCCCACCCGGCAGGGGTGGGGACAGTTGCATTGGTTAGCTTTGTACTTGTTATGGTTTGGTTTGGGATGCTTTGATGCATAGTAGCGGCGCATAATTGCCTGTAGACGTGGATCTCCATATAATGGGCGCTCACAAGCACGTTGCTGAAGTAATCGTGATACTCCCCCACACCCGCACACGGTGTGTTTCTCTCGCGCGCCCCCCACTGCGCCTCATCCAAACCCGCTACCGATACGGCATAGTTGAGTGCGCTGATCCAGTCTGAAAACCAACCATACTCGGCCACCAGCTTACTGTGAGACCAGTAGCCAGTAAAGCTGCTTGGATCAATGATCTTGTTGTAGGCAGGCTGCTTCGGTACGGGCGTTATCATGCCTGGCACACTTGCGCGCATGGTGTAGGTGGCGGCATCGGCAGCAGCCGGTAATGCCAGGGCAAGCAGCAGCGCCCCAGACAGGGCGGATCGTAGCGGTTTCATGAGGAGTGGCCTGCTATTTGTTATTTACTGCTATAATATCACTGCGCAGGTATAAGTGCACGCATCGGTTAAATGCAAGACCTCGCCCAGTCGGGTGAGGGTTTGTGCAAGGAGGCGCGTTATCACCGCATCAATCATTGCGCATTGCAGGTTTGGGTGCGAACCTCTACGGGCTTAAGATATTGGTTTGTAAGGCCAACCGCAAAGTCTCTTGACTCCCCAATGTGCTTGCATGCCGACCCAACTGTCATCTCCATCGTGAAAGCAGGATCCAGCCCAAGTTCGTTGATCATGAATGCTGGTATATCGGTGTACAGTACCGGTGGATGCCTGGTCTTAAGTGATGGCGGTCCCCACACCCCCCACCCGGCAGGGGTGGGGACAGTTGCACTGCGTAAGCTTGTATCACCAGTAGGGGTTATGTATGGCAGGCTTTTATTCTCTGTGGCGGCGCACAATTGCCTGTAAACGTAGATCGCCTTAAGAGAATTGGAGCTCGTGTATTCGAAGTAATCATGATACTCCCCCACACCCGCACAGGGTGTGTTTTCCTTGCGAGCCCCCCCCCATTGCGCCTCATCCAGACCTGCTACCGATACGGCATAATTGTACGCACTGATCCAGTCTGAAAAGTCGCCATATACCTCCACATTTCGAGAGCCAGACCAGTAGCCAGTAAAGCTGCCCGGATCAATGGTCTTGTTGTAGGCAGGCTCCTTCGGTACGGGCTTTGCCATGCCCGGCACGCTTGCGCGCATGGTGTAGGTGGCGGCATCGGCAGCAGCGGGCAACACCAGGGCAAGCAACAGCGCCCCTGACAGGTGGGATCGTAGCGGTTTCATAAGGAGTGGCCTGCTATTTGTTATTTACTGCTATAATATCACTGCGCAGGTATAAGTGCACGCATCGGTTAGATGAGTCATATAGGGCGCGGTTTTGCGCGGATTGAGATCTCAGCCCGGGCAAGCAGGCTGCGGGACGAAGATTAAGATTGTGCCAGAGCTCTACCGCATTACTACCAGCCTTTAGCCGTCAGGTAATCCAGAACATCACGATACTCACAAAATCCATTTTTGCGCGCGCCATTGATGCAGTACTGGATTTGCCAGGAGTGTCCGAAATCCCAAATCTTTGCACGCTTGTCGTGCCTGTCGCTTGAAACAATGATGGCGCCGGTTGCGCCTGCTGCGGACTCTGCGTAGATCATAATGCGTCTTACCCGATATGACGGCCTGTTTAATGATATTATTATATCAATAAATAGCGCTCCTGTCAATCCCGCCGACAAGAAGGATCAACATAACCACCTGCCCAGGCACCCCAGCCAGGCGCTCGCCGCTGGGCCATGCGTTCAAAGGCGCTGAGGGCCGCTACCGCTTGCGCAGCCATACCACATATAGTATAACGTTAATAAAATAGATGACATAGAAGCGCAAGCGCCATCAGCGACTTGTGCCGACTTGTAAAACCCCGTTAAAGGTGGCGAGCATGAGCAGTTTGGCAGATTTTGATTTTGGTGCACTTCACGCACTTGGCCGGGGCGAGATTCGCGCACCGGCAGGGTCCGGGGAGAGCCTTGGCACCTACGAGCTGTGGGCATCCGGGGACGGCGCTACGATCACGCTGAGCGAGGCGGGCCGGGCACTGTTCGCGGTGGCTCGGGGCAGCGAGCCGCTCGAGGTGGATGACCCGCTCGTCTTTGCAGGCTATCTGGGTCTTCAGATCGAATCGGGTGAGGATCTGCGCAAGCGCCTGGGCAAAGCCCGGGGCGATGCCAGCACCTGTGCCGATGTGCTCGAGTACGCCCGCGCGCACAGTGATTTTGGTCTCGGGGAGCCTGAAGCCGGGCCCGCGCGCCAGATAATCACCCCCACCGATCGGGTGATTGGCCCGGGTACGGGGCCGGATGAGTGCTACCGCATCGCCAAAGAGAATCTGGTGCGCTTTGGGACCCGCGAGATCGCGGCCGCCTACCGGCTAGAGGGCGCCACCCTGGTGCCTGTGATGCTAAAATCCTTAAGCGGCGCATCAGGCATCAGCGATCGGGCGCACGAGGCTCGTATGATGGCCTATGAGCACGCAGCCCTCACCGGAATGCGCGCGGCAGGACTTGCTGCGGTGCGCTCGGCCTACTTTGTCGACTCGCTCGGTAATGCCGTACTGATGACTGACCGGTTTGATCGCAAACCCGTCAAGGCGACTGCGACCCTTGATGGGTACGCGCATGCGCCGCCCGAGCATCTGATCTTTGCGAGCGAGACCTGGCAGGCCTGCGTGGCCAATAATCGCTACGCCCAGTTATTGCCGCACCAGGCGCTTGCCCGCGCGCTCGTCACTTACCGGCAAGACCCTGAGCACTATGAGGCGGTGCTCGCCCAGGCGCTTTTTAACCGCCTGATCGGTAACACCGATGCCCACGGGGCGAACCTGGGATCGATCGTTGAGATCGGCTCAGACGGGCTTCAAAAAAGCCCGTGCCCCGCCTTTGATGTCACGCCGCACCTGCTCGATCCAGCCAACCGAGAGTCAGCCAAAGAGGCGGGGCTCACCGGCTGCGCACTTGGGCGGGCAGATCTTCAGCAGATACTGGCCGGGGATGAGCAGCTGATGCGCATCGAGCGGCTGCAGCCGAATCTGATGGGCGCAGCCTACGCCCGGGCGATTGCGGCCCGTGAGGCAATGACCCGGGAGATCGCCCGTCTTAGCGCCGAGGGCGTTATCGACAAGAGCGAGCCCGAGGCGTTTGCCCGCTATCTTGGCACCCCCATCGCCGAGCCGGCTCTTGCAAGCTCGGTGGGGGGTAGCTCACCGGGCGCCATTGAGCGCTTTATGGCCAAAGCTCGGGCGCAGCTTGGCTGCGATCAGGTGGAGGAGATTGCCCTTGGTGTGCCGCAACCGGCCTGATGCATAAGCGAGGCTCTGGCAGCGCCCTGGCTGCATGTGCGACTCGACGCCGGTGCTGAGCGCGAATTAAGATGGGAGAAAGAGTGAAAAATGAAATGAAGAAATTGAGGATCGGCATGCTCGATCGCTGCGAGCGAGAAAATCTATACAACCTGCACGCGATGTTCAATGATCCGCAGGCGCGCGAGCGGGACTTTTACGCACGCGCCGTGCCGGTGGTGGTGATTGATTTGCTGGCGATAAACAGGCAGTGGCTGCACGGGATGAGCCAGGAGCAGCTCGCAGGCTACGAGGCGGCCATGCGGGCACGCCCCATGCTGCGCATTGCCTGTATCGCCGATGGGGGCCTGCTCGATGGGGCGCACCGGATTGAGACGCTGCTGCGCGAGGGTCGAACCGCCATGCTTGCGGCAGATTTTACCGGACTGATCGACTCGAGAAGTGCCGGCACCATGTTCCCTGTGAGGATTGTGAGCCGGCCCGATGCCGAGCCTGGCCTGTCGATGTAGTGCGGTATCGAGCAGGCGCTCTATGCCGAGCGCAGGTACTGATCCATCGCAAAGACAAGCGCCGCCTCGGGCTCATCGGTTATCGCGATCCGGCACAGCCCATCAAGCCCCTTAACCGGAAAATCCACGGCGATGAGCTGCCGCTCGATCGTGGAAATCCCATGGAAAGCGGCCTCTCTTTGCGCACCCCCATCAGCACCGGCCGCCTCGCAAGGCTCGACCCTGGGTCGTACCGGCACAGGCAGATCAAACATCCGGCTCGGGTGCGAGTGATACTCATCGAGCGCCCAGAGCGCGGCATGCCGAAGTGCGCCGGCAGCATCATCCTTGCCGGTCTTTGCCATAAGCCGGCCGAGACCTGCCCGGGAAGGATGTGCGTTGATCCGCACGGTCTTAAACCCGAGCACATCAAGCGCGATCGGGGCTCGCCCCTGGGCAGGTGCCAGAAGCGCCTGCGCGCAGCTGATCTGCGCATCACCAAGCCCAAGCTCGGGATCACACACAATCAGATTGGGGCACTCGGTTGGGAACAAATCCCTGCGGTCATCGAAAATCACGAAGGCGCGGCCGTAGAGCCCGTGACTTGCGATGTAGCGGGCGATCTCATCGAGGCGGTTCTCCGGCTCACCGGCTGGTGCGGTGCCGGTAAAGCCGCGCAGGGTAACTCCGAGGCGCTGCGAGAGCTCGGAAAGCGAGAAGGCCAGGCGCCAGCTCGAGGAGATCACAAGCTCCGCGCCTGTGCTAGACATAAGCCGCTGCAGCCGGGCAAGGCGCACCGGACAGATCTGGTAGTCGCTCGGGCGGGTATCAGCGCGCAGAACACCGTCAATGTCGGTGAAGATCAGGGGGCGGTGCGAGACCATTTAAGTGCAGCTCCGGGTGCAATCACATCGCCTAAAGCATAGTGAGCGCCAGTCGATCGGGCAACTTTAAGGGTAGCGCACGATTGTGCGGATCACTCTTAAGCGCCGCCCCGAGCTCTGACAGCAAAGCGCGTGAATCACGATCACAATATAAAGACCAACTGGTGATAGCCGGGTAATAGACAATCAGGCGGGTATTGGCTCAGCGCGTAAAATGCTCTATTTCGCTCGAGCAGAGGACACTTCCGAGCAGAAAATCCCGATCGTGTCTTGCGATGAGATCCTGCTCTTTTTTGATGCGATCATCTATTTCAGCGCTCAGCGCGAAAGAAGCTCTGTCAAAGTCATGCCCGGTGAAGGTGGCGGATATAAAGCGATTATCGGCAAGTCCATTGACGCTGAGCAAATCAAACAGCACGCAGCCGACAAAACCCGCACCTTTAAGCTCGGCGGCAAGCGACTTAAGTCTGCGCAGCGGGTGAAAGCCCGCGGTGGCTGTTACCACCGCTATTTCGCCTGCCATTCGAATCTCGCTCATCATGCCTTTCGCATAGTCTCGCTTAAAAAGCCCGCGCGATTTGAGCGTATTCGATTGGGGGTGCCGTATCGAACATAGGCTTGGCGGGCGTCTTGATTACCGCTGTCACTTACTGTAGCGCTATCGACAAGCGATTGAAGAGAGCACTGCCAGATGATATTATAGCAATAAAATATATTGTGGACAAATGTATGAAGGCATTGCAACCGGTTTTAGCTACGGCCCTGGCGGCGATAATGCCGTGCGTGGCCAGTACGGCAACCTACAGCATGCGCGCGCAGGTGTCGGGGATGGAGCCAAAGGCTCCGGCGGCGCCGGAAGTTCATTATGTAGGCAGGTGGAGTGCTTACCAAGTGAGGAGCATGATGAATGCTTACCCAACGGAAGCCTCTGCTCGCAATATAGCTGTGGAGTTTTCAACGGATGATATTGCGTACTTCTCCACAAGCACATCCACGAACCGTGATGAAGCATTCAGTCAATCGCAAGTCCCAGGCATGGGATGCAACGAAATCGGGTCGAAGCAAGCATTTGGGGTATACCTGCATGACGCACACGGAAACTGGTATCCTATATATTTTGATGTGACTTGCACTGAGCAAACTTAAAAACGATCGGAGCGGTTTTGGGTGAAGTGACCAGCAAGGACTGCTTTGCGGCGTTTGCGACCTGCGGGGCAAGCTCACCCGCGCCATAGAGTCTGGCACCGGCCACCCACCGGGACGGCTTTGGCCGTGCGGCACAACCGGACGGCACTTTTCGTCCGATCAAAATCCGCCAGCAGGTGCAGCTAAATTAAGTACCGAAGTGCCTCACCACCCGCAAGTCTCGCGTAGGGGCTTGATGGCATTTTCCAGTCCCCTGGTGTCAAATACCGCGGTCACCGGGCTTTCATTGTAGGGGGTGATTTGCGCCACCATCTTTGTTTCGGCAAGCAGCTGCTTTAAAAAGGCAATTGGCTGGGGGTGAAATGTTGCCTGGCTGTCGGTCGACAAAGCCCAGCGAGTAGTGGCCGCCTTATTGGCTCCAACCCGGGTCAATACCTCGGCCTCGCGACCAAGATAGGCGCTCCAGTTTATTATCATCGATGTTGAGTTACTCATGCACCTCACAATCAAGAGGGGCGATTTACCCCATCGGTTTTTTCCGGAATCAGACCTAAGTAAGAGCGTTACGGTTTTGGAGTCATCCACAGGGTTTATATCCGCTGAAACGACCCACTGTCCCACCCCATCGGTGGAGACGGGCTGAGCCTGGCGCCCATCGAGTTTCTTAACTCGGGCCAGGCCATCGAAACACTCCAGGCGAGCCAGATCTCCGTCAATGGCCGCACATTTTGCGTATTCCTTCTCCTCTATTGCCCCATGAGCATTTACCGCGACAAACAAGCAGACCGCCGAAGACACGCTGCGCTTAAACATGGTTTTTCCCTTCTATTAATAAATGCGTAAATTTGCAGCGCCGATAAATCGCCACCGGATCGAATCGCTGTTTTCCAGGCGCCTCAACGTGAGTATAGAACAGGCACAAAGCCGCTCATCACAATAGCCAAAGGCCGTGCCAGCTCCAGTGCCTGGGTTTGCGAATCGATCATAGCGGGTGAGCTCCAATGTGCAAAATTTTCAGACCCTTCGGTGTGCCCGAGGGCACCGGGGGAGGGCAGTGCGAGCTCAGGCGTAGGAGGTAAAATCATCGGCGTCATAGAGCCTGACACCTGCCACCAGCCGATAGGGTTTTTTACGCGCGATCTCAACGCTCGATATGAACACCCGATCCCCATGGGCCTTGCGTCGCATCACAGCGCCTGTGATCTTCTCAGGATCCGGTGCCACGCTTCCGCGCATGCCATCACCTTTGATAAGCCTGTCGATGGCAACAAGCTCGATCTGGGTGCGCCCGATCAGCGCGGTCACAAGATAGTAGTTAATGTTGGTTTGATCATACCCCCAGGAGCTCACCAGCACATCACCAGGGGCAAGCTCGCGCTCGGGGCGGGTCTTGTGCTCCCGCTCAAGCTCACGGGCGGCAGCCCACTTCTGCACGAAGCGCTCACGGGCCTCATCGTCCGCAAAGCGGTGGGCGAAGGCGGGCTTTTTTGCCCGGCCGCGAAAGCCGTGGGCGAGCGGGTCGCCGGCACGGTTGACGCTATAGTGGATCGAATATGTGAAATCCTGCGCGATCAGAACCGGCGGGCAGCCAACCAGGTTCTCTCGGGCCTCGAATATTGCCTTTAATGCCGGAGTCATGCGCATGGGTCACCTCTGGGAATTGATATAATAATAGCACATATTGGGGCTTTTTGCAACCCTGCTCGCCAAAACGAGCGTCCCCTCATCGGGGATCTTTTTTACCAGGGCCGGCCTGTCGGTACCTATATGCAGCTCGCATCCGGATGATCTGGCAGGGGCCGGATTGCTCTTTGTGCGCGCATAGGCGCCAAGCGTGCGCAGAGCGCTTGACGAAAGGCATGTAAAGTGATATAGTAATATCAAATTATGATGGCCCGAAGCCTCGGAGTTGGACAATGCTGCACATGAACGAGTACCAAAAAGAATTATTAAGATTACTCAATCTATCAACGCTCACCCCGTCCTCTTACAGGCCAAGCCGCGCGGTGAAGGCCGCGACGCATGCGGCGGTGTTTGTCGGCGCCAGGGCACTGTTGCTGACGGGCCCATCAGATGATCTTGAATCGATGACACAGGCCCGATCACTTGCATTATCGCAGACGTTAAGGATCGCGCTTGGGGCGCTGGGGCTGCACGGCGCGCCAGAGTACGGGACGGTGCGCGGGTGCGACATCGATTGGCAAGACTCACACCCTTGCGTATCGAGCAGTAAAAGCGGGCACACCGAGCGCGGCAATGAGGCCGGTGATGTAATGACGATTGTGCTCGGGGATAGCTCGTATGAAGGCCTTACGGTGGTATTGTGCACGGTGAGCGAGCTTGCCCGCATCATAGATCCGAATGCGCCCGAGATGGATGATGGCAGGCGGTTATCCGAACTGGCCCGTAAGTGTGCGTAGAGGCGGGGTGAAAGAGGGCGGTGATTGCTCGGCCAGGGCGAGATCCGCTGCGTAAGCGATGACAGGGCCATCGCTTTTGATCGCAGCCAGATTTACGACCCTGGGTCCGACCTCATGCGAGTGGCGGGCTGCGTCTTGATGCGTCATCGCGCAGCGCGGTCACTGCCGGCATACGTTGCGCCGGCTAACGCGGAACTCCATCGCATCACCGCCTGGCAAATCGATAGGGCGCCCGAACAGGGTAAAAACACACAGTCCCTCGCGTACGCCGGCATAGCGCCAATCACTCATTAAATCATGGTTAGCCTCATCAAAGCTCTGACAGGCCTCCTCGACGGTCTTGCCCGGCTCGTGGTCTCTGAACTGCACATCCAGCCCCTCACTATTGATCGACATAACGTAGGTTGTATCGGTAGGGGCGGGCGTAATCTGCCTGGATACGTGCCTGAGAGACACCCCGCCAAGCGGATCGGTGGAGGCCGAAAAGAAGGCGATTGTTTGCGCATAATCAAAGAATCGATTGCTCCAGCTCAGCGCTCGCACGGGGCCGCGAATAACTGGAGCTAAGCCGGTTTTGCTCATCCAGTAGGCCTCGGATTCAGCTAACTGGCTGTTTATACCGCCGCTTTCATTTGCTGTCAGCGTGAGGATGCAATCCGAACCGGTGTGTTGGTCGATCGTTATGGACGGCAACCTGAACAACTCATACTGCTCATCACATCCACTTTCATTTGCCACTGTAATGAGGCCAAACATGCGGGCATCCACAGAGCACTTGCTTACCCAGCCAAGATCAAAATGAGTCAGCTGGATCGGCGCTGTGCGCGGATCAAGCTCGCGAAGCGTATCCAGCCCGGGCACACTCTCAACACCGAAGTTAACGGAGTAGTCCTGGTTGACAGACACGGTTGTATCGAGGGCCCCCTGCACGGTAACAATCCTCGCGACCGGTCGGATTGAAATCAGCGCGCTCGCATTGCCGATAGCGCTCGCCTCGGGGGATATCTTGACGACAGGTCTCGAGCTGCGGGACTCGTGCGTTAAAGAGCCGTCAAAAGCGAACATCTCATCAATTGAGCCGTAAGCGCTTGCGCCGGCCGAAACATTGATCTGGCCATCTGAGACCACCGATGCGTAGCCATTGACGTCAATCTTGAGGGTGAACATAAAAGTGTAAGGCTTTCTTGCCTTCACCTTCGCCCTGTATTCGGTCTCAAAGGATAGTGGCTCGACGGTGAATTCTCGCTCGAGCGTGTGCGCACCACTGCCAACAATACTGGCAGCGAGCTCGGCGCTCCAATCGCCATGCATTCGTGCGTTAGCCGTAAGCGGCGCACCAAACTCGTAATTAAGCTCAACCCTTGGCTTAAAATCCAATTTTGTTTTGATATTAAGAGGGCCTACATCAGTCTCATAATCAAAAACCGTCCCTGTGGCCCGCTGGGCATCAGACATTTTCGACACCGATCCTGCGTCAGGCTGGCGGGCCTGCAGTTTGGCGTCGATCAGATTATCTTCGTTGCTCGAGCCGGTCTCGCTTGTGAGAACTGCATTAAAGCTACCCGCGGAGTAGAGCTCGAAAACACTCATCGGCTCAATCACAAGAGCGAGGCCTGTGTCAGTGGTGTTTACCTCCTGGATTCGCGCAACAAAAGACTCATCTGCCTCATAGGAGATGAGAACATCACCCGCTGCAAAATCATGCGCGAGATCAAAACCCTGGATGACAACGCTTGCGTCCGTCTTTTCGTAGGCTACTGCGGCCTCATCAAGATCAATCATGACAAGATCATCACGCAAAACCGGATCGATACTGCCAGTGGTGATGCTCGCATGATCGCTAAGATTTGACTCAATCGCATCAAGATCGACCGCCAGGACATAAAAATGCAGCCGGGAGGATGCTGGCAGATCATCCGCGGAGAACTCATTCCCACCGGTCTGCTCGCCCAAAAAAACAAGCTCATTTCTATTAAGGCTTGGCTCCCCATCAGAATAATAGATGCGATAAACCAGCTCATCCTGAGGCGTAAGATCATCACGACTGCTGCTCCATGCGAGTGTGACGGATCTACCAAATGCGTACACACTGGTGATGGCAGGTGCAAGTGGTGCCAGGGAGTCTCTGCGGACCTCAAGGTACAGCTGTTCGGTGGCGTTGCCGTGCTGGTTCTGGGCAGACAGAACGTAGGTGGTTGACTGTGCGGGCGTGAGCTCTATGGCGCCACTGGCTGCAAGATCTGTGTTGCCGGGAGATAATGTGATTGAATCCGCGTAATCGGAGCTCCACGACAGCTCCACCGACTCGCCCTGGGAGATCGACAGGCTCGACAGGCCCGCCACCAGAAGGGGCGGATTATTTGATTCGCTGTCATCTGCGCCGCAGCCAGCAAATACCAGGCCTGAGAGAAGAAGTATTGCCTGAAGGAGATGCTGTACCGTTCTTGCTGTGATTTTTCTCATAAATGCTTACGCTCCTTGTTGTTGTGCGACTTTATTAACCGAGCCTGTCAATCACTTCCCGAAATTACTTCCCGAAATTACTTCCCGAAATTACTTCCCGAAACTAAAAGCCGCAGACCCGGGGCCGCCGGGCCGAAGCTGGTCTGTCCGGTAATCGCTGATAAAATCCACGGATGATGAATGAGCGCTGCCTGCAGGTCAGTACGCAAACGCTGTTATTGCGCGGCGTCTGTGTCGGCCTGAATGCCAAGGCTCCCCTCAGAGAGGAACTCGAATATGTACCTTGGCTTAAGCTCAAGCACCACGGCGCCTTTAACGTAGCTGACCTTTACGATCTCAGCAACGAACGAGCCCTCCTCGAGATAGGAGATAATTATCTCGCTCACCAAGAATGTATGCGGCCTGCTCTGTGAGGTGATAATCAATGTATTTTCAGTGGGCCTTTCATAGATCGCGCCAATCTCTTCCAGATCAGTCAGCTCTGCGTCGTCGTGAAGCGCGGGCTTTATGTCGCCGGTAACAATTTCCATCGCCTTGCTTGGCGCGGATTCAGCCCCTGTTGCATCAATGGCAGACACGTAGAGATAAAGGCGGGTGGATGCCGGCAAATCATCCGTACTGAGCGTGCTGGATCCAGTCACCTGATCCAGCAGCTGAAAATCTGCATCTTCGCTCTCACGGTAGTAGACCCGATACGACACATCATGCCCGGTGGTGTCATCAACTTTGGGCTGAGTCCACTCGATAGTCACCGAGTGACCAACTGCGACAACACTTAGTATTTTCGGCGCGGGCAGTGCTGTTTGTTGCCGGGCAGCGCACACATGCAGCGAGATCGCCGCAAGCATGGCGCACAATATGCCTTGCCGGGTTTTGCGAGATAGGCGTCGGATCGATAATGGCGGGGGTGCGCGCAAAAAAGTGCTCTCCATGCATGTTCGTCGCGGATTGGCGGCGAGCCCAGTTAAAAAGGCTTAGATAGATGCTCACTGCCCTGTCTTTCATGCGCATGTTCATTGTCGTCCGTGATCATGTGCAAATAAGGGGCTAGGATAATCACGGCGGAATCTGCTGTCAACAGCGACATCCACCCCCACCTGTGATTGAGTTGATCACTTTTGTGCCTTTCGCCATTTTCCCGGTTACAGCCTTGGCGAATTCTTCCGGTGTAAGTTGAACCTCAATTACTCCCGACTCAAGCTCAACACGAATGAAGTAGGACCCGGTAGTATTTTGAGCAATCATAACTTCTGCGTCGGTGCTCATTTTCCAATTACCTCGGATCTCTTAAGTTGAATTCCTGAAATGTCTGATGGGCCATTGCCACTCCAAGCGGCAAGCAAATCACGCTAATTAATGAAGCCAGCAAAAGTTTTTGACCAAAAAGATTCGCAGCAACGATCAACCCACTTGCCGAAGCGCCAAGAATAAAAATAATAAAGGTGCATACAACTGCCAATGATAAATTGCTCATTTTCCAGTCTCGGTATCAGGCTTTCTTTTAGTCGCCGCAGGTATAGGACAGCGCCTCGCCGGTCGCCCAGAACACAATCACAAGACCAGCGAGGAATTTGCTTGCTGAAAACCACAACCAGTGCTCTGGCCGAGAGATCACCAGGTGCAGCTTCCGATTATGGGTAAGAGATGCGCTCGTAGCCGCGTAGCGGGCTCGCGATTTTTGTCTTGCCGATAGATAGATCTTCTTCATGCTCCAGCCCCTACCCCGGGCATCGGCGCGAGTGGGGGCGCTTGCGGCGGCTCGGTGGCCCAGCGGGTCAGCTGGATCAGGCCGCCGAGTGCGCGCGAGGCATTCACAACCGTGTTGTAGTAGCTCTGCCCGCCGCTTTCATTGACATGGTGCTCGGTGCGTCCCTCAACGTAGACGCCCGCCCCGGTCTTTAGCACCGCGCAGAGCTTATCGAACGCCCCGGCCTTGCCGTACATCACCACGTTGTGACCAAAGGAGATCTCCTGCATCACCCCGTGCTCATCGCGATACTGCTCCGAGGTGATGACCCGAAAGGAAAGCGCGTGTTTGGCATTATTATCATAGGCGCGCACGATGGCATCGGCTGCCAGGTTCCCGCCCAGAATCTGTTTGTTTAGTCGCACTGTCATGAGCCTGCCGTCGCTTTTCAGAAAAGAAAATGGGGGAGGGCCGGCTGCAAGAGGCGCAAGGGCCGCACCAATTTTAAATAGTATAGTAAATATATATAAATAAGGCAATTTGTGTCCGCAATTACCTGATCGATAGATGCCAGGGTTCGGCGGCGAGCCCAAACTCAGCACCTCCATGGCAGCACCCTGAGAGATCCAGGCTGCCACCTCGCCCGGGTGTAGCGCCGAGTACAGATTCAGCGCGAGCGTCATCTGCCCGACCCTGCGGGCGGCAGAGCCTTCCGCATACAGCCAGCCACTTTGCGCCGAAGCCGTAAAGCAGGTGGAAAAGTCGGCGCCAAAGCACACCTTATATCCATGCTGATGCAGTCAGCGGCGCCATCGACCTCGATAGCTCCTTTACCCACGTAAAACCCAAAACTCTCGATCTGCTCGGCCTTTGAAAGCCGGCCATGCCAGATCTGCCAGGTCTTAAGATTCTTGCCAACCAGGAAAAAACCGATGCGCTCGGCGAGCTCGTAGCGCTGGGCCTGGGAGATGTCGTAGCGGTTCGGCGTCATACAGAAATCCCCTCATCGAATTGATATTATCATATCATTCCCGGAGGCCAAATACAAGCCACGCCACCAGATAAATCACCTGGGCGCATGCCGATAGCGTTAGCGGGCCACGGATGGCAACAGATGCAGTTCCTGACCGGTAGCGCAGCATCGAGCTCTGCCATCAAGGTTGCGCCGGCCGGAATGGGGACATCTTTATTGAGCTGCATAATGATTTCGTCATGTAAATCCCGGTTGATTATGGCTTGCGGTGCAGGGCGCCACCCTATTGTATAAAATATATTAAAAAATATAAAAGCTCAGGATGTGATGCGGATATATTTACCTATTAGTTATATAGTGATATAATAAGTATAAAACAATTAGGAAATATCATGAAGCGCATCATCTTTCCTGCATTTATTGCCATCGCCACGGTATTTGCAGCGCCTGCGATAGGTGCCACCACCTATCAGATGAGAGTGGCAATAGAAGGTGTGGCGTCCCAACCTTGGGGAGCCTGGTCATCCGTCTCCTACATTCAGTCAAACTCTGTCGGATATTGGGCGTCGGTGCAGTCTGCATACTCTCGAGCGGGGCTCGACATGTCCAACCCGGATCATAAAACAGAAAAGTTGGTAGGATCGCCATGCCTTGAAGGTGAGACCCATCGGTTCATGAACTATGTAAGTACCCGTACCGATTATACTATCCGGGAATGGCGGCAATCGTGCGTGGAGGCTCAGTAAAAAAAGTTATCGCGCGTCAGTAGGGTCAAGTCGACTCAGGATTAAATTTTCGATGAGCTGCCAGGATCTGTTGATGCTTCACGCGGGCAGCGGTGAGATACTGCTGCGGTGCCAGCAGCATTTAAATCAAAACCCAAAGGACGATCCGTCATCACCATACTGCGCGAGCGGTTGCGCCTCGTGCTCATCTCTTAATTGCATGATGAAGTTATTGCTGCCAAGGATTTGGGTGATCACAAAGCCGCGTCTTTGAAGCATGGACTTCATTTGCGGGCTCACCACATGTACAAGCATCGTAGAGTCCGGATCGACATCAAGACAGTCGCTGCGCTCGCTAAGCGCCAAGTCGAGTAAGGCCGCGCCCACACCTCGTCTTTCATGGGCTTTACTGACCGCGATATCAAATTCGAAGTTATCCTGCGTAAAGCTCACCCAGAGCGCGCCGATCACCTCACCGGGCTCGCCCATAGCAAGCGCGCAAAGGCGCCTGTCTCGGGTGATGCCAATATCGCGTCTGCGCGCAAGCGCGTGCGCCTGGTGGGAAAGCTCATAAGAGGGCTCATCATTCTCATCATCAAAGGGCACAAGCGTAAAGGCCTGTGCGCTATCATTACTTCTCATCGGGACGGCCGCAGTCAAAGTGTGCGAAATCGCTCAGCAGCCGCTCTTTTTGCGTAGTGCGGGCGATTCCATCTGCTAATAATATAGCATAAATTAACAAATGGCTTGCCAGGTTTGCTGCGCACGCGGGCACCCCTGCAGGCGACAGGGCACACAGAAAGCGTGCAGCCACCGTCCGCGAAGCGATAAGGGACAAAGATAGCTCGACTCGTACGGCACGTTTTGACTATAATTAATATAGTTGTAAATAAAAGATCAGCGAGGTGCGCGCCATGGTAAGACCCGACATCCAGGATACATCACTGCACGGTAAGCCCGCCCCGGATATCTGTCACTTCCGTGTGACACTTGAAGCCAATGGCGAGCTCAACGTGAATGTGGATGTGTACACAGAAAATACCTATGAGGCAGGCTACGCGATCAAGACCGGAAAGGAAAACGGAAGGCTCACAAAGGGTAGAAAATCAATGTGCGGCATTGCGGTTTCGCATTATCACATCAACGCGAATAAATCGGTAAGCGGCGAGAGAGCCCTTAACTACGCGGTGCATCCTGGCTACGCGATTACAGCAAGCGGCTGGGGGTATCTGGACGACAGGCAGCAGCTGATCGACGAGGCGAAGCAGCAGATCGGGCGAGCACTTATCGGAACCATTGATGAGGCAAAGAAAAAGCTCGTCAATCTCATGCACCCAGAGGCGCCACCGCCGATGGGCGCTGACAAGGGCCCGTGCGAGCCTGAACCGCGCGGCTGAGGCTTAGGCGCACCCGGCGGTGAGCCCGATCAGATCCGGCCGCGCTGACAGGCAAGGCTCCGGCTCGTCTCATTCGGTCTAATTCGGATGGTTGACAAGGGCACGAGGGGCGATCAAAATGAAACTATAGTTTTGATTGAGCCGGATAGACGAAAGAATATGGCCAGAAAAGTGCAATTTCCTCACGCTCTACCCGAATCCTCCGTCCAGAGCCTTGAGGCGCTCGGCAGTAATCTGCTTGTTGCCATCAAGCGCCGGGGGCTAAGGCGTCAGGATGTCGCGGATCGGGCGCTGATCTCAGAGCCCACACTGCGAAGAGTGCTAAGAGGGGACGCCTCAACGAGCATGGCCGCCTACCTTGCGGTGCTCTCGGTGCTTGGGCTTAGTGCTGAGCTTGAGCGCGTTGCCCACCCGATGAGCGATGAGGTGGGCCAGGCGCTGGAGCTTAGAAACCTTGCGCAGCGCGTGAGCCGCCGGGCGAGCCAGTATGACTTCTAGTGGCGAGCGGGTAAGCGCGGTGTATGTCTGGGCCATGCTCGGTGGCGCCCCGGTTATTGCCGGTCGGTTCGAGCGACGAGATGGCGTTGGGGTATTTTACTACGCGAACTCCTACATTGAGCGCCCCGGCAGCTACGCGCTTGATCCGATTAATTTGCCACTGATCGCGCAGCGCGAGTTTCACACCCGTGCAAACGATGGCTATTTTGGGGTGCTTCTGGATGCAGGTCCCGATCACTGGGGGCAGAGGGTGCTCGCGCAGCTAAGTCCGAGCAGGCCCCGAAACCCTCTGGAGTTTCTTCTGGCAGGAAACGGCGATGGCTGCGGAGCCTTGCTCTTCTCACTTAGCCGAAGCGTCGCTAAGCGCCCGGGGCTGCGCGGAGAGAGCGTGGATCTGGCGCTTCTTGAAAGCGCCGCCCAGGATCTTCTGCAACAGGGGGATATCCCCGAGCAGCTGCGCAGCATCATGCTTGAGAGCGTCTCCCTTGGGGGCGCCAGGCCGAAGGTTGCAGCAACGATCGGGGGCGAGCACTATCTTGCGAAATTCACTAAAACCAGCGATATTTTCAACGAAGTGATCGCCGAGCAGACAAGTCTTGATATGGCCCGGGCGCTCGGCATCGATGTGCCGGATCACCGCCTCATGCGCATGCCGATTAATGCAAGGCACGCGATCTTGATTAAGCGCTTTGACTATGCCGGGGAGCCCGGGGCCGGGTACACCAAGCGCCACTACCTGTCCGCCCACGCGGTTCTGAATCTGCACCGGGTGCGCGAGAGCAGCCCCGCCTGTGGCTACCCGCAACTTGCCGCGCTCGCGCGGCGTTTTTGCGATGGCCCGCAGCAGATTAGTCGCGAGATATTTCGCCGCCTGGCCTTTCGGATGCTCATCGGGGATACGGATGATCACGGGCGCAACCACGGCTTTATCTACGATGAGAAGAGCGCCAAGTGGGTGCTTGCGCCGATGTTTGATGTCCTGCCCCACCCTCGCAATATCGAGCAGCAGGCCATGGCCTTTGGAAGCGACGGCCGCCAGCGCAGCCTTAAAAACCTCCTATCGATGAGCGATGCCTATGCGCTCTTACGGCACGATGCGCACGATATCATCAGTGAGATACTCGCGGTCGTTGTGCAGTGGCGTGAGTACGCAGAGCGCGCCGGTATGAGCAAGGCCGACATGAGCATTATCGCACCAAGCTTTGCACTGGCAGAATCAATTGCCCGCTAGGGGTATCAACCGGTTCGATTGGCAAAAAAGCCGATGCACGCAGCGAGCAGCGAGCAGCGAGCACACCCCGGGAGGGCACGCGGCAGCCGCTTGCGCATCCGGCGCGAGCGCAATTATTGCGGGTTACAAGTTTGCTTGCGATGCTCAACAAAATTTCGGTAGTCATATGTGACAGGAAGTGCGAAGTCTAGGGATTGCCCAATGTGTTTGCACGCAGCCCCAGGGGGCATCGACCGGTCCCGCGCTGGATCCATTCCGAGCTCATTGAGCACGAATGCCGGTGCATTAGCTCTGGGTATGGCGGGATAAGAGGCCTCAAGTGAAGCGGGTCCCCACACGCCCCAGCCGGCAGGTGTGACGGTTGCGAGATCACCAAGATGCACCCGGGTTATGCCGTAGCTGCCAGGATCTTCAGCTACTGTGGAGGCGCATAATTGTCGGTAGATGAAGATGTATTTACTGCCGTTCAAGCTTCCGTTTATAAAGGAATCATAATGCTGCCCAACGGCCTCACAAGGAGCGCCTGGCAGGCGCGTGCCCCACTGCACCTCCTCCATGCCCAGTACCGATATCGCATAGTTGAACATGCTTAGGGGCGCATTCCCCTTCCAAGCGAAGCTTGGTGGGGGTCAAGCCCCTGCCTGATTTTCAATATACTGCTTAACCACTGCCAGCGGA
>CAZJKJ010000041.1:0-13118 GCA_964546435.1 uncultured Cellvibrionaceae bacterium
GCCAGAAGAGCGCGTGGAAATTGATGATGTCCTTGCCGATGAAATGATAGATATCGGCATCTGCGTCCGGCGCCCAGTAGCTGTCGAAGTCTTTGCCTTCACGGTCGCAGAAATTCTTGCAACTGGCCATGTAGCCGATGGGGGCATCCAGCCAGACGTAGAAATATTTCCCCGGCTCGCCGGGAATCTCAAAACCGAAGTAGGGGGCGTCCCGGGAGATGTCCCATTCCTGCAGACCTGCGTCCAGCCATTCGGCGAGCTTGTTGGCCACCTCCGGTTGCAGATGGCCGGCGCGTGTCCAGCTGCGCAGAAAGTCGGTGAAGTCCGGCAGCCGGAAAAACAAATGCTTGGATTCTTTCGGCACCGGCGTCGACCCGGAGATGGCCGATACCGGGTCGATCAGGTCCATGGGCGAATAGGTGGCGCCGCAGGCTTCGCAGTTGTCCCCGTACTGGTCGGGGGTTTTGCACTGGGGGCATTTGCCCTTGATGTAGCGATCTGCCAGGAACAGGCCTTTTTCCGGGTCATAGGCCTGAACGATGCTGCGCTCGGCAATGTGCCCGTTGTCTTTCAGGCGCGTGTAAATCTCTTCGGAAAGGACCCGGTTTTCTTCACTGTGGGTGGTGTGGTAGTTATCAAAGCCAATATGAAAACCCGCAAAATCCTGCTCGTGGCTGGCTTTCATATTGGCTATCTGTTCTTCCGGGGAAATCCCCAGTTTCTCGGCCGTGAGCATGATCGCCGTGCCGTGGGCATCGTCCGCGCAAACATAGATACAATCCCGCCCGCGCAACTTCTGGAAGCGTACCCAGATATCCGTCTGGATTGTCTCGACCATGTGCCCCAGATGAATCGCTCCGTTGGCGTAGGGCAAGGCGCTGGTCACCAGAATTTTTCGCGTATTGGACATGAAGCAGAAACCACCTTTGACAGGAACAGACCCGGACGGGCCGGCTAAAAAGCGCCGTATCATAGCAGTTTTGTGATGCTGTGACAGCGGGCTTGAAGGGGAGCGCTGCAGACGTCTCGCTGCCGGTATCACATAAAGAGTTTGATCAGGGATGCCCTGCTCCGGGTGGCGGCCGTACAGCGACGACCTCCACCAGAGACAGGGATCAAGACGGGATTAAGGAGCGACTGCGCGGCCGGAGGACGGATCGATGCGGCCCGGACACAGACCTCTGGAGCGAAGCCCCTCGGCAATCTGGGGAATCGCCGCCAGAGAGTTGTTCTGGTTTTCGTGCATCAGGATGACCTGGCCGTTCTGCAGACGGGCCGCGGCACTGACGATGGCGGATGTGGCGGCACCGTTCCAGTCTTGCGAGTCAACATCCCAGGTCACAGTTACCATGCCAAGATCACTGGCCGCTCTTCGGACATTATCGGTCACCGTGCCGTAAGGCGGACGGAAGACTGTGGGCCTGGGTGCGCCGGCAGCTTCGATTGCCTGGCTGTTTCTCTGCAGCTGATCAGTCACCTGCTGGTAGCTGTAACCGCCCATGTCCACGTGGTCATAGGAATGGCTCTCTACATAACCGACGCTCAGCATCTGGGCGATCGCGGCGTTATTGCCCCGGATCACGCTGCCATTGACGAAAAAGGTCACGGGCGTCAGTCCCGCCTGCTGCAGTGCGTTCACAAATGCGCCGGTATTGACCGGGCCATCGTCATAGGTAATGCCGACATAGCCGCTGCAATTCGGTTGTGGCTCCGGATCTGGAACCGAGGTATCCAGTGCGCCGTCCGCAGACCAGACTGAAAAGCCGGCCAGGGTGCCGCCATCCAGGACGCTGCTCACGGAGATATCGAGCGAGCCATCAGTGACCCGGACGTTTTCTACGACGTGGTTGAAAGCGCCGTCATGGCCGGCCTGGCTGTAAAGATCCAGATCTGCCAGTTCCGTCTGGCCTTCAACAGACAAGGAAAACGTTCGTGAACCGGCGGCTTCCCAGTAGATTTCCGCCATGTGCAGTTCGATGGAGTAGGTGCCGGATGTCACCGGAACCGCGTAGGTGAAATCGCCATAGCGCTCGGTCTGGAACAGCGTGCCGTCGGCGACACCGGCGATGGCATCGGTGGTGCTGCTGATATTGCCACTGGAGGCGTATTTGTCAGCCTGATAAGTGACGCCATCGAGCGTGGCGCTGGTGGTTGCGCCAGAGTTGATTGCGACCACCAGAGAAAGGTTGTCGTCGATGCTGCCGCTGGAGGAGCTGGAGCTGCTTGAGGAGCTCGAACTGCTGCTCGATGAAGAACTGCTTGAAGACGATGAGCTTGATGAACTGGACGAGGAACTGCTGGTGCTGCTGCTGGAACTGCCGCTCCCGCACGCCGCTGCGCTACACAGCACCAGCGCAATCCCGCCCCAGCGGATAAGTGAAATTGATGAATTAATGGTCATTATATTACTGCCTGAAGTGAAGTTAAAAATTTTTGGTCACCTGATCTTCAACGTCGATAAATCCGGTATCCGGTCAGCATGGCGAATGTTCCAGCGCTGTCAGTCGCGAAGTTCCGGGACATAACCCCCGGTGGGCAACCTGCGGCGGCCCGATGTGAAGTGTCGTCAAGCCGATCATTTTTATTGCTGAATAAGAATGGCCGATGGGCGCACCTTTTCCAGCTGTTTTTCCGATGGCCCGATGATACGGCGGCGTCAAGCGGAAATCTCTTAGACGTTTGGCTAATAAAGTTCCGGTTCGCGGCCTGGATCACAGTGTGGCATTCAGCGGGTAAATGCCGTCGGTTGGCACCCATGCTAGCGGGTGTACCGGCGGGCGTCGGCGAGCGGCGTCACACGGTGGATATCCGTCCGCGACCTGTGCCTGCGCCCGTTTAGTCGTTAGAATGCCCCTCCCCACGTACGAAGGAGCCATCGCCATGTCATTTTTCCGCAAGAAAGACCCGCAGTGGCTTCGGCAAATATTGCAGGCGATTCCTTTGCCGCAGGTGCCCGGCCTGACGCTGGCCGATGCCCTCACCGACGTCAGGGACAGTGGTGGCCGCATCGCCATCACCTTCGCCCCGGGCTATCCTGGGCGCCGCTGGCAGGAACTGCTGGAACAGCAGGTCAAAGACGCCCTGGCGCCGAGCCATACGCAAGTGGAGATTGCCTGGGAGTGGGGAGTCGCGCAGGTGCAGCCGCTCAATAATCAGACGCATATTCCCGGCGTTCGCAATATCGTGGCCATAGCGTCTGGAAAGGGAGGCGTGGGCAAATCCACAACGACCGTCAATCTCGCCCTGGCACTGGCGGCTGAAGGTGCGCGGGTGGGCATTCTCGATGCGGATATCTATGGACCCAGCCAGGCCCACATGCTGGGCGTCGCCACCGAGAGGCCGGCGATGCTCGCGCCCAACCTGATGCAGCCGATCCCCTGCGCCAACGAGATCCAGTTGATGAGCATGGGCAATCTGGTAACAGAAACCACGCCGATGGTCTGGCGCGGCCCCATGGTCAGCGGTGCTTTGCAGCAATTGCTGAAAAATACCCGCTGGGACACCGTGGATTATCTGTTCGTAGACATGCCCCCAGGCACGGGCGATATCCAGCTGACGCTGTCGCAAAGCGTGCCGGTATCCGGCTCCGTGATTGTGACAACGCCCCAGGACATCGCCCTGCTTGATGCGCGCAAGGGCATCGAAATGTTTCGCAAGGTGAACATTCCGGTGCTGGGAATCGTCGAGAACATGGCGACCCATGTGTGCACCCAGTGTGGTCATCAGGACGCAATTTTTGGTGAGGGCGGCGGCGCCGCGCTGGCGCACGATTATGCGGTCGACGTGCTCGGCCGCTTGCCGTTGCAGCGGGATATTCGCGAGCAGACCGATCGGGGCGTACCGCCGGTGGTCAGCGACCCCGGGTCGGCCGTCAGCCTGATCTATCGGGACATGGCGGTGTCGATTGCCGGGCGTCTGTGGGCCCTCAGTCTTGGCGGCGAGCAGTCGCCGCAGATCACCATGAGTGACGATTAACCAATTTGAACCAGGGCCTGTTATCCGATTAACCGGCCCTCGCGCAACCATTCACGCGTCGGCGGAGACAACCCGCCAGATTTTGGAGCCAGGCATGTCAATCAAAGCGGATAAATGGATTCGCCGGATGGCGGAACAGCACGGAATGATCGAACCATTTGAACCGACCCAGGTGCGCTACGACCGCGACAGCGGCCAGCGACTGATATCCTACGGGACGTCGAGTTACGGCTACGATGTACGCTGTGCCAACGAGTTCAAGGTGTTTACCAACGTCCATTCCGTGACGGTGGACCCGAAGCATTTTGACGAGAGCAGCTTCGTGGACATGGTGAGTGATGTCTGCATTATCCCGCCGAATTCGTTCGCACTCGCCCGCACGGTGGAGTATTTCCGTATCCCCCGCAGCGTGCTCACCGTGTGTCTCGGGAAATCAACTTACGCCCGCTGCGGCATTATCGTAAACGTGACGCCGCTGGAGCCTGAATGGGAAGGGCATGTGACCCTGGAATTCTCCAACACAACACCGTTGCCGGCAAAAATCTACGCCAATGAGGGGGTAGCGCAAATGTTGTTTTTTGAAAGCGACGAGATCTGCGAAACGTCTTATGGCGATCGGGGCGGCAAGTACCAGGGGCAGCGTGGCGTGACCCTGCCGAAGACCTGACGATCGAAATGGCGGGGCCGGTGCTGCCGAAACCCGCTAGCCGGATTTCTTTGCCCGATACTGTTCCGGAATCTGCTCGACGGAATTGATCACGGGGGTCAGCTTTTTCAGCAGGCCGTCCTGAATGTCATAAATCCAGCCATGGATAGCCAGTGATTCACCTTGGTCCCAGGCATTCTGCACAATGTTGGTATGGGAGACATTGGCAACCTGTTGGGCAACATTCAATTCGCACAGCAGATTGATTTTTTCCTTCGGATTTTCCATTTCCTGAAAGGAATCGCGATGGTTGTAATAGACATCGCGCACATTGCGCAGCCAGTTGTCCACCAGCCCGAACTGCACATGACCCAGTGCCGCCTGCACGCCGCCACAGCCATAATGCCCGCACACGATGATGTGCTTGATCTTCAGGACCGACACGGCGTAGTGCAATACGGACAAACAGTTGAGATCGGTGTGGACGACGGTATTGGCAATATTGCGGTGAACAAACAGTTCGCCGGGGAGCAGACCTACGATTTCATTGGCAGGGACACGACTGTCGGAGCAGCCGATCCAGAGGAACTCCGGCTTCTGCTGGCGGGCCAGCTTCTCAAAAAACTCAGGGTCAGCAGCCTTGATTTTGTCTGCCCAGCGGACATTGTTATCGAAGAGCGAGGTTAATTCAGCCACACAACAGCTCCCGTGTACTTGAAGGGGCGTGGAGTATAACCAAACTGCCAGTGAAATGTTAAGCTCCGTCTTTTTTGGCGGTGCCCTATGGCAGTAACCCTCTATTGGCATGATTACGAAACCTGGGGGGCAGACCCGTCCGTGGATCGGCCCTGTCAGTTTGCCGGGCTGCGGACCAATGAAGCCTTGGAGGTAATTGATGAGCCGCTGGTGCTTTTCTGCCAGCCGCCGGATGACGTACTGCCGCACCCCGACGCCTGCCTGATAACCGGAATTTCACCCCAGAAAGCTGCTGACGAAGGGTTGACCGAGCCCGCATTCGCGGCGGCAATTCAGGCGCAGTTTGTGGTGCCTGGCACCTGCGGCGTTGGCTACAACTCGCTGCGTTTTGACGATGAGGTCACCCGTCATCTGCTCTATCGAAATTTCTTCGATCCCTATGAACGGGAGTGGAAAAACGGCAACAGTCGCTGGGATATCATCGACACGGTGCGGCTGTGTTACGCCCTGCGCCCGGACGGAGTGGAGTGGCCGGTGAGCGACGGGCGGCCCAGTTTCCGGCTGGAGGATCTAGCCGCAGCCAACGGGCTGCAGCATGCGGCGGCGCACGACGCGCTGTCCGACGTGGAGGCGACCATCGCGCTGGCGCGGTTGATAAAGGAACGTCAGCCGGCGCTGTTCAATTTTGCCTTCGAACACCGTCTCAAAGCCAGATGCGCGCCTCGACTCAATGCGCTGCTGCGCAAGCCAGTCCTGCATGTTTCCTCCATGTTCGGGGTCGAGCGCGGCTGTGTCGCCTTGATCGTGCCTTTGGCCATGCACCCTTCCAATACCAATGCGGTTATCTGTTTCGATCTGGCGGCAAATCCGGAAGACCTGATCCGGCTGGATGCCGGGCAGATCGCCGAGCGGGTATTTACTGCCCAGGCCGACTTGGCCGAAGGTGCTGCCCGGGTACCGTTAAAGCTCGTGCATCTGAACAAATGCCCGCTGTTGTTGCCACCGAAGATGCTGGACGCCGCGGCCGCCCGGCGCCTCGGCATTGATCGGGCGCAGTGCGAGCAGCACTGGCAGCAGATTTTGCAGCATGATCTGGCAGAGAAAGTCCGGGATGTGTTTGCACAGCGGGAGTTGCCGGTGCGCGAAGATCCGGAGCGGATGCTGTATAACGGCTTCGTCAGCGATGCCGACAAGCGGATGATGACGCGCCTGCGAGAGGCGGATACCGCGACCCTGGCGGACGTGAACTGGCAGTTTCAGGATGCGCGCCTCAACGAGCTGCAGTGGCGCTACCGGGCGCGCCATTTTCCCGAGTCGTTGACCGATGCAGAGCGTATGCGCTGGCTGGAATTCTGTACGCGGCGGTTGACGGAAGGCGGTGAAGCGGTGCAGTCGATCGCCCAGCTGCGGGCCCGGATTCGCGAACTCGATGAAACGTCAGAACTCGGAAAGCGGGAAAAAATCCTGTTGCAGCAACTGTATCGCTACGCGGACGATCTGGCGCGCAAATACCAGCTCGGCCGCAAGTGCAGCTGGTAGATCCGTTTATTTGATTCCGGTGCTTGCAGCTATCCCGGACGCCGCTACAATAGCGCCGAAATTGCAGCAGCAGGGGGCCACGTGGAATTTGCAGGTGCACACATCCTTTCGGTGGATCAGTTCGACCGGTCGGACATAGAGCGTATCTTTACCGTGGCCGACAGCATGGCGCCCTATGCCCTGCGGGAGCGGGTGACCCGGGTTCTGGAAGGTGCCATCCTCGGCAACATGTTCTTCGAACCCAGCACGCGAACCCGCGTCAGCTTTGGCTGTGCCTTCAATCTGCTGGGCGGAGAGGTGCGCGAGACCACGGGGTTTAAAAGCTCGGCCATCGCCAAGGGCGAATCCCTCTATGACACCGCCCGGGTGCTGTCCGGTTACAGCGACGTCATCTGCATGCGCCATCCGGCGGCCGGTTCGGTCGCGGAGTTTGCCGCCGCCAGTCGGGTGCCGGTGATCAACGGCGGGGACGGGTCCAACGAGCACCCGAGTCAGGCCCTGCTGGATCTCTACACCATACGGCGGGAACTGAGTGGTCGGGGGCGAGGGCTGGATGGTCTGCGCATCGCCATGATCGGGGATCTGCGCTACGGCCGCACTGTCCATTCGCTTTCACGCCTGCTCACGCTGTTCAACAATCTGCAGATCGTCCTCGTCTCTCCGGCTGAACTCGCCATGCCCGCGGAGCATATCGAACACGCGCGCAAGGCCGGCCACAGTGTCCATGTGTCCACGGAGCTGTTCCCCAGTATCTCCAGTGTAGATATCGTCTACTCCACCCGGATCCAGGAAGAACGTTTCGCCAGCAAGGAAGAAGCGGATCTTTACCGGGGTCGGTTCCGACTCAATCAGTCCATCTACACTCAGTATTGCGAACCCAACACGGTCATCATGCACCCCTTGCCCCGGGATTCCCGAGCGGATGCCAACGAACTGGACAATGATCTGAACCAGAACCCGAACCTGGCGATATTCCGTCAGGCCGACAACGGGTTGCTGGTGCGCATGGCGCTGTTTGCACTGGTTCTGGATGTGGTGGATCTGGTGGACAAGCACGCGCGACCGGTCAATTGGTATCACCGCCGGTTTTGAACCGGGACGGTGCCCACATCCGGTTCGCGATCCGTCAGAGAGCGATCAGCAGTTCATTGAGTTTGCGGATGAACTGGAGCTGATCCAGCGGCTTATCGAAGTGAAACTCTTTCTGGGTGAGATCGTCATTGGCGCGCGCGTGCTGCGGGCGCAGTCCGATGATCATCAGCGGTATGCCCGCCGTAATGCTGTTTTCGCGAATGGCCTCGGCCGCTGCCAGTCCCTGGCCGTCGCACAGCTGGGTGTCCACAATGATCACGTCCGGCCGGTTGCACATGGCCAGTTCAACGGCTTCTTCCGGGTTGTGGGCCTGTAAAATTGCACACTGATTCACCAGGCGACCATCGAGGGAGCGGCTGATCAGATTGTCATTTTCCGCCACCAGCACCAGGCTGGTGGGGCTGAACATACGGATGGTGACCCGGTTGCGACCGTTCTGCTTCGACGCATAGAGCGCCTTGTCGGCGGCATTGATCTGGTCCCGCATGCGGGTACCGGCCGTATGTCCGACCACGGCACCGCCAATGCTGAGGGAAACCCGGGAGTGGGTGGGGGAGGCGCGGTGCGAAACATTGAGAGCTAGCACGTTTTCGCGGATGCGCTCGGCAACATGGTAGGCCCCGTCCTCATGGGTATCCGGCAGCACAATAATGAATTCTTCACCGCCATAGCGTGCCAGCAGGTCGGTGGGCCGGCTCAGGCTGGCGCGAATGGCCTGAGCGACCTTAACGATGCACTCGTCGCCGGCCAGGTGACCGTAATAATCGTTGTAATTCTTGAAGTGGTCGATGTCCATGATGAGGATGGCCAGCGGCTCTTTGGTGCGCGCGGCCCGGCGCCACAGCTCGGTGGCCCGTTCATCGAAAGTGCGGCGGTTGTACAATTTGGTCAGCCCGTCGCGTTCACTCAGCTCTACCAGCTCGCGATTGAGCGCGTTCAACTCATCGCGCATGATGATGATCCGCTCCATGGCGCGCAGCTTGGCTTGCAGGACAATTTCCGAAACGGGCTTGCTCAGATAGTCATCGCCGCCGACTTCGATCCCGTCCCGAAAGTCTTCGTCATCATTCTTGCCGGTGACGAAGATGATGGGGATCCAGTTGTCGTGGCTTTCGCGAATCAGCCGGGTGGTTTCAAAGCCGTCGAGACCTGGCATTTCCACATCCATGATCACCATATCGAAACGGGTATGTTCGAGGATCTGCAACGCTTCCTCGCCACTGGATGTCACCACGGCCTCATGGCCTGCTTTAACAATGGAGCTGCACATTTTGTGTCGCAGCGTGGCACTGTCTTCAACCAAAAGTATCTTCATCAAACCCAAACTGCTGTGACCGTCGAAGGTGCTTTAAATATATCACAAGCCTTTCAATACGCCCCGCATTCGCCGCTCGTCGCCGCCGACTGACCTGTCGGGGTCCGCGAAGTCGCCGGCACCGCACATGCAGGCTCTTGATGTGGTTGTCTCTCACGGTGCGCTGCCAGTGGCAATTTACTCCCCTTTTCGGTATTTTGTGCGTCCTTTTTCAACCCGAAAACCGCTTCCCATGACCGCTTCTGACGAGTTTGATGACATTCGGCCGTACCGCGATTCCGAAGTAAAGGACACCTTGAACCGCCTGCTTGATGATCCTGAATTTCTCGACACCATCGCCTATTACAAGCTTCCGCAGGGTACCGGCCTGGCGCCGTCGCTGGTGCGTCCGCTGGTACGCAAGGCGCTGGAAGAAGAGCTGGCGGGGGTGGCAACGGTGGCCGCATTCCAGCAGAAAGTTGAAACTTACTTCCGCAAACTGATAGATACCACCGTAACCGAACTGACCGTGTCCGGCCTTGAGCAGCTCAGTCGCGACAAGGCTTACTGTTTTATCAGCAATCACCGGGATATCACCATGGACCCGGCGTTTGTTAACTGGGTGCTTTTTCACGCCGATTTCCAGACGCTGCGCATAGCCATCGGTGACAACCTCCTGACCAAACCGTTTGCGTCGGATCTGATGCGCCTGAACAAAAGCTTTATCGTCAAACGTTCCGCGTCGAGTCCAAAGGAGAAGCTCAGGGCAGCCAGGAAGCTCTCTGCCTACATCCATCAGTCGTTGACCCAGGACAACGCCAATATCTGGATTGCCCAGCGCGAAGGCCGCGCCAAGGATGGCAGGGACATCTCCAACCCGGCAATTATCAGCATGCTGGCCCTTTCCAAGGAAAAAACCGAGCCTTTTCAGGAGTTTATGCGACGCGCCAGTATCGTTCCCGTCTCCATTTCCTACGAGTGGGATCCCTGCGATGTGGCCAAGGCGCGGGAAGTCACGCTCAAACAGCGCGACGGTGTCTACACGAAAGAGCAGCACGAGGATGTCCTCAGCATTGCCAAGGGAATTACGGGCGTGAAAGGGAATGTGCACTTGACCTTCGGGCGCCCCTTTGATGATTCTCTCAACAGCGTTGACGAGGTTGTGGCCGCCCTGGATGCCACCATTCTCGCCAATTACGTGCTGCATCCGAGCAATTGCCTGGCTTATGAGTTGCTGGAAGGCAAGACGCCAGACGTGCCGGTCACGGCCAGCAACATTCCTTTTGAATCAGCCCGGTGGAGCGATCAGCGCAGAGAGTTTGCGGCCCGGGTTGAAGCCTGCGGCCCCGAGTGGCGGGACATGCTCCTGAAAATTTACGCCAACCCCGTCTATGCCCATCTGGCGGCGACCCCGCCTGTTCCTGATTCATGCTGAATGACGCTGCGAGGGTTGCGATCCAGAAAGCCTATTCCCGCTTTCTGAAAGAAAAGCAGCTGGGCCCGCGTCATGGGCAGAAGCTGATGATTGCGGCCATCGCGCGCACCCTCGGGGGGATCGAGCTCGACGACGAGGACAACCGCAGTGGCGGTGGGCACGTGTGCGTGGTGGAGGCGGGTACGGGTACCGGCAAAACCGTCGCCTATCTGCTGGCCACCATCCCCAGTGCGCACGCGCTCGGCAAAAAAGTGGTGATTTCGACGGCAACGGTGGCCTTGCAGGAGCAGATCGTCATCAAGGATCTGCCGGAGGTGCAGAGGCACAGCGGTCTGGAGTTCACGTTCGGTCTGGCCAAAGGGCGAGGGCGATATCTATGTTTGAGCCGGCTGGATGCGATCGTCTCGGAGGAGGGTCCGCCGCAGGCCATGCTCCTCGCCACGGACAACCCCGCAGGAACGCCCAACCTCAGTCTGTATCAGGACATGATGGACGCTCTGGCCCACGATCGCTGGGACGGGGATCGGGACAACTGGACCAGTGAACTGCCGGCGGAGGACTGGCAGCCGGTTACGACCGACCATCGGCAGTGTACCGGTCGCAAATGCAGCTTCGTGCGCCAATGTGCGTTCTTCCGGGCGCGGGACCGGCTGGAGGATCTGGATGTCATTGTCGCCAATCACGATCTGGTGCTGGCCGATCTCGCCCTGGGCGGCGGCGCCATACTGCCCGCCCCGGCCGCGTCCATTTACATTTTCGATGAAGGTCACCACCTGCCGGAAAAGGCGCGCAACCATTTTTCGGTTCATACCCGGATGGTCGCGACCGCCCGCTGGTTAAGTCAGACCGAAACCCAGTGGAAAAAGGTTCTCGAACCCATGGCAGAACTGCCTGCCTTCTCCGACAACGCCCGGAATATGGAAGAGCTGTTCAAGCAGGCGCGCCAGACCATCGAGCAACTCCAGCCGACGGTGGCGGGCCTGATTCCCTCAATGGACAACCACGGCGGCACCACCCGGTACCGCTTCCCCCAGGGCGTGGTGCCAGACCCGCTGGAGGTCGCTGCCCGGTCACTGGAAATACAGTTCGGACAGGTGCGGCAGCGGCTGGAGGATCTGGTCAAGCGAGTGGATGCACTGCTGGTGGATGCGCATTCACCGGTCGATCGGGCCGATCTCGAAGTCATCTATGCCCAGCTCGGCGGCTGGCTCTCCCGGGTGGAGGCCAATGAGGCACTCTGGAACAGTTATGCCGACACCCGCGCTGATCCCGCCTGGCCCATGGCCCGCTGGGTTACCCTGGTTGAGCAGGCAGAGACGGTGGATTTTGAGCTGGTGGCCTGTCCCGTCCTGTCGTCCAGAACCCTGTCAGACCTTTTATGGGAACGATGCTGTGGTGCAGTGGTAACCTCGGCCACCTTGACGGCCCTCGGCTCATTCGATCGCTTCCGCTCCAGCGTGGGCACCCCTCCGGATGCATATTATGAGGTAGTCCCGAGCCCCTTTGATTTTTCCGTGAACGGGTGCTTGCGAGTGCCGCGGCGGGCAGTGGAAGGCAATCAGGTAAGCGCCCATACCGACAGCATCATCGAACTGCTGCCAGAACTCGTGGCGGACAAGTCTGCCGTCCTGGTGCTCTTCGCCTCCCGCCGACAGATGCACGACGTTTACATGGGATTGCCCCCGACGTGGCGCGAGCAGGTGCTGATGCAGGGTGAAGAAACCAAGCAGCGGTTGCTCCAGAAGCACAAGGAAAAAGTAGATGCGAACGAGGGCAGCGTGATCTTCGGACTGGCCAGTTTTGCCGAGGGCGTGGACCTTCCGGGCCGTTACTGCGAACACGTGGTGATCGCCAAGATTCCCTTCTCAGTGCCCGATGACCCGGTCGAAGCGGCCATGGCGGAATGGATCGAGGCCAACGGCGGCAACGCGTTCATGCAGATTGCTGTGCCGGACGCCGCCGTGCGGCTGGTGCAGGCCTGCGGGCGCCTATTGCGCACAGAAACCGATACCGGCACGGTGACCCTTCTGGACAAGCGCATCCTCACCAAAAGCTATGGTCGGGCCATCCTCGACACCTTGCCGGCGTTTCGGCGGGAGCTGAATCATGACTGAGCGGCACGCCATGACCGGTGCCTTGCTGATTGACCTTGAGTGCGCCCTGCGGCGCCTGGATCTATGGCAGTCCGAAGTGCCGCCTCCTGACGCCCTGGCCAGTACCGCGCCTTTCTGCATCGATACTCTGGAGCTGCATCAGTGGCTGCAATTCGTCTTCCTGCCCCGTATGCACGCGCTTGTCGAGAAACGTCTTGAACTACCCACCGCCTGCGCCGTTGCGCCCCTCGCGACAGAGGTCTACAAATCCCGGCTGACGGCCATGGCGCCGCTGCTGCGTGAACTGGAGCGTCTCGACGAGTATCTCAGTCGCCAGGGTCTGTCCTA
>CAZJKJ010000041.1:13218-30357 GCA_964546435.1 uncultured Cellvibrionaceae bacterium
GTGGTCAGGTTATGTGCAGAAAAACGTCGGTCGGGTACAATGCGCGCCCAATGCGGGGGTGTCCTATGAATGAAACAGTGATCGCGGCAATGTATAAATTTATTGCGTTGCCGGATTTCGAGGCGATGCGCGAACCGGTCCTGCAAGAGTGTCACCGGCTCGAGGTGAAAGGCACTCTGCTGCTGGCACACGAAGGCATCAATGGCACGGTCGCCGGAAGTCGTCTGGCAATTGATAAATTGCTGGGCTTTCTGCGCGGGTTTGAACCCCTGGCGGACCTGGAATACAAGGAGTCCCGCGATCAGGGGCAGCCGTTTTACCGGATGAAGGTGAAGCTGAAAAAGGAAATCGTCACCATGGGGGTGGAAGATATCAACCCGGCAAAAGATGCCGGCCAGTATGTCGAACCCAGCGACTGGAATGACCTGATAGCCTCACCGGACGTGCTGCTGATCGATACCCGCAACCAGTACGAAGTGGACATTGGCACCTTTAAGGGCGCCATCAGTCCGAATACCTCCAGTTTCCGGGAGTTGCCGGAGTATGTCGCCCGTAATCTGGACCCGGCCCGGCATAAAAAAGTCGCCATGTTCTGCACCGGTGGCATCCGTTGCGAGAAGTCCACGGCCTATCTGAAGCAGCAGGGATTTGAAGAGGTCTACCACCTCAAAGGCGGCATCCTCAAGTATCTGGAAGAAGTGCCGGAAGAGCAGAGTCTGTGGCAGGGCGAGTGTTTTGTGTTCGACAACCGGGTGGCGGTGAATCACCGACTGGAAAAGGGCCGCTATGACCTGTGCCACGGCTGCCGCTATCCGTTGAGCCCTGAGGACAAGGGATCTGAAAAGTTTGTCGAAGGCGTGAGCTGCCCCCACTGTTTTGATCACCAGACCGAAGAGCAGCGGGCGCGCTTTGCCGAAAGGCAAAAGCAGATCCGTCTGGCCCGCCAGCGCAATGAAGTGCATATCGGTGCGCCGCCGCCAGACCGTCAGCGACGCAAGTCCGAATCTGCCGGCTCCTGATCAGTCCGCCTTGATACCGGCAACGTCCTCGCGGCCGAGAATGTAGGCGTCGTCCGTCAGTTCCTTCACCTTGTCCATATCAATCAATGCCACGGGCGAGCGAACGCCGTTGACAGTGACCGAATGCGACGCGACCCAGTAGGCAACCGCCGGATAGCTCTTGAGTTTGTCGAGATACTGGGTGGCATCGAAAGATGGGTCTTGCGCCACTGTTTGCTCATCGTCAAAGTGGTCTGGCAGCGGCCCGTAAAGCGCCAGGCCCATGGGCTTGTTCAGCGCTTTCAAAACGGAATTGTCGGCAAACGTCAGATTCTTGCTGCGTACGACCGGCGCCACTATGTCTACGTAATCAGCACCCGGGTAGGCCCAGTCCGCCGGTGCGCCCGTTGGGGCAGTCTCGCCTGTCGGCCAGGATTCACCTGGGGCTGGAGAGTAAACCCAGAGCAGATTATTCAAACCTGCCTCAACAGAGAAGCGATTGTGCAGCTTTTGCCAGAATTCCTTGAAAGCAGTGGCATCGGCCCGGTCTGCTTCGTTATAAAAAGCATCAAAGCCCCACCAGACGCCGGCGTCATTCATTCCGGGAAATGGACGCCAGAGCACCGGTATTCCCGCGGCACGAAGCTGCTCCAGGGTTTGCAGGATGGGCTGGAGGCGGACTTCCCAGATGGCATAAATGTCCGACTCGGGATCCCACAGCGCGGCCAGATCAACTTCCTCGGTCCACCTTGATTCATCTGGAAATCCAAATCTTGGTCCAATGCCGGAAATCCAGGGATTCATGGGGCTCCAGCTGATGTCGATCAGGCCGCCCGCGTCATGGTGCTCGCCCAGTAGCGTTGTCAGTTCAACCAGATCGTGCTCGCTGTATATGGCGTCATATTCAAGATCAATGCTCAGCACCGCCGGAGCAGAAGTCGTTGCCTTCTGGAATTCGTTAAAAAGCCGCTCGTAGGAGTTGTCCGGGTATGAAACCTGTGTGCGGGTGCCCATGCTTTGTCCCGTCAGTACCCCATCCGGAGCGGCGTGAGTACAACTGAGTTTGCGCAGCTTTTTGTATACCGTTACGGCAGTAGCCAGTTCTGTTGCGGGTGCCTCGGCACAGGTTCGCGCATTCTCGCCGGTCTCTTCCGGGTCTTTCCATTCCATTTTTTTGTTGTAACCGGATTTGCAACCGACGGCGCTCAGGAGCAGCGCGGAGGCCAGCAGGGCAAGGGCGGGGGTTCGCAGCATTCGTCGTTTCCTCAAAGGCGGATCCTTAACAGTGCCGGGATTATGCCAGAACCGGTGTACGTGCTGCGAATCGGAAGGATCAATTGTAGAGACTGTCACAGGCGACGCGCCCGATTGACGGGGCTGTCTGAGGCAAAAGTCGAGGCAAAAAAAACCCCGCCGTAGCGGGGCAACTCTCGTGCAACTGGAGGTTAGTTAACTTTGCTTACTACGACTTCCTGGCCCCGACGCAAGTCGGCAAAGGCCAGAGTTTCATTGTGATTGCGCACCAGCAGACCCTGACTGAACTTGACGCGCACAACGTCGCCGTTTTGCTTACGTACTTTCGCAGTGCGCTCGGCGTTGTCGATCGATACGATCACGCCTTCAATGGTATCGTCGGTCGGGATCAGGGTTTTCTTGACGATGCGAACTTCGCGACCTTTGGCCAGGCTGGATATATCGGAAGAATTCTCACCGTTGATCTCGATTGAAACCCTGGCGTCGGGTGCCAGTGAGACGACCTTCTGAAATCCAGCGTTGCTGACAAGCACAACTTCCCGTTTGGTGACGTCAACATTTTCAACCACACCCTTGATCACTTCACTGGTAACCAGTGAGTAGGCGCTGGCAAAGGGCGCTGACATGGACAGCAAGAGGGAGGCAGTAACAATCAGTTTCTTCATATAGTATTTCCTGTGGGTGGTTAGAAGCAGTGCTGGGCTGATGAAGAAAGTGTATGCAAGCTTCCAAAGAAGTGTTACCCAAAGTTACGCTCTTTTTAGATTAAATATTACAAATGGAAATTCGAATGCTAGCTTTGGCCTATAAGCGGTGCGTTTCAGTTATAACGAATCGAATAATGGCGTTTTAATCATCATTTTTATTTGGTAGATAGCTAAGTGTTACCTTTTGTGGTGGTAACGGTAACAGTGGGAGGCGAAATGCGCGTTGAACACACTGACTCGTCCCACGGGCGAGCCCTGGTCCTGATCGGAATGCCCGGAGCCGGCAAGACCACGCTGGCGCGCCGCCTGGCAACGACGACGGGGTTGCTGGTCATCGACACCGACGCCGTGATCGAGCAGAGCATGGGGCAGCCGCTACAGGAGCTTCTCGACGAGCTCGGCTATCTGAAGATGCGCCAACTTGAAAATGACGTGATCTGCGGGCTGCCCCGGCCGTCGGGAAATACCATCGTGGCGACCGGGGGGAGTGCCATCTATGGGAGCGCCGCCATGGCGCATCTGCAGCAGTGGGGATTGTGTCTTTATCTGCACATCTCGCTGGACACGGTACGGCGAAGGGTAGGGAACCTGAACTCCCGCGGTTTTAACTGCTTCCCCGGCCAATCGCTGGCCGACGTCTACGCCGAACGCCTGCCCCTGTACCGACGTTACGCGGATACCATCGTGGATTGCGATGACCAGAGTCTTGAGCAGACGCTGGCAGCGGTGCACGCAGTCATGGCACAGCCAACCACACCCCCCTGAACCCCCTTCGCAAGAGGACTTTGTGTCTAGATCGGCAGTTCAGTCGTGAATTTGACTTGCTTCAAGGCAAAGGTCGAGTTAACCGAGGCTACATTGGGCAGATGTACCAGGGTTTTTTTCAACAGGCGCTCATAGTCATCGACATTGCGGGTGACGATGCGCAGCAGGTAATCTTTCTCGCCAGTGGTGGAATAGCATTCGACGATTTCCCGCACCTGCTGGACCGCCTGTTCGAAGGCGTTGAGGGATTCCTCGTCGTGGCTTTTGATGGTCAGGTAGGCGTGCACGGTGACGCTCAGATCGAGGCGGGCAGGGTTCAGCAGTGCGACTTTGCCATTGATGAAGCCGTCCTGTTCCAGGCGTTTGATGCGGCGCCAGCAGGGCGTGTGAGACAACCCGACAATTTCGCCCAGTTCGGTCATTGAATATTCGGCATTGACCTGAAGCGCCCGCAGAATGCGCAGGTCATAGTTATCGAGCCGGGATTCGGATGGATTCATGACGTCGGTGCTACCCGCTGAATTGTTTCGCCAGACACATTCCGGAATTACCTGGCGTTGCCAGCAAGCTCTATCCGGAACGTGGGTATAATCCCGGTTTGTCCTGGTCAATACAAGTGAGCAAACATGTTGGAAGCACTGCGTCCCCTGCCGGCAGATCCCATTCTCGGACTCATGGCAAAATTCCGGTCCGACGGCAGACCGAATAAAGTCGACCTCGGAGTCGGCGTCTATAAAAACGAGGCCGGCCTGACTCCGGTACTGAGCGCCGTCAAGCGCGCCGAGGCGGCGATGCTGCACGAGCAGACGTCCAAAACCTATGTCGGACCTCTGGGAAACCTTCAATTCAATGATCACATCGCCGCGCTGGCGCTGGGCAATTCCGCACCGGCCCTCACGCAGCAGCGGCTTGCCATGATCCAGACCCCGGGCGGTTGCGGCGCCCTGCGACTGGTGGCGGAACTGGTCCGCACGGCGCGACCGACGGCGACCATCTGGGTCAGCGATCCCACGTGGGGCAATCACATACCGTTGCTTGGGAACGCGGGCCTGCAACTGCGCACCTATCCTTACCTGGACCCGGCGACTCTGAGTCTCGATTTTTCAGCTATGGTAGATGCATTAGCCGCAGCCCAGCCGGGCGATCTGGTGCTGCTCCACGCCTGCTGCCACAACCCGACCGGTGTTGATCTGGCGCCAGCCCAGTGGCGCGACCTGCTGGAGGTCATGGAGAAAAGGTCCCTCGTTCCCTTTATCGACATGGCTTATCAGGGGTTCGGAAGTGGTCTCGAGCAGGATGCCGCCGGGTTGCGACTGTTTGCAGAGGCCCTGCCGGAAGTCCTGTTTGCCGTGTCCTGTTCCAAGAACTTCGGGCTGTACCGGGAGCGGGTGGGCGCTGCCGGTGCCATCTGCAGGGATGCGGTGCAGACGCAGACGGTGGCCAGCCATTTTGCGTCCATCGCCCGGGGCATCTATTCCATGCCCCCGGATCATGGCGCCGCCATTGTGGCGACCATTCTGGGTGATGCGGCCCTGAGCGCAGAATGGCAGGAGGAGGTTGAGCGCATGCGCGGGCGTATCGAACAGTTGCGCAGCGCGTTCAGTCAGCGCATGGAGCTGTTGCTGGGCGATGACCGCTTTGGATTCGTTCAGCGGCAAGTGGGGATGTTTTCCTATCTCGGCATCACCACCGAACAGGTCCGGCGGCTGGCCACGGAGTTCGGCATATACATGCTGGACACCTCCCGCACCAGTATTGCGGGGCTCAACCAAAGCAATATCGACCACGTTTGTCAGTCACTGGCGCAGGTGGTCGTGGCGCGTTAAGCGCCCGAGTAAAAAGTGACCTATTATTAACCCGACAGCTGTATCAGCCGAGGCTTGCGTCTTTGAGTTTAAGTAACGCCATTAAAGTCATGGTTCGGGATCTCCGGGTAGGGATGTATGTCTCCAAGCTGGATCGCGACTGGCTGGACACGCCATTCCTGCTCCAGGGTTTTCATATCGAAGAATATGACGATATCGAAACCGTGGCGGAATACTGTGAGTACGTCTGGGTGGACGAAAGCCGCTCCCTGAACATCGATACCAATCCCGAAGGTACGGCGACGCGCGGCCCGGCAGCCAGCGAAGAGCGCTATGAAGATACGCCCGTGGCGGAAGAGCATCGACGGATGTTCGGAACCTTTCGTCAGGCGCGCAGCCTCACCAAATCCATGCTCGATGACATCCGGCTTGGCGGTACCATCAACACTGAATTCGCCCGGCAGACGGTCAACGATTGCGTGCAATCGGTCATCCGCCATCCGGACGCGCTCTTGTGGATGTCCCGGATGCGCAATGAAAACGAGTACACCGCCGAACACTGCCTCAACGTCTGTATTCTTGCGATCGCCTTTGGTCGCTCGCTGGGCATGCAGGAGCAGGATCTAACCAACCTGGGCATGTGCGGACTGTTGCACGATGTCGGCAAAATGAAGATTCCCGCCGAAGTTCTCGACAAGCCGGACCGGCTGACCCGGGAAGAAATGACCATCATGATGTCCCACACGATCCACGGTCGTAACCTGCTGCTGTCCTCTCCCGATATTTTCAGCGGCACCATCGACGTGGCGTTCAGCCATCACGAACGCATCGACGGCAACGGGTATCCCCGGCGTCTGGCCGGTGCCAATATTTCCCGGCTTGCCCGGATCATTGCCATTGTCGACGCCTATGACGCCATGACGGCAGACCGCTGCTACCAGACGGCCAAAACCTCCACCGAAGCGCTCAAAATCATCTATAACGCCCGCGGTATCCATTTTGACGAGCAGCTGGCATTGAAGTTTATCCAGACCATCGGTCTGTACCCGGCCGGCAGTGTCGTGGAGTTGCATTCCGGGGAAGTGGGGCTGGTCATCGAGGCCAATCGGCGGATTCGCCACCTGCCGCGCGTGCTGCTGGTCACCGACAATGAAAAAAAGGCCCTGAGCAAGGAGCGGGTGGTCGACCTGTCCCTGATCGAAAACGGTCAGTTGTCGGGTGAATATCTGATCAAACAGGTCTGGAAAGACAACAGCTTCGGCGTCTCCCTGCGCAATTACCGGGAGAAGGGGCTGGTTATTCGCGGCTAGAGCCGCCTGGACGTGCCTTGCGGATTCCCGTTTGCCGGCTTCATCGTGTCCCTTCACTAGGCTATACTCGCCGACCTGTCTATGTCAGACCCTCCTGACCGGCTCGGATCTTTCCCGATCTGCATCCGGATCGTAGTCACTATCGCAGCAATCATCGCGATATCCATCGCAGAATGCATTGCAATAACTGACTCAATTTCCATCGCATGCCCCAGAGGACGCGAGTAAAACCATGCAGCAGCAAGAATTCATCGGTGGCTTGAACGCACTGGAACCGCGCCACAAAGGTTGCGTTCTCACGATTGGCTCCTTTGACGGAGTCCATCTCGGGCATAAAGATTTGCTGCGCAAGCTGGTTCAGCGGGGGCGGGCGCTGGGGGTGCCGGCGACCGTCATGATTTTCGAACCTCAACCAATCGAATACTTTGCGGTAGTAAAAGCGCCGGCCCGGTTGATGCGGTTGCGGGAAAAAGTCCAGGCACTCTTTGCCGAAGGGGTGGACCGGGTCGTTTGCCTGAAATTCGATGCCCGGCTGCGCAATTATTCCGCTGAAGAATTTATCAGGGAAGTTCTGGTAAACCGGCTCGGGGTCAGGCACCTGGAGGTCGGTGACGACTTCCGCTTCGGCTGTGATCGCAAAGGCGACTACAAGCTGCTCAAGGAAAAAAGTACCGTCTCGGGATTTACGGTGAACAGCGCAGCGACGTTTATCCTCGACGGTGAGCGCGTCAGCAGCACCCGAGTGCGCCGGCTGCTCTCCGAAGGTCGGCTTTCCCAGGCGGAAGCCCTGCTCGGGCATCCGTTCACCATGGGCGGTCGGGTCGTTTATGGCCGTCAGCTGGGGCGGACTCTCGGCACCCCCACAGCCAATGTAGCCCTCGGCCGCAATCGCAGCCCGCTGAACGGCGTTTTCGTCGTGCAGGCAAGCGTTCGCAATTCGATAGGTGAAACCCTCTTCAGCGATTGCAAAGGCGTGGCGAATGTCGGCTGGCGGCCCACTCTTGGGGGTGCCAAGCCGCTGCTGGAAGTGCATCTGCTGGACTTCAGCGGCAATCTGTACGGGCAGTGGCTGCAGGTGCAATTTCTGCAAAAGCTTCGCGACGAACAGAAGTTCGCTTCGGTCCCGTTGCTGCGGGAGCAGATTCAGCGTGACATCGCCGACGCCCGTGCCGTGGTCACTACCCCGGCTGCCTTTCGCTAACCGTCAAGCGGTTGGTGACGATACCGGCCAACGGCGGTTTTCTATATCATTGCCCCTTCATTGAATGACTCGACAACACCATGACTGATTACAAAGCCACACTCAATCTGCCTGCAACCGCATTTGCAATGAAAGCCAACCTGGCACAGCGCGAACCGGAAACTCTGGCGCGCTGGCAAGCTGACAACCTGTATCAGACGATCCGCGCGGCCCGTGCCGGTGCCCGCAAATTCATACTTCATGACGGGCCTCCTTACGCCAACGGGGATATCCACATCGGCCACGCCGTCAACAAGATTCTCAAGGACATCATCGTCAAGGCGAAAACCCTCAGCGGGTTTGATGCCCCTTATGTACCCGGCTGGGACTGTCACGGTCTGCCCATCGAACACAACGTCGAGAAGAAATTCGGCAAGGCTGGCGTCAAGGTGGATGTGGCTGTTTTCCGCCAGCACTGCCGGGACTATGCCACCAAACAGGTCGCCCGGCAAAAAGCTGATTTTATCCGTCTGGGCGTTCTCGGCGACTGGGACAACCCCTACCTGACCATGGACCGCAAAACCGAGGCGGATACGATCCGTGCCCTGGGTGCAATTGTTGAGAATGGCCATTTGCAAAGAGGCTTCAAGCCGGTCTACTGGAGCGTGGTGGGCGGGTCGGCCATGGCGGAAGCCGAAGTCGAATATCAGGACAAAACCTCATTTTCCATCGATGTGAAATTTCCGGTGGTCGCCGAGGGCGAGCTGGCACAGCGGATGGACAGTCTTGGCGGTGAAGGGCCGGTCTCTGTCGTGATCTGGACCACGACACCCTGGACCCTGCCCGCCAACCAGGCGGTCAGCGTCAACCCGCAGGCGACCTACATCGTGGTGCAGGCGGGCGCGGAACGCCTGCTGCTGGCGGAGGCTCTGCTGGAGGCCACGATTGCCCGGGGCGGACTTGCCGGCGGCCCGATTATCGGGCGTTGCAAAGGGCAGGACCTGGAATCCCTGCAGCTGGCGCATCCGTTCTACGACCGGCAGGTTCCGGTGTTGCTGGGGGAACATGTCTCCATGGACGCCGGTACCGGCTGCGTGCATACGGCACCGGATCACGGCATGGACGACTTTATCGTCGGCCAGAAGTACGGATTAGGGACGCTGAATTATGTCGACGAAAGCGGAACCTATCGCGAGTCCACGCCGTTGTTTGCCGGCGAACATGTCTACAAGGTCGATGAAAAAATCGTCAGTCTGCTGGCCGAACGTGGCAGATTGCTGCAATCCCAGCGGTTCACCCACAGTTACCCTCACTGCTGGCGCACCAAAACCCCGCTGATCTTCCGGGCGACGCCCCAGTGGTTCATCAGCATGACCCGCAATGGCCTGCAGCAAAAAGTAAAGGCAGAAGTGGACCGGGTCGAATGGATTCCGGACTGGGGCAAACCGCGTATCCAGGGAATGCTCGAATCGGCGCCGGACTGGTGCATTTCCCGTCAGCGAACCTGGGGCGTACCCATCGCACTTTTCGTACACCGGCAGACCCAGGAGCTGCACCCGGAAACGCCCCGGCTGATTGAAGCGGTGGCGCAGCTGGTGGAAGACCGGGGCATGGAAGCCTGGTTCTCGCTGGAGCCGGCAACGCTGCTGGGTGAGGAGGCGCAAGACTACGAGAAGGTTACCGACACCCTGGATGTCTGGTTCGATTCCGGTGTCACGCACTATTCTGTCCTGCAGCAGCGCGAAGATTTGCAGTACCCCGCCGACCTCTATCTGGAAGGATCCGACCAGCACCGGGGCTGGTTTCAGTCATCGTTGAAGACCGCCGTCGCTATCCACGGCAATGCCCCGTACCGGCAGGTGCTCACCCATGGTTTCACGGTAGATGCCCAGGGGCACAAGATGTCGAAATCGATGGGCAATGTGGTGCCGCCCCAGAAAGTCATGAACGAGCTGGGCGCCGATGTTCTGCGGCTGTGGGTCGCCGCTGCGGATTTCAGTGCCGACATGAGCGTTTCCGCTGAAATCCTCAAACGCACGGCCGATTCCTATCGCCGCATCCGCAACACCATCCGCTACCTGCTCGCCAACCTGCCGGATTTTGATCCGGCGCAGGCGGTATCCGTCGATGAGATGGTGGCCCTGGATCGCTGGGCGGTTGAACGCACCCAGATTCTCCAGGACGAAATCATCGAGTGTTACGAAAAATACCAGTTCCATTTGATCTACCAGAAACTGCACAACTTCTGCGTGGTGGATCTCAGCGGCTTTTATCTGGACATCACCAAGGACCGGGTTTACACCACGGCGGCAGCCAGTACGCCGCGACGGTCCGCCCAGTCGGCCCAATACCATATCGCCCAGGCGGTGGTGCGCTGGATTGCGCCCATCCTGTCGTTCACCGCAGACGAGATCTGGCAGGCATTGCCGGGGGAAAACCCCGGAACCGTGTTCGTCCAGACCTGGTATCGCCTGCCGGTAGCCACGACGCCGACCCTGTTGAGCCAGGAAGACTGGCAGTTTGTGATCGACGTGAAGACAGCCGTGAACAAAGTGCTGGAAGCCAGACGTGTCGAAGGCGCCATTGGCAAAGGTCTCGAAGCGGAAGTAACCCTGTTCTGCGATGAACCGGTGCGGCAGCGGCTGGCAAAGCTCGACGATGAATTGCGGTTCGTGCTGATTACTTCGAAAACCGTGCTGGCGCCCCTGGCACAAGCACCGGCCGGCACTGCCGCGGAGATTCCGGGGCTGGCCATCGCGGTCACCCGTAGCAGCGCTCCCAAGTGCGTGCGCTGCTGGCATCTGCGGCCCGAGGTGGGCGCTCATGACGTACACCCGGAACTCTGTGGACGCTGCGTTGAAAACGTGGCCGGCAAAGGAGAGCAGCGACGATATGCCTAGTTTTGCGAAAAGTCTGGTCCAGGCGGGTCGATGGTGGGTGCTGGTCGTGCTGGTACTGGCGCTGGATCAGGGCACCAAACACTGGGCGGAAGCGGTACTGGTTTACGATCAGCCGGTGGCCATCACGTCATTTTTCAATTTCACCCTGCGCTACAATCCGGGCGCCGCGTTCAGTTTTCTGGCCGATCAGGGGGGCTGGCAACGGTGGTTTTTCACGATTCTAACTGTAATAGTCAGTGCCTTTCTGATCGTCTGGATCGGGCGCAGCGCTGCGAATGGCGAACGTGTCGAACCCCTGGGTTTTGCCCTGATCCTCGCCGGCGCTCTGGGCAACCTGTATGACCGGGTCCTGTACGGCCACGTGGTGGATTTCATCGTATTGCATTACCGGGAGTTCGCCTGGCCAGCCTTCAATATTGCCGATTCGGCCATATGCGCAGGCGTTGCTGTCCTGATTCTCGACATGATCTTAAAAACCCGGAAGCCGCAGCATGAATGAATTAACAATCGGTGAAGGCGTTCAGGTGACCTTGCATTTTTCACTCGGTCTGGAAACCGGCGAACTGATTGATTCGAATTTCGAAGGTGAGCCGGTCACCTTTACGGTGGGTGATGGCAACATGCTGCCGGGTTTTGAATCCGCGCTGTTCGGCATGAAGCAGGGCGAGGAGCACGCCTTGGTCGTGCCACCGGAGCAGGGGTTCGGGATGCACAATCCGGAGAACATCCAGCAGTTTCCGCGCGCCCAGTTTCCCGCGGATGTGGAGTTGAAAGAAGGTCTGATGATCTCTTTCACCGATGCCCAGAACAATGAAATCCCCGGTGTGGTGGCCGCGATTGATGAAACGACCATCACGGTGGACTTTAATCATCCGCTGGCCGGTCGGGAGATTTATTTTTCGGTCCGGATTATCGCGGTTGCGCCGGCGACGACGCACTGAGCGCGGCGGGCAAACAACATTGAGTGGCATTACCTGAACACCATTGAATAGCTAAAGGAGTCCTGTGGAAATCAAGCTGGCTAATCCGCGCGGTTTTTGTGCCGGAGTCGATCGGGCAATCGACATCGTCAATCGTGCTCTGGACGTGTTCGGCGCACCTATCTACGTGCGTCACGAAGTTGTCCACAACAAGTTTGTGGTGGAGACACTGCGGGGGCGGGGGGCAATTTTTGTCGATGAGCTGGATGCGGTGCCGGACGATGTCATCGTGATTTTCAGCGCCCACGGCGTGTCCCAGGCGGTACGCCGCACCGCCGAAGATCGCGGGCTGCGGGTTTTCGATGCGACCTGCCCGCTGGTCACTAAAGTCCATATGGAAGTCGCCAAATACAGCGGCGACGGCTGGGAATGCATTCTCATCGGGCATGCGGGGCATCCCGAAGTGGAAGGTACCATGGGTCAGTACGATACCAGCACGGGCGGACGTATTTACCTTGTCGAAAACGAACAGGATGTGGACAGGCTGGAAGTCCAGAATCCCGAGAAACTGGCGTACGTGACGCAAACGACCCTGTCGATGGACGACACGGCGCGGGTCATTGACTGTCTGCGTCGCAAGTTCCCCAAAATAGAAGGTCCACGGAAGGATGATATCTGTTATGCAACCCAGAACCGGCAGGATGCCGTCAAACAACTGGCTCTCGAATGTGACGTCGTATTGGTGGTGGGCTCTCCCAACAGCTCCAACTCCAACCGCCTGCGCGAACTGGCCGAACGCTGCGGCGCCCAGAGTTATCTGGTCGACGGCCCCGATGATATCCGGCCCGAATGGTTCAGCCAGTGCCGTTCAATCGGCATCACCGCCGGCGCGTCCGCGCCGGAAGTTCTGGTGCGCGATGTCATTAACGGATTGCAGAAACTGGGCGCATCCACACCCCAGGAGCTGTCTGGACAGGAAGAAAACGTCCGCTTCTCACTTCCCCGGGAGCTGCGCGCCTGACGCGCCGGCCCTCCCACTTCCCGCAAAGCGACTACTCTTAAAACGAGCCACGTACAGGCCGATCTGCTATGAGGCGCGCACCAGCGCGCTTCGTGCTGCCGCCTGTTTTTGTATTGTGGCGCCGGTTATCGTGACCGCCGCTCCGTTGATCCGGCACTCGGTGACACCTTATATCAGCCTCGATAGTGTGTGATTGCATAGATAGGGCAAGCGCGTTAGAGGCTCGAACCCATCGTTAGAGTGGTCTGTGATGAACAAACTGATTCAAACCGTGCAACAGCAGGGATTCACGTTGATCGAGTTGATGGTCACCCTGACCGTTGCGGGCATCCTGATAGGTGTTGCCGTACCGTCATTTCAAGGATTCATCAAGCGCAACCAGGCCGAGAGCCTGCAGTCGCAAGTCGCCAGTGCCGTGGCCACGGCCCGCACCGAAGCGGCAGCGCGCAACACCTTTATCACCATCTGCGCCAGCGATGACAGCGCTGCCTGCGGGGGCAACTGGAACAACGGCTGGATCGTGTTCGAAAACCCCGACAAGGATACGACCCGGGATGCCGACGAAGTCACGGTGGCAACCTTTGAAAACACCAGTTCATCGAGCTTTGATGTGGCTCAGGGGCAGAATTTGGCCAACAAGCTGACCCAGCTCACATTCAACCAGCAGGGATTTCTGCTGGGGGAGTCGAGTGTGCTGATCACCATCTGCAATGCACAGAAAGAAACCGCCTATGTGCGTGGCCTTTTTGTCAACGCCAGCGGGCTGGTGGTCAAGACCCAGGACAATAATAAAGATGGCGTGCAGGACTATTACAACTCCGGGACTTTGACAGCGCTCGCTTGCCCCTGATCGACCGGGGGCGCACCCGCCACAGGGCGTAGCGGTAGAGTCGATTGAATAAGGGGCGCGCGCCGATCCCGGTAACGGACGCTGTTGCGAAGACTGTTGCAGGACTGGTGTAAGGACAATTTGAACAGGGCGCAGATTGCGATTCTGATGATGCGGTTCAGTCCTCCGCACACAGGCAAGAGTCGCCTGGCGACGAAACCGTAAACAAATGCAGCGTCCGCAGGAAAGCGGGCGCCAGGATCACTCAATGAGTGTAGTAGACGCTCAACGGATGACAAATAAAACAATAAACAGGTATATCGGGTGAGCAGTATGAAGTACGCAGTACAGCGCGGTGCGTCGCTGATTGAAGTCATGGTTGCCTTGTTCGTTCTGGCAATCGGGCTGCTGGGCATGCTGGCCCTGCAGACCAAGTCAATGCAGTTCAACCAGTCCGCCTACAGTTATTCCCAGGCCGTTTTTCTGGCAAACGATCTCGCTGAACGTATCCGCACCAATGCTGGTGAGGCGGCGGCCTATCTGCTGGCCGAAAACGCCACCCCGGCGGAAGTTTCCTGTCACTCCCCGGATATCAGTTGCAGCGCCGCCCAGTTGGTGAGCCACGATGTGTATGCGTGGAAACAGAACGTCGAGACGCTGTTGCCCATGGGCAGCGGAAGCGTCGAGAACGTCGCCATGGGCAGTCGCAATTTCATGCGGATTACGGTGGCTTTCGATGACAGTCGCGCCAGCGCCATCGACGGTTCCAGCTCCCCGGCGGCTGAAGATCTGCCCGACGCCCGGAAAAACTATGTCCTGCTGGTGGAGATCTGAGTCATGGGTCAGCAAACGCGCGTACAGCTCCGGAGTCAGGGCGGCTTTTCTCTTATTGAGTTGATGGTGGCGGTGGTCATCGGTCTGATCATCATGGCCGGCGTCGTCCAGGTGGTTATCAGCAGCAAAGTGGTGTTCCTGCAGCAGGAGGATATGTCCTTCATCCAGGAAAACGCCCGCTACGCCATGGACGTCATCGGCCGCGATATCCAGAGCGCCGGCCATTGGGGCTGCGCCGGTAGCGACGCCGAAGTCGCTCAGGTTGCCCGGGTCAAGGAAGAGGCGGCGTTGTTGCTGGGGGTCCAGCCGCTGCGCGGTTTTGCCGGTGCCACCGCCGCGCCGTTTCCGGCGGTTTACCGGGACCGCCTGCGGACGCCTGATTTCACCACCACCCGTCTGCCGGATTCCTTCGTGGTCCGGCGTGCGGAAGGGGCGGTGCTGGCCGTAGTCGACCACAGTGGTACCCAACTGCAGGTCACCCCCGCGCATTCGTTCGACCGGGGTGAGTATCTGGCCGTGGTGGGTGAAAACTGCCGCAGCCTCGGCATCATTCGGCTGGGCGAAGTGAGCGACAGCGCCGTCATCGACTACTCCGGCCAGGTCTGCACCTCCGGTATCCGACCGAGCCTGTTCAATCCCGTCATATGCGACGCCCAGTGCAACTGCGTGGGCAACACGACCTTGTCCCAGCTCTATCAGCCTGGCAGCTCCGTCATGAAATATGCGGCGCGCGCCTATTACATCGGCGAGTCCACGGCATTGGTCGGACAGCCCGCGCTCAAACGCGCCGTGCTCTCTGGCGGCGAAGGGACCGAACGCGGCGCCTTCGACGAGGAAATCGCGCTGGGAGTCGAAGATATGAGCCTCAGTTACGGGGTGGATAGCGACAACGATGGCCGGCCCAATCATTACCTGAACGCCGATCAGCTCACCGAAGCCCAGTGGGCCGACGTCCGGGCCGTGCAGGTGACCCTGGTGGTGCGCTCGGCATCGCCGTCCCCCCAGGTCGATCCGGCAGAATCCGGATACGGCGACCGGTATATGCGCCAGACCGTGACGTCGACCTTTCGCCTGCGCAACAGCATCTGACGGGAGGCATTGGCCATGAGCAATGAAATCATGAAATTTTGCGGCAAGCGCTTACCGGTAGCAGATCGCGGCATCGGCGGAGGTGTGGCTTACGGCGCTGCGGCATCAGCACAACGCGGGGCGACCCTGATTGTTGCCCTGGTGATTCTGGCGGTCGTGACCCTGCTGGGGGTGACCAGCATCCGCTCGTCCAGCCTGGAGTTGAAGATGGCGGCCAGCGCGCGGGATCGCAGCGTCGCCTTTCAGGCGGCCGAAGCGGCCTTGCTGACCATCGAAAGAAATCTGATGGCGGCGCCACCGCGACGCTCGGCGCTTCTGCCGGGCTGTGATCCGGCGGCTGGCGTCGCCGACCCGCAGGCGCAGTGTTTTGTACCGGATTGCAGCCTCGGCCATTGCTTTACCGGTCGTTTCGCCGGCACCACCCAGAATAGCGACTGCCGACTCGCCGACGCCAGCGGGGTCATCAACCAGCCCTGGAAGAATCCGGATCTGTGGTCGCAGCCGGAATCACACGCCGTGGTGGAGGTCGCGCGCACGGACCTGGTGGACACATCACTGGAAGTGAAATATCTGGTCGAATTCATGTGCTTTATATTGCCGGCGGAGATTACCTCCCTCGAAAGCAACAGTGATCCGTTCAAGGAGGCGGTGCCGCTTTACCGCGTGACCGTGATGGCAGAGGGCGAAGCGCAGCGCGCAAGCGTGATGCTCCAGTCGACGATTACGATTCCGGAAGCCTGAAGAGGCAGGGCCAGAGCGTCCGCACAAGCCGGCAGAACAGTTAACAGGTGTATTTATGGAAATTGCGCAGTTGATCAAGAACTTCAAGCGGTCGACCCCGAACTTCAAACGGCTGACCAGGAACTCCAGCAAGAGTATCCGGGCCGGCACGGCGGTGCTGGTGGCGGCCCTTCTGGCGCACAGCACACCGCTGGCGGCGCAACCGTCCATGAACGATTACACGGCGGTCCCGCCGCTGTCTCTGCTGTCGCGGGGCAATCCCATGATCCTGCTGACCCTGTCAGCCGATCACCAGCTGTTCTTCAAGGCGTATAACGATTACGACGACCTGGATGGTGACGGCCGCCCGGATACCACCTACCAGTCATCCTTCGATTATCTCGGCTATTTCGATCATCAGAAGTGCTACGTCTACGATGCCGCCGCAGAACGCTTCGACATCAGTGCCACGGCGCCTGACGATGCGGACCTGCAGTACTGCGCGGGCGCGCAGTGGAGCGGCAACTTTCTCAACTGGCTCACCATGACCCGGATGGATCTGGTGCGGTTCGTTCTCTATGGCGGGTATCGGGTGACAGATACTGCGAACCTGACTGTACTGGAACGGGCCTGGCTGCCCCATGACGCCCACAGTTTTGCCAAGTACTACAACGGTGCCGACGTCAACCAGTTAATGGACCCCAACGTCCTGGCCGGACGTACGTCCTGCGACAGCAATGATGCCGCCTGTACCGGCTATACCTTTTGCAACACCAGCCGGCCCGCCGGTGTCGGTGTGCTGTCCCA
>CAZJKJ010000042.1:0-1608 GCA_964546435.1 uncultured Cellvibrionaceae bacterium
GAAGAGCGCGTGCTCAATGCCCTGCTGCCTCCGGCCCGGGACCACCAACCCGAGGATTCCTCAGAATCGTCAACCCGGCAGATATTCCGCAAGAAGCTGCGGGAAGGTCAGCTGGATGACAAGGAAATCGAAATTGAAGTATCAGCGGCGACGGTCGGGGTCGAGATCATGGCGCCTCCGGGCATGGAGGAAATGACCAGTCAGCTGCAAAACATGTTTTCCAACATTTCCAGCGGCCGCACCAAGAAAAGCAAGATGACCGTCAAGCAGGCGATGAAAACCCTGACGGATGAGGAAGCGCATAAACTTGTCAATGAAGATGACCTGAAGACTCGCGCCATCACCGCGGCGGAGCAGAACGGCATCGTCTTTCTCGACGAAATCGACAAGGTGGCCAAGCGCGAAGGCACCACGGGTGCCGACGTCTCCAGAGAAGGTGTCCAGCGGGACCTGCTGCCGTTGATTGAAGGCTGCACCGTCAGCACGAAGCACGGCATGATCAAGACCGACCATATCCTGTTTATTGCATCCGGTGCCTTTCATGTGTCGAAGCCATCGGATCTGATCCCCGAGCTGCAGGGCCGTCTGCCGATTCGCGTGGAACTCAGTGCACTGACGCCGGATGATTTCGAACGCATTCTCACCGAGCCCAATGCGTCGCTCACCCAGCAGCACATCGCCTTGCTGGCCACCGAGAACGTCCGCATCGAGTTCACGCCCGACGGCATTCGGCGCATCGCGGAAATTGCCTTCGACGTCAACGAACGCACCGAAAACATCGGCGCACGCCGCTTGCATACGGTGCTGGAAAAGCTGCTGGAAAAGGTCTCGTTTGCCGCCGGTGATGAAGCCCTGGATACCACCATCGACGCCAGCTATGTGGATGAGCAGTTGGGAGATCTTTCCCAGAACGAGGATTTGAGTCGGTTTATCCTTTAAAAATACCGGCATAACAGGTAACCCCATGCCTCCACCGACCAAAATACATCTGCACCGCCGCACCCAGGTACTGGACGTTCACTTCGGGGCCGAGCTGTTTGCCCTGCCGGCGGAATATCTGCGCGTGTACTCGCGCTCCGCCGAAGTCGTGGGCCACGGCGCAACCGAGTCCAAGCTTGAAGTGGGCAAACAGAAGGTGCAGATCCTCGCCCTGACGCCGCAAGGTAATTACGGCGTGAAGATTTCGTTCAGCGATGGTCACGACACGGGAATTTATACCTGGGATTATCTGCACGAGCTCGGGACGAATTACGAAACCTGGTGGAACGAGTATCTCGATCGCCTCCACCGCGCCGGCAAATCCCGCAACCCGGAAGTCTCCATCGTGCAAATTCTGGGGCCGTCGGGTTAAGCCTGCAATCCCGACTTGATCGCTCGGCTGCCTGGAGCGGATCTCCGCCCTCACCACCCTGCCCCTCCCCGCCCACGTCCTGCGCCTCTACACCCACCCCCTGCCATCCTGCGCGCAGTCGCAGGATCCACCGATGTTCGGTCGTTGGAGGTGGGTGTCTTGGTAATTCCGTGAAGTGGGTGTCCGAGTAGAACGCCCCTGTCATCCTGCGCGCAGTCGCAGGATCCACCGATGTTCGGTCGTTGGAGGTGGGTGTC
>CAZJKJ010000042.1:1708-5921 GCA_964546435.1 uncultured Cellvibrionaceae bacterium
CATCCTGCGCGCAGTCGCAGGATCCACCGATGTTCGGTCGTTGGAGGTGGGTGTCTTGGTAAATCCTTTGGTAAATCCTGCAGTGGGTGTCCGAGTAGAACGTCAGACTTAGCGGTGGGTGTCCGGGTAAAAAGCAGTGGGTGTCTTGGTAACTCCGGTAAATCCCATTCTGCAGTGGGTGTCTTGGTAAGTTCGGGTGTCTTGGTAAGTTCGATGGGTGTCCGAGTAGGACGCCCCCTGTCATCCTGCGCGCAGTCGCAGGATCCACCGATGTTCGGTCGCTGGAGGTGGGTGTCTTGGTAAATCCTGTGGTAACTCCGTGAAGTGGGTGTCCGGGTAGAACGTCCGGGTAGAACGTCGGTGGGTGTCCGAGTAGAACGTCGAGACTCAGCGGTGGGTGTCCGGGTAAAAAACCGGGGTGAAAAAGTGGGTGTCCGGGTAAAAAAAACCTGATCAGCCCTGTCCGTCGCCGCGCAGACCTGCGCCTGCTGCGATTTTGTCGACGGGCACGCGGCCTTGTTCTCGCTTGGCGGCTCGGAGGCTTTCGCGTTTTGAGGAGATTGCCCGGCCCATGTTCACGTATTCCTGAATATGGATGGGCTGTTTGCCGAACAGGTAACCTTGCATGCATTCGCATCCTTGCGCGACCAGAAAATCCCGCTGCGCTTCCGTTTCCACGCCTTCGGCAACGACGTCCAGGTGCAGTTTGTGGGCCATGGCGATGATGGCGGTGGCGATTTCCATGCCGTAGGTGTCGTGGGGAATGTCTTCTACAAAACTGCGATCGATTTTCAGGGTATTGATGGGGAAGCGCTTGAGGTAGGACAGGGAGCTGTAGCCGGTGCCGAAGTCGTCGATGGAAATGCGGCAACCGAGGTCGCGAATCTCGCGCATGATGTCGATGGCGATCTGAATGTCGTCCATCACCACCGATTCTGTCAGCTCGAATTCCAGAGCGCGCGGATCGACGCCGAATTTTTCCATGGTGCCGCGGATTTCCTGAACCAGGCCCCGATTGTAGAACTGGCGCCCGGAAAGGTTGACCGAGATCCCGTGAATGCCCTGCAGCTGCAGATACTGGCGATGCTTGGCAAGATGGAAGCACACCTGCTCCAGCATCAACTGACCCACGCCCTGAATCAGACCGGTTTCCTCCGCCAGAGGAATAAAGCGGTCGGGGCCGATCATGCCATCTTCCGGATCGTTCCAGCGGCACAGGGCTTCTGCCCAGATGACCTGCCCTTCGGAATTCACCTGAGTTTGCAGGTAGGGCATCAGTGCCCGGTCACGAATGGCCAGTTTGAGTTTTTGTTCGATGCGGATATTTTCGCGCAGCTCCAGATCCAGCTTGAATGAAAAGAAATTGACCCGATTACGGCCGGCGGCTTTGGCTTCGTAGAGCGCCATGTCGGCGTTGCGCATCAGGTCCTCGACAGTTTCACCGTCCGCCGGATACAGGGCGACGCCGATCGAGGTGCCGACTTCGAGGGTGTGATTGCCGATCACCAGGGGCGCATTGATGGCATCGATGACCCGCTTGGCAAGGGCGGACACCTCGGAAATTTCCCGGACCTGAGACAGAAATATGGTGAACTCATCGCCGCCCATGCGCGAGACCGCGTCGTGATCCCGCACCGCCATCCGGATGCGCTTGGACTGCTCCCGCAGCAACTCGTCGCCCCCGGCATGACCCAGCAGGTCGTTGACGCGCTTGAAGTTGTCCATGTCCAGCATCAACACAGCCGCTTTGGTGTGGCCCCGCTTGGCTTTGGCCAGTCCAAACGTCAATAGATCGCGAAAAAACCGGCGATTGGGCAGATCGGTCAGAGGGTCGTAGAAGGCGAGTTTCTCCAGCTCCTTCTGCGCCAGTTTGATTTCCGTGACATCCGCCAGAGTACCGATCAATCCGTCGAGACTGGCGCCGGCATGCAGGGGCGTGACGTTTTCCAGCAGATGGCGCGCCTTGGCCTGTTTGGTGAACTGGTAACGGTATTCAATCCGGACCGAGGCTTCCCGCTCCAGCGCGTGAGCCAGGCGCGCCCGGTACTGAACCGCATCTTCCGGCACTATGTGTTCCAGGTGCACCGTAAACGGATTGCGCTCACCGGTGATGCCGGTGAGCTGGTACCAGACGTCGTTGGCGTAAACCAGATTGAAATCTTTGTCGAGCTGGAAAATGCCGATGGGTGCGTGGGCGGTGAGGGTCCGGAAGCGGATTTCCGACGCCTGCAGGGCATTGGATTCCACCGCCAGGCTGTCGAGCATGCGGTTGAACACGCCGACCAGTTCGCCGACTTCATCATCACTGGTGCGAATGACCCGGCGCGACGACTGACTGTTGTCCATCAGGGTCTGCGCGGTCTGGTGCAGGTCTTCCAGCGGTCGTACCGTCCGGCGCACCGTGCGTTGAATGATGGTTGCGGTCAGCAGGAAGACCAGAGGCACCAGCGTCAGTGCCAGGGGCAGGAAATAGATGACACCCTGAAGTATTTTTTTGCGGCTGGCGACCACCACAATATTGCCCACGACTTCTTCGTGGAGTTTCAGCTCCTTGGATCGCTGCAGGTGCGCCGCGCCGTAGCGGTCATCAGCATGGGGCTGATGCTCGTTACAGTTGAATGACTGGCTGCGGGCGTAATGGGCCAGCAGGGAACCATTGGGACGGAACAGGCAGATGCCATCTACATGCTTGTCGTAACGGGCGGCTTCGAGGTTGCGGGTCGCCGCGTCGGCATCTTCGAACTGGAGTGCGGCCAGGGAGCGATTCCCGAGAATGTCCGCCAGCACATCCACATCCTGTTCGAGCTTTTGATCGTTCAGCCACAGTTCTATGACAACCAATCCCAGGACCGTCACCCCCATCGCCACCAGGATGCTGACCAGTACTGCCCTCTGAAGCTGGCTGCGAAACCGGCGGAAGCCAATCCGGGGGGCTTGCTTCACTGCTCAATCTCGCTGGCGAGTTCGAGCAGTGAAGCATCCAGCCTCAGGCCTGCCTTGCGGACCTTGGTGATATCGACGCGGAAGCGGATCTTGTCGCTCTGCTTGACGATGTTGAGCATGGAGTAGGACAGACTGCGGCGGGCGCATTTGTCACAGATCGTCAGGACCGAGTGCTGTTCGGCGCGCGCGGTGAGGAGTCGGAAGAATTTGCTTTTGAGGGGGCCGGTCACAGCCACGTCGCACTGCTCAACCTGGGTCACCGATTGTCGGCTCACCTTTAGCGTGACCCCTTCCCAGAGCGTCCGCCCGTCGAGGGAAAGCAGCTTTTCAGCCGATTCGGGTTTGCCGAGGAGGCACAGCGACAAGGGTTCGGGACGAACGCCGCCTTCCCATTGAACGAACCGCAGGATCCCCAGAATCACCTGCGCACGCAGATCGTCTTCCGTCACCGCCGGGTTCTGCGCAGAGGGCGCGCCGACACTTGCCGGGGCTGCATGCCCCAGGCCCAGGATCGCCAGGGCAACCACCCAGCGGAGTAGACGCCTGGAACGTGCACCGGCAGAAAACAGGTTCATCGATGTCCTTTTCGTGAGCATACGCATCATCGTTTATCAACTGCCTGCTATACGCCGGGAACAGCGAAAATCCGGAAAATCCGGCCGCCCTTCGGTGCTGTCATCATGCAAACCGGACCGAAACAGCCGTTCAGCTGGCGTCCGGACAGCATTGCTCCCGAGGCGGTGACCGTCACCGCACCCGCCGACAGCCAGTCTGCGATCGCATTGAATAATGCCAGCCCGTTAAATATCGCGTTGGAATGAGCACGAAAATTACCGTGTTACGTTTTTCAATGTAGTTCAAAACGCCCCCTCCATCCAGCAGCGCGACAGGTTCGCGAACTGCGTCACAACCGCATCACCGGAGATGAACCGCCCGATGCCGAAGATCAGCGCGCCTGATAAACCCAGTTACTGGCCACGTCGTCACAGATAATGAATTCATCATCGAGACGATAGCAGGCGGACAGCGCCGCCGGGCCCGCCTTGGCCGCGCCGCTGTCCACCGCCAGCGCCTGTTTGTCTTTTTTCAGATACTCGAACATTCCCGCCATCCGCTGCGCAAATGAAGTGCCCGCCTGGGTCGCCTCCGCGTAGAAATGGTGAAACTTGGTATAGGACAGGGTGACACCTGCCAGACCGATGGATACCATCTTGCCCACGTATTGCCGATAGCTCTGCTCCAGGTAGAGGTTTTCCGGCGAGGTTACCGG
>CAZJKJ010000042.1:6021-21402 GCA_964546435.1 uncultured Cellvibrionaceae bacterium
CGCAGTAACAGCCGCTGGGTTTTGGGTGGATTTTTTCGGAATTCACCCAGCGTACCGGGTACAATCCCCGGCGCTTTGGCGTTTATCTGGCAATAGAGACGCTCCAGATCGGTGCGGGCAAACCCGGCACACTCCGCTTGCGCGTTAACGCTGGCAGCCACCATCGACGCCGTCAGTACCACACCGCACAACACGAATTTGCGAAACCGCATAAGGGTCGCTCCTGGACCGGAACCGGCGCGGGCAGACCCAGTGGTCCACGCCCTGCTGACGGTTGTGATGAAGGGTTGAACTGAAGTCTAGCAGGCTGTCGGAGAAGGTTATCAAGACCGCCAATCCTGAGATATGTCCTGAGAATGGGGGAAGTTATGGATAAAGACGACATTACGCACTTCGGCTACGAGAACGTCCGCGCTGCGGAGAAGGCCGAGCGGGTCGCGGGCGTGTTCAGCAGTGTCGCCCGCCGTTACGATCTGATGAACGATCTGATGTCCGGCGGTATCCACCGGGCCTGGAAATTCCTGACGATCGAGATGGCCGCCGTGCGGCCGGGGCAGCAGGTGCTGGATCTGGCGGGCGGTACCGGCGATCTGGCGGCGCGTTTTGCCCGCATTGTCGGCCCGGCGGGTACCGTGGTGCTGGCCGATATCAATGAAGCCATGCTGCGGGTCGGACGAGAAAAGCTCATCGACCGCGGCCATGCCGGCAATCTCCACTACGCCCGCTGCGACGCCCAGTACCTGCCCTTCCCGGACAATACCTTCGACTGCATCACCATCGCCTTCGGGCTGCGCAATGTCACCGACAAGGACCTGGCCCTGCGCTCCATGCAGCGCGTCCTCAAACCGGGCGGCCGACTGCTGGTGCTGGAGTTTTCCAAACCGCCCTCTTCGCTGCTGAACCGTATCTATGATCAATATTCATTTCACGTGTTGCCGAAGCTCGGCAAGCTGGTGGCGGGCGACGCGGACAGTTACCGCTATCTCGCCGAGAGCATCCGCATGCATCCGGATCAGGAAACCCTCAAGGAAATGATGATTACTGCGGGCCTGTCCCAGGTGACCTACACCAACATGACCGGCGGCATCGTCGCTCTGCATCGGGGTATTAAACCGTGAAAATCGACCCCATGCTGCTCGCTGGCACCACGCGCCTGCTGGAAGCCGCCATCCGCAAAGCCCTGCAATATGATCCGGGTACCCGCGCCAGTCTGCGCCGTCTGGAAGGGCGCACTCTGTGTGTCGAAGTGATCCAGCCGGAATTTACCCTGTTCATCACCAGTCAGGCGGGCGAGGCGCAGATCCGCATCGCCTCGGACCAGGCGCCCGAAGCCACTCTGCGGGGCAGCCTGATGCAACTGGCCAGCCTGCCCCGGCGCAACCTTCACAACCTCCATGACACCGGCGTTGAACTGCTCGGCAACTTCGATCTGGTCCAGCAGTGGCAGGCCATCCTCAAAGATCTGGATATCGACTGGGAAGAGCCCCTTAACCAGATCACCGGTGATCTGGTGGGTCATCCTCTGGCTCAGGGAGTGCGGGCGGTGGCCCGGAAGGTCAGTCGCGATGCCCGCCGCATGCCCGGCTATGTCAGCGAGTATCTGTCTGAAGAGGCCCGCGTGCTCATCGGCACCGACGAGGCGGAAGTGTTCTATGAAGACGTGGATGATCTGCGCAGTCGCACTGACCGGCTGGAGGCCCGCCTGCAACGTCTGGAAACACCGCCGGTCCTGTCCCTCGAGCCGCCCTCGCCCCAATCCAAATTGCCCCCGGCGCCCACCCGTGAATAACCTGCCCCGCCTGGTCACCATTCTTGCCATCATCGGCCGCTATCGGGTGGACGAACTTCTGCCCCTGTCCTGGCAGCGCCGGGGCATGCGGCTGTTGCTCGCCCCCTTCAAACTGCGCCCGGTACAGCATCTGTCGGAAGGCGAGCGCCTGCGGCAGGCGCTGGAAGATCTGGGACCGATCTTCATCAAGTTCGGCCAGTTGCTGTCCACGCGGCCGGACATCATGCCGCCGCAGCTGACGGATGAACTCAACCGCCTGCAGGATCATGTGGCGCCTTTCCCCAACGACGCCTTCCGCACCCTGGTCGAACAGGCGCTGGGGCGACCGGTGGCGCAGGCATTTGCTGAATTCTCCGACAGTCCGCTGGCGTCGGCCTCCATCGCGCAGGTGCACGCCGCCGTGCTGTTGAGTGGCGAAGCGGTCGTCATCAAAGCGGTTCGGCCGGGTATCCGTTCGGTTATCGAACAGGATATTTCCCTGATGGATTTCATTGCCCGGCAACTGGTGCGTTACATCCCCGAATTTCGTCGGTTCAAGCCGGTGGAGGTGGTCGACGAATACCGGCAGACCATTTTCGATGAGCTGGACCTGCTGCGCGAAGCCGCCAACGCCTCCCAGCTCAAGCGCAATTTCCAGAACTCGCATCTGCTGTATGTGCCGGAAGTCTATTGGGACTACTGCAGGGAAAACGTGATGGTCATGGAGCGGGTGTATGGCACCCAGGTGACTGATCTGGCGAGTCTTACCCGGCAGCAGGTGGATATCAAGCTGCTGGCCGAGCGGGGGGTGGAGATTTTCTTCCGGCAGGTGTTCGAGCACAATTTTTTCCACGCCGACATGCACCCCGGCAATGTCTTTGTCGATACCACCCGCCCTTACGATCCCAACTATATCGCTCTGGACATGGCCATCATCGGCACCCTGAGCCGGCAGGACCAGTATTATCTGGCGCGCAACATGCTGGCCATGTTCCGCCGGGATTACCGTCTGGTGGCCGAGCTGCACATCCAGTCCGGCTGGGTCCCGGCACGCACCTCGGTGGGTGCCTTCGAAGCGGCGATCCGCACCGTCTGTGAACCCCTGTTCGAAAAGCCCATCAAGGACATTGCGTTCGGGGATGCGCTGATCAAACTCTTTCAGACTGCGCGCCGCTTCGACATGCCGGTGCAGCCGCAGCTGGTGCTGTTGCAGAAAACCCTGGTCAATATCGAAGGTCTCGGGCGCCAGCTGTATCCGGATCTGGATCTCTGGGCCACTGCCCATCCCTATCTTGAGCGCTGGATCCGCAAGCGGTTCCACCCGTTTACCGTGTTCAGGGAATTTCAGCGGCAGGCGCCGGAGTGGATGGAAAAACTCCCGGAACTGCCCCATCTCGCCTGGAACACCCTCGATCAGGTCAACCGCTATGCGAGCCTGGCGCCGCAGATCGACGCCAGTCACCGGCGCTATCTCGAAGAGAGCAAACGCCGCCGTATCTTCCGCCGCCGCACCCTCATCGCCGCAATAGCGTTCCTTCTGGCCGCCTGGCAGGCCGCGCCCCACGCCTGGCACCTGGAATGGGAAGCCTTGGCACTGGCCGCCGTGGGATTGGTGGTGCTGTTGACCGCGTGACGGGATGACGTTGGCAGGGCGGGAAAAAGGGTGGCTCGGCAAGGCCACCGCAAGACTTGGGATTACAGCGTGATGTGTTCGAAGTTGCCGAAGTATTCCTGCCAGTTCTCGCCCGGAAAGGCGGGTTTGCCGAAGTAGTAGCCCTGCAGCAGATCGCAGCCCACCTGGCGGGCCAGATCCAGCTGCAAGCTGGTTTCCACGCCTTCGGCGATAATCTCCAGCCCCAGACTGTGGCCGAGCGCCGTGATCGCCTCGATCACCTTGCGATTGCGGTCCCGGTGAGTTTCCGCGAGAAAGAAATTACGATCAATCTTCAGGGTGTCCAAGGGCAAATGGGTCAAGTACGCCATGGAGCTGTAGCCGGTGCCGAAATCATCGACCGCAATACGCAGGCCCCGGTCGTGCATGCCCTGCAACACTTTGACGCTGCGCTCGGGGAAGCGCATCAGCGTCGACTCGGTAATTTCCAGCTCCACTTTTTCCGGCTGGATCCGGTGGGATTGCAGTGACCGGGTCACGTGTTCGGAAATGGTCGAGCTGTAGCAGTAGTTCGCCGGGATATTCAGACACAGGTCCGGGGAGGCGTCCTGGTGTTGCCAGGCCCGCATCTGGGAAAAGGCGGTGTGGAAGAGCCATTCGTGGAAGGGCTCGGTCAGATTGAGCCGGTCGATCATCTCGATCAACTCCATGGCACTGACGGCGTAGTCCTTACGGGGCCAGCGACTCAGGACTTCCAGCCGCTCGATCTTGAACCCGTTCGCCGACACGATGGGCTGGTAAACCAGCGCCAGCTCGCCCTTCTCGATGGCCTTGGGCAGGTCTCGCTCAAGAATGTGCTGGCGTGCCCACTCATCTTTATGCCGTTCGGAAAAGCTGAAAAAGCGGACGTGCCCGTGCTTTTTGGCCTGATGGAGCGCCTGGTCTGCCTGCTTGATCAGCTCTTCGGCATTTTTGGCGGTATCCGGATAGGTCGCCAGTCCCACCGACACATTGATGTGCAGGTTGTAGCCGTTGACTTCAAAGGGGCGGGAGATGCTTTTGATCAGCTTGTCCGCCACTTTGCGGCCAGTATGGTTATCGACGTTTTCCAGCAGCACGACAAACTCATCACCGCTCAAGCGCGCCGGGCTGTCGGTGCTGCGACAATTGCTGCGGATCCGTTCGCCGACGGCCTTGAGCAACTGGTCGCCGGTATTGTGGCCGTAGGTTTCGTTAATGGTCTTGAAGGCGTCCAGATCCAGATACAGCAGCGCACAGCGCTCTTTGTAGCGGTCGCAGCGTTTTAACGCGAGGGACAGCCGGTTCATCAACAGGTCGCGGTTGAGCAGCCCAGTGAGCGCATCGTTGTGGGCCAGGTGCTGCAACTGCTGTTGCAGGCGGCTGGAGCGCAGGGCGTTGCTCAGGGAGGCGTACAGCCGCGAGGAGCTTAGTTCGTCCCGCACCAGGCAGTCCTGGGCGCCGCTTTTCAGAAGCTTTACCGCGATGTCGAACTCGTCATTATCCGTCAGGATCACCACCGGCATCATTTCTTCGGCGTGGTGCCGGCGCAGGCGCGCCAGAAACTTCAGGCCATTCTGGCCGGGCAGTTCAAAATCGATTATGCAGCACAGGGGTTTGCGCTCATTAGCCATGCGTAAAGCATTCGCCGCCGAGTCGGTCTCGATCAGGACTGGAAACTCGTGGACGTAGGGCTTGAGCAGTTCCCGGATACGAACGCGATCGTCCTCGCGCCGCGAAACGACCAGAATGGGCTGATGGTTGTGCGTCACGGCCACACTTACCTTCCTTTAACCAGATGGCAGTCCGGACACCCTGAGCGCGGGTCGGGTGGGTGACAAATGCCTGTCATAATTGCTGCGTACCTGTTTGGGAGTGCCTGATTTCCGGAGGTCCAGATTGCGGATGCTGGATGTCGGAGGTGCAGGTGCCAGAAGCCGGCCCACGTCATCCTGCACACAGTCGCAGGCACCGCTGACACCCCCGCAGGCGCGAACTGCCAGCCGGGATTCCTGTATAGAGCATAGTTCAAAGCAGTGCCGAGGCAAGCGGAGCGCCCCGGTGCGCGCAGACCGGAGGCGACGGGAACTAAACCGGTGGTTATAAAAAAAGCGCGCCGGAGCGCGCTTTCACGAACCTGGAAAATGGCTCAGGCGGTGGCTGCGACCTTGGTTTCGCCGAGGCGACGAATAGTCTCGCGCAAATTCTGCATGGAGTTCAGGTGCAGGTAGATCAGCTCCAGCTCATCGGTTTTGGCCAGATCCAGCAATTGCTCCCCGGAGAGCTTCTTGAGCTTGTCGCGACTGACGATGAAGAATCCGTTAAGCGACCCGGACTGTCCGTCTGGCGTCTTGAACTGGGCGCCCATGGGTTCGAGCAGATCGAAGGTTTCCAGCTTCTTGCAGAAAATCTGGGTGCGGCGGAAGTGGTTCTGGTATTCCTTGAGGAACTCCACCACCTTGTTGAGGTACTCGGTGCCTTCGCCTGATTCGTTAAACAGCTTCTCGCCGTCACCCTCAGGGCTGCAGCCTTCGTAATCCTCATCGAGGCACAGCGTGAGGGTTTCGCCTTCATCTGCCGTTGAGAAAACGAAGGGATAACGGCGGATAAACGCCGGGATATAGCGCGCCTGCCACTGGCCGTCTTCATCGACGTAGAGGTTTTCCCGGCTGCGTACGCCCATCACCGCGATGGGTACAACGCCATCATCGCTCTTGGCAAAGACGATGGAGAACTCCATGGATGCGGCGGGGAATTCGATGGCCGTCAGTGGCGCGGAATTCACATCGCGGGCAAACGCGTAATTCTTCAAGCTCTTGACGCCCCAGCCTGCGTGCCGTTTCTTGTTGAGGGGTGCCACCTTCTGATAGATCAATAATGTTTTGCTCATTCAATTCTCCTAACGGTACTGTCCCGCTTTGCGTCCCTGAAAACCTTCAGAGATTGCGCGCGCTTCAACCTCTGTCCCTTCGGCGATCTAAAACCTGTTCAAGCTCGTCCGGATTAATCCAGGCAAACCGCCTCGCCAACCAGAACACAGAATAGTCGGGGGCGTAAGTTACCATTCAGACCGGCATCCGTCTGCAATATTTACTGAAAATCTGCCGCCGTGCGCCTGCAACCGTACCCCACCCTTAAGTCCCTACCCTCACCTTGCCTGAACAGGCCGAATATCGCCGTAAAGCCCTCACGCCAAATTTGAATAATGGGCGGATGGGGCCTAAATTTAGTGGACAGGCCGCAACGTCGGCACGCGGTGATTTGGTCGCGGTCAGTCTTCCACTAGCCAGGGTCGCCGGTTCCATGGAGTTGATTCCTTCAATAGATAGTGGTGCCATCGAGGAGGGCCTGGACCGCGCCAACCTCACGCAGTTGCGCCGGCGATTCCTGCACATCAGCCAGGAGCGCCTGCAGCGCACTCGCGCAAGCCTTACGCACCGGCAACGGATTTTTCTCGACGCGCTGCCCCTGCTGTTCCACTGCAACCATCCCATGCTGCCCGGCTTTGTCTCCCATGGTGCGCCCGCCGGTGTCGCCGGATTCAAGCCCGGCAAGGCCGACCTCATCGCCGGCAAGACTCTGGCGCGCAGCTTTTGTCTGACCGGTACACCGCGCCACAGCGATATCTGGGCGATCTATCTGATGGGCAGCAGCGGTACCCTTGCCCACAGTTCCCACAGCGATTTTGATGTCTGGCTGTGTCACGACCCGGAGCTGCCCCGGGACGCCTGTGCCCGCCTGCAGCAAAAATGTGCCCGCATCAGCGAGTGGGGACGCAGCCTGCGGCTCGACGTGCATATTTTCCTCATGAACAGTCAGACCTTCAGCGCGGGCCACACCCTGGTCATGGATCAGGAATCCAGCGGTTCGGCCCAGCGGCTGTTGCTGCTGGATGAGTTTTACCGCACTGCCGTGCACATTGCCGGGCGTCTGCCTCTGTGGTGGTTCGCGCCGACGAGGGAAGAAGCGCACTACACCGATTACACCGGCATCCTGTTGCAACGTCGCTATCTGCGCGCCAGCTCCGTACTCGATTTCGGCAGTCTTCACGATATTCCTGCGGGAGAGTTCCTCGGCGCGGGCGTCTGGCAGCTCTATAAGGCCATCCAGTCTCCCTATAAATCGATCTTGAAACTCCTGCTGATGGAATCCTATGTCAGCGACTATCCGCACATCCGGCCCCTGTCCCTGGATTTCAAGCAGAGAGTTTATGCGGGCGAACCCGACGTGGACGCCCTTGACCCCTATCTGCTGATCTACCGGCGCATCGAAGCCTATTTCGCCCGCAGCGGCGATTCCGAACGGCTGGAACTGGCGCGGCGCTGCTTTTATTACAAGGTCAACAAGGCCTTGTCCCGCAAGCCGTCGCGCCGAGGCAAAAGCTGGCAACGGCAGATGATGGAAAACCTCGCCCGCTCCTGGGGCTGGCAGGCGGATTATCTGCGTCTGCTGGATGAACGCGAGCGCTGGAAGGCGCCCGAGGTGGAAGCCGAACGGGCGCAGCTGGTGCAGGCGCTCAACCGCAGCTATCAGGCGCTCGCGGAGTTCGCCCTCAAGGCGGGCGCGGAGACCTCCCTGTCGCAGACCGAACTGGACATTCTGGGACGCAAGCTGCACGCGGCGTTCGAGCAGCGCCCCGGCAAAGTGGCGTGGATCAACCCCGGTATCAGCCGGGATCTGACCGAGCCGACCCTGACATTGCGTCCGCGCCCCCCCGGCACCGACCCCGCGCGCGCCGAAGCTCCCCTGTGGCAGCTTGAAGGCAGCCTATCCGGCCCCGAGCGGCCGCTGCTGCAGGCGAGCAGCCCGGCGGCATTGCTCCTCTGGAGTCACTTCAACGGCATAGTGCCGGAACACCCCCAGTTTGAGCTGGACGACGCGCCCACCCTCGGCGATATGCAACTGCGCCGGGCCCTGGCGCGCCTGCGACAATGGCTGCCCCAGCCGGCCGCCGGCCAGGCCCACACCAGCTTCCTGCGCCCCGCCGAGCCGGTGCGTGCCTTGTTGCTGCTGAATTTCGGAGTAGAGCCCCCGCACCTGCCGGTCGACATGGGCATGCAGCTGGTCAGTGACAGCACCGACCCCTTCAATTTCGGCGGCGCCGACGACAATCTGGTCGTGAGCGCAGACCTGGTGGTCGAGAATTCCTGGCTGGAGTTGGTGCTCCACAGTTTTCAGGGGCCCGAGGCGCTGCTGTCCGCCCTGCGTTGCTACACCAGTCTGTGTGAGCCCGGCAGCTTCCAGTCGCCCCCCGAGCTGGAGATTGACTGCCTGGGGCATGCCCACACCGGCTCGATCCGCCAGCGTGTTCGCCAATGGTTCACCGACATCACCCATTGCTTTTACAGCGGCATCAAACCGCCGTCGACGCGTTTCGTCAGCCAGGTGGGCGGCGCCTTTGTCACCTTCCAGTTCCACGGGCCGCAGCTCACGGTGAACAGTCACCGGGACCTGCCGGCGCTACTGAACTTTCTCGGGGACCCCCAGGAGCGCTATAGCCCCGTGGTGCTGGATGCGCGCACCCTGCCCGGCAGTCCACTTGCCCTGATCACCCGGCGGGCGTCCGCCCAGGCCCTGCACGTGTTTTATCAGCGCAGCGGGACCAGTCTGCTGCTCAGTGTGGTAGACGAAATGGGCTCGCTGGTGCAATTGCGCTATCCCTGGACGGTACAGCTGCATGCCCTCGACTCCCTGCACATATTCCTGCGCGCCGTCCTGGCCCACAAATACCACCAGCTGACGCTCGCACGCCAGTTCAACTATGGCGTTCAGCCCATCGAGTTTCACGAAATCCGCAGCAACCCCCAGTATCCGCTGACGCTCGTCAACCGTCTGGTTGGCACCACCCTGCAACCAGCCCAGTGGCTCGACCTGAAGGCCCGGGCAATTGCCGACACGGTGGCCGGTATCGGCTTCAGCTTTACCTGCCTGAACCGGCACTTTGAGTGGCGGGACTACTATGACGATGTCTACGGGGCGGTGGCGCGGTTCATTCTGGAGCAGCGGCATTTGCGCGAACGTTATCCGGTGTACCTCACGGATCTGGACCTGTCGGCCTGCCGCCATCAGCTCAGCCCGGACGGGCTGTTGCAAACCAGCCATTACCTGCGTTTGAAAAACGAACTGGAACAGCGCCTGACGGAGCACATGCAGGCCGCCGTACCCGGTTAACGGCTGCCGGCGCCATCTCGCGGTTGTGGCGCAAGAGGCCGGACCTTATACTTCGGCCCTTTGGCCTGAATGAATCAACCCATGCCTGCTCGCACTCGCCCCAACCATGCTTCACCTGTTCGCCACCCTGCCATCAACAGCCTTCGCCGTGCGGGCGGGGCGCTTGCGCTGCGCTGCGGACTGCTGATGCTGGCCGCGTTGTTCACCAGTGCCTGCGGACAGAAAGGCCCTCTGTATCTCCCTCAACCTTCTGAGCAACCGCAGCCCGCCGCTCCCTCAGAACCAGACGAGTAGTTCTATGTCGACCTTCACCTATCACGATGACGAACTTTATGCTGAACATGTTCGCCTGAGCGATATTGCCAAACGCTTCGGCACGCCCACCTATATTTACAGTCGTGCTGCCATCACCGCCGCCTACCGGGCCTACGCCGACGCGCTCGGTAACCATCCGGGCATGATCTGCTATGCGGTCAAGGCCAACTCCAATCTGGGGGTTCTGCAGATTCTGGCGGAACTCGGCGCCGGCTTCGATATCGTTTCCGAAGGTGAGCTGGAGCGGGTGCTGCGCGCCGGTGGCGATCCCGCCCGCATCGTTTTCTCCGGCGTGGGCAAGCTGCGCAGCGAGATGGCCCGAGCGCTGGAGGTGGGGGTGGCCTGCTTCAATGTGGAATCGGAAAGCGAGCTGGAACAGTTGTCCGCGGTAGCGACCGAACGCGGCACCAGGGCGCGGATCTCCCTGCGGGTCAACCCGGATGTCAACGCCCAGACGCACCCGTACATTTCTACCGGTCTGAAAGAGAACAAGTTCGGGATCGATATCAACCGCGCGCGCGCGGTGTACCGGCACGCACAGAAGCTGCCGGGTCTCGAAATCGTCGGCGTGGACTGCCACATCGGCTCCCAGCTCACTTCCCAGACCCCCTTTCTCGACGCCCTCGACCGCTTGCTCAAACTCGTGGATGAACTGGCGGGTGACGGCCTGCATATCCGGCATCTGGATCTGGGGGGCGGTCTCGGGGTCACGTATCGCGATGAAACGCCCCCGCCCATCGAGGATTACATCAGTGCCGTCAAGACGCGCCTGCAGGGCCGCACCCTGGCGCTGCTGTTCGAACCGGGCCGCTCCATCGTCGCCAATGCCGGCGTCCTGCTGACCCGGGTGGTGCATTTGAAGCCGACGCCTCACAAGAATTTTGCGGTGGTCGATGCTGCCATGAACGACAATATCCGGCCCGCTCTGTACCAGGCCTGGCAGGACATCGTCCCGGTCCAGCGCTCCCGGGCCGAGGCATTGGTGTGGGATGTGGTTGGCCCGGTCTGTGAGACCGCCGACTTTCTCGGCAAGGAACGCCCCCTGGCACTGGAACCGGAGGATCTGCTGGCAGTGATGTCCACGGGCGCCTATGGTTTTACCATGAGCTCCAACTACAACACGCGCCTGCGGGCGGCCGAAGTGATCGTAGACGGCAGCAGCTGTCACCTTGCCCGGCGACGCGAAACCTATGATGATCTGCTGGCGCAGGAATCCCTGCTGCCTGCGGGTACATCAACCCGTTTCGAGAACCCGCCCCGGTAGGATCCGCGCCCCATGAAATTACGTTTCACGAAAATGACCGGGCTGGGAAACGACTTCGTTATGATCGACGCGATCAGCCAGCGCGTAAATATCACGCCTGAGCGGGCGCGGGCGCTGGCTGACCGGCACTTCGGTATCGGCTGTGATCAGGTTCTGGTGGTGGAAGCGCCCCACACTCCCCAGGCTGATTTCCGCTACCGGATATTCAACAGCGACGGCAGTGAAGTGGAGAACTGCGGCAATGGCGCCCGCTGCTTCGCCGTTTTTGTGCGGCAGCGCAAGCTCACCGGCCGGCGCAGCATCCGGGTGGAAACGGCCGGCGGCGAATTGCTGCTGCGGGTGCATCCGGACAATCAGGTCACCGTGGATATGGGCAGGCCGCGGTTTGTCCCCAGGGACATTCCCTTTGTCAGTGACGAGGAAGCCGATGTCTACCCGCTGGAGCTGCCAGAGCGGAGCCTGAAGATCTCGGCGGTGTCCATGGGCAACCCTCATGCAGTGACCCTGGTGGATGACGTCGACCAGTTTCCGGTATCGCAAATCGGCCCGCAGATCGAAAGTCATGAGGCTTTTCCCCGGCGGGTCAACGCGGGGTTCATGCAGGTCGTCGACTGGCACAATATCCGCCTGCGGGTTTATGAGCGCGGCGTGGGGGAAACCCTCGCCTGCGGCACCGGTGCCTGTGCGGCGGCGGTGGCCGGTATCCGGCGCAACCTGCTGATCTCGCCGGTCAGCGTGCATCTGCCCGGCGGCGTTTTGCAGATCGCCTGGGCGGGACCGGATCGACCGGTGATGATGACCGGGCCGGCAACCACAGTTTTTCACGGGCAAATCAACCTATAACAAAAAAGTGCGGCCACCATGACTCAAAACGCTCCCCAGATGACGTTCGAAGAGGTTCACCGCTATCTCAAGGAAAACCCCCATTTTTTTGATCAGCATCCGGATGTGCTCCAGGATCTGGTTCTGAGCCATGCCAGCGCGCCGGCGACCTCCCTGATCGAGAAGCAGGTCGCGGTGCTGCGACAGCGCAACACCGAGCTGCGCAACAGGCTCAACCAGCTGCTGGATAACGCCCGGGAGAACGATCGTCTCTTTGAGCGCACCAAGCGCCTGGTGCTGGCGCTCATTGAATGCGAGGATCTCGGCGATCTGGTGGATGCCCTGTCCTTCAGTTTCGACAAGGAATTCCGCATCCCTCACACCCGCATTCTGCTCTGCGGCGACGACAGCCTGCCAAGCGCCAATGCCCGCCGTATCCGGGTCGATGAAGCCACCTCCCGCCTCGGCCCCCACTTCCGGGCGGCCCGCACCCAGACCGGTTATCTCAACGAAGCCGACATCGCCTATCTCTTTGATGTGGACGCGCCCCGGATCAAATCCGCGGCCCTGGCGGTCTTCGGCATCACCGACCCCCTGGGCCTGATCGCCATTGGCCACCCCAGCCCGAGCCATTATGAATCCGGCATGGGCACGCTCTTTCTGCGCCACATCGCGGATGTTTTCGGCTCCAGGGTGGTCAAACTGCTGCACCAGCCCGCCGTCGTCTGATGCTGGTCAAGGCCGTCGAGCAGTTCCTCGCCCACCTGCGCAACGAACGGCAGCTGTCGCCCCTGACGCTGGACAGTTACCGGCGGGATCTGGCCAAGTTGCAGTCCTGGTGTGGCGATCAGGACATCAGCGGGTTGCACGACATCACCAGTGCGCACCTGCGTCAGTGCCTCGCGCAGTTGCGCCGCCAGGGTCTGTCACCGCGCAGCACTCAGCGCTGGTTGTCGGCGCTGCGGACTTTCTTCCGCTATGCCCGACGGAATCTCGGAGTGAAGACTGATCCCACGGCGGGCCTTAAGGCGCCCCGGACCGAGCGCAAACTGCCCCGGGTGCTGGATGTGGATCAGGCCGCCCAGTTCGTGTCCGCGCCGGGGGATGATTTTTGCAGCATCCGCGATCACGCCATCGTGGAGCTTTTCTATTCGTCGGGATTGCGCCTGGCTGAACTGGCCGGGCTGGATCTGGTGCAGCTGCAGCTACAGGAACGGCTGGTGCGAGTATTGGGCAAGGGCCAGAAGGAGCGGCTCCTGCCCATCGGCCGCTTCGCGTTCGACGCCCTGCAGGCGTGGCTGCCGGTGCGCGCCCTGCACTTCCCCGACGCCGGTACCGCCCTGTTTCTCAGCAAACGCGGCAATCGACTGAGCCATCGGGCCATCCAGTTGCGCCTGCGCCACTTGAGCCTGGTGCGGGGCATGCAGCAACCCGTCAATCCCCACATGCTGCGCCACTCGTTTGCGAGCCATCTGCTGGAGTCCAGCGGCGATCTGCGAGCGGTGCAGGAACTGCTCGGCCACAGTAATCTGTCCACCACCCAGATCTACACCCATCTGGACTTCCAGCATCTGGCGAAGGTGTACGACCAGGCGCATCCCCGCGCCCGCATGCCGGCAGCGCCCGCGTCCGAAGACGACTCCCAATGAACGCCGGCGCGACCAGGGGGGTAACCACTGCGTCAGGGTTCAAAGCAAAATCAGCGCGCTCGGTGGCACTGATTCTGGTCTTGATCGCCTGGCCCGGCAGCGTGGATGCGGAGACCATCCACGTGGCCGTGGCTTCCAATTTTGCCGATCCGGCCGCCACTTTGGCGGAACAATTCCGCAAGGCAACCGGTCATGCCGTCACCCTCTCCGCCGGCTCCTCCGGCAAATTCTTTGCGCAGGTCCGTCACGGTGCGCCGTACCAGGCGTTTTTCTCAGCGGATCAGGACAAGCCTCTGGCGCTGGAAGAAGCCGGTCTGGCGGTGCCCGGCAGCCGCTTTACCTACGCCATCGGCGTGCTGGCGCTGTGGTCCCCCAAACCGGGTTTTATCGAAAACAGCCCGGCGCGTCTGACCAGCGGGCCATTCAACAAGCTGGCGCTGGCAAATCCGCGGCTCGCTCCCTACGGCATGGCGGCGGTGGAAGTCATGCAGCAACTGCAACTGACCAGCGCGACACAAACGCACTGGGTTCAGGGGGAAAACATCGCCCAGACGTTCCAGTTTGTGCGCAGCGGCAATGCCGATCTGGGGTTTGTGGCTTTGTCGCAGATTACCAAAGACGGACGCCCGCTCAGTGGGTCCGCCTGGGTTGTGCCGGATCACCTGCACCGCCCGATCCTGCAGGACGCCGTGTTGCTCAAGCGCGGCGCCGACAGCCCGGCCGCTCGCGCCTTTCTCGAGTTCGTGCGCAGCGATGCTGCCCGCAAGACGATCCAGTCCTATGGCTATCGCATGCCGGTGCCCTGAGCCGGGGAGGCGCGCGTTTCCATGAATCTTTCCGCTGCCGATCTCGGTGCTATCTGGTTGACCCTGCGGCTGGCCACCACGGTGACTTTTATTCTGCTGCTTATCGGCACGCCCCTGGCCTGGTGGCTCGCCCGCACCCGTTCAATCTGGAAGGGTCCGGTGGGTGCGCTGGTGGCACTGCCGCTGATACTGCCGCCGACGGTGCTCGGCTTCTATCTGTTGCTGGCCATGGGGCCGGAGGGGCCGGTGGGGCAATTCACCACCGCTCTGGGGTTGGGCACCCTGCCCTTTACCTTCTGGGGTCTGGTGGTGGCGTCCGTGTTCTATTCCATGCCCTTTGTGGTTCAGCCCATTCACAATGCCATGCAGGCGCTGGGCGAGCGGCCGCTGGAAGTGGCGGCGACGTTGCGGGCCGGGCCCTGGGACCGCTTTTTTACCGTGGTGCTGCCCTTGGCCCGGCCCGGTTTCGTCACTGCAACTGTGCTGGGTTTTGCCCACACGGTCGGGGAGTTCGGCGTGGTGTTGATGATAGGCGGCAATATTCCCGGCGAAACCCAGGTGGTCTCAGTGCAACTGTATGATCACGTTGAAGCCCTGGACTACGCCCACGCCCATCGGCTCGCCGGCGTACTGGTGGCGTTTGCGTTCGTGGTACTGCTGGGGCTGTACTGGTTCCAGAGCCGGCGCGGTGGGCGGATCATGGGAGCCGGGGTCTGATGCGCAGCCCGGGCGCCGGAGCAGACGGGCTGATCCGAGCCCGGTTTGCCTTGCAGTATGAGGCCGGGCAATCCCCTGGCGTCAATCCGGCAGCCTTCCACCTGGAGCTGGACGCCCAGTGGCCGGCGCTGGGCATCACCGTCCTGTTCGGACGCTCCGGTTCCGGCAAGACCTCGGTGCTGCGCTGCATCGCCGGACTGGCGCAACCGGACGCCGGATTCTTCGCCGTCGGCAAGGAG
>CAZJKJ010000042.1:21502-28301 GCA_964546435.1 uncultured Cellvibrionaceae bacterium
CAGCCGCGGCTGTTGCTGATGGATGAGCCCCTGGCTTCTCTGGATCACGACCGCAAGCAGCAGATCCTGCCCTATCTGGAGCGCCTGCGGGCGGAGTTGCAGGTGCCAATTCTGTATGTCACCCACGCCCTGCCCGAGGTGGCCCGGCTCGCTGATCACGTCCTGGTCATGCATAACGGTCGTCTGGTGGCCGAGGGATCACCCCAGGAGGTTTTCTCCAGCCTCCAGGCGCCGTTGCCGTCCGGGGAAGCAACCGGGGTTTTTCTGGAGGGGCGAATTGCCGGGCGCGACCCGCACTGGGAGCTGATGCGGATCGCGTTGCCCGGTGGGGGCGAATTGTGGACAAGTGATGGCGGCACCCCGCTCGGGGCGCCGGTGCGGCTGCGGATACTGGCCAGCGACGTCAGCCTGGCCCTCGCCAATCACGGGGATACGAGTATTCTCAACCGCCTGCCGGCGCAGGTGCTGGAGATTGGTGCCGACCGCGACGGCGCCATGGCGCTGGTGCGCGTGCAGGTGGGCGACCAGTGCCTGCTCGCCCGTCTCACCCGGCGCTCTGTCGAACATCTGCGCCTGATTACCGGCATGAAAGTCTGGGCGCAGATAAAAACCGCGGCCGTGGTCCGCTGAGCGATGACTTGCTGGGCTACCAGGGTTTGCCCCGGGTTTTATCCACACAGGGCACTTTCATGTGCAGCGCCGCCTTGGCCACAACGTGCGCGCTGACGGGAGCGGAGATCAGCAGGAACAGGGCGATCAGGACTTCGTGCAGGCTGAGGCCGTCGCCGCGAAAGCTGAACCAGATTGATGAACCCAGCACCATTCCGCCCACCCCCAGAGTGGTCGCCTTGGTGGGGCCATGCAGGCGCATGTAGAAATCCGGCAGGCGCGCCAGGCCGATGGAGCCAATCAGTGCAAAGGTTGCGCCGGAGAGAATAAAGGCAGACACAATCAGTTCTACAGGATCGATCAAGACAATAGCCTCCGTTATTCAATAATGTCGCCGCGCAGGATGTATTTGGCCAGCGCGACGGTACCCACGAAGCCCATCATCGCAATGAGCAGCGCCGCCTCGAAGTTATGGTTGGAGCCCTGGTAGATCCCGTAGAGAATCAACAGGGCAATGGTATTGATGTACATGGTATCCAGCGCCAGGATCCGGTCGGTAATATGAGGTCCGATCATCAGACGCCACAGATTCAGGACCAGCGCGATGCTCATCATCCACATGGCAATGGTCAGAGCTAGCGATAGCATTCAAAAATCTCCTTTAGCGGGCTTTCGTAGCGTCGTCGGATGTCGGCCAAAGCCGTCTCGACGTCGACGACGTGCAGCGAGTGAACCAGCAGCGTTCTGCGGTCTGCGCTCAGATCCACCGAGACCGTGCCGGGCGAGATCGAGATGGCCGTCGCCAGCAGGGTGATTGTGAAGTCATCTTCCAGCTCCAGCTCCAACACCATGAATGCCGGTTGCAGTTGACCGCGGCGCGTCAGAATGAGGCGGGCCACCACGAAGTTGGCCACGATGATGTCCCAGAAGAGGATCAGGAAAAACCGCAGCGTGACCCAGGGTTTGCGGACAGTCATCTCCTCCGGCCAGAACGCCTGGGAAAGATAGGGTATCGCCCAGGCGAGCAGAGCTCCGAGGACGATGTGTCCCGCGCTGAAATCATTGACCAGAAACAGCCACATCACCCACATGGCGAGACTCAGATGCAGATGGGGAAACAGGCGACGGTGGATCATGGATGACCTCCTTGCACAGGAACATGGCCGAGCACGGCATCGATGTAAACCGCCGGCGCCAGCAACTGGCTGGCGAGCGCCTCGGTGTAGCGGGTAACCGGCTCGCCAAAAACGACCAGCAGTGGCCCCAGCGCCAGAAATGCCGCGGTCACCGCGATGCTCCCCCGGCGGATCAGGGCGGGCGCCTGCGCCGGTGCTGCGGCATCCGCCCGCCAGAACAGGGTGGTGCCGGCGCGACTCAGCGCCACCAGAGACGCCAGTCCACTCAGCAGGATGATCGACCACAGCCAGGCCGCCTCGGCGCCGGCGCCAGCCGCCTGGAGCAGCATGAGTTTGCCGAGAAAGCCGCTCAGCGGAGGCAATCCGGCCACGCTGATGGCGGCCGCGAAGAAGAGCCCGCCCAGCACCGGCCCGTAGCGTAGCGCCGGTCCCGCCACCAGTTGGTCACTCAGGGTGCCGCGCTGGCGGGCAACCAGATCGGCCAGCAAAAACAGGGCCCCGCAGATCCAGGTGGAATGAATCAGATAGAAGAAGGTGGCACTCAGGGCTTCGCGACTGTTAAGGGCAACACCGGCCAGCAAAGTCCCCACAGAGAGAATGACCAGATACGCGATCTGCATCCGCAATGCACGCACCGCCAGCACCCCGATACCGGCGAGCAAAATAGTCAGCAGCGCCAAAGGCCAGAGCCAGAAGGTGGCGAAATGGGCGATGGAGCCGGCAGCGTCGCCAAATATCAGCGGATAGATGCGCACGATGGCGTAGACCCCGACTTTGGTCATGATGGCAAAGAGCGCCGCTACGGGCGCGCTTGCCGAGGCATAGGCGCGGGGCAACCAGAAGTAGAGGGGCAATATGGCAGCTTTGAGCCCGAACACCACCAGTAACAGCCCCGCCGCCGCACTGGCCAGGGGTGCATCCGCCGGGTCCAGCTGCGCCACCTGCTGTGCCATGTGGGCCATGTTCAAGGTACCGGTCAGGCCGTACAGGGCCGACACGGCGATAAGAAACAGCGCCGAGCCAGTCAGATTGAGCACGACATAATGCAGGCCTGCCTTGACCCGGTCCGGTCCGCCGCCATGCAGCAGCAGCGCGTAGGAAGCGAGCAGGAGTACCTCGAAGAATACGAACAGGTTGAAAATATCACCAGTCAGGAACGCCCCGTTGATACCCAGCAGCAGAAAATGCATGAGCGCATGCAGGATGCCGCCGCGCCGGTTGGGCTCCAGGCAGGTGTAGCCAATACAGAAAAACGCCAGGACTCCGGTCACCGCCAGCATCAGGGCGCTAAGCCGGTCCAGCACCAGCACAATCCCGAACGGCGGTGCCCAGTTGCCCAGTGCATAAATTTCGTAGACGCCGCTGTCTGCGGAGTGCAGCAGTAGCCCGCAGACAGCCAGCAAGGCAAGGCTGCTGCAAAAACTGATCACCTTGCTCAGCAACAGGTTGCGCTCGGCAATCAGCAGGAGCAGGACGCCGGTCACCAGAGGCAGCAAAACTGGCACAATCACCAAATGATTCATGTGCAGTCTCCCGAGGGTTTCGAGGCGCCGTCGACGTGGTCGTTGCCCAGCTCAGCCCGGGCCTTGAGGGACAGCACCAGCACAAAGGCCGTCATCGCAAAACCGATCACAATGGCCGTGAGCACCAACGCCTGCGGCAGCGGGTCGGCATAGACCGTGGCTTTGTCGCTGATGATGGCGGGCGCGTTACTGCGCAGGCGTCCCATCACGAAGATAAACAGGTTTACGGCGTAGGAAAGCAGCGTCAACCCGATGATCACTGGAAATGTGCGCGAGCGCAGCGTCAGGTACACGCCGCAGCTGGTCAGTACGGCAATTACAATGGCTATCAAGGCTTCCATCAGGTCAATTCCTCCGCAGGCAGGTCGTCGTGACTGCTCTTCGCCAGCTCACCCAGGTGCGCGAGGATCAGCAGTGTCGCACCCACCACGGCGAGATATACCCCCGCATCGAAGACCATGGCCGAGGCGATTTCGAACTCCCCCACCAACGGCCAGTGCAGATGCGTAAATGTGGACGTGAGGAACGGGTAGCCGAAGATCCAGCTGGCCAGACCGGTCGCGGCCGCCAGCAGTACGCCGGTGGCGGCTACGCGCCGGTAGTCCCAGGTCAGTCGCGCCTGCACCCAGTCGACGCCGCTGGTGACGTATTGCAGGATGATGGCGACACTGGTAATCAGCCCGGCGATAAAGCCGCCGCCCGGCTGGTTGTGGCCTCGCAGATAGATGTAGAAAGACACCAGCAATGCCAGCGGCATCAGGATCCGCCCCATGACCGCCAGGATCGGTGGATGCGGCTCCCGGTGCCAGATCGGGTCGGTCTCCCCCCGCGGCAAGGTGAGCCGCAAGCCGTGCATCATCGCGTAAACACCCACACCCGCCAGCGCCAGCACCGTAATCTCGCCAAGGGTATCGAAGCCACGGAAATCCACCAGGATGACGTTGACCACATTGGAGCCCCCGCCGCCGCTGACGCTGTTGGCGAGAAAGAAATCGGAAATGGTTGTGTAAGGCCGGGTCAAGATGGCCCAGGCGAGGACACCCACTCCGGCCCCGGCACTGCCCGCAATCAGGATGTCGCGGACAACCCGCGGCGCGGCCGATTCATTGGGGGTGAGCTGGGGCAGAAAGTACAGTGCCAGCATGATCAGCACCACGGTCACCACCTCCACCGACAACTGCGTTAATGCCAGATCGGGTGCGGAAAAACGCACAAACAGAAGCGATACCATCAACCCCACGACGCTGAGCACCAGCAGGGCCGCAAAGCGGTTGTGGTGCATTAGCACCGTCCCGAAGGCGCCCACTATAGTGATCAACCCCAGCAGGACACTCACCCCGTCCAGCGCCGTGGGAGCCACCGGGCCGGTGATGGCCGGCAGCGCCCACAGACCGGTCAGCGCGACCAGCACGGAAAACAGGATCAACGAGGCCATATAGCTCTGCAATGATCCGTTCTCCAGGCGCGCAGTGATCCGTGCGCAGACGCTGCTGAGGGTCTGCACGGCGCCTTCAAAGATGAGCTTCATGTCGATGCCGGGCAGGCGATCGGAGATTCGGAAAATGGTCTTGCGCTGGCTGTACACCAGCAGGCCCCCGGCCATCGCGATACAGCTCATCAATAAAGGCAGGTTAAAGCCGTGCCACAGGGCGATGTGATAATCCGGACGGGCCGATCCCAGTACCGCCAGCGCGGCGGCATCGAGGAACGGCGCCACCGTGTAGGACGGCAGCATTCCCACCAGCAGACACAGAGCCACCAGAACTTCCACCGGAACGATCATGTACCGGGGCGCTTCATGGGGCGGGAAAATCGGCAGATTGATCGGCTCCCCGTTGAAAAATACGTCGTGAATAAAGCGCACCGAATAAGCGACGGAAAATGCCCCCGCGGCTGTGGCAACGATGGGCACCAGCCAGTCAATTCCGGCGAAGCGGTCCACGTTGAGGGTTTCGGCGAAAAACATTTCCTTGCTGAGAAAGCCGTTCAACAGCGGCACCCCCGCCATGGCGGCGGCGGCGACCATGGCCAGCACCGCCGTGTGGGGCATGTACTTGAGCATGCCGTTGATGCGCCGCATGTCCCGGGTGCCGGTTTCGTGGTCGATGATCCCGGCGGCCATGAACAGGGACGCCTTGAAGGTGGCGTGATTGATGATATGGAAGAGCGCTGCCACGGTCGCCAGCGGTGTACTGAGTCCGAGCAACAGGGTAATCAGCCCCAGATGGCTGATGGTCGAGTAGGCCAGCAGCCCTTTCAGATCGTGCTTGAACAGGGCGATATAGGCCCCGAAAAACAGCGTCACCAAGCCCACCATGCTGACGATGTAGAACCACAGGTCATCGCCCGAGAGAGCCGGATGCAAACGCGCCAGCAGAAAAACGCCCGCCTTGACCATGGTTGCCGAGTGCAGATACGCGGACACTGGCGTCGGCGCCGCCATGGCGTGAGGCAACCAGAAGTGGAAGGGAAATTGCGCGGATTTGGTGAAGGCGCCCAGCAGGATCAGTATCAGAGTCACCGGATAGAGTTCATGCTGGGCGATCATGGCGCCCGATTGCAGAATGGTGCCCAGATGAAAGGTGCCCACAATATGACCCAGCAACAGCGCTCCCGCGAGCAGGGCCAGGCCGCCGGCGCCGGTCACGGTCAGCGCCATGCGGGCACCTTTGCGCGCACTGCTGTCCTGTGACCAGTATCCGATCAGCAAAAACGAGCTGAGGCTGGTCAACTCCCAGAACACCACCAGTAACAGCAGATTATCCGACATGACAATGCCGAGCATCGCCATCATGAACAGGGACAGCAAGGTATACAGCTTGCTGAGGGAATCCTTCTCCTTGAGGTAGTAGCGGGCATACAGGATGACCAGCAGGCCGATTCCTAGAATCAGCAGCACGAACATCAGACCGAGGCCGTCAAGCCGCAGGCTCAGATCCAGTCCGAGGCGGGGTAGCCATTCCTGGTGATAGTGGATCAACTGGTTGGCGAGAACCTTGGGCATCAGGTTCAGTACGAGCGTAAAGGAAATCACAGGGCCTATGGCCGCCGCCAGAGCACAGGCACTGCGGCCCAGTCTGGCGCCCAGCTGCGGAACGATCAGTCCCAGCAGCGGCGCAAAAATTATCAAAAGCAATGTCATCTGGACTGATCTCCACCCTTGCTCTGGCTCAGGCGGGCGTGACCACCGAGTGCAGGCTTAACGTATTGTCATGAATATGGACGTGACTGAAAACGGATTCACTGGGGTAACCCTGCTATTCAGATGAACGATGGCGGGTCGGTAAAAAACGGACGCCGATGCGGCCGCTGCTTGCTCGAACGGGGAAGGTCTGGTCTCAATGGACGCTGCACGTTTTTGACTCCTGTTCGGACGGAATTAGCCGGTATCTTCCCCGGAGGTTCAGCCGCCGGTTGCGGGATTGTCCCTGTATGCCGCATCTCTGCCGCAAGAATGGCCCCGATTATAAACAAACATTTCCGGTGCAGTCATTGGGAATAACGCACGTCTGTGCTCCGCTTTTTGCCAGA
>CAZJKJ010000042.1:28401-30318 GCA_964546435.1 uncultured Cellvibrionaceae bacterium
TCGACAAAGGCGTCGTAAACCGCCTCGTCCACCAGAATTCGCTTGGCCGCGATGCAGGATTGCCCGGCATTGCCCGTACGGGATTTGACAGCCGCTGCCACCGCCTTGTCCAGATCCGCATCGGCCAGGACAATAAACGGATCCGAGCCGCCCAGTTCCAGCACGGTGCGTTTGACAACCGCACCGGCGGCTGCCGCGACTTTGGCGCCGCCCCGGGTCGATCCGGTAAAGGAAACCGCAGCCACCCGAGAGTCGGCGATGACTTTTTCCACACGGTGAGTTTCGATCGGCAGGCTGACCATGATGTCCGGCAATTCCAGTTGCCGGATGACTTCGCCGAAAGCCGCCTCCAGCTCGGCTGCGCAACCGGGCACGTGGGAGTCGTGTTTCATGATGCAGGTATTGCCCGCCATCAGCGCCGGGGCCATGAAACGCAGAGCCAGCCAGATAGGCACATTCCAGGGCAATATCCCCAACACTGGCCCCAGAGGCTCGTAGCTCACCCAACTGCGGCCGGCGTCCGACTCAATCACCTCCTCCTGCAGATACGCTTCGGCACGGTCGGCAAAATGCTCCGCACACCAGGCGGCTTTTTCAACTTCAGCGCCACCGTCCCTGACGGGCTTGCCCATTTCTTCCGCCATCAACAGCGCCAACTGATCCTTGCGGTCGCGCAACTGCGCTGCCAGTGCACGCAGCGCTTCCGCGCGCTGGGCGAAAGACCGGGTGCGCCAGTCCATGTAAGCCTCGCTGATCGCCGTCAGCCGGTCTTCGATATCCGAATCCGTAATGGCATCATGTTCCCCAGACACCACCCCTGTGGCGGGATTGGTCGCAGTCAGCATGTCGGCTACCTCACTTTGAATATTTCAGACATAAAATACAGGATGCCCGCCGCAGAAATCGTACCCGTTTCTGCGGCGGGCATCCGGATCAGTTACCAGTACGGGATCGGCGACTTGATGTATTCATCGCGGCAGGAACCGGCGTCCAAACGCCGGCAAGGGATTATTGAGCTTTAAATCAGCCGGACAGTGACGGCGCCCGCAAATCGGGCCGCCACTCGGTGTTCGATCCGCACGAGGCGGTTTGCACAACCATTTTATTTTTCAGCGCTGTAATCGTACCAGACGGCTTCGATATTATGTCCGTCAGGATCGCAAACAAAAGCGGCGAAGTACCCAGGCCAGTACTCAGGTCGATATCCTGGAGCGCCATTATCCCGGGCACCCGCCTTGAGTGCCGCGGCATAAAATTCTTCCACTTCGCTCTGACTTTTTGCTTCGAATGCCAGATGAGTAGGCGCAATAACTTCGCTTTTACTTATCCAGAAATCAGTATTTTTTCCATCGTTAAAACCTGCTGCCTCACCAAACTCCATAGTGTTTTTATAGCCGAGAGGCTTGAGAGTGGCGCTATAGAATGCCTTTGATTTTGAAAAATTGGTGATTGGCAGTGAGGTATGGGCAATCACGATGGTTCTCCTCTTGAGTCAAACGGAATAAATCCAGGTGGATAACGGTTTTCAACCGGGACCAACTCATTGATGAGCTTAGGTCGAAGCTGCGGATCATACTTCTGCATAAGACCCTCTACGACAAGCGTGATTTTCGGATCGAAAAACTAGAAACGAAAAACAAGACATCCACTCCGATCGGAAAAACAAGACATCCACTCCGATCATTGCCTGCGAAATTCCATTCACTTGTGAAACTCCAAAAAATAATCGAAATCATCCAACCTAACCTTCACACCCGTCCATTTGAAGATCTGATCGGCATGATTCGGGCCTACCGGATAGCAATCGTACATGGGGTTACTGTCCTGCTCACCAAATGCCGCTTGCAGAACATCTAGTGGCAGATCGGGAAGCTCGATCTCTCCCAGACGGACATCCCCATACTTTTGATAAAACGC
>CAZJKJ010000043.1:0-29507 GCA_964546435.1 uncultured Cellvibrionaceae bacterium
TCTATTTTTTGCATGCAGGCATTATATCAGATACTATTCTCCACCGGGTTAATAGTGGGTAATTTGCGAAAGAAGATTGACAATGAACTGCAACCGATCCTCTTTATTGGCAAAGTTGCCCCTAAAGCTAAGCGAGCTGGGGCCGTTCACCTCAAAGCCAGATCCCCCCTCATCCACAATTGCCAATAATGCGTCCATGTCGATCGAATTCTCCGCCTCGTCCATGCGCAGATAGCCGCTTGATTCATCCACTATAAGCTTACGAATTCCCACCTGGCGCAGGTAGGCGCGAAGCTTGCTCACATTGATCAGATCACGGGTCAGCTGTGGTATCGGGCCAAACCTGTCCTCGAGCTCATCGGCGACCTGCTCCTGCTTCTCGATAGTCTCCATGGTTGCAAGACGCTTGTAGAAAGAGAGCCTTGCTTGCTGGTTTTTCACATACCCCGAATCGATCAGCCCAGAGATATTAATGTCCACTTTTAAAATCTCACTATCGACCGCAAAGGCGTCAAGATCGCCGCCCTTATCGAGCACCTGCATGCAGCGCTTAAGCATCCGCATATATAGCGCAAATCCAATCGACTGAATGTGTCCACTTTGCTCATCTCCAAGAATTTCCCCGGCGCCTCGTATTTCCAGGTCGTGATTGGCGAGTACAAACCCCTCGCCAAGGTTTGATGCGAGCTCAATCGCCTTAAGTCTGCGAAACGCACTATCACTAAGATCTTCTGCCGTTGTTATGAGGTAGGCGTATGCCTGGTGGTGAGATCTGCCAACCCGACCTCTTAGCTGGTGTAGCTGCGCGATTCCAAAGTTCTGCGCACCCTCAATGACAATCGTATTGGCATTGGGCACATCGATTCCCGTCTCGATAATCGTGGTGCATACCAGAATGTCGAACTCCCCGGAATAGAATCTCGCCATGATTGTTTCGAGCTCGCTCTCGCGCATCTTCCCGTGGGCGATTCCGATCTTCAGATCCGCAAAGCGCGACCTTAGCTCTTGCGCCTTTTGCTCAATTGTATTGACGGTGTTGTGAAGGTAAAAAACCTGTCCATTGCGCATGATCTCCCGATTGATGGCCTCCGCCACGAGCTCATCGCAAGCCGGACTCACGATGGTGCGAATCGAAAGCCTTTTGGCAGGAGGTGTTGCGATAATCGAGATGTCCCTCACGCCATGAAGCGACTGGCTGAGAGTCCTTGGAATTGGCGTTGCGGTCATCGCAATGGTGTCCAGGCGGCTGCGCGCCTCTTTTAGTTTTTCTTTGTGCTGAACCCCAAATCGATGCTCTTCATCAATAATCATCAGACCGAGCTTGGCAAATCTCACATCATCTTGAAGCAGTCTGTGTGTGCCGATGACAATATCAACCTCATGGTTCTGGATCTTTCTAAGCGACTCGGCATCGCTCGCCCTTGAGGAGCGCGCAAGGCACTCTACGACAATTGGGAAATCCTCAAACCTTTCTGTAAAAGTGTTGTGGTGCTGCTGCGCCAGAAGCGTGGTTGGCACCATTACTGCCACCTGATATCCGCTACTTGCTGCGATAAAGGCCGCCCTCATGGCCACCTCGGTCTTTCCAAAGCCGACATCGCCCACAATGATGCGATCCATCATCCTCTCAGAGGTCATGTCATCAATGATATCCATTACAGCTGCAGCCTGATCTCGGGTTTCCTGAAATGGGAACTCGCGGCAGAACTTCTGATAGCTGAAGGTGGGTCGCTTAAATGAGATGCCCTTGCGCTGGTGCCTGATCTGCTGAAACAGCGCAAGCTCCCGCGCGGTGGTGCGTATGTTCTCAAGCGCCCCGGTAAGCTCGCCTGTCCACTTCTGGGAGCCCATAACGCCCAGAGGCGCCTTCTCGGTGCTCATGCCTCCGTAGCGAGAAACATAATCGAGCTCATCCATCGGCACGATCGCGGTGGCGTCGCTCGCATAGTGAATTTTCATGTACTCCCGATCAATCCCATCGATCTGCATGACGCTTAGCCCACCGTAGCGCCCCACGCCGAACTTCACATGCACAACCGGATCGCCCACCTCAAGGCTCGCCAGATCCTGAATTTTCTCGTAGTCGAGCCCCTCATCAAGATTGTCCTCTATTTTCGCATACACCGCCCGCCCGAAGAGCTCCCTTTCGGCCACCACCAAAGTTCCCGAGGCGCTGTGGTAAAACCCAGTATCGATAGGGGCGGTGACGCTGACGCATTGCGCCTTGCTCTGTAAGGCCTCATGCCAGTCAGGTGCGTCTGTGAGCTCCACATCGGCCATCTCACACAGCACGTGCAGCTGCTCAAGTCGGGCTTTAGAGTGCAGGCAAAAGATCACCTTTTTGGATCTTTTAAATAACTCATCAAGCAATTCAAGTGTCTGCTCAAGCCCGGGCTTTCTGTCGACGCCGCTTGCGGCGGTGCCCATTGCTTTGGCTGCGCCAGTGGGGTTCGGGCCCAGATCAATCAGGCGGCGCTGCGCGATTAGATGCTCCATCTCATCCTTGCCCAGCCACAGCTTCTCTGGCGAGAGCGCCTTTTGCTTATCCATCTGCAGCTCGTGGTGTCGATGCTCAATGTACTTATAGTGCCTTGACAGGGCATCTTTGGTCGCGCCCACATAAAAGTGCAGGCCGTCATCTCCGATGAGCTCGTAAATGCTCGAAAGATCGCTCTGAAAGAGCGGCAATAAACTCTCAACCCCGGCAGGAAAGCTCCCCGAGAGAACGCCCTCATACATCGGATCCCCCAGTGTGCGTCCAAATTCCTGTCGAAATCGACGCCGAAATATTGCCAGAGCCGCCGGGTCTGCGGGCATCTGCTGCACTGGCAGAATGTTGATCGACTCAAGATGGTCGCCGGATCTTTGTGTAACAACAGAAAAATGACGGATGGATTTGACCAGGCCGTTCTCGGCCACAATCCTCACCGGCTGATCGGAGCCCGATGCGAACACATCCAGCACACCGCCCTTCAGCTCATAATCTGCGTATGTGGAGACCTCGGTGCCCGCCGAGCGATACCCGAGCACGTGCAGCGCCTGGGCAAGCAGGGGAAGATTGATTGGCTGCCCGCAGGTGATCTCATAGTGCGATCGGCGCCAAAAATCAATTCCGGATATTCTTCTTGATGCATTCTGAATGGAGGTGACTACGATTCGTCGCTGGCCGTCGTTGGCCGCCACCAGGTCCCGAATAATGCAGGCGCGATCCGAGATGAGTCTGCCGTGAGGGGACTCCCTATCGTAGGGCAGTGTCTCGGTGTCGGGGAAAAAGAGGGTGATCGCACCTGAGCCTGCAAAAAACCGGATCTCCTGCGCCATTTGCCTGGCACTTTGATTGCCATCACAAAGCACAAGTGAGTTGCTCTGGGCTTGAAGTGCCGCCTCGGCAATGAACACGCTCTTAGCGCCGCCGCACAACTGGCTATACGCAGCTGGGCCCTGCGCCGGGTTGTGGGTCGAGATCTCAAACAGTTTTCTCATGGAAAGCTTGCTTTGTTGGGTGGATGGGCGCAGTGACTTCAAAAGGGTAGTGAGCGCAGCCGATAACCCCCAAAATTTGTGGGTTTGCCAGGTTACCCGGGTGTATCAACATACAGGTAGGCGCAAATGGCCGGCGCCACCGGGTCTTGCGCCAGGCGCTGATCGGAGCGACAAAGGCGGGTATTCTGCCATGCGCGATCCGCGCCGGCAAACTTAATGCGCCTCGGCCCAGGTGCGGGCACCGCGATAGGAAGCCCAGGTTTCACTGTCTTTCTTAGCGGTTGCGCAAGATCATCGTTTGGCTGAAAAACCAGGTTCGCCTTAACCCGCGGCTTAAGATGCTGAACCAGTGCAACAGGTGTTGCCGGCGGCAAGGAGCCGAGGGCAAGTAGCTGCATCTTAACCGCCTGCGATGGCTCGTCGAATTTCGACTCAAGCTTTCGATACGCCTCGATGGCGGTTATCACGCTAATGCTCTTGTCCTTGCACGGATTGGTGTAGCTGAGCGATTCGACCCGATGCGGCTGCGCCAGCACCTTGCGAAAACAGGCGTTAAAATTCAGCATTCCAAAGCCCAGAGGATTTAATTTGCGCCGAGCTTCGATATTAAGCGCAATCTTTCGCTTGATGCCCGCTGCGCTATCATCCCCGGCGGCTTTGACTGCATTGATGGCATGCTGCAGGCTCGACTTTGACTGATTGAGCCGCTCAATCGCCCGCATAAGTGCGGGTGTTGCGATGATCACCCCTTGATACATTCGGGTCGTTCGGGCGTCTTCGCCACCATGCAGCCAGATATCTCGAAGGGCAACTTCAAGCTGCGATACGCCCGTGAGCCTTGCCGGGCCGTAAAGCGCGATTGCGCTCGAGCACGAGGGGCCTGGGAGGTAGTTCTTTTCGGTAATTTGTGCCAGAACATCCTCTGTGCAGCTCTGCATTTGCCCGAAGCACTCGATTACCTTGGCAAAGTCAGTCATATAGCCGCCTAAATGAAGGTATATTAGACCGTTACTTATCAATGTCAACGGTCATTCGGCTCCGCACTCGGACCGGGCGTGCGGCGGCGCGCGATCAGACTGTCGGCTTACCCTGGGCCTTGATGGCACGCCTCTCGGCGTTATCGGCCTTTACACTTAGCTTGTTGTCTCGAAACTTTTTATGCTTTGAGTACTTTTGCCAGGACTTGGCAAGTGGCTCGCCTCGCTCCATCGCAAGGCGGGCGCAGCGCCGGGCTGACTCCTCATAAAGCGCGCCGAACTGATCAAGCGCGCTGATCGAGTCAGGAAAGTGCATCTGGATCGCCCCAAGCGCCTGCTGCGCGTCGCACCAGCGATTCGCCTGGCAGACAACTGTGCGAATGTACTGAACGAGACCTGGAAGGGCTGCCTCATCAAGCGCTTGTTGAGTAAGTGAGCGCATGGCGCGCCTTGCGGCCTTAGGATCATGGCGCTTAAGTGGCTTGATCTCCTGCAGCAGCGCAGGTGCCGATTTTCGGTACAGCCGGGCGAAGCTTGCCGCATCCATTAGATCGCCTGGAAAAATGCGTTTTTGCGCAACACCGGATCTCAACGCCTCGCGAAGATGCCGCTCAAGCAGCGCCGCACTGACCGTTCTGCCTGCGCCTGAGCTGAGTTTTCGCCACAGCCCGGATAATCGCAGAAGGCTCACAACGTGCGATTCACACATGAGCATTTGGGCCAGATCATCCTGCGCGGCAAACACCGCGCGCACAGCTCCTGCCGGAGGGCTCGATAAGAGCGGGCGGCGTGATTGCTCATCGTACGGATAGAAGTACGCCCAGCTTCCCTCGCGGTTTTCGATAACCGCCACATGCATCCCTTCTTCAAAAAAAACAAGATTTTGCCTGGTGCCCATACAATCACTTGGCTCTGCTGTCGGAAAGCATAATGTATGTAATTATATCGTGTTACGTCAATGACATCAAATTTAAATAACGCTATAATATAATATAGTGGTATTATGACTGCAAACTTGAATCAGGCGCCAATAATAACAAAGGGGCGAGTAATGTCCGCAGAAAACAATAGTGACATTATCAGAAGCTACCGGCCGGCAAAGAACGATGCACTGAACAGGCCGCACCTTGTAAAGCCCTCAGCGCTCGCGGCTGAGGATTTAGCGAAGTGTGTTGTCTATACAGATGGTTCTGCGAAGGGCTCGGATCAGTCACGTGATCAAAAATCCTTTGCCGGATGGGGCATTTACTTTAGAAACGAGCTCAAGAACGGGCGCGTGGTCGAGGGCACCAAATACGGCAATCTTTTTAACTCAAGCTCGAGGGAGGCTGAGCTGCGGGCGGTGCTTGAGGCACTTAAGTTTAACCGCTATCCCTGCCACTTTGAGATTGTGACCGATTGCGCGGATGTCGTGGAGGGTATGACAGATATTAAGGGCACCATCGGCCTGCTTGAGGGTGACGGGGCGGGGCGTAGAGTCAATCACGGACTGCTTAAGCTGTGGCGCCAGATTGATGAGGAAATTCAGTCAAATCCGAAGATTGCATCTTTAAGTGTACGCTGGGTGCGCTCGCACGTGCTTGATGCGGCAGGGGCCACACTTCCTGATCCGGCGGATTTTGATGATCCTGTTGAGCGGCAGATCATCGCCGATTGTGTCGGCAATGAACGGGCCGATAAGTGCGCAACCCTCGGGGCGATCAAGTGCATCCGGGCCGCCCTGTTTTACTATCTGAATGTCTGCAATGATCCGCAGGCGCATCGACGATCCATTGAAACGAGCCGAAAGAACTTCTTCAGCTCCCAGTTTGCCCGCGATGAGGCTATCCGCTTTTTATCCCAGCAACCCCGGGACTTTCTGCCCAAGGAGGTGCTTGATGGGGTATTTGATACCAAGACCATTGCAAAGATCGAGCAGGCGCGAGCGCAGATCGAAACCGGTCGCAGCGCCGATGCGGTGTTTGAGAAAATGCTTCGATCGCCCCAGGTGCTGGCGTTTGGGCAAAGTGACAGCACGGGTAAATTCATGGAGCGTTGCCGGGAGCGACAGGCTGCGAACGTCGCCTCAATGAGCGTGTGACCGTTACGCCAGGTACGTGCTGACGGCTCAGCATTGACATGCATATAAATACCGTTATACTAAATTGTGTTTATACGCTCTTTGGGATCCCAGCATGACCCTTTCGATCATCCTCATTATCGCCATGGCGGCCGTGCTTGCGCGCCGCATTTACCGGCTTGCTTGCCTTAGACGCCGCGCACAAAGCGCGCGCCACTGGGCAAGCGTAGAAGGGGAGGTGATAGATGCCAGGGTCGAGCCGATCGAGGGCTTCGCCTGGCGGTGGCGCAAAAAGGGGGGTCTTTATTTCGCAAAATATCACGTTAACGGGCTCGAGTACGGAACGAGCAGAACAAGCCTTCATCCAAGCCAGAGATTTGTCGATATCGTGCTTGTAAAGAAGCTCAAGATTGGTAAGCCGGTGAAGCTCTACTACGACCCGGATTCGCCCTGTAATGCCATCCTCTACGCTCCTGAAAAGCACTCGCTCACATCTGATGTGCTTGGCTGTGCTGGTGTCTTCGCGGCGCTTGTCGCACTCATCTATATGGCAATCCGATAATGCAGATGCTTGCTGCGATAAGCGTTCTGGGGCTTTTGGTTGCCTACTTTACACTGGATGTTGTGCGAAAGCGCCAGCACTTCAAGAGGTTTCTTTGCGAGCTCAAGCACTTAAACGAGCAGATTCGCACCTGGCCGGTTGTAAGTGGCACGATCCTAAGGGCGGGGCATAACTGTGAGTATCGCTATCCGCAGTACGATGCGATCGAGCAGTTTGCGCGCCTTCCTGAGCCGCGGGCATTTACTAGCGCTGAGGACTATGCCCGTCACATAAAGCAAAAGCGCGCCGCCGCGCTCGATCACTACGAGCGATTTGGGTTGGTGTACCTGGTGCGAAGCTATCGGTACGAGAACACACAGTACGAGAGTAGGGCCATCAGTGTGGTTGAAACCGAAGCCGATATTCTCGCTCTTAAGGGCGCGCATCCGGGTGCGACGATCTGTGTTTATGTCAATCCGGATGATCCGTGTGAGTCTTACGTTCGCATTATGGATGACGGTGATCTTGCCTGCATCAAGCGGCTTGGTGAGCGTGCCATCTTAAGAAAAATCACGGTGATTGCAGCAGGTCTAGCACTGATTGTTGCCATCGCAATTGGTCAAATCCTTGAGCTGTTTACGGACGCCATTATATGAAGAAATTACTTCGGGGGCTGATGCTTGTCCTCGCATCCCCAATCAGGCCTTCGCTTGTTTATCCGCGAGTGCTAGCGCAGCACTGGAGCTTAAGCGCGGTGTCGATTCTCACCACTCAGGTGCTGCTTGCGGGTCTTTTTACCGCGTTTTTATCCACCGTCGGCAGCGTAGCGCTTACACCCGAGATTGATCTATTTATCACGGCTTTCTACCTCGCGCTCTACGGCATGCCGCTGGTGATTGTTGCGCCGGTCTTCTACTTTCACATGATCGGCAAGAGGCTATATCATCTTGAGGGCTTTTGGCGGTTCTACCGCCTGGCGATCTGGATGGTGCTGCCTTATATGCTGGTGTTGCTCGGCGCCTTGAGCGCGATCGTAGCGATCATCCTCATTGTGCCGGTGCCATCGTTTGTTGTGCCGGTGCTCTTTGTGCTTTCCTATCTTGTGCTTGGGTATGACTTTGTCATTGCCTTTAAAATCTCCCATGAGGCCACGGCCCGCCAGACACTGGTGTGCATTGTCTCAGGCGCTATTTTTTGCGCGCTGATCACGCTCATTTTGATGAGATTTGTTGTGATTCCTGGCATCAAAGGGTTGAGCGCATAGGACGGATCTGGCGCTGGCGCTACCTTCCGTCTGCTCGGGTCTCAAGAATTGAGATTCCAAAAAGGGCCTTGATCATCTTCTTTTTCATGATGTACTCAGTTGTTCGCCACCCTTTGGCATCTTCGACCACCTGAGCGCCATCCTTTTGGTAGACAAAATCAGCAAAATAGCGGGTGATCAGATGGCCATTAATTTCAATTCGAAACTCCACCTGCAGCTGCAGCGCCGAGATTTCCCCTGCTCGCTCAAGAAGCTTAAGCTGCCCGTAGCGCCGCCCCTCCCAGGCAGACTGAAAGATGATCCCATCGATTTCAACCTTGCGGGCATTGTGCTTGTGACGCTTTTGCTTTTTTGCGCCGGCGCTGGAGAGTTCACGAAACTGCTCTACGGTGACTCGGCACTGGTCTTTTGGCAGGGCGGCCGCAAGACGCGCGAACGGATCATCACTGGTTTTTGCGTGGTTGCGCCTGGCGCGGCTTCGCTTCACATACACCTCGTCATTACGGTTTCTTTGAGCGTAGTGCGCAGCGTCGCAAAGCACAAATAATCGTTCTGCTTGCACCGCAATGTTCTCACGAGTGACTATCCTCGGGACGGTGAGGCTGCGGCGGAAAAAAGCAGCATTTTCTGGGACTGATCACCGGGGCTTGCCAGAAGTTGTGCCCGTGTCGTACAGAAATTCTCGCCCGTGCTTAGCGCAAAGCATATCTCATACGACAGGGCCCCGGGTGTATTGATTAGAAATTGCTGGTCGGATGAGAAGAACGGCAGGGCGTTCTTGCCGATCACCACCGGATAGCCCGGGGCGAGTACGTACTGGTTTAGATTCTGGGCGTAGAATACAGGGGTGGGCAGGTAATCACCCTTGCCGCGGGTGATAATGGCGAATCCAAGATCAAACGGCCTGTAGTAGCCTGCGGTTGACTCGCGGCACATGCCGAAATCCGTCTCGCACCGCTGCTTTGACTGGTAAGGCCAGACCATATTATTGGCTCGTTCTGCAGCAAACGCTGCTGATCTGGTGCACTGGTAGCGAAGGGTGGGGACGATTGAGTTTTCACATTGAGCGGCATTCAGATACACCACAATCTCAACGCGCTTGGTCAGTGGTGCCTGCCAGTCATCGTTAAACATCATGTAAATGAGGCATCCAATCACCGCGAGCATGGCGCACGGTGTCCAGTAGTTGCTTTTTGGCCTGTCCAGTACCGGGCTGTCTCTTCGCATGATGGCCGCTCAGTTACACATAAATATATCTATAATATATCAAAACCCCATTCCATTCTCAATGCCAGCACTATCGCCGGGATGATCATTTGCCGATACCATATTGTCGTTGCGGTAAGCGTGGCGGGCGGCAAGCAACCTAACGGCATCGGCATGTGACTGCTGAGGACTGCGAAAGAGGTCCTCACGCATGCCGAGACGCTCTCCCGCGCGCTCAATCAGTTCCTTGTGCGCAATGGGCGCGCTGCCCGGCTCAATGTGCCATGCCTCAATGCCGTGCTCACTCCACAGGTGCTCGGCAACCAGTAGAGCCCTGTGGCAGGTATGAGCCTGTTTCTCAGCGCACATAAGCGCAAGGTTGTGGCCCTGCTCAAGACCCGCCAGCAAGCGTTTAATGCCAGATTTAAACAATTCACTTTCGCGCACCCGGTCAAATTGCACCTGTCCGCTACCATCATAGTGGGAGCTCTGCGGCGATCGAGCGCCGAGTTCACGCCCGAGATGCAGGTAGCGCATCCGCGCGCTCGCAAGGGCGACAGGAAGAGTGTCTTTATTGTATTGCCCAAATCGAGCAGAGAAGGGGCTGGACCGGACATCGATAAGAAAGCCAACGCCTGCGGACTCAAGTGTGCCGATGAAATTCTCAATACTCATTCCGGCATAACCCAGAGTAAAGATCTTGCCGGAAGCAGTCATGTGCGCACTCACTTTTTACATTTAGTGGTCATATTATCTGGATATGTATCGAGCGCTTCCTGCCGCCGGGATAATAGCGCAACCTTCACGAAAGCCCGGCACTGGGAATGTCTTATGGGCCCATTGACGGCCCGTCATCGGCGCCATCGTCATGCTGCGTATCCAGAATCTCTTCATACTGCGCATCCAGAATCTCATCGGAATCATCAGGGCTCAGATTATTAAAGGTAATTCCTGAGCTCCATTGCTTCTCGGCAGCCTCCTGGGCATGCGCCTCGTCGCTCGCAAGAAATGCCGATAAGCGGGCCACCTCAGGTTTGGCATTGGCGTAGTTGGTGCTGATCAGCAGGTGGAGATCCTGCACGATTTCTCCCACCTCGCGAGCTTTCGCGGCCATCATATCTGGATTCACCAACAGTTTCTCGCGATCCGTCTGCTCTGCACTCATGCGCTCAAAGGTGGCCCGTATTTTTCGAACGGTTGTAAAGCCATGCCAGTTAAAGTTTCGGTCAGCCATTTTCCCATCTCTCATTTTTAAAGCAAATAGTCGGGTGATCACACTCTCGATATTTCGTCGAAATTCAATCAAGGCTTGTCTTGAGCATCTTCTGTCGCTGAGCAAATAACTCAGCCCTCGGTTCGGTATCAAACACGTACCGGCGTATATTCACCGCGATCCAGGCTGCCTGGTCCGAAGGAAGATAGGATATCTCAGGAACGTCGATCATTTTGGAGGCAATTTCCTCGTTCACGCCATCAACATACACGCGCAAATTCTGATTGGCCGCCATCACCTTAACGGCCGCGAAAACCGGATCCTCCGATATCAGTACTTCCTGGTAGGCTTTGGCGCAGGTCATCTGCAGCTCAAGTAGTTTGGGATAGATCGCCTGGTGACCCATAACGGCAAAGGAGAGGGCGAGCTTTCGCTCAACCTCATCGCGCACACCGTTTTCGTTGACATCAACCCCCTCGATCGTCTGTGAGCCCGCTGCGCCAGGATCTGGCGGAAGATCGAGCGTTTTCTCAAGGCTGTGCAGCGGAAGATTTTGTGTGGCAGTGCAGGCGCCAAGCGACAAGGCCGCTGCCGCCGCAAAGATGATCTTTGTGAGTGTCATATAGGTCGCGATATAATAAGCCGATAATTAAATACTATACCAGTTTTCCAGATCATTGCAATCAGTGCGTGCGCCATGGTGGGCGCCCCGAGCTCTTGTGCTCATCGCAATATTGCGAATTGCCACGTCTATTTAATAATGCTATTATTAAAATAGATTGATGCTTTGCTCAAAAGCTACATAACAATAATAAAAAAATATAACGCCCATGAACAGCTCAAGCACACGCTCGGTTGCAGATACCACCAAGATTATAAATGCCATTGAAGAGATTGGCGGGCCGCGGCAAATCATTCGCCAGGCCAAGCTCAAAGTGCAATTTACAAAATCAAGGGACGCAAGAGGCTTTGATGCCTGTAGTCTATTTGCTGATATTAACCTTGAGCTTTTGAGCCCAGAGCTTCGCCTATTCACGATCGAGGCAATGAGTAGGGCAGGCTCAATCGGGATTGACCGAAAGTCCTTAAGCGGCTCCCCCTATGATACCGCCTTCTATCAGCGCAGCCTGTGCGATAAACACATAAGCGATAAAGCCCTGCAGCTTAAGGCGCAAGAGAGCGTGCGGGAGCTTTTCGAAGGCGCACTCACCAAGCACTTTGGCCAGATGAAAAATGGCGCCGCAAGCTACGGACTTAGTGGCGCAGCCGCCACGATCGGGCAGCATCAGCCAGGTGCCGTACGCGGATTCATCAATCGGATGCTCAATAAGGATGCCAGGACGACGCCGGTGATGTAGGAATTCTGCGCTCTGCACGCCCCGGGCATCTCAACCAAAAGCGTCGGTCAGGCGCTCGCACATCTACATGGCCACCTCGCTGCGCGGCAGTGCGATGATGAGCAGAGCAGGACGCTCGGCCTTCGAATCAAAGCCCTGGGCGATGATGATGGCTCGGTGCGTCGCTCGGCCGAAATGCTCATTGAGATGTCCGGCACCATGATCAGGATACGCTCAGCTCAGATCTACCGCAGCTTAAATATCAGCTACCGCTTATATCCTTACTTTTCAAATAATTATTGCATTAATATGCTTGCCATATGGGCCGGTCGTATATATATTATATCGGTAATTAACTACAACGTGGATGCCTTGCGGCATCCATATTATTTTTACAGGTATAATATGAGCGACAAACTGACACAGGAAATTATCGACAGCCTTCACGAGGGCTTAAAGGCGAAGAGAATCGATCTGGATTCGCAAATCCAGGCGATCAACATGCAGCTTCGCAGCATAAGCGACACAGCAGCTGATCTTGCCGACTCGGCGCAGGTGATTGAGGATCGTAACAACTTGATGGCCCACCTAAAGCAAATGCAAAAAGCGCTCAATGATGTGGATGTGGCTATAAAAAGTTACGATGACTACGGGTTGTGTAAATCGTGCTTCGATGATATTGCACCCCAAAGGCTGATGGCCAATCCGATGGCGACCCTCTGCATCCACTGCAAGACCGTTGAAGAGCATAACAATCGGGTTAATCTTGGAAGGCGCCAGTAGTGATGGCGCGCTATTGCCACCACATTTTTTCATCCTGCGATTGAGGCTCACTCTCAGCGCTCTGCGCTCGGGGCTCCCACCACTTTTGCTGCATCGATTCGAGATCATCACTCGCGGCGCCTGTCGCGGCTGATGTCTCTTGCGCCGCTGGCTCCTCGGCTGCCCACCAGGGTTTTGATGAGCCTGCAGTATGGTCATCCTGCGACTGCCCGGGCTCATTTTCCACAGAGAATCTTGCCTCTATCCGGGCCTTATCATCACGACCCGGCCGTGCTTGCGACGCATCGATCGCATCGTCGCCTGCGTGCTCGATCGCGGCGCTTCTGGGCTGATCGTTATCAATCGGGGCCGGCGAGCCCGCGGGTCCGATTGAGCTCGCATCGAAGGGCGCTGGCGCGCCTTCTGCCCAGAACTTTACGCAGGTACGGTAATAATCTGCACTATTTACGGCATCGGTGCGCGCGCGCTGCGCGCCGCGCGGCTTAAGATACAGCGCCTGATCGGCCTCAAGCGCCTTGTGCGTATCGGCAATGGATTGGTTGATAACGAATAAGGACTCCTCATCGAGCTTGCTGTCGCTAAAGAGAAATGCCTGCTGCGCGCGTGAGCGAGCGCTGCTGGCAGGATCTGTGACCTTATCTGAGCGCATTTTACTGGTTGCGTGAACGCCTCGGGCCTGCCCAATCTCTTCAAGCTTGGTTCTTGCCGCGATGAATATTTCGCTCACCGAAGCCTTGGTCTGCGGGTGGATGCTCACAATGGCCTCAATCTGCGCATGCAGTAACCCCGCACGGGGATTGTCGCCCTGCCACTGGTGCGCACCGCCAAAGACGCTCGAATAGCCCACATCAAAGGCGCTTGAGCAGATATCGGTAAGCTCGCGGTGACTAAGTGTGTTGTATCGCTCAAAAAGAGGCATGCCCGCCACAACAAGATCGGCGCGCGCTGCCGAAGAAAGTCCGCTCAGAATTGCAAATGCCGCCAGGGCGTGTTTACGCATGATTATCATCCGATAATTATATATCACTATAATAATTTATCATGAAGGCCGTGATCTGTACATCGTATTCACTTTTGGCCGCAAAGCCACCTGATTGCACAGCTCACCGGTGCGATCTTAGAGCATCTTTGTCGGCTTTTTCGTGTGTCTCGAGGCATTGATAGGCTTCAAACCCAAGAATTTCATCAAAGGGCATGGGCCTGTAGAAGTAATACCCCTGGACATAGTCACAGCCGTGATCAAGCGCGATCTGAAGCTCGCTTTGGGTCTCAACACCTTCTGCGACCGTCTTCATGCCAAGACCCTTGGCGAGGGTCACGATGGTGGCAATGATGGTCATCTTGCGATAATTCTGCGCAGCGTCTCGAATAAAGCTCGCATCCACCTTAAGCGTATCGATCGGGAGCTTCTCAAGATAAGAAAGGCAGCTGTAGCCGGTACCAAAATCATCGATAGATAACCCAAGCCCAAGGCCTGTAATTCTCTCAAGGTAGCTGCGGGTCTCGGCCATGTCTTTAGCAAGAGAGTACTCGGTGAGCTCAACCTCAAGATGCTTTGGGTTCACCGCGTGTCGCCTTAGCGCATCCTCGATTGCATCGATGTACTGCCCGTCATCAAACTGCCTGGCGGAGACGTTAAAGGAAACCTTAAAATCACTCCACCCGCGCATCTGAAGGCTGCGAACATCCTGGCAGAGCCTGTCGATCACCCAGACCCCGATGTTATTGATGAGGCCATTGTCCTCTGCGAAGGGGATGAATGTTGCCGGTAGGACCATCCCTCTTTGCGGGTCATTCCAGCGGATCAGTGCCTCAAAGTGAGTTACCCGAGAATCCACCAGGCACACCTTTGGCTGATAGTGCAGCTGCATCTGATCGTTGGCGAGCGCTTCGATGATTCTGCGCTCAAGCTCCTGCTTGAGCTCGATGCCAAGGCGCAGCTCTTCGGTAAAGTGGGAGTAGCGATTTTTACCCTTTAACTTCGCCTCATACATCGCAAGATCGGCGCACTTAAGTAAAGTGTGCTGATCGTGTCCGTGCTGCGGGCAAAGGGCAACCCCAAGGCTCACCGAGTTTCGAAGAATGTGCCGCCCGATCTCAAAGGGCTGCGCAAAACTGCCCACTATTATCGACGCAAGCTCATCGACCCAGTGATCATCCCGATACCCACAGGCCACAATCGTAAATTCATCCCCGGCAATGCGCGAAATCTGAATGTGTATTGATGGCGATTCCAGCGATGCGCAGGCCTTCTGCAGTCGCGATGCGATCTCCTTTAAAAGCGCATCGCCAATGTGATGCCCATAAATATCGTTCACGTTTTTAAAGTCATCCAGATCAAGCAGCAACACCGCAACCCGGCGCCGCACTCCGGTGCTGGAGGCCGACAAAAGCTCGCCTAAAAACGCATTCTGGCTTCTTCGATTGGCAAGGCCTGTCAAATCATCAAAATAGGCCAGTTGGTGGATTTTGTTCTTGGAGGCAAATATGGAATCTCTCATCAGTAAAAACGATCGGGAAAGCGCTCCTATCTCATCGGCTCGCGCATCCTTGATGCTGACATCGAAATTGCCATCGGCGATGGACTTTGAGGCCGACTCAAGCGCCCGGACCCTGCGCACAATGGTTTGATTTACAAGAGCAACAATCAATAGCCCGGCGCCGGCCGAGATGAGCGCGGACATCGCGATCAGATTAATGATGAAGGAGCTTGATGCGCCGTTAAGCGCACTGGGCGGCGCCACTGCGATCAGCGACATGCCGAAGCCGAGCGGGACCGCCTGGTAGGCCGTCCCTCTTAAAGCCTCAACCCCGCCCACTGCAGCTTGAGACCTACCGGGCGCCGGCCGCGTGCCGTCTGTTTTATCGATCTTTCCGCGGACAGCCCCGCCCAGGCGCACAGCGCCTTTATCGGCAAGCCCCACCCACAAAGACTCGATGGCATCTGAGCGCTCAAGCGTCGTTAAAATCTCATAGGGACTTTCGATGGCGGCCAGGTACTGACTGTCTCGAGCCTTTACCAGATGCACAACCGCTGTATCGCCATCGCTTGCGCTTGCCACACTTACCCAGTTAGGGGCCGATCCTGCGTGTGATTGAAGGGTGCCCTTGATCAGCTGCGGGCTCATTGTCCCAACAATATGATCAAGCTCGATCTTCATGTCCTTGATCGTGACCCGCCCAAGACCGAGGATCTGCCCATGGTATGACCTAAATGCGCTTGCTGCCTGCTCGTACCGAAGCGGATCGGTATCGATGTGGGTGGCAAGAAGTGAAAGGGCAGCTGCGGTGCGCTCGCTATTGGCTCTGAACAGCCCGGCACTTTGATGAAGCGCCGAGGCGATCTCGCCGTCAAGTTTCTGCTTTGATGCCGCGCTTAGATGGGAGTGCCAGGCTGCGCTGATGGCGATTGTCGAGATCGCAACCAGGGGGGTGATGGCCAAGAGTAACCTGGTGTTTAACTTCATTACAACAAACCTTCCGGGCGCGCGAGCACAATAAGACGCCGGGATAGGCGTTTCAATATAAATATTATTACAAATAATATATAAGGCGTCAATGTGAACTTGCTGCAGGCGCCTACCAGGTGGACCCGATTCCGGTGGCGCGCTCGATCGCGGCTGGGTAGAATAGGGGACAGATCAATCACTCTTGCAACGTTACACTCATTATGAATGAACACACCTGCGCCGAAAGATCACTTGCCCTTAGGCTGAGCGCTATATTTGACTGGGGCGAGATTGACAGGGCCATTATCTGCTGGAGGCTTGAGTGCGCAGATACCAAGGCGCTGCCAGGTGCACACTCGGGGTATCGGGCGCTTTCAGCGCTGATGGTGCTTGGGGCTATGCTCACGATAGGGATTCTTTCACAAAGCGCCATGCTGAGCGCCCTTGGCGGTGCTGCGCTTATACTTACCGCAGTGTACCGCGGCGTTGATCTTTCGAACCAGCTTGGCTATGCGCTTCGCTCAAGCTGCGCGCACCGTGCATTTGAGGCACTTTTGGTTTCGGCGATCGATAAAGACACCATCAAAAACCCGGTTCGATCTGAGCCGATTGCTCTTGTCCGAGCGGTGCTCAGGCAGGATCGCAAGCTTGATGTCTGGAAGGCTCTGGATGCCTATTTTTACCTGCTCGGCCTTTCTGAGCAGGCGCCGGCGGCCCCGACCGGTTACCGATCACAGGCGCATCCGCCTTCACAGCAGGCAGCGCCAGTTGAGCACCTGGATGCCGGCGCGTACACGAGCGCGGCCGAGCAGGCGAGGGGGGTTTGTGGTCACTTCGCAGCGCATCTTACTCCCTAGTCCTTGCGAAGCTCGATCTGTGGCCTCCAGCGCAGCTCCCCGCTATCGGTGATCGCAACAATCCCATCACCATCAAGCACAGCAAGCTTTGTCCCATCTTCAAGCTCGCGAACAAACCACAGGGTGTACCCGAGTGCGCACATGCTATAGACCGGACCGATCTGATCATCGCTAAGATTTCTATAATGCTCATCGAAGGATCGAGGTTTTCGTTGAATCTGCTGATCTTTAATAAACTGCTCTACTGCGTTCATGCTGGCCTCAGGTGCTGATGTTCCTTTGGCACTGCGCGATGACTGCCCGGTGCCGATCCATAACGATAAGATTAGCACATAATATAACAGTAAATAAAAGATCAGTCATGTTCTTTTTGGCCGCTATAATCTCCGGGCCGAAACGACAATGGCCCGCTTTGAGGGCGGGCCATTATCTGCAGCGATGTATCTTCTGCGATTTAGGAGCGCAGCGCCTGGCCGTAGGCGACCATCATTGCCCAGAGCTTAAAGCCTTTAACATTGGCAGTGATGCCGCTTGGCAGGCCGATCACCTGGTGCCGAGCAAAGTGTCGCTCGACACTTAGCTTAAAGATCTTGTTCGGGCCACCGGCCATAATGATCTGGGAGATATCCTTGGTGTCCCCGATCTTGTTCAGCATGAAATTCATACTCGTGTCGATGATCGATTTGGTCTGCTTGATATGAGGGGTCAGATCGATCTCTTGACCGTAGATGAAGATGGGTCTTGAGCCGCGTGGCCCGTCGTAGTTTCTAAGATCAAGCGCAAGATCAATCGCATTAAGATCATCGTACTCACTGCCGATCGAGCCTGCGATAGAGTTTGCAATCGCCCCAAGCACAGCACTCATGCCTCCGGGTCGCGCACCTGAGCGGTGGGCGTTGACCGAAAACCCCTTGGTGACAAGAAAATCGAACGTGAGATAGCCAGGATCAACAATCAGTGTGTTGGTGCTGGCAAAGCGCCCAAAATCCTTCGAGCTTAGCGCGTGCGAGTACAGCGCCCCAAGTGGCTGCGGCACGACCAGAACCTGCTTTATCGTGTACGATTTTCCACAGACGTTATGCTCCCCCAGCACGATACCCTCCACATCGGCCTTTCGGTGCATGTTAGAAACCGGAAGCCCAAGCACCAGCACATCGATCTTCGGGGTGTCCATGTACGCAAGCGCCCCCAGTAGCAGAACCTTCCACTGCTCGGAGTTAACATAATTATCATGTAGCGCCCGCACATCGTTGCGGCTCACGATATCCTCAACCCCCGGACCAACCTCCCACACAGTCCCCCCGCTTGTGATCTTCTTGGTGTCGCGGCTGATGAAAAACTCCCCCATCAGATCCTCCTGCGGCGACAGCGGCGTTAAGGAGGGGAATATTCCGCAGTTGATATCTCCGGATTCGCTAAAACCTCTGGTGTATTTGGTGTAGCCGTAACCGATGTCGATCGCCTCAACCACCAGTTCGCGATCAAGATCAGGAAGCGCATCTTGCTTTAAAAAGTGCCTGAGTATATCTTCACTAATGATGGATTTAACATCGGTGCCGCTCATACAGTACGCCTCTGGCTGATTCAAGCTATATTATACAGTTAAATATATAAAAAGTCAATGAAGCTCGATTTTTCAACATGCCTTTATTCTATTTACCAACGCTTTTTGTTTATCTCATATTAAATCTTAATATCAAATAGCATCTTCCCCTATACCAGGGGCCGTAGCAGTGCTAGAATGTGAACAGGGTCCACAATTTAGCATCGAATCACTATCTTTCTGGCAGGTCACGGTCACCAGTAGGGTTCTTTGATGCACTAGACGGAGTGATGTGAATGGATAGGATTCACCAGCAGCGCATTAAATTCGCTCAGTGCGTTATTGAGCAGGAGAAGCTGTTTGTACATGCAGATGAGTTTATCCGCAAGTACAAGTCCTCGCCCGATAAGATCAATGAGGCGATTAAGAAGATCGGATCGTTCAAAAGCATGATTATGGACAACATCAAGCAGGCGGGCGGATTTGTGCTAAACGCCTGCGCAAGCTTTGATGCAACCGCTCTTAACGGACAGCTTAGCGAGTCTTTTTGCGCCGAGCTTGAGCGCACCTTTAACGATAAATATCCCTATGGTTGCCATGTGCGCCTGGATGAGCTAAAGGATGGCCAGGGCCGGATTGTGGTCTCGCTTGATCGGGACCTTGCGAGCGCCTTTTGCGCTCACTTAAATGAATGCGCAGGGGGTGCTGCGCTTGCGAGCCCCTTTGGCTTTAGGCCCCTTAAGACCGAGGACGATGATCACAGGGAGCTTGGTGGGTTGCGCGATATGAACGAGTGCTACAATTTCATTCACGGGTGCATTGCAGAGTTTGAGGCCAAGAACCTTGATGCCGGCGAAGATCAGCCCCGGGATGAAGTAGGGCGCTGATTGGCGCATGGCATTCACAAATTTTCAACTCCTATCAGGCACTAACGGCGATTAAGTGGCGCGATCGCGAGGATCTGAACGGCCCGATCATGACAGCATCTCGCAAGAGATCCGGCTGATCAGGATCAGGCCGCCACCAGAAGATCACTCACATCAAGACCATCGCGCGCGGCAGCCCTGGCAAGGCGGCCCTTGGCGTCTGAGACGAGCTGGCGAACCCGCTCTCGGGTAAGGCCCATGAGGCGCCCGACCTCCTCGCCACTTTTTGGCTCCTGCCCATTAAGCCCAAATACGTGGGTGAGGGCCTCGCGCTGCTTTTGCGGCAGTGAATCCACCCGCTTTAGCAGCCACCTGGCAGAGCTCGCGCGCACCAGTAAATCCTCCGCGGTATCGGCATCATCGCTAAAGCTGTCCGCGTATGTCCCGTCTTTTTCCCCACCGGTGCCCGGTGAATCCATCGAGGCGTCTGGTTGGAGTATCGCAAGAGCTGCCACGACCGAGGAGACCTTGACATTAAGTGTGGCGGCCGCGGCCTCTACATCAAATGCGAGCCCCAGGCTATCTGCTGCGCTCTTGAGCTTACTGACCGAGTGCTTGAGCTTCATCATGTGAAGTGGAATTTTCGCGATGCGCTCATTGAGATTCAGAAAATTCTCAATGTGATCGCGTATCCACCAGCCGGCGTAGGTCGCAAAGGCTGAGCCCTCGTTGGGGTTAAATTTCTGCACCGCGCGGATAAGCCCGAGATTTCCCTCCTCGATCAAATCAAGCATCATCTCCTCGCTTCTTGCGTAGCGCCTTGCAAACATGACGACCAGCCGAAGATTGTGGCTGATCAGAACCCCCTCAAGAGACGAATCCCCTGCGGTGTAGGCCCGATGAAGGCGGTTAAACTCCTCCTTCTCAAGCACCTTGAATTTACCGATGGTATGTAGGTACCGGCCCAGCGCTGTTGTAATGGTCATGGCACTTTCCTCTGTCGTGATCTGCCGCAGATGGATGCGCCGTCGTGCTCCCTTATCCATCTGCGGTGTTAGCGTGCAGTGTAAGTATACCATTAAATATATATTATGTCAATTAATTATTAGCATGCGCTAATATCAAGACCAAGAGCTGGTCCACAGCGCGCGCAGCCAGGTCGCGATCTAGCGGGTGATGGCTCTACCCACAGGCTTCGGGTGAAGCCCGGGGGCGCTTGCAGGCATGCTCTGCTCGTGTTCAAGAAGTAGCTGCTCGGTGTTAAACATTAAAAACCCCTCCGGCCCCAGGCGGTGCGGGTAGTACACTTTGCTAAAGTGCCCGATCGGGTTGCCCGCCGCCTGGCCGAAGCGCTTACTGTGATTGATGAGGCCTTCGCCCAGAGCCTCATCATCAATGAAGATCCCTGATCGGGCCGGATCCTGATAGACCCCAAGGCGCCTTATGCGCTCAGGCCTGCCCCAGGCGAGCATCACCTCATCGAGCGACATCTGGTAGTGAAGCCTGCCTTGCTTGATCGGGCCTATATGCCGGGGCTTAATGCCCGATTGCGCAAAGGGATCCCTTAGCGCCCAGCGATCCGGGATAAAAGGCGCGTACAGCACCTCGCCACTGGCGGTTTTCACCATAAGCTCGATCGAGCTTTGCATAGCCCCATCGACAATGTGTGCCCCGGGCATGACCCGAAGAAGCTCCACAGGCTCATGATCGCTAAGCGTGCGGGCTTTATCTCGCTCTTTATCAAGCGCCCGTAATGCGCTCGAATCTGGCGCAGGGAGCACCCAAATGCTTTTGCCGACCCGATCAAGTAGTGCTTGCTCATCGGTAAGAAGCCGCATCGAGTAGCGCGCTGAAAGTGCGCTCCAGGGGATCTGACCGTCGTTTCTCGCATCTTTCGGATCAAGATATGGCGCAAGCGCCGCATCGGCCTCATTAACCTTAAGCCAGATCTGCTCGCACGAATCTGTCAGGCTGCGATAGTAGCGATATATCGCCTTATCGCTCGGGCCTTGCCCCTTAGATAGTGCGTTAAAGGGCTCGGGCATTATCTTTACCTGCCTGAAGGCAAGGCGCGACTCAACAAGCGCCCGCCCGCGCGCTCACTCACCCAGTACGGGTAGATCGCCCCGTGCGCTCGGGTGCTGAAGTGCTGCGCGGGGCTAAGCGGCAGAATCTTCGCCTGAATGCCCGTGGCGGAATCAAAATCACAGTACTGAAGAATCTGCAGATCGTTCTGATTGGGTGCATCTACCCGATCGCGTGCATTGGCGCTCAAAGACGCGCCCAGAAGCGCCGCGCTCAGAAGGGCTATTTTATACATGCTGTTGACTCATCATTTGTTTGCCTTGCAACCCGGGCTCGGTGCCTGTGGTGGGGCCGCTGTCACATATAATAAACTATAAAATATACTATTGTGTCAGGGCCGCGGAGTGACAATCGGATAAGGCGCTTTACCAACGCCCGCACCGCGCACGCAGCAGGCAAGGCTCAAGCCCTATCAGGGGCGCTCTATTCGGCGCTTTCGCCTCGGGCGCAACTTGCCATCGCATCAGCATCGAGCGCCTTCTCACAGCTATCTATAATATCGTTAAGGCCAGCATCGGCAAGATTTTTGAGCGCTTCAAGCACACTTACCAGCTGCGCTGCCAGAAGCTCATGGCGCATCTCCATCATATGCGAGCGCAGCTCCTCGCGGATGTCCCCTGGATCGCACCCAAGAGCTGCGCACAACTTCAGCATCGCCTTCTGACCAAGCGGCACTTTTCCAGTCAGATACTGACTGAAGTTCCCCTGCGTCCAGTTTAACCTGCCTGCAAACTCTTCTTGATTGATCCGGTGCCTGGCTTTATACGCCTTCCAGATTCGGCGCAGATTACTTGCGGCGCGCTCATCTTCCTCACTTAAAGGTGGGCGCGTATAAGCTGAGGTGTTCTTACTTATCAAGCTGACATTTTGCATTAGGGGGCTCTACATTAGGTCAATTAACAAACGACATGACATCCTGAGGCGCCAGTGACTGCGCCCGGCGATGTCATATAATTAATATAGCCAATAATATATAATACGTCAACCTGCTAATAACCATAAACGCAAATATTTTTCCGCCTGAGTAGGGGCGGCTCGGCGCGCGGGGTTCAAAAAGGAGTAATTTATTTGCCCGTGGCGGTGCCCCCGGCGCGCCGCGGGCTCAAATGCCAGGCTCGCCTGATGCAATGAAAGAATGAACGGGGTGTCACTGATACGCTAAAAGCAGGCGAAAACGCGCACTTTACCTGGGGTAGGTGAGCTATTTTGGCCTGCCTTTACTGTCTTTTAAGGGCTTGCTAACGCTCTTTATGTGCGCCTTAACAGAACTCCCGCTCACGGCGCGTAGCTGCGCGCCCGAGCCTCACAACGATGCCTGCAGCTTGCGCTGCGGCTGGCACCGGCGCGGGCTTTACTCTCTCGCCCATGTGCAGGCCCGGCTCGGGCCTTATCGGATCAAGCAGATAAGGTGATTCCATAATGCACGCGGCGCACCTGCCCTCCCAGTCGGCGCGCGCCTGCGGGGTAAGCCTATCAAGATTCACCTGTCGCGCCTCAATCATCAATGCCTTCATTTCGCTTAACATCTGCTTCATGTGGCCAATGGTTGCGCCTGCCTCAATCGCGCACACCTCGCCATCGACTTCACGCATACCAAACTCTGCCAGTATGCGAACATGCTCGGCGTAATCGGCGTCTGGTGCATTTTCCATGCGGTTATCTCACTTGCTGGTTAATTTGCAGGTTAATTTGTTTGGCGCAGAAAATGCAGGGCGCAAAAAAATTAGCCGTTGTTGAAAAAAGTATAAGCACTCATTTGTGATAAGGCAAACCTCGTTTTATGCCAAAATTTAGGTTCGTTGATGCACCCGCCAGAGCGCGTCAGAAGGCGTTAATGATTCTTTTTTGCGGCTTTTATATAAATAAACGGTATAATATATGTCATTGAAGCATTTTCTGACAGATATCGCGAAGTCTCTGGCTTGTTCTGGGCGCGGACCTAAGATAATATAGAGATAATAATATGTCTGACATGCTGCGCGTCACGCCTTGCACAGTAACCGGAGAGATTCCCGCATGAATATAACCAAATCTTCCGCCCTGATCGCCTCTTCAGTTTTGATGCTGTCATCGGCCGCGGCGCTGTCCTTGAGCTACACCATGCGCGCCGAGGTGCCGGGGTTGGCGCTAAAGGCGCCGCAGCCCGCCTATAACAAGCCGATTGATGCCGCGTCCTACACCGGCACGTATAGCCCGCGAGGTCAGCCATTCTCCTATAGAATGTTTGTTGATCGGAGAAGTGCGAGAAATTACGCGCTGGGGGCATTGAACGCATCTACCTACCAGCTCGAAACAAATCTGTCCGGACTGCCTTGCTCCAATCCCGGTGAGTACACCGATAGTTTCAGCACAATGGCAAATAATTCTATCGAATTCATTGAGCTTCAAAGGCATCGTCACCTGTGTCGCCTGGGCAATGAGCAATACTCGGTGGATTCAGGATTTACGACCGTCGATGGCTCTGATGGCCACTCCCGCAGAACCCAGTTCGGGCCTCCGGATGGCTACGCCGGCAAATGGGGCTCTGTAATTACCATAAAGAGCCTCAGCAGATCGCCCGGAGTAAATCAAATGAATGACAGCGTGCTTACCGGCTGGGTACTTAACGAGCTCGGAATGGATTCTTCTCATTATGCCCCCATGGAAGTTGGCTCGCCCTGCCAGGCGATCGGTGAGTACCGAGACTTCTGGGAGAGTTTAAATAGTAATTACTATCGAAGCATTGGCGTGAAGACCCAAATGTGCCTGCCGGCTGATCACCCAAACACCACCACACCGCCGCCAGCCCAATAAGGGCGGCCACTATAGCGCAGGCTTTCTTTAACAGATATCGCGAAGCCTCTGGCTTGCTCCGGGTGCGGACATAATATAATATAGCTATAATAATATGTCTGCCATGCTGCGCGTCACGCCTCGCACAGTAACCGGAGCGCCTCCCGCATGAATATAACCAAATCTTCCGCCCTGATCGCCTCTTCAGTTTTGATGCTGTCATCGGCCGCGGCGCTGTCCTTGAGCTACACCATGCGCGCCGAGGTGCCGGGGTTGGTGCCGCCAAAGCCTGCCCTGACAGGAAGGTGGGTGCTTGATGCTTCCACACCCGCGCCATTTAATTACCCTCCAGAGGACACCCAGGAGGCGGCGCGCATTGCCGCCATTAGCTATGGCGAAGACGGGTCCTCCTACGCGTTTTTAGGATTCGCTGCCTCAGCGAGTGCCATATTTGACGGCAGTGGCGTCCCATCAATGCCTTGTTCTGTGGGCTCAAGAAGCACATTCGGGATTTATTTCTTCTATTTTAGATGGTTCGTCGTGTCATACCCCGCCGATTGCGTACAGATCCCATAACAGATGAGGGCCGCGCACTGCCCCTAGCACTTAGCGCTTTCCAGATTGAGAGTAGATTGAGAGTAATTAGATGAGCGCATGCCGAAAAAACAAGACAAAGATCACCCTCGAGCGCGCACTGACGCAGCACCAGTCACTGCTGAAGGCGCTCGAGACGTTGAAGTGTGCGCCCTACTCTTCTTGTCGAGGCGGCTTTTGCGGCGCGTGTGTGGTCACGGTTGAATCCGGATCGATCGAGCACATAAAGGATCCTCTTGGATATCATGATGAGAAGACCCAGGTGCTCTCTTGCATTGCCCGCATTAAAAGCGACAAGGCCACTGTCTGCTTCTAGCTTCTTCCCTGTCCGGCTCTTTGACGTACCCAGGGCATTGATCCGCCTGTACGAATGCGCAGCTGCGCTGATTTGCTAGCTGGCTCAGGGCTCCTGCGCGCTAACGGCCTCATCCATGCTGCTTGCCGCTTTTGCCGGGGTCTCACCCGGTTTTGGGAGATAGGCATCGGCGATCGCCGCGTGGAGTCTTTGTGCGACATCCGGGTTATCCTTTAGAAACTGCGTGGCGGCCGCCTTGCCCTGGGCAATCTTTGCGCCATTGTAGCTATACCAGGAGCCTGCCTTCTCAACAAGATCAAGTTTCACCGCAAAATCCAGAATCTCTGCATTCAGATTGATTCCGGCGCCGTAGACGATCTGAAACTCCGCCTGCTTAAACGGCGCGGCGACCTTGTTCTTCACCACCTTCACCCGGGTCTCGCTTCCTGTGACGTCCTCGCCCTCTTTAACCGAGCCTGTGCGGCGAATATCCAGGCGCACCGAGGCGTAGAATTTAAGCGCATTGCCTCCTGTGGTCGTCTCCGGGTTGCCAAACATCACACCGATCTTCATCCGGATCTGGTTGATGAATATCACAAGGCAGTTGGCGTTTTTAACGTTCCCGGTGATCTTTCGAAGCGCCTGGCTCATAAGACGCGCCTGCAGGCCCACGTGATGATCCCCCATATCGCCTTCAATTTCGGCCCTTGGGGTGAGCGCCGCCACCGAGTCGACCACCAGTACATCGATCGCACCGGAGCGCACCAGCATATCGGCCACCTCAAGCGCCTGCTCTCCGTGATCGGGCTGCGAGACAATCAGATCATCAACGTTAACGCCAAGCTTCTGTGCGTAGATCGGATCGAGCGCGTGCTCGGCATCGATAAAAGCGCAGGTTGCGCCATTTTTTTGCGCCTCGGCAATCACCTGTAGCGTCAAGGTGGTCTTGCCAGAGGATTCCGGGCCGTAGATCTCAACGATACGCCCCTTTGGCAGGCCGCCAATACCGAGCGCGATATCAAGACTGAGCGAGCCGGTCGAGATGGCGGGGATCGCCTCGCGCCTGGTGTCTCCCATGCGCATCACTGAGCCCTTGCCAAACTGGCGCTCGATGTTCGCAAGCGCCGCCTCCAGCGCTTTCGCTTTGTTGGGATTCATACACTCTCCAGACAGGTTCGATCTTAATGCGCGCAAGCACGCGCGGGATGAGAGATAGAATAGTGAAAAATATACTATCTCCAAAAAATACTGATCATCACTGTGGATTTTGCCGGCAAATGAAGGGGTAGCGTCACCGTTATTTTTTAGGATTCGCAAGCTTCAAAGACTCAATTAGTTTCTTCTGCTCGGCCATCCACGCATCGAGCCGCTGCTCATCGCGCTTTATTTTGTCATTTTTCTCACTGATGAGCCCCTGCAGCTGCCGGATCTCTTTGTCCTTTGCCGACAGGCGCTCGCCGGTAAGCTTTAGCTCCCGATCAAGCTCGGCCGCCTGGCCGCTGCGGCTTGCCAGCGCCTCGGTGAGCTCCTCGCAGCGGATCATGAGCTGGCGCTCAGAGTGCGTGGTGCTTTGATGGGCCTTCCCGAGCTCCCCAAGCGCCTCTTTTAACGTAAGTGCCAGAGCGCTTTGCTCGCCCAGCTTCGCGCTTAGCGCCTCAAGATTCGCACGATACGAAGCCTCCCGCGCGCGTGCCTCACCGAGCTCGCGCTCAAGCGCGTGCCGCTCGGTCTGGGCCTGTTCGCGCTCGCTGCGCATGGCCTCGGCGGTTTTTGCCTGGTAGTGATCAAGATGCTCACGAGCCTGAAGCGCCTGCTCCTCGGCCTGCTGCAGCTGTTCGCAGCTTCTTTGGTGCGACTTTTCAAGCTCGCCAAGCCTGCCCTCAAGCTTGGCGGCGCTCGAGCGGGCAAGCGACAGAGCTTCGAGCGTACCGCCGAGGTTTTCCGAAAGGGCAAGGTTCTCGGCCTGCACTGCACCGGCCTCACGGCGTGATTCACTCAGAAGCTCGCGCAGCTTACCAAGCTCGCCACGCATCGAGGCAAGTTCCTGATCACACGCCGATCTCATGGACTCGACCCGCTCTTCAGCCTCCCGGGCTAAAAGCGCCCTGACCGCCGCGACCGCCTCCTCGATAGGCTCCGGAAGATCGTTCTGGCCCATGTGTTCGGCGCGAAAGCGCTTAAGCCAGGGTCCAACGGTTGATTTGGAGCCAGAGCCGTGCAAGGCAATGATTCTGTCATTGGTGGGGTTCTCCCCGCGGGCGATCAAGGTGCGGGCGTGGCGGCATACATCTTCATAGCTGATTGAGGCTTTGCTCATAATTCTATCCGTGGTGAAGGGGTAAACGGGCGCCGATGGGGTCAGGTTCTAAGTGTACTGTATTATGTAGTACATAAAGTACAGTACAGTTGCGCAAAAGACAACCACATAAACTGACATATCTAAGCTGCGATAAAGGCTATTATCGCGTGTTAGCATGGATAACTTGAATTTTGCCCTTGTAATGCTGTTACAAAGTCGCCTTTTCAGCGACTCTCGAATAGGAGCCTGCCTATGAGCGCTCACCCATCGACAATCCCTATTTATCAATGAGTAATGCGGAGACAAACCTGACTGCGCAACGGGAATCCGGGGCCCTGCGTCAGGTCTGGGGACGATCTGTCAATTCGACCTTATCCCGGAGCTCAGTAGCCACAGTTTTCGGCGCGGGGCAGACGCTGATGTGCTTTTACTCGGACCGAGTCATGACATCCGACAAAAATGGCTACGAGTGGAAACTTCAGTCCAAGGACCTCCGTATCAATGCCTGCATCCATCTGTGTGATGTAAGCCTGTTTTTGACGCACCGGGGTGAGGGGGCGCTCTATGTGAGTCAGACAGGAGAAAAATTTTCGGAGTTGGCACTGGAGGACGGAAGTTGGAATTATCTTGCGGCCAATGAGCAGGGCACGTTAAGCGTGTACTCACCGAACCGCCACGAAACATTCCTACGAAGAGGCAATTACAACCGCGAACCATGAGTTTCGTTTGAACTTAACTAATTTTGGTACCTTGGCAGTGGCGGCGCCTCGCACTATGTTCAGCAGCACTCGTGAAAACACTTATGGTTCGTGGTGGGCGGAGGAGGGCGCTCTTATAGAGGGAGGCCCAGGAGGGTGTGGTTTTTTTAAGCCGGTCTTATAATGCATGCCCCGAAACTTGCGCAGCCAGAGAACAACGACCTATGACTATCACAATCCCGCCTTTTGCAGGCATAGATGAAACCGATGCAGAGGACTTTTACAGTGCGCAACTGCATGTAGGCGGACGCGATGTCGAGATCACTTTGAACTTCGATTCAAGTGATCTTGATGCGGATCATCTCAATGACACGCGTAAGTTCATCGCTCGGGCCGATCAGATCGCGGCAGCTGCCATCGACGCCATCGCCAAAGACTTTGAGGCCGCCGATCAATCACAGGCATCGCGCCTGTACCTTGAGCACTGCCTTGACACAATTGAGGAGAAGGACATCGTATCGGTGTTTGGCTCAAGCGGCGTTACAGCTCAGCAATTCATAGGCGCACTGATGCTGCACAGGATCAGCCTGTATCCGGAAAATGACGACGGATTTGCCGTTCTTGATTATGGGTTGCCTGAGGAGTACACCGATTATCTGATCGTTGCTAATTTTGATCGAGATGCTCAACTGACGGAATTGTCCGTGGAAAGCTGATTTGCTCCAAGCGCAAACGCGTGAGTGCCGCCGCCCGATTGGGTGAGGGTTCGCGCGCATGTGCTGATAAGCCCCTTAGATCAACCTTAGGCCACAGCGCCTGGTGTTGACGGATTTGACTGCCTGCTGATTGGCAGGCAGAGTAAATCGCTTTGCGGCTGCTTTCATGATTGAAATAAAAGCCCCAGATAAGGACTGTCACGACGGCATTTCCGGAACGAGGCTGCTTGGCAGTGTTGTAAAGATCTTTGGTAGTAAAGCTAATGCCTGCGATTCCAGGGTATGAAGAGATGGTATCCAGAAACTTTAATTCCGAAAGAAGTTGGTCAGTAGAAACGGACCCATAAACCCCAGTGAGGGTTAACCATCGGATCGGTGATTTTCCCGGCTTCAGCGCCTAGTGCCGAACCGCGAAGGTTGTGATGTGAAAACTCCATGAAGCGGATTTTTTCGAGTCGCTCCATATGGTG
>CAZJKJ010000044.1:0-3282 GCA_964546435.1 uncultured Cellvibrionaceae bacterium
CTCATTCGCGGGTCGTACATCGTGCGCAAGATCCCTTCAATTCGCAACCCCGGATTGATTGCCTCCTGAATCGTATTGACGGTATCCACCAGCGCGGAAAGTCCTTCAAGCGCGTAATATTCACACTGCATCGGGATAATCACGCCGCGACAGGCGGCGAGCGCGTTGACTGTAAGCATATTCAGGGACGGCGGGCAGTCGATGAGAATGTAGTCGTAATCCTTCTCAATCGGTTGCAGCGCGTGACGAAGGCGCAGTTCCTTGCTTTTCTCGTGAAGAAGTTCCACTTCGGCGGCCGTCAGATCACCATTCGCGCCCAAAACGTCGAAACCGGAGTCTTCCACAGACACTATGGCAGCCCGGGCCGGTTGCAACCCCACCAGGACATCGTAGATGGAGAACTCCAGCTGGTTCTTGTCGGCGCCGGCACCCATGGTGGCATTACCCTGAGGATCAGAGTCAATCAGCAGCACCCTTTTCCGGGTTGCTGCCAGTGAGGCGGCGAGGTTCACCGAGGTAGTGGTCTTGCCGACCCCGCCTTTCTGATTGGTAATTGCGTAGATTATTGCCACAAGTCAGCTCTCTGTAGTTGTGCCGCGTAGTAGTGCCGCATATTTTGTTGCCGCTTAGATCTTGCGCGTAGTTATTGCCACGTCGTTATTGGTGCGTAATTCTTGCCGCTTCGTTCTTCCCAATTCGTTATGCCGTGATCTTGCCACATTTCGCGGCCAGGTTTAGCCGTTCTTTTTGGAAACAGGCTGCGGTTTCAGCACGATAAGGCAGCGTTTGGCATCGAGTCCAGGCACTTTGAGGTAGTGCACACAGTCCAGCTCACAAAATTCCTGCGCAGCCAGCAGCTCTGTATGGGGAAATTCGCCCTTCATGGCCCAGAGACGGCCTTCAGGGGTAAGCAGATGACTGCATAGCGTCGCAAAGTCCTGCAGGCTGGTGAAGGCCCGGCTCACGACGCCGTCAAACAGTTCCGCAGGCGCATACTGCTCCACACGCGCATGCACGACGGTAAGATTGGCAAGGCTTAATTCGGTTTTGACCTGATGCAAAAAGCGGGTTTTCTTGCCGACGCTGTCGAGCGCGGTCACCTGGCAGCCGGGATTCAGTATCGCCAGAGGTACCCCCGGCAGACCGCCACCAGTACCGACATCGATAATCCGCCGAGGGTTCAGGTAAGGCACTATGGCGAGGCTGTCCAGCAGGTGCCTGGTTACCATTTCCGGAAGTTCGCGAATCGCCGACAGATTGTAAGCGCGGTTCCACTTGTGGAAAAGTTGCAGATAGGCCAGCAGCTGCTCTTGCTGCTCCGGTGAAACTGTCAGTTTCAGCTCGGCCAGTCCCTCCTCCAGACGCTTTTCCACCCCTGCGACCACCGCGTCTGAATCAGCCACCGACAACCGCACGCTTGATGAGCCCCCGCTTCTTCAAGGTGATCAGCAACAGCGACACCGCCGCCGGCGTAATCCCGGGAATCCGCCCTGCCCGTTCCAGGCTGTCCGGCTTCAGGGCCGCGAGTTTCTGCTTGAGTTCATTGGACAAGCCTTCGATCTGGCTATAATCGAAGTCGTCGGGAATGGCCATCGCCTGATTGGCTTTCAGGCGTTCGATCTCTTCTTGCTGACGATCGATATAACCGGAATATTTCGCCAGAATCTCCACCTGCTCCGCCACTTCCGGATCATCCACCGCGGCGCCTTTCAACGCAGCGAGATCGGCGTAGGTCAGCTCGGGGCGCTTGAGCAGATCCAGCAGGGAATACTCCCGGGCGAGCCGCGACGTCAGTTTCGGCTGGATCTGCAGGGCTTCCGGTGAGTCCGGCTGAATCCAGGTGCGCTGCAAGCGCGCCTGCTCCTGAGCGAGCAGTTCCTGCTTGGTACAGAAACGCGCCCAGCGCTGATCGTCCACCAACCCCAGCTCGCGACCCTTTTCGGTAAGGCGGGCATCGGCATTGTCTTCGCGCAACAGGAGACGGTATTCCGCCCGGCTGGTGAACATGCGGTAAGGTTCGCGGGTCCCGAGGGTAATCAGATCATCCACGAGAACACCCATATACGCCTGTTCACGCCCCGGACACCAGGGCGCCTGATCCTTGACACTCAGCGCAGCGTTCAGGCCCGCCAGCAGCCCTTGTGCGCCGGCTTCTTCGTACCCTGTTGTGCCATTGATCTGGCCGGCAAAAAACAATCCCGCAATGGCTTTGGTTTCCAGACTGGGCTTTAGCCCCTGGGGATTGAAGTAGTCGTACTCGATTGCGTAACCGGGGCGGGTAATGTGCGCGTCTTCAAACCCCTTGATCGACCGGACCAACTCAAGCTGTACGTCAAACGGGAGGCTGGTCGAAATACCGTTGGGGTAGAGCTCGTGCGTGGTCAGACCTTCAGGTTCGATGAATATCTGATGGCTGTCCTTGTCCGCAAAGCGATGAACCTTGTCTTCGATGGACGGGCAATAGCGCGGCCCCACTCCCTCGATAACGCCGGTAAACATGGGCGAGCGGTCCAGGCCACCGCGGATGATGTCGTGGGTGCGTGCATTGGTGTGGGTGATCCAGCAACACACCTGCCGTGGATGATCCGCCGGCTTGCCCAGAAAGCTCATGACTGGCGTCGGCGTATCGCCCCACTGCTCTTCAAGCAGATCAAAGCGGACGCTGCGGGCATCAATCCGGGGCGGTGTGCCGGTTTTGAGACGATCCACCTGCAACGGCAATTCCCGCAAGCGCCGGGCCAGTGCCAGGGAGGGCGGATCCCCTGCCCGGCCACCGGCATGCCGCTCCAGGCCGATGTGGATAAGTCCCCCCAGAAAGGTTCCAGCTGTCAGTACTACCGCCGCAGCCTTGAACTTGACACCCATCTGGGTGACGACGCCAGTGACGCGCTCACCTTCAACGACAAGATCATCCACCGCTTGCTGGAAGATGGTGAGATTCGGTTGGTTTTCAAGTAGATGGCGAATGGTCGCCTTGTAGATAACGCGATCGGCCTGGGCTCGTGTCGCCCGCACCGCAGGACCTTTACGACTGTTCAGGACGCGAAACTGGATGCCGGCGCGATCCGCAGCAATCGCCATGGCACCGCCGAGCGCATCGATTTCTCTGACCAGATGGCTTTTACCGATGCCGCCTATCGCCGGGTTGCAACTCATTTGTCCCAATGTCTCGATACTGTGCGTCAACAAAAGCGTACTGCAACCAGTACGCGCAGCCGCGAGCGCCGCTTCGGTGCCTGCATGGCCGCCGCCAATCACAATGACATCGAATGCGTGGGGATA
>CAZJKJ010000044.1:3382-28896 GCA_964546435.1 uncultured Cellvibrionaceae bacterium
ATAACCGGTTGATAACCCGTGGATAACCGGTGGATTAGTTGTGGATAAAAAGGGGGGTTATCCACAGTGTTGATTTTGATGCAAGTAAGCTGTGGAAAACTTTTCAAATTATCCCCAGCTTATCCACGGGTTATACAGGGGTTATCCACAGGTAGTGCCACTCGCGTGAGCTCAACCTGTGGATATCTTGTGCGTAAGAGGAGGGAAACCTCATTTCTGTGAATAAGTCTGTGAATAACTTGTATAAAAGTTGTTGGTAACCTGTGGATAAGCTGTGTGAAAAGATACCAGGCGCAATTTTCCAGCAGATATGTTGTGCATAACTTGTGCGTAAGTTGTGGAGTAGTGGGGATAACTGTTTTGGTAGACTATGGCCGGTCAAATGAGTCAAACGGGCGGAAAGGCGGCGTGAAATGGGACTGATTATCGAAGGTGGGTTGGTGATTCCGGATCGGGAACTGGAATTGACGGCTATTCGCGCCCAGGGGGCAGGGGGGCAGAATGTCAATAAAGTCTCCTCGGCCATTCATTTGCGCTTCGACGTCGCCGCCTCATCCCTGCCGGACGACATCAAAACCCGTCTGCTGGCTCTACGGGACGCCCGCATCAGCAAAGACGGCGTGATCATCATTAAAGCCCAGCAATTCCGCACCCAGGAGAAAAACAAGGAGGACGCCCTCCAGCGCCTCGGCGAGCTCATTCAAACCGCCAGCCACGTCCCCAAATACCGCCGACCGACAAAACCCAAACCCGCCGCCAAACTCAAACGCATGGATGAAAAGACACTGAGAGGGAAAATCAAGGCGATGCGGGGGAAGGTGAGGGAGTGAGCGATAATTGAACCTCGGGCATATGAAAGAACTGATTCTGTTTCTTGCCAATGACCGTTGTGCCGGGCATCCAGAGATCTGTCAGTCCTTGGTTATTCACTTGGGAGAGGACTCGATGGCGACTCCCCCCAGCAATGACAAATCATGAGGTCCTCATGAACCCACTGATCTATCACAACCCTCAGTGCGGGACATCCCGCAACACTCTGGCCATGATCAAGGCATCTGGCGAAGAGCCCACGGTTATCGAATATCTGAAAACCCCTCCGACCCGCGAACAGTTGCTGGACTTGATTGCCCGCATGGCTATCACACCGCGTGAGTTGTTGCGCCGTAAGGGCACACCCTACGATGAGCTAGGCCTGGAAAGTTCTTCGCTGTCGGACGAGCAGTTGGTAGATACCATGATGGCGCACCCGCTTCTCATTAACCGGCCAATCGTGGTCACCGACAAGGACGTTCGCCTCTGTCGCCCGTCGGAGCGCGTGCTGGGGTTGCTGGTATCACCTGTCACTCGCTTTACCAAAGAAGATGGCGAGGTTGTTACCTGGCCCGAGGTGACAGAATGAGCCAGGGTATGCAGAATTCGATAAAACTCACCGACTTGCCCAACCTCGATCCGACCCTGCTGGAACCCATTGACGTTGACGCGCTGATCGGGCCGGGGGGCGAGCGCCACCCACCGCGTATCCTGATTCTCTATGGTTCCGTCCGCGAGCGCTCCTATTCTCGCTTTCTGGCTCAGGAGGCCGCCCGCTTGTTGAGTTGGTTCGGTTGCGAGGTGCGCCTGTTTGATCCGGCGGGGCTGCCACTGCCCGACAGCACCGGTGTTGACCATCCGCGCGTTCAGGCACTGCGCGATGCCGCCACCTGGTCAGAAGGTATGCTCTGGGTCAGTCCGGAACGTCATGGTGCCATGACGGCAATTATGAAAGCACAGATCGACTGGATTCCGTTATCGCTGGGTGGTGTGCGTCCGACTCAGGGCAAAACCCTGGCAGTAATGGAAGTCTCCGGCGGCAGCCAGAGCTTCAATGCCGTCAACCAGCTGCGCATTCTGGGCCGCTGGATGCGCATGGTCACCATTCCGAACCAATCCTCCGTGCCCAGGGCATTCAGCGAGTTCGACGACGATGGCCGCATGCGCTTTTCACCACTGTATTTGCGTGTCGTGGATGTGTGCGAAGAGCTGGTCAAGTTCACCTGGCTAATGCGTGGTCGCAACGGCTATTTGACGTCTCGCTACTCCGAGCGCGTGGAAAGCGCCGAAGAGGTATCACAGCGGGTCAATCAGGTATCGATCTGAATTAGCCATTGTAGGAAGGCGCCATGCTGGCTTTAGCCATTTTTATAGTCACCCTTGTGCTTGTCGTCTGGCAGCCAAAAAATCTCGGTATCGGCTGGAGCGCGCTGGGCGGAGCAGTGATGGCTCTGTTGACCGGTGTGGTGCAGCTGGCTGACATTGCCGTGGTCTGGGATATTGTGTGGGATGCCACCTTTACCTTTGTGGCGTTGATTATTATCTCGCTGATTCTGGATGAAGCCGGCTTTTTCTCCTGGGCAGCGCTGCATATTGCCCGCTGGGGCAACGGTCGTGGACATCTTCTGTTTCCACTGATTGTGCTGCTGGGTGCTGTGATTGCGGCCTTCTTTGCCAACGATGGCGCCGCTCTGCTGCTCACGCCAATTGTTATCGCCATTCTGCATCGGTTGAAATTCTCGGCGCAGGCAATGTTGGCATTCATCATTGCTACCGGCTTTATCGCCGATACGGCCAGCCTGCCGCTTGTAATTTCCAACCTGGTGAACATCGTCAGTGCCAACTTCTTTGGTATTTCGTTTAACCGTTATGCCCTGGTCATGGTGCCGGTGAGTCTGGTCTCGGTGGCTGCATCCCTGGCGGTGTTGTGGCTGGTGTTTCAGCGCCAGATACCCAGGCGTTATTCGGTCGATGAGCTGGATGCGCCCGCCTGTGCAATTGTTGACCATCAGGTATTTCGAGTGGCGTTTCCGCTACTGGCCGTGCTGCTGATCGCTTATTTTGTGTTGGGCCACTGGCATGTGCCGTTTAGTCTGGTTACCGGCGCAGGTGCGCTGGTATTGCTGATGGTTGCCGGACGTGTTGGCCAGTCTGGCCGGCAGGCCGTGGTGCCGCTGGGTCGTGTCATGCGCGCTGCGCCCTGGCAAATCGTGTTGTTTTCGCTGGGCATGTATCTGGTGGTGTACGGCCTCGGACAGGCCGGACTGACACACTATGGGGCAGTAGCGCTGGAATGGCTCAGCCGTCAAGGCACGATAATCGCGACGGTTGGCACCGGGTTCCTTGCGGCCGTGGTGGCTTCCATCATGAACAATATGCCTTCGACACTCGTAGGCGCCCTGGCGATTGACCAGGCACAGGTGTCGGACATGACTCGCCAATTGATGATCTACGCCAATGTCATTGGCAACGATCTTGGCCCGAAATTCACACCTATTGGTAGTCTGGCAACGCTGCTGTGGCTGCATGTGCTGGCCGGAAAGGGACACAAAGTAAGTTGGGGGCAATATATGAAGGTCGGCCTGTTGATCACGCCGCCCGTGCTGCTGGCTACCTTGCTGGCACTGGCGCTATGGTTGCCGATACTGCCAACTCCATGACGAACCTGGTAGCGTCGCAGCTAGCCGAGAAGAGGGTGCGTAGCAGCTTTAATGCTCGTGTCGAGTTCTTGAGCCACCGAATTAGTTTGAGATGCCACGCATTCTCGATATTGACGAGCTGCCCGTGAGCAAGCACTACTGCTGCATCCTGACCAGCAAACAGGGGTTCACTTCCCGATACAAAACTGCCCAAAAATCTCACCCAGCAAATCATCCGAAGTAAACTCGCCAGTGATTTCGCTTAAATAGTGTTGGGCGACTCGCAGGTCTTCGGCGAGAAGTTCTCCGGCGGCGTTGAGTTGGAGTTGCTGGAGGCCGTTGAGGAGGTTTTCGCGGGTTTTTTGCAGGGCCAGAAGGTGGCGGCGGCGGGCGCTGAAGACGCCTTCGGTGGTGGATTCCAGTCCCATGATTTTTTTCAGGTGTTCACGCAGATCCTGCAAACCGGCACCGGTTTTTATAGACAGGGGTAGGGCGGTAAACGGGTGGGTTGGCGATTGATAGGCGCTGAGGTCGGTCTTGTTGTAGACAACGGTCAGTTTTGATTCGTGATCGGGCAGCAACTGCGGCCAGGTTCTGGGGATATCCAGTTGCTGAGGATCTGTGGTGTCGATCATCAGCAGAATGCGATCGGCCTCGTCGATCGCCCGCCATGCCCGTTCCATGCCCAGCAATTCAATCGGGTCGTTGGTAGCGCGAATGCCGGCGGTGTCGATGAGATGCAGGGGCATTCCGTCGATATTGATCTGTTCGCGCAGAAGGTCGCGGGTGGTGCCGGCGATGTCTGTGACGATGGCGATATCCCGTTGCGCCAACGCGTTGAGGAGGCTGGATTTGCCGGCGTTGGGTTGTCCGAGGATAACGACCTTCATGCCGTCCCGCAGCAGGGCGCCTTGCTGCGCCTGATGGAGAACCCGATCCACTTGCTGTACCAGTTCCTGAACCCGTGCAGTAACCTGCCCCTGAGCGAGAAAATCAACTTCTTCTTCGGGAAAATCGATGGCGGATTCAACATACATGCGCAGATTGATCAGTGCATCAAGCAGTGTTTGAATTTCCCGGGAGAATTCACCCTGAAGGGAGTTCAGTGCTTGTTTTGCCGCCTGTCGGGAACTTGCATTGATCAGATCCGCGACGGCTTCGGCCTGGGCGAGATCCAGCTTTTCATTGAGGAACGCGCGTTCGGAAAATTCGCCGGGCCGAGCCAGACGGGCACCGGCACTGAGGATTGCTTCAAGTAACATATCCAGAACGATCGGACCGCCATGGCCCTGAAGCTCCAGTACATCTTCGCCGGTAAAAGAATGCGGTCCGACAAAATACAGCGCGATGCCCTGATCGATGGTGGCGCCATCAGGCGCCTGAAAACGGCAGTAGTGAGCGAAGCGGGGTTGGGGAACAAAGCCGAGCAACTGCTCGGCTATTTTTGAAACCTGGGGGCCAGAGACCCGGACGATGCCGACACCCGCCCGACCTGGCGCGGTGGCAATTGCGGCGATCGTCTGCACGGGCTGTGCTAGCCTCGTTCAATACTGCGGGTAATGAAATACTGCTGGGTAATTGACAGGGTATTGTTAACGACCCAGTACAGCACCAGCCCCGCCGGAAAGAACAGGAACAAAAAGGTGAAAAACACCGGCATTATCTGCATGATTTTCGCCTGCATCGGATCGGGCGGCGTTGGATTGAGCTTTTGCTGAATCCACATGGTTGCGCCCATAATGATCGGCAAAATGAAGAGCGGATCTTTCACCGACAAATCCTGAATCCATAAAATAAACGGCGCGTGACGCAGTTCAACGCTCTCCATCAACACCCAGTACAACGCCAGGAAAACGGGCATCTGGATTATGATCGGCAAGCAGCCGCTCAGCGGATTGACCTTCTCATCCTTGTAAAGCTTCATCATTTCTGCGGAGAACTTCTGCCGGTTGTCTCCATAACGCGCTTTCAAATCCGCCATGCGCGGCTGTATTTTGCGCATCTTGGCCATGGAACGGTAACTGGTTGCTGACGGATAGAAAAACATCAGTTTCACCAGCATTGTTAACAGAATAATCGAGAATCCCCAGTTGTTCACGACGCCATGTATCGCATCCAGAATGTAGAACAGAGGTTTTGCAATCCACCATAGAAAACTGTAATCCACAACCAGATCGAGGTACGGCGAGATCTGTTCGAGCTCCTTGATGTGTTTCGGACCGGCATAAAAGCCGATGGTTTTCTGTGCGGATTCGCCCGGTGCTGCCTGTAGCTGGACGCCGGAGAACTGCATGTAATACATCTGCTGGGACTTGCCGGCGAAAAGTTCGTAATGGATTTTTTCATCGGCCGGCGGAATCCACGCGCTCAGGAAGTAGTGCTGGACCATGGCCACCCAGCCGCCTTCGCGCTCATGGGTGAACTTTTCTTCGCGCAGATCCTTGAACGACAGCTTGTGATAATTCTTTTCAAGCGTGGATGTTGAGGCGCCCACAAACGGCTGCAGGCCGAACCCGGTGGCGCTATTGGGATTGTAATCATCGCGTTTTATCTGTCCGTAGATCTGCGCGTTCCAGGGTTCGGCGCTGTTGTTTTCCACCCGATAGCTGACGTCGATCAGGTAACTGCCCTGATTGAATGTAAAGCGCTTGAGGATACGTACCTGATCTGTCTGCTGATAGACCAGATCGACCGAGAGGGATTCTTCGCCCTCGGACAGAACAAAATTCTGTTTCGAGACAGCGAAGGTCGGCCGCGCGGCGCTGTTGCTGTCGGTACCGTTCTTGCCCACCAGGCCACTGCGGGCGATATAGGTGTGATTGCCTGTCTGGTTAAGTAAAACGAAGGGCCGGTCCGGTGTATCGATCTTCGCATAAAACGTCGGTAGCGCGATTTTTACCAGATCGCCGCCAACCGGGTCGATCCAGGCTTCCAGTACATCAGTTTTGACGTGTACCGGCGCGGTACTTGTGGAAAGGCCGCCTGGCGTCGGGTTTGCTGTGGGCTGTGCCGAAGCAGTGGGGGATGGCAATTCATCCAGATTGACGGCTGCCGGAACCGAGTCCGCACCGGCGACATTTGCATGCGCTGTAGCCGAGATTTCCGCGGAGGTCTCTTCAACCTTTGCTTCTTGAAAAGAGTTCCAGCGAATGACAAGCAAAAAGCTCAGGAACGCAATGCCGGCGATAAGGCCGGTGCGCAGCCAATCGGTTTTCATCGTGTATGTGTACCGTCATGATTGTTGATTGAAGAGGCGGGGGGAACCGGATCGAAGCCGCCCGGGTGCCATGGATGGCAACGACAGAGCCGCATGACGCCCAGTTTCGTGCCTCGCGCGAGCCCATGCACTTGTAGTGCTTCCAGCGCAAATGATGAGCAGGTGGGCTCAAAGCGGCAGTGGGCCCCCATTAGCGGGCTGAGCGTTATCTGGTAGGCTCGAATCAAGCCCCGAAGACAGCGTACACCGGGACTTAGCCGGCGCGTTGTTGGGCTTGTCTGCTGATGCGTTTCCATAAACCGTTGAATATGGCCAAGAGTTCACAACTGCTGAATTCACCGGCTCCCCGTCGGGCGAGCACTATAGCATCAATTGAAGGTAGATGGTGCTGCTGGTGGCGAAACGACTCGCGCGCCATTCGCTTGATCAGATTGCGCTGATTGGCCCGTTTGACATGCTTTTTCGCGACCACTAACCCGAGGCGCGCCTGTGCCTGTTCGTTGCTCCGGACCAGCACGAGAAAGCTGGGGTGGGAGACACGCAAGGTTGTCTGCTTGAATACCGCAGTGAAGTCGGCCGGCGTAAGCAGTCTTTGTGCTTTGCTGAACGGGAATTTCAATGGAGTCGCAACAGGCGGAGGGCTGCAGGTGTTGGTGACGCTGGCTATGGATTCGGTCAAACGTCGAGACCTCGACGGACGGTGAAAAAGGTGTGCGAGACTCCGGCCCCCATTTAATGAAGGCCAGGTTCTGCTGAAACACAATGTAAAACTTGCGAGATAAGGATGCTAAACCGTCAAAGCGACAAGGTCGGCGCGCCATGCATTAAGGATGGCGCGGGATCCCGGTGCGGATTAAGCAGCCAGTCTCTTGCGGCCTTTGGCTCGGCGCCGTGCCAGCACGGCGCGACCACTTTTGGTGGCCATGCGGGCGCGAAAGCCATGAGTTCGCTTGCGCTTCAAAGTGCTCGGTTGGAATGTTCTTTTCATAGCGATGGAACCTAAGGAATCTGAGTAAATGCGGGTTCGACGCCTGGCGCACCAGGCTAAAGGGACGCGCGATGATATAGAAGAGCCATGGGAATTGCAACCGCAGGCTGGCGGCGGCGCGAAGAATAAAGAAGACGCTGCCCTGCAGACGGCATGGCGCGGAATAATGCAGTTATCTCCAGGTTATCACCAAGATATTCACAGAGTTATCCACAGGATATTTCTGTTTGAATCAGTTAGAATGGCGATCGGCAACTTGGGGGAGGCGCCGTTCGCTTCTCAAGCAGTTCATTGACGGAATCTATAAAATAAGCGCTTTTTTAAAAGGCGGCTTCCGGTTTAATGCAAATGTACTGTGGATAAGTTTGTTGAACATCTTTATGATGAGCGCCCTTTGAACAGAGGGGCTGGCGCTTAAATCATCTTTAAAAGGATTTCCTGTTTATAAGTCGTCCAGGGCTGGAATGTGATAGTAACTCCTCACTTTTGTCTTCACGCACGGGCCGCGGGAGATGCAGAAAAAAGGGATCGGAGTAGCAATACCGGCTTCTATATAGATGCCCGGCATCGACGCCAATCAGATATTCAATCTTGCAGTATTCGAACACCCGAATTTTTCGGCGGATGACTGGTCAGCAACGGATTGTAAAACTTGGTCTGCTTTGAATGACGGAGGGTTTGCGTCTGCGCAACGTTCTCAACGTGTGGAGTTCAGCGTGCCGGAATCGGTTTGGGACAGATGTCTCCTGCAATTGCAGAGCGAGTTGCCGTCTCAGCAGTTCAATACCTGGATTAGACCGCTGCGTGCGGAGACTGATGAGGGAGCGCTGCGCCTGCTCGCTCCGAATCGTTTTGTCGTAGATTGGGTAAATCAAAGATATCTGGAGCGAATCCGTCAGCTGGCAGAAGACGAGGGTAGTCGTGCTGTCGAAGTCATGGTGGCCAATCGGCAGCGACCGGCTTTTCAGACATTGGAGCGACCCGTGCCTCCCAGGGCGGTAGCATCGCGCCGTCCCGATTTTCAAATGCCCGAACTGCAGATGTCAGCATCGTCGGTCGCGGAGCCGCGGCGATCCGAGATGCCTCGTAACGGGGCGCAAGCGCCGCTGCAGGACCGGGAGATACCCGTATCTGCGCACACTGATTACGCCGATCGGCCGGAAGGCCTTCAGCTTTCAGGTCAGGCGCTCGAGTTTGATTTTTCAATCCCGCCGCCGCCGGACGTCGCCGAAACCCGTCCACCAGCAATGATCAATGGCGATCTGCTGGAAGGGCTGCTGGATGATGATCCGCTTCTGACGCAAAGCGCGAACCCGGATGTGCCCCCCGAGAAAGCCCCCGTTGAAGTCAAAAGTCGTCTTGTGAGAGAGGATGTGGAAGGCGGGCTGACCCACCGCAATTATCTGAATCCCGCGTTCACTTTCGCCAGCTTTGTGGAGGGCAAGTCCAACCAGCTCGGTCTGGCGGCGGCCTCGCAGGTGGCGGAAAATCCCGGCGGTTCATATAACCCTCTCTTTATATATGGTGGAGTAGGGCTCGGGAAAACCCATTTGATGCACGCTGTGGGCAATGCGCTCATTGATAGAAAACCAACCGCCAAAGTGATCTATCTGCACTCGGAGCGTTTTGTTGCCGATATGGTGAAGGCCCTGCAACTCAATGCCATCAATGACTTCAAGCGGTATTACCGCTCGGTCGATGCGCTGCTGATCGACGACATCCAGTTTTTTGCAGGCAAGGAGCGGTCGCAGGAAGAGTTCTTTCACACTTTCAACGCCTTGCTTGAAGGCGGACAGCAGATCATTCTGACCTGCGACCGTTATCCTAAAGAGATAAATGGCCTGGAAGAGCGCCTTAAGTCTCGGTTCGGCTGGGGTCTGACCGTGGCCATTGAGCCTCCAGAGCTGGAAACGCGAGTGGCCATCCTGATGAAGAAAGCGCAGCAGGCACAGATGAATCTGCCACACGACGTCGCGTTCTTCATAGCCCAGCGGGTTCGCTCGAATGTGCGGGAGCTTGAAGGTGCCCTCAAGCGGGTCATCGCCAACGCCCACTTCACGGGTCGGTCGATTTCCATCGATCTGGTGCGGGAAGCCTTGAAAGATCTTCTGGCCCTGCAGGACCGCCTGGTTGGGATCGACAATATTCAACGGGTCGTCGCCGAATACTACAAGATAAAAGTGTCTGATCTTAATTCGAAACGCCGCACACGGTCTGTTGCAAGGCCTCGCCAGGTTGCCATGTATTTGGCCAAGGATCTGACCAGTCACAGCTTGCCGGAGATCGGTGATACCTTTGGTGGCAGAGACCACACCACCGTGCTGCATGCATGCCGCAAGGTAAAGCAGCTTCTGGACTCGGATGCCGATATCCGGGAAGACGTCAAAAACCTGTTTCGTACCCTGTCCACCTGATAATTCAAATCCATTCTGAGAGAGTTAATGACATGCGATTTTCGGTATCCCGGGAAGTCCTTCTAAAGCCGCTCCAACTGGTCGCGGGTGTTGTTGAGAAACGTCAGACGCTGGCCGCCCTCGCCAATGTATTGGTCATCATGCAAGAGGGGAGGCTGTCCCTCACCGGCACTGACCTGGAAGTAGAAATTGTGGGCATGATCGACGCGGATGTTGATGGTGTCGATGGCGAGATCACGGTGCCTGCCAAGAAATTTCTGGATATCTGCCGTAGTCTGCCCGAGAACTCCCAGATCGATTTTCAGTGTCAGGATCAGAAAGCTGTCGTGCGTAGCGGCCGGAGCCGATTTACTCTGTCGACACTGGCCGCCAGCGATTATCCGAATATCCAGATAGGGCAGGATGAGTTCAGTTTCAGCTGTACCCAGAGCGATATCCGGAGTGTGGTAGACAAAACCCACTTCGCCATGGGGCAGCAGGATGTCCGTTTTTATCTCAACGGCATGTTATGGGAAATCAAACAGGGCACCTTGCGCGCTGTAGCTACGGATGGGCACCGACTGGCTCTGGCTTCTGTACCTGTGACCAGCGATTGGGAAGCAGATTCCAAACAGGCAATCATCCCGCGCAAGGGAATCGTGGAACTGGCGCGACTCTTCTCTGAACCGGATGCCCCAGTGCAGATACTTCTGAGCAGCAATCATATGCGAGCCATCACCCGGAATTTTGTGTTCACTTCAAAGCTGATCGACGCCAAATTCCCTGACTATGAACGGGTGCTTCCACGGGGCGGCAACAAAATCGTGATTGCAGAGCGGGATGTATTGCGGCATGCATTCAGCCGCACGGCCATTTTGTCTAATGACAAGTACCGCGGCGTACGCTTCGAGCTTGCTGAAGGTTTACTTCGGATTACGGCCAACAACCTTGAGCAGGAGGAAGCCGAGGAGGAGGTGAGCGTGGACTATGAGGGGCCCGCGCTTGAAGTGGGCTTTAACGTGAACTATCTCATCGATGTGATGAACGTCATCGCGTCGGAATCTATACGGATTACATTGGCAGATAGCAATAGCAGTGCGCTTATACAGCAGCCAGGCGATGACAACGCACTTTATGTCGTTATGCCGATGAAGCTCTAAGCAAGGGTACGAAGAGAACTTATGCATCTCGATCATCTTCAGGTAACACATTTCCGGAATATCGATCGAGCCGACCTGGATTTCTCCCAACGCCTGAATCTCGTCTATGGCGATAATGGGTCAGGCAAGACCTCGCTCCTAGAAGCAATTGCCACATTGGCCAGGGGGCATTCCTTTAGAACAAGGAAGTTTACCTACCTGATCAACAACGACGCGAAGCAATTCAGTCTGTTTGGTCGCGCCGACGGTGAGGACGGCCCTCGCCAGATCGGAATTCAACGCGACCGCTTCAAGGGCAGCCAGTTCAAGTTGGATGGGCATATGATTCAGCGATCCACTGAACTGGCCCGGGCGCTGCCGATACTCGTTCTGGATTCAGAACTGTTCTCTCTTTTGGATGGTGGACCGACTACCCGCAGACGTTTTTTGGATTGGTTAGTGTTTCACGTGAAACATGAGTTCTCCTCAGTGTGGAGCGAATACAGCCGGGTCTTGAAACATCGGAACGCACTTCTCCGACATGATAGAATTCAGCTCGCAGATTTGGAGCCGTGGGACACGCTTCTCGCCCGATTGGGGACGGAGCTGGATCAGCATCGACGCGAGTGCGTCGACCTGTTTCTACCCCAGTTAATTACAAATCTGAATAAACAGCATGTTCATTGGAACTCGACGACGCTGGATTATGTTCCGGGTTGGAACCCGGAAAATCCTCTGTTGGATCAGTATCGGGATTCTTTCAAGAAGGATGCTTTGGCGGGCAGTACAAGCTTGGGACCCCACCGCAGCGATCTCAAGATAACGGTAAATGATAAGTCGCCCCATGAAGTTTTGTCTCGAGGTCAGCAAAAGACCCTGACCTCCGCGATGTTTCTGGCGTTACTGGAAACATTTAAAGTCCTGACGGGTCGCGCGGCTATTGTGCTGGTGGATGACCTACCTGCCGAACTGGACTCCCACAATCGCAGGCATCTCATGCAAACGCTTGCAGGTTTGGAATCTCAAGTGTTTGCCACAGGAATTGATTTGAATCAGCTAGCCGACGGCTGGCCCCCTGAAGTGTTACATCGAGCGAAAGTGTTTCACGTGAAACATGGAAGGTTCCACATCCACGATCGCTCCTCTGGAGAAAACTATGAATAACAAAGATTACGATTCAACGAGTATCAAGGTGTTGAAAGGATTGGACGCGGTGAGAAAGCGCCCAGGAATGTACATCGGGGACACCGATGACGGCACGGGTCTCCATCATATGGTGTTCGAGGTCGTCGATAACTCTATTGACGAAGCTTTGGCTGGACATTGTTCAGAGATCCTCGTGGTCATTCACCCGGATGAATCAATCACTGTGAGTGACAACGGTCGCGGGATTCCCACCGAGATGCACGAAGAAGGCGTTTCGGCGGCGGAAGTAATCATGACGGTGCTGCACGCAGGCGGGAAATTTGATGACAACACTTATAAGGTTTCGGGAGGGTTGCACGGAGTGGGGGTTTCCGTGGTTAACGCGCTTTCCGAGACTCTGCGCCTGACCATTCGCCGCAAAGGACAGGTATTCGAACAGGTTTATCACCACGGCGTTCCAGATAAATCCCTGGAGGTCATCGGTACGACGGATATACAGGGCACTCAAGTCTACTTCAAGCCTTCTCCGCAAACCTTCACCAATATCGAATTTCACTACGACATTCTCGCCAAGCGACTTCGGGAACTGAGCTTTCTGAACTCTGGTGTGTGCATTAAATTGCATGACGAGCGCACCGGTGAATCGGAGACCTTTCAGTACGAAGGTGGCCTCAGTGCGTTTGTCGCATTTTTGAATGTGAACAAAACCACGGTCAACAAAGTCATGCATTTTTCAACCCTGAGGGAAGACGGAACAGGTGTTGAAGTGGCCATGCAATGGAATGACGGCTTCCAAGAGAACATCTACTGCTACACCAACAACATTCCCCAAAAGGATGGCGGCACGCATCTGGCGGGCTTCCGGGCGGCTTTGACCCGTACCTTGAACACCTATATCGAAAAGGAGAATATGGCGAAAAAGGAAAAAATCAACACGATCGGCGACGACGCCAGGGAGGGATTGACCGCAATTGTGTCCGTGAAGGTTCCCGATCCGAAGTTCTCTTCCCAGACCAAAGAAAAGCTGGTTTCTTCGGAAGTGAAGACAGCGGTGGAACAGGAAATGAGCGCAGTGTTTTCCGACTATCTGTTGGAAAACCCCCAGGACGCCAAGGCTGTAGTAAACAAAATGATCGACGCTGCCAGAGCCCGGGAAGCGGCACGCAAAGCGCGGGAGATGACCCGTCGCAAAGGTGCGCTTGATATTGCCGGTCTGCCCGGCAAGCTGGCGGACTGTCAGGAGAAGGATCCGAGTCTTTCCGAACTGTATCTGGTGGAGGGTGATTCGGCGGGCGGTTCTGCGAAGCAGGGCAGGGACCGGCGAACCCAGGCCATTCTTCCGCTTAAAGGCAAGATCTTGAACGTCGAGAAAGCCCGCTTTGACAAAATGCTGTCATCCCAGGAAGTGGGCACCCTGATAACCGCACTAGGGTGCGGCATCGGTAACGAGGAATTCAATCCAGACAAGCTCCGCTATCACAGCATTATCATCATGACCGACGCCGACGTGGATGGGGCGCACATCCGCACGTTGCTGCTGACGTTTTTCTTTCGGCAAATGCGAGAACTGGTGGAGCGCGGATACGTGTATATCGCACAGCCCCCGCTTTATAAAATCAGCCGTGGAAAGCAGGAGCAATATCTGAAAGATGACGAGGCATTGACCCAGTTCCTGACTAATTCGGCGCTGGATACCTGCGCCTTGCACGTCAACGACACCGCGCCGCCGATAGCGGGCGAGGCCCTGGAAAAGCTGGTCCGGGAATATCGTGAGGGAATGAATGTTGTCGACAGACTCTCTCGTGCTTATCCGAGTGAAATTCTCGAGCATCTGATTTATCTGCCGACGTTGAATGTGGACGATCTTGAAGATGAAGCGAAAGTTAAAACCTGGAGCGACCTGCTTTCGTCTCGTCTAACGCTGTTTAGCGAATCTTCACGCAGTCACCGTTATGAAGTGACGACTTACTTCAACACGGAACGCAACCAGTACGTCCCGCATATCAAAGTAACCGCCCATGGCGTTCCCGCCGTCGTGCGACTGAGCCTGGAGTTGCTGCAATCCGCCGATTACCAGCGGTTGCGAGCACTTGGGGACACGCTGGACGGACTGGTGGAACCCGGTGCGTATGTGGCGAAATCCGAGCGGCGCCACCCAGTAAGTAGCTTCAAGGAAGCGCTGGACTGGATCATGCAGGAGTCGCGCAAGGGTTTTGCGATTCAGCGATACAAAGGGTTGGGGGAGATGAACCCAAGCCAGCTGTGGGAGACCACAATGGATCCAGCCACCCGGCGGATGCTGCAGGTGACCATCGAGGATGCCATTGCGGCTGATCAGATCTTCACTTGCCTCATGGGCGATCATGTAGAGCCAAGACGGGCATTCATCGAGTCCAATGCATTGTCAGTGGCAAACCTGGATATCTGATCGCACACCCGCTGGTCAACCACGCGTGGAGTCGGGATCGCAGTTGCGATCCCTGCTTTGCCAACCGTTCGACTTCCTACTCCTCCATTCCAAAAGTACGCAAAAATGCATGCTGCGCGCTGTCTTCTTGAGGGCGGTAGAGTGCGGCGATTCGGCCTCTGCCTCCCTCGGGCAATCCCTCACCGACTTCTTCCAGTAAACCGGCCGCGAGTATTCGGCGGCGAAATGACTTCTTATCGAGCCCGGTCCCCAGCAGTTCTTCAAAAGCTTGTTGAAGCTGGGTCAGGGTAAAGGGGGCGTTGAGGATAAAAACGGGCAGGGCGGTGTACTGGCTTTTGGCTCTGAGTCTTTCCCGGGCTTGCGCCATCAGTTCCATGTGATCAAACGCCAACTTCTGTTTGAGTGCTGCCTCGAAGGGCCACCAGGCCGCATCGGCGACGGTGTCAACGAATTGAGCAGTGGGCGCGTATGGGATGAGTGCCATGTAGAGTACCGTCACCGACCAGCCCCGGGGGTCGCGTCTGGATGTTCCTGCGGTGATGACCTGCTCAAGATGCGGCGTTTTGACGCCGGTTTTTTCGGTTAATTTCCGCAGGGCCGCCGCGTGCAGATCCTTGTCGCGTTTCTGGTCCACGAATCCCCCCGGTAATGACCAGCGACCTTTGTGGGGAAAGTCTCCTCTTTCTACAAGCAGCACATGCAGCCGGTTTTCCAGCAGGGTAAAGATGGCGATGTCGACGGATACCAGGGGAATGTCGTAATCATGAATGTTGTAGTGTTGAAGAAACTCTTTTTCGGATGAATACATAACGGCTTTCATATATAGTGGCGGTTCGCCAATAATAGTGTGCAACCAGTCTTGATGCAATCCCGACTGGCGCTGACTGGCTTTCCCATCACCGTTGCGAGACAGACTCGCAACCGAATTCAAACAGCAAGGGTCTTGCTCAATGACGCATACATACGATTTCACGATTTTTATTGGCCGGTTTCAGCCGTTTCATGCAGGGCATCTGAAGGTTGTGCAGGAAGGTCTGGCACGGGCTGAAAAGCTGATTCTGTTGATCGGGTCCGCGTGGCAGCCGCGCAGTACCCGCAACCCCTGGACGCACCAGGAGCGCGAAGAAATGATCCGTGCCTGTTTGAGCGAGGCCGACAATGCGCGTCTGCTGTGTTTACCATTAATGGATGTCCCCTATAACGACGAAATCTGGGTGCGCAACGTCCAGGCCACGGTGAACGGGTTGATTACCGCTCATTACGTGACGCCTCACAGGCCGGCAAAAGTGGCCCTGATCGGGCACCGGAAAGACCAGACCGGCTTCTATCTCAATCTCTTTCCCCAGTGGAGCAGCATCAGTATTGAAAACCATCGGGCGATGAGCGCCACGCCCATTCGTGAAGGCTACTACGTTGGTGACGCCCGGCAGGTAGTGACCAGTATGGTGAATGCAGAAGTGCTCCCCGATGCGGTGGCCCGTTATCTCATGGAATTTGCCGACACGCAGCCGGGATATCAGCAGGTCCGGGACGAACTGCTGTTCATTAAAAAATATCAGGAGTCCTGGAAAGCCGCTCCCTATGCGCCGACGTTCGTCACGGTGGATTCCGTGGTCGTTCAGTCAGGTCATGTCCTGTTGATTGAACGGCGCGCAAATCCTGGCAGAGGACTTTGGGCGTTGCCCGGAGGCTTTGTCGATCAGACGGAACGTCTGCAGGATGCCTGCTTGCGCGAATTGCGGGAAGAAACCCGCTTGAAGGTGCCGGCCCCCGTCCTCAAGGGCTCCATAAAGCGAACCGGTGTGTATGACGACCCCTACCGGTCGGCGAGGGGACGAACAATAACCCACGCGTTCTATATTGAGCTGGAACCGAGTGCAGAATTACCGAAGGTGAAGGGTGGCGATGATGCCAGACACGCCCGCTGGATGCCTTTGAGTGAGCTGGATCCGCAGACGATGTTTGAAGATCACTACTACATAATTCAGGACTTGTTGGGGGCGGTGTAGCGGAAGGTACTCCGGCTTTCAAAAAAGTGTTGACAGTATAGTGGCTCTAAGCCACTATATCACCCGTGGCCGCAGGAACTGTGGCTCGACCAGACCGTATTACACTGAAAGCGCTGGACAGACCGGCGCTCAAATTGATGAATGGAGGATTTCCATCATGCCCAATCTGATTCTCAATACCGACTCCTACAAAACCTCTCACTACCTTCAGTACCCGCCTGGAACCGAGTTTGTTTCCAGCTATATTGAATCGCGTGGTGGCGTCTACGGGTCTACCGTGTTTTTTGGTTTGCAGATGTTCATCAAAGAATATCTGACCCGCCCGATCACCCTCGCAGACATCGACGAAGCCGACGAGATCTGTACCGCCCACGGTATTCCTTTCAATCGCGGCGGCTGGATGCACATCCTCGAAACCCACAAGGGATATCTGCCCGTGGAGATTGAAGCGGTGCCGGAAGGCACCGACGTTCCTGCCGGCAATATTCTGGTACAGGTCATCAACACAGACCCCGCCTGTGCCTGGTTGACCAGCTATGTGGAAACCGCGCTGCTGCGGGCGGTCTGGTATCCGACAACGGTAGCGACCGTGTCGAAAGCCTGTCAGAACATTATCGCAGGGTATCTGCACGAGACTGCCGACACACTCAACGGGTTGTCTTTCAAGCTGCATGATTTTGGCCCCCGGGGTGCGACGTCAGAGGAATCAAGCGCCATCGGTGGGCTGGCGCACCTGGTCAATTTCTCCGGCACCGACAACCTGTCTGCCATTGTTGCGGCGCGCCGATATTACCGCGCCGATATGGCCGGCTTCTCCATTCCTGCCGCCGAACACAGCACCATCACCAGCTGGGGCAGAGAGGGTGAAGTGGCAGCCTACGCCAATATGCTGGAACAGTTTGGAGGCAAGGATCGGCTGGTGGCCGTCGTCAGTGATTCCTATGACTTCTGGAACGCGATCGAAAATCTCTGGGGCGATGAACTTAAGGGCAAGGTGGAAGCCATGGGCGGCACTTTGGTCATCCGGCCGGACTCCGGCGATCCCCTCGAGGTTGTACCCGACGCCATTGAGCGGCTGATGACAAAGTTTGGTTATACGGTGAATTCCAGAGGCTACAAAGTCCTGCCGGACTGTGTCCGCCTGATCCAGGGAGACGGCGTCTGCGCGGCGTCCATCGAGGCCATACTGGCGGGGATGAAAGCTCGCGGTCTGAGTGCAGACAATGTGGCATTCGGAATGGGTGGCGAGCTGTTGCAGAAGGTCAATCGCGACACGCAGAAGTTTGCCATGAAAGCGTCTGCCATCTGCGTCAATGGTCAATGGCGCGACGTTTACAAAGATCCCGTGACTGATCCGGGTAAGCGTTCCAAGAAAGGCCGCCTGGCGCTCACCCGTGTCGACGATCAGTGGCAGACCGTGAAGCGCGATACGATTCCCGCCGAGGCGAATGAGCTGGTCAGCGTGTTTCGAAATGGCAAGCTGCTGGTGGAATGTACTTTAGACGAAGTGCGCGGCAGAGCGCTGGGGATCGTCGCGGCAAGAGCTGCCTGAGCGATGCGGGAAGCGGATTTCCCGACGATCAGCAACTAGCGGCTCACACAGGCTGGACTATACTCTCCGAGAGCAGGAAAAAAGAGAGTAGTGATATGAACGAGAAGAAAGTGGCTAAACCGATGTTTTTCGCTCAGATCGAAGAAGTTCTCGAGGAACGGCAAACGGACCGGCGCCAGGAAGAACGCGGAGTTCCAGAACAAATTCGCCAGGATCGACGCAAAAACGATCGCCGTAACGACCGCAATAGCTGATTCTCCCCAGCAATTACTTCAAAGCTGTTGCTGTACCCGGATGAGATTCTGGGTACGGCATCCGGCGTCATTGTGTTTCTACGTCCGTAACGGGCAACCATAAACCGTCTCTGTATTGACTCGCCTTGACGCATTGATTCGCCTTAAACAGTCACCCGAATCCCAAAAATGCAAAAGCCCCGAAAGCGGGGCCTTTTGAAGGATTCTGTGACCGGTCAGTGGACGGTCGTTTCAGTATGAGTCATGACCAGTTGCTGCTGGGAGCCGGCGAGGAATCGCTGGATGGTCGCCGCAGGCACTGAAGTTGAATCGCCGATATTGATGTACTGCTGGTTCTTAACCTGGGCAACGAAGCCGTGAACCACGCCGGCCAGAACAAACTGACCTGCATCGCAGCGCAGTAAACCGCCGCCGGATACACCGCTGTTAACGTGGGTGCTGGTGTACAGGCGCCCGTTATAAATGCTCTGGTAAAGACCCAGTGACAGCCGCAGCTTTTTTGCCAACGGATATCCCAGTGCCCAGACAGGCTCTTCAACCCGCAGGGGTTCGGCGCTGAGAGGGATGACCTTGAGCGAGCGCGTCGGCACTGCCAGCAAGGCCAGATCAGTCTCTTCATCTATCGCGATCAGCTCGGCTTGCACAAAGGATCCCTGGATATTGATCGCCAGCCTGGAGTTCGGGTCGACGGCATGAGCAACGGTCAACACTCGATCCTGGGCGATGACGACGCCGCTGGCGGTGCTGCCACGGCTTGCCTTGATGTGGACTATCGATTCACGGGTAGCCGGATCGGGCAGTTCGCATCGGGCCGAGACAGGTTCCTGGGCATGACTCGGGGATGAGTGGCCGACGGCAATAAGCAGGGTAGAGATCAGCAATGGCAACAACTTATTCATCAATAGACCGCAAATATGTGAAAACCCGGAAAAAGTTACAGCCGAGACACCATGGCTTCGACTGTCAAAGTAAGTTTAGTAACTAAATCGGAGTCGGCTTAGACGCGGAAGTTCTTATCGATGGCCAATCCGTCAGTTTCGCTTCTGTTACAGCCCGGGTTATAACTGGCAATTAGCTGTTCAGCGGAAACGGAGCAAATTGGAACTAAACAGCTCATTTTTAAACCAATTTTGTGGATACTCTACCGGTTCTATGCCGTTTTCGACTGATAACTGGTTCACTCCGCGCCCGGAAACTTTCCCAGTTAAGACCGACACCTCAAAAATGACGCTCAATGGCAGGGTAAGCCAGCAAAAGTCCGAGGGCGCGAGCGAGGACATACGCGCTGAAGGCGAGCCAGAGCCCGGTGACGCCCTGATCCTCCAAAGCGAAGCTGCAGGCCACAAAAAAGATCATGGAAGCGATGGACGCATTGCGCAGCGCCCGATGTTCCAGAGCACCGATAAAAATGCCGTCCAGCTGAAAGGCGGCGGCAGAAAGGGCGATATACAGGCACACCAGGGGCAGCAACGCGGTGGCACTCGCATGGACGGGTTGAATCGTGGTGAGCCAGGACAGCAAGACGTCGCCAAGGAGGTAAATACCCAGGGCCAGAAGAATGCCGCAGACGATCGCACAGATCGTGGTGGTGCGCACGCTTTGCCGGAACGCTTGCCGATCGCGGGTTCCTATCGCTTTGCCAACATCCGCTTCGGCGACATAGGCAAAGCCGTCCAGAAAGAAGGCGCTGAAGGAAATGATGGCCAGCAGCAAATGGTTGGCGGCGAGTACGGTATCGCCAAAGCCTGCGCTGCACTGCAAAAACCATCCAAAGCCGAGCAACAGACACAGAGTTCGGATAAATAGATCCCGATTGGCGGAAAACGCAGTTGCGAGAGCGCCCCTGGAAAACGCCTTGCCGATGGCTGCCCGCAGCGGCCTTGAGGGGTCGTGACGATGGCGGACCAACAGGGCAATCGCGATTCCGGCAAACAGCCATTCGGTCACCAGAGTGCCCGCGGCAACCCCCGCGAGGCCCCATTCCGCCACGGTCACCAGCAAAATATCGAGGACGATGTTGGTGAGGTTCAGGCCGACCTGCAGCGCCAGCAACAGCCGACTTTTACCCAGCCCGATCAACAGGCCCATGACCACATACAGTGCCAGAGTGGCGGGGGCGCCCCAAATCCGGAGGTGAAAATAGATCCGCGCCTGGGATTCGGCTTCTTCCGACGCTCGCAGGACCGCAAATACCGTGTGACTGATCAGCAGTTGGGTCGCCACCAGCGCCACGCCAATCATCAGGGCGACGACGAACATGCGCAGGCACAGTGCCTGAATTTCCTCCGTGTCACCCCGACCCGACGCCTGCGCCACATAGCCGGTCGTGGCCATGCGCAAAAAGCCGCAGCTCCAGTACAACAGGTTGAAGATGAAATTGACGGCCGCCAAACCCGCCAGCTCCGCCGTCGTACCGAAACGCCCCATGACGGCGGTGTCGGCCAGCCCCAGCAGCGGCACGGACGCGTTGGCCAGAATAATGGGCCAGACCCGCTGCAGGACGTGGAGGGTGTTGGCGGTCATTGAAGCTAAAACCGCTGCCGCAACTGTCGATAAGTCGCCAGCAGGCGGATGTGATTGGCGACGCGGGGGAGCAGTTCATATTTGGAGATGGGTTTGGTGAGGAATTCGTTGCCGCCCAGGGCGTAGCCGCGGGCGATATCTCCGTCGACATTTTTCGCCGTCAGGAACAGGACCGGCATGCTGTCGATGGGAAAGCGTTTGCGGATTTCGCGGCAGACTTCGAAGCCGGACATTTTCGGCATCATGATGTCCAGAATCACGATATCCACCATTCGGGAATTCAAGAAGTCCAGCGCCTCGAGTCCGTCGGCGGCTTCGATGATGGTGTAGTGATGCAGTTGCAGAATACTGCCCAGAACCATGCGGTTGATGGGGTCGTCATCGACAATCATGATGGTGTAACCGGCGGCGTTGGGGGGCGGCTCGCCAATGGGAATCTTGCCGACGCTGGTGCCATCGATCGCCGGCGATTGCAGGGTTTTGATTTTTGCCGGCCGCTTCCGGTGCGGGTTGATGGTGCTCACATGGGGTGTATGCAGCGGCTCGCTGACATCACTGCAAACCGGAATGGTGAAGCGGAAGCGGGAGCCTTTGTGGACTTTCGACTCCACCGAAATCTGCCCGCCATGCAACTCCACCAATTCTTTGGTGACGGCCAGTCCCAGGCCGGTGCCGCTGTTGCTGCGCGCGTCGGAGCTTTCCAGTTGCTGAAACGCCTCGAAAATCGAATCCTGCTGGTCTTCAGGTATGCCGATCCCGGTGTCGGCGACTTCCACATCCAGATGCCCGTGAAGGCGTCGAGCCGAAACAAATACCGACCCCTTGTGGGTATATTTGATGGCATTGCCGATCAGGTTGAGCAATATCTGCTGCAGGCGGTTTTCGTCGGCATAGACCAGCGGCAATCCGTCCTGAATGATGTTGCACAGCTGGATCCCCTTGGCGTCGGCCAGGGGATTCAGCAATTCAAATACATCGTTGGTGAGACATTTCAAATTAACCGGCTTCGGAAATATCTGTAATTTGTTCTTGCCGAGCTTGGTGTAATCAAGAATGTCGTTGATCAGGTTGGCGAGCCGTTTACCGCTGTTTGCAATTAACTGGAGTTTGTACCGCAGGCTGCTGCTTAACACCGCAGAAGCCTCTTCCACCACGGATTCTGCAATGCCGATAATGCCGTTCAGCGGTGTGCGCAATTCATGAGAGGTATTGGCCAGAAAGGCGTCCTTGATCGTGTTCAGCCGGATCAGCTCCGCATTCAGCGCCTTTTCACTTTCCAGCTCCAGCTTGCGGTATTGAATGCGCACCAGAAATGCCACCAGAGTGAACAGCGCCAGCCCGTACAGACAATACGCCCACCAGGTCAGCCAGGGCGGCGGACTGATTTTAAGTTTTATCACGGGGGAATTCTTCAGCCAGTTTTTCCCGTCGACCCGCGCCTTGACCTTGAAGATATATTCGCCCTGGGGCAGATTGGTGTAGGTCGCGAACCGGTTGGAGCCGACGTATCGCCAGTCGCTGTCAAACCCTTCCATCTGATAGGCATATTCAGTACCGGCAGTCGCCTGATAATTCAACGCGACAAATTCAAACGTGATCATCGAATGACTGTGGTTGAGCGTTAGTTCACTGGTATCGAGAATGGTTTTTTTCAGGGGGCTGCCCGGTTGCCCCGGCAACATGGATTCGTTGAGAACCAGAAAATCCTTGATCAACAGGGGAATCGACTGAGGTTTGAAATTCAGATCCTCGGGAGAAAAAATTGTGACGCCTTTGGTGCTGCCGAGATAGACGCGCCCCTGTGTATCCACCATAGTCGCATCGCGATTGTGATTATTACCGGCCAGCCCGTGTTTGCGGGTAATGACCTGCAGGTTGTCCAGGTCGGCCGGGTCCATATAGGCGACGCCATCGGTGGTGGCGATCCAGACCTTGTGAAACGTGTCGACCGCCATGCTGTAGACCGAATTTCCCGGCAGCCCCTGATCCATGCCGATTTGCCGGATATGGCCGGTCGACTTGTTGTAAACAAACAGTCCGTCATTCTGACTGCCGATCCAGATCTGTCCGAGGGGGTCTTCGATAATCTCCCGAAAGCGCACGGTTTTGATTTTGCGGTTGCCGCTTTTGCTCGCGGTAATGCGACTCTGGAACCGTCGCACTTTTCCGGTTTTGCGGTTGATCCGGTCCAGACCATCTTCGGTGCCGACCCAGAGGTTGCCCCCGCTGTCTTCCAGCAGATTGAAAATGGTGTCTGAAGACAGCGATGCCGGTGAGCCATCGGCCGTCATGTAAGGTATGAAGCGATCATTCTGCCGGTCATACAAAGTGAGGCCGCCACCTTCACCCCCCATCCATATCTGCCCGCTGCGATCGCGCAATACTTTCCAGACGAAATTGGTTTCCACGCCGCTGTCTTCAGAATCCGCCGCGTAGCGCCGGAAAGCACCGGTTTTTTTATTGAGTCGATACAGCCCCCCGGACCAGGTGCCCGCCCAGATGTCGCCGGTGGGATCTTCTTCAAGGCAGAGTATCGGTCGGGTTTGCAGGGAGGTTTCATCGAGAAGGTTGGGCATGTAACGCTGGAATTTCTGCGTGCGCGGATCGTAGCTGTTGAGTCCGTTTTCGGTGCCTATCCAGATCACGCCTTCACTGTCCTCGAGCAGACTGAGAATGGCCGATTCGCTCAAGCTGTTGGGATTATCGGGCTGGTAGGACCAGGTGGTAAATACCTGGGCGGCGCGGTCCAGAAAACTAATGCCGGCAGGGAAATTGCCGATCCAGAGATTTTTATGCCGGTCCTCGTACACCATGCGGATCTGGTCCGATGACAGGCTGTTGAGGTTGTAGGGATTGTGCCGAAAAACGGTGAAGTTATCCGTGCGCTCGTCGTAACGGGCAAGGCCACCCCCGTCGGTGGCGACCCAGATATCGTTGGAGGAATCCTGATACACCTGCCAGACCACATCACTGGCCAGACTTTTATTCGATTGCGGATTTTGCCGGTAATGCGTGAAGACATCTTCGGCGGGATCAAAGCGCGTCACACCGCCGCCGTAAGTTGCAATCCAGAGCCGCTGTTGATGATCGATCATGAAATGGCGCACGTGAGGAAACTGCACACTGCGCCATTTGCCTTCGAGATAGGGAAACGACCGCAGGGTCTGCATCTGCAGGTCGTACATGCTGAACCCGGCATCGCGCGTTCCTATCCAGAGGGTATCGCCATCGAGGAGCAGGGCGGAGACCTGGCTCAGGGGATGGGGGTCGCCGTTGGGCAGGACGTCGAAAAGACTGGTGAAACGGGAGCGGTCGGCGTTGAGAATATTCACACCGTTATTGGTGCCGACAAACAGGCGGTTGTCATCGTGCAGTGCCAGGGCGCTGATGGTATTGCCGGTGAGGCTGGCCGGGTCGCCGGGGTCATGCACAAAGCAGCGGAAATTATCTATTTTATGATCGAGCCAGCACAGGCCGAGGTCGGTGCCGGCCCAGAGCACGCCATCGTGATCGAGTACCAGATGCCGGACGTAATTGCTGTTGAGACTGATGGCGTGAGGGGCGTGGGCATAGCGTTTGGTGGTGACACCGTCGTAACGCAGGATGCCGTTTTCACCAGCGATCCAGATAAATCCCCACTGGTCCTGGATGATCCCGGTAGTGGCGCCGATGGTGCTGGCCATGCCGGAAGACTCATCCATCAACCGTTTGAAGCGCAATTCTTCGGCGCCAGCCCCAAGACACTGCAAACCGAGCCAGCCACTGAACAGGACGCCGACCCAGAAAGGCGGCGCGCTGCGAAAAGGGAGATGCATGACCAGGTATCGCAACATAGTAGAAATAGTTCGGATGTCTGAAACGCTGCCGTGCTGGAAACCGGTTAGTTAAAAGTCTTGCCCGGTAATCCGCCTCCGGAGTGTGTATCCCCGCCCGGATGGGGTTGGAAATCGGAGTCAGGGATCAATGACATCCTTATACATAACGACCGTGCTGCCGCCTATGTGAAAACGCAGCTGTGGCACCTCGGCGTCGAAGTCGAATTCATAGTTGGCGTCATTGCCACACAGCCCGTGTTTGTCTTTGAGAAAAACCAGATAGCGCCCGGTGCCTTCCAGAAGCTCAAACCGGCAACCGCGTTCGGTTCGGGGCTGTAAAAACCGTTCGACGAAAAGCTCGCAATTATTATCGGCGTCCAGACGAATCCCGATGAGATTGCCTTCGGTGGTATTGGCCCACTGGCCATGCAGCGCACTCACCGGCGGCGCCTGCTCGACGACCGCACAGGCGATGAGTGTGGTAACAAGACCACATCCCAGACCACACCAAAGAGCCGCAGCGGACAACAAGGATTTCATGGGAGTTCGATCGCTCGAAGTCAAAGTATAAACGTCGACAGACCCTAGCACACCGACCCCG